>PAYY01000010.1 GCA_002715465.1 Fidelibacterota bacterium | reverse complement strand
ATTTTTTTTATTTCAATTTCTTCTCCTTTTTGAATAGCCCCTTGAAAAATTCTATCAGAATCATTTCTTATTTCTTTAATTGGAATCATGATTGTTTATCTAAATGTGGCTTTCTCCACATTGCAAATTACGACCCAACAAATAAACTTTCCATCTCTTCAATAAGCGTTATTAGAAAGATCCGTTTTACTTTTACGACCTTTCCAATAGACTGGGAAAAATGGGCCAATCAGTCCAAAAACTGTAACATAGAGTGCGTGCCAAACTTCATTAAAAAGGAAGAAAGGTAAATCCAAAGATTCTTTAGTTTTTGATAGATATACATTTATTAATAAATAATCACTAAAAATTTTAATTAACCAAGGCAACAAATAAAAAAAATCTTTATAAATCAAAAAAAATAACTGCGATAAAAAAACCATAAGATTGACAACAAAAATGAAAATAAGCCCTAAACGAAAAGATGAATTAACAAAATCTAATTGAAAGTAAGCTTTTCCTTTCGAAGAAAACCTAATCCGTTGCCAAAAAAATTCAGCCCATCCTTTAGGGGCTGGACTTTCAACTTGAGAGCCTTTTTTTAAACATGGCACTATTCTCCAATTACTTTTAGATATAGCATGCATAAGCAGGTCATCATCGCCAGAAGTAAATTGTCCTATTGAATCATAACCTCCAATTTCATCAAAGGCAATTTTACGAACCGCAAGATTGCGACCACTTGCAGTAAATGGTAGTTTAGCAATTAAGGTTGACATCATTAAAGCATCTAAACCTATTGAGTCCATCCGTAGTGCTCTATCCCAAATACTTCTTGATAGTCCTAAGGGACTTGAACCAAGAACCATGCCAATTTCTTTTTTCATAAAGAATTCAGCCATATATCTAACCCAATTTTCTTCCATCGTGCAATCACCATCAGTCATAATTAAAACCTCTCCATCAGCTATCTTAATACCTTTATTTAATGCCCACTTTTTTGGAGAGAAAAATTTAGATGGTTCACCAGCTTTGATTAGATTAAAACGATTGTCAGTAGCTATTTTTTCATACACAATATTGTATGTATTGTCAGTTGATCCGTCATCTACAAAAATAAACTGTATTTTTTCAACAGGGTAATTCTGTTTTGAGAGACTTTCAAGGAGGTTACCTATATAGACCTCCTCATCTCTGACAGCAATAATAACTGAAACATAAGGTAGGCTAGAAGTTCCACCCATATTTGAATAATCATTGTGTGACTTTAGTCCATTACTCAGACTAATAAAAAAAATGAGGTAGATTGAGATTATTATTATAAAAAATAAAATCAAATGTTTTTAACTCTACACATTAAAAACCAATTAGAATACTTAGATAGCCATCAATATTTTTTGTTTTTCCTCTTTCCAGAGAATTAAATAATTCATGCTGTCTCCAATCATTAGAAAAAACATCAACATCTATTCGACACCAATCATTTAATGAAAATGTACTACGTATTCCAATAACAGATCTACTTTCAGGGTGACCATCATAAGACCTATATAAAAAATTGACTTTTTCTTTCCTATATTGGCGATTTATACTTTGAGGATCAATTTTTCCTCTTCGAGAAAAATTTGCATATAATTGAATCCATAAATTTTTGATAGGACGTGCTTCTAATGATGCAAAAATTCCCTCTCCATTTGATCCAATCCAGTGTCCCAAAGGAACACCTCGATGTTCAAAAGAATTAATGGGACTTCGATGTACATATACATAGGGAGATATTCGTGTCATCTCCAAGCGAACAAGTGCTTTCCATGGAAAAGTTTGAGGATTTAATGTTACTCCTGTAAGAAACGCAACCCAATTTCTACTAGATTTTGTGTTAAATGTATCGACAAGATCCCATTCATCCAGATATAATGTACCGTACAATCTTCCGATTCGTCGCTTTATTAATTCCCAATCTACAATAATTTGTAAATTATCTGAATTACTGAGGTCAGATTGAGCTGCCCAATAAGGAACTAATGGAAGAGCATAATTTAGCTCCATACTTCGCGATCCGTAAACTACTGACTCACCAATTCCAATTCTTATATTATCTTGGGGAGTAAAATCAAGCCTATGAACAGCAATCATTTTTCTTATTAGAGGCAAACCTCCTCCTTTTGGATAATACCCAATAAAAGTGGAGTCTCTAATATTCGAATTAAGTGAACCATGTAAAAAAGCAAATGACCACTTTTCTGAGAAGGAATGACGAAGCCCTAAGAAAGTAAAGCTTGAAACCTTATTTGATAACCATAATTGACCAGAATAACCTGATGACCAGATTGGAACTGTTTTTCCAAATGTAAAATCTCCACCTGGATAGTTAATCGTAATACCACCATCACCAATCCTATATTCAATCCAAGAATTATCTGAACCAGAAAAATCACTCCATCCAATAGCTTGATCCCAACTAAAATCCGATATTAGAACAGGCCGGCCATCTTTTATATTTACATTGAAATCATTAGATGAAATTATAGAATGTTTCTCAAGACGTGTCCATCCCGTAACATTAAAATTTTTATCAGTGGAAAAATTATATTTACCCGCCAAAGTAAATGTAGGTGCTAAATCAATAAAGAAACCCTCTTTTTGGATATTACCTCCATTCAAATAAGCTTTTGCATTGAATTCTGGATAAATATGGAATCTATTATTACGAAGAATCCTATTCCCATACTTTGAAGTCAATAGATCATTTTTACCCTTCTTAGCATTTTTCCATTCATGTTGATATCTGAGAGATAAATAATGATTTGTTTTTCCTCTCAAAATACTACTTCTCTCAACATCAAAAATCTGATGTCTTGACTCTCTAACAAGGACCTGACCATCTACTTTATCTATGAAAATTAGTAAAACAATCAAAATAGATAAGTCAGCAATAAGGTTCTTTTTGAAAAAATGTTTTATTTGAATTGTTATATTCATTATGGAAATAATATGTAGATCCTTTCGGATTTCAAAGAATCAACTGGAATCCTATATTTAATGACCCTTGCCTGAAATCATAACAAGAATAGTTCGAACCATAATGAGAAAATCAAGAGATAAACTAATATTCTCAATATAGAAAAAATCAAATTTAAGTTTTTGCCTAACATCAGAAATAGTGGAGTCATAAGAATGTTTAATTTGAGCCCAACCTGTAATACCTGGTCGGATACGATGACGCCTATAATAAAATGGAAACTCTTCAACCAATTTTTGAACAAAATAAGGTCTTTCTGGTCTAGGTCCTACAACACTCATATCTCCTAGAAACACGTTTACAAACTGAGGTACTTCATCTAAGCGAAATCGCCTTAATAAACTACCAACCTTTGTAATTCTAGGGTCCTCAACTTTAGCCCAAACTGGTCCTGTAATTGTTTCTGCCTCATTGACCATAGATCTAAATTTATTGATTATAAATCGTTTGCCATTTTTCCCGACTCTATCCTGTCGGTAAAAAATTGGCCCTTTTGACTCTAACTTAATTGCAATAGCAATAATTAACCATATTGGAAAAGCGGGAAGGATCACAAAGCTTGATACGATTATATCCAACAATCTTTTTGCAAATCGTTGCTGCACTGTTAGAATTTCAGGGTTAATTTCAACTAACGGCAAACCATAAAGCTCTTCAGTTTTTGCTAAGCCACTGATTACCTCATACATATCTGGAATAATCCTCAATGAAACAGGAGCACCATTGGATCGTGTTAATATTTCCAAAAGTCGATTATGCTGTGGCCTTTCAAGTGCGATAATAATTTCATTGATATTTTGAACATCAATAATTTTTCTGAGGTTATTTAATTCACCTAATATTGGAAGTTCACAATAGTTATTTGTTTTAGTGATTTCTTTACTACCTGATTTTATAAACCCAACAAGATTATGACCTGTTGATTTTAACATCAAATGATCAGCAATATCTTTTGCTCTTTTATCAGTACCAATTATTATAGTATTTTTTTTACCGTAACCTCTAACTAATAGTACTTTTTGAATCAATCTAATTGTCATTCGGCCAATAAATAATCCCGCAACTAAATAAAACCAAAAAGTAAGCATTAAAACACTTTCTATTTGCAAGACTAATGGAAATATTTCATTTAATACAATGGCAACAATAATTAAAGATAGAGTTATTCTTAGAATGGATTGGATTTCTCTAAATCTAGATAATGTAGGATCAACCCTATAACAACCATTTGCATAAAAAAATCCAGAAAGTACCAGTTGGATTGAGAAAAAAATTGTTCTTAATTCAGAATTAGAAAAATTCTTATCAGTTAAAATCACCATAATGGTTTTACTGAATGCAAAAAATCCCGCTAATGAATCAATGGATAAAAGGATAGCAACTATAATCCAATATTTTATATTCCTTTTTATATTAAATGACATCATATAGACTTTATCTAATAAAATATAATACGAAGGGGAAGAAGACCGTTTGTTTTAGATCACATTCGGATACGAAATAATTGAATCTCACTCTCAGCATAAGGTTTTTTTGTAATATTTATTGAAACTAATAAACCTTTAGCAATCTAATTCGATGAGATCCTCCTTATATTCTTTTCAATTTAGTTGGTAACTCTCTATCGATCAAACAATTTTAATCAAAAAATTCAGCTTCTTCAAAACTTAATATTTCAATATCAATATCTAATCTATGAGAATACACTATTGAAGAACAATCTATAGCGTATTCATTCTCACCAATTTTCTCTACTTTTAAATTAAATTTATCTTTTGACCAGGTGAATTGGCCATAGGGAGTCACTAGTCTTCTTCCCATAATATTTATAGTATAATCGACCATCTTTTCAAATAACTTGAGTTCTTTTTCATCCCAAGAAGCTGGATGTATTTGCAAGACAATAATATCATCATTATTATGTTTATTAACTTCATGAATGAAATCATTAAAGCTTCTTAACATTCCACTATTTAATTCAGCAATCCAATCTATTGTAATAATGTGAGGTTCTTCAATAAGCCCATTTGAATGAAACCAAACTTCTATTTCTGGATTAGCTTTCACAGCTAATAAAGTCGATTCATCCGTTCGATTTCCTGGAGAGCCAAATGTTTTTAAATCTAAATTGAGTTTTTTTTTCGCCCATTTAATAGAAGCCTGTAAGTTTTTCTTTTGTTCCTGCAGAGATTTCCCGTCAAATTCTGCTAATGATTCACTTAGTTCGTGATCCCAACCATGCAACCATATTTCATTTTTCCATTTATTTAATTTCTTTAAATAATTAATATCCCTTGCAGATGCATTAGCCAACGAATTACAAATAAGACCAAGGCTGATATGGTAAGATTTGCTTTCCGACCATTCAATGAATCTTCTCCAATTTTTGCTTACTCTAGCTATAAGGTCATCAGCTTTAATTATAACAGGTTTTCGGTACATTCTAGATAAAGGAGAAGATTCTAATTCATTACCACTTTGAAAAATTGTCCCGATTGGAAAATTATCTACAGCAGAATCAAAAGTAAGTTTATATACTTTGCCTGGCTCAAGCAAAAAATCATCAGTAATCTCAAAATTTTGATAAGGATTAGTACAGCTAAGAATTAACAAAAAAACAGCCCAAATCTTGATAAAACTTTTTTTATTTTTCAAAATTTTTGTAAAAATCTTTTATTGCTGTGCAAATCCTATTAATCTGGGTTCCACTTAGTTCTGGATACATGGGTAAGGAAAGTATTTTATCCTGATAAATTGAGGCAACAGGTAACTGTTTTGGAGTGTAATTTAATTCACGGAATGGTGGTAGATAAGGTAAGGCAACAGGATAGTGAACACCAGTATCAATTCCTTTGTTAGATAAATAATCTCTCAAGGGATCTCTAAGATTAGTCCTTAAAGTATAGACATGAAAAATATGCTTAGATCTTGGATGAATTTTTGGCAAAAAAATATCTTCAATTCCATGAAGAGCACTATTATATTTTTCAGAATTTTTATAACGACTACTATTCCATTTATCAATATATTTTAATTTTACAGATAGAACAGCAGCCTGAATTCCATCTAACCTACTATTCATCCCTCCTATTTCATGATCATGCTTTCCAAGTGCACCATGATTTGCGATCCTTCTAAGCTTTTCCGCAAGAAACTCATCATTTGTAATTATTGCTCCACCATCTCCATAAGCACCTAAATTCTTACCCGGATAAAAACTAAAGGTTCCAATATCTCCAAATGAACCGACCTTCTTTTCATCATATTCAGCAAAATGTGCCTGTGCTGAATCTTCAATAATTCGCAGGTTATATTCTTTAGCAAGAGAAAGGATAGGGTCCATATCAGCAGGTTGACCGTAAAGATGCACTGGAATAATAGCTTTAGTTCTACTTGTTATCTTTTCAGCAATTTTTTCAGTATTTATATTATAATAATCGGGATCTATATCAACAAAAACAGGCCTAGCACCTGTTTGTTGAATTGTCTCAGCTGTTGAAATCCAACTAAAAGCTGTTGTTATAACTTCATCTCCTGATCCTATGCCTAATGCCCGAAGCGCAATATAGATTGCATCTGTACCATTAGCGACACCAATGCAATGCTTTACACCATTCTTTTTGGCAAAAGAATCTTCAAATGTTTTTACATACCTTCCTTTTACAAAGGCAGCATCTTTAATAACATTTTGTATGGCTTTATTTATCTCGTCTTTTATTAAAAGATATTGAGCTTTTAAATCAACAAGTGGAATGGTAGTCATATTTGTAGCTCTGAAACATCTTTCAATTTAACAGCAGGATTGCCGGCAACAACAGTTCCAGCTTCAACATTTTTTGTTACAACTGAACCAGCTCCTACTAATGAATTAGGACCTATATAGATACCAGGTAATATTGTGGAGTTTGCACCAATAATTGCATTTTCGCATATTTCTGGACCTTTAAGAGATTTTTTCACATTTGTAGAAAGAGGGTATTTAGCGTTTGTCAAAACAACATTGGGACCTATCCAAGAATTTTTTTTTATAACCGAGTATTCTGGGATAAAAGCCTGGGAACGAATACGAACATTATCTTCCACTATGACATCATGCTCAATTACTGAGTGACTACCTATGCTAACAAAATTTCCTATAATATTGTTCTCTCTTATAAGCACTCCATGACCTGTCTTAAAATCTGAGCCTATTACGTTACCCATATATATAACAGTATGAGAACGAATAAGTGAATTATTCCCTATAATTGTCTCTATTACTTCATTCTTTAAACCATCAGGAACTTTACCTAAAAAAACAAACTCTTCTAGAACTACATTTTTACCCAGTCTTACTCCTTCAGAATGAATGGAATTATTCATTATTTCCCCATTAATAAGTTTTTATTTTGAAAAAATTCTCTGAAACCAAGAAGTAATTAATCCCAAACCAAAACCAAAATGAAGCGTCATAAAAGCAAAAGGTAAAATAGGAATGTATTTAATTCCATTATTTAAAGATAGTTTTAGACTTATTAATAATACGAGACCTCCATAAAGGAATAAAATACTTTTAAATAAAATGAAGAATGGATTAGAAAACAGACCTATAATACCAGTAATTCCAAGACTAACTATAAAAATAGGTGGTATTTGATATCTCAATCTGAATGCACTCACTTCTTTTAAAATTACCTTGGTTTTCCAAAATCCATAATCAAAATACTGTTTAAATAGTTTTGGTATGGAGCTTCTCACCACGTAATACCCGTGAACTTCAGGAGCTAAAAGAATCCTTCCTCCAGTACTCACAATTCTATGATTTAATTCAAAATCTTGATTACGGACTAAATCCTCATCAAAAAACCCTACCTTTTGAAAAATATCTCGTCTGTAAGCACCAAATTGAACAGTGTCAACTAAACGTTGGACTTTTGAATAACGATAAAAAGCATTCCCAACTCCAAGAGGTGAACTCATTGCCAATGCAATAGATTCTCCTTGATAGGTATCACCTATAGGTGCTATTGAACCACCTACACAATCAACAACCATTGTATTTAAATAATACAAATTTTTTGAGACAAAATCTTTGGCAACATAACTATGTGCACCAAGAATAATTATTACCTCTCCAGTAGATGCTTTAACACCCATGTTTAAAGATATAGGAGTTATTCGACGAGGATTCTCAATTATTTTTAATAGTGAAAAATTAGATTTGAACCCTTCTACAATTTCGTGAGATCGATCTTTTGAAAGTCCATTTACAACAATTATCTCTAATGGCAGTCCTTCCCAATCTTGATCAACTAGTGACATCAAACATCTACCAATATACTTTTCTTCATTAAGCATTGGGATAACAATAGAAACTTGAATTTCACTTAATTTGTTTATCATTAACCTCTATGAGAGTTAATATAATTTAGCTTGAGAATTTGGATCAACAAGTCGATGATTTAATTTTCTTCTGATAAGTAAGTCTCATAAAAGCTAAAAAGTTTTGCTTCTTCAGAAATCCAATTGAATGAATGAATCTTATTTCTACATTCTATGGTTAATTTTTTATGAAGATTCAGATCAGTTAATATCCTATGAATTGCATTTTCTAATTGAACAATATTTCCTGGATCAAAACCAATACCTCCTGAATTTACACCGAACAGTTCTTCAGTAAGTTTTAGCCTACTATATATATATGGGATACCCCAATTCATATAATCTAATATTTTTGTAGGAATTGAATACTCATAATTCTTTTCTCCCCTTAGAGGAACAACTGCAACACTACAAGTTGAAACAAAAGATTGTATTTGTTCAAAATCAATGAAACTAACTATTTCAACAGCATTAGGATTAGGAAGTGTGTCTTTCAATTCATGAAATAACTCCACTTCAGAAGTTGGACAATGTCCAATAATTATTGCCCCAATTTCTTGGTCATAATCTTGCAATAAAGCAATTGCTTTCAATAAATCTCCTACGCCCCTAGCTATAGTTACTGACCCTGTATATAAAATCCTCTTACTTGTAGTTTCAATTACAATTGGAGATGAGTTAATTCTAACATAGTTACGTACTGATATAATGTGATTATTATTATTAAAATTAGATAAATAAGAATCTTCAGCAACAATAATGCCCGTAAAGAAGAATTGTCCAAATAATTCTACAGTGTGAGCAAGATTACCGATTATGTTTTTTAATAGATGAGGCACCCATCTTCGGATCTTTACAGCAGCTTTTAGATCTTCATGAACATCATAAATAACCTTTTTCCTAAATAATCTTAATATCAATCCCACCCAAATTAACTCTGGATCATGAAAATGAATTAAATGATACTTCGGAGATATACCATATGCTAAAATTGAAAATGCGTTTTTTATCCTTCTTAAAATTGAATCTGGAAATGGTAATAGAATTACAGAAATATTCTTTGAAATAACAATATTGTCATCAGATTCTCCAACTCCAATTACAGTTACATCATAATTTAAAGAAAGTGACCTAGCTTCTTTATGATATACCCTTACATCATTCCATCGATGAATAGAAGATGCTAACAAAACACTAGATTGACTTGATTTTAGTTTCATATAATTAGTTTTAGTCCTAATTAGGAAATAGAATCCTACGAAAGCTAAGCACCCACTCCTCTTTGGACATCAAAAAATGAAAAGTGAGTAATATGAAAAAAATAACCATTGAAATGAACATTTTCAAATTGCCATAAAAAGGAATTGTAGAAAAAATAATATAAATAGTAATGTTTGAAAAAAATATTGACAAAAGATATTGAACAGAGAAAATATTTAATCTAAATACTATTGAGACTATTATATAACTAACTATAGCGGCCAAAAAATATCCAATAAAAAAACCCCAAGCTGCTGCTAATATTGGTTCCGCATTATTAATTATCATTATTAGAAAAGTTGCTATCATTCCACAGACACCTATAGCGTAGACAAAAGAATTATAACCTCTATTTGTTATTGCATCAATTGGACTTCTGAGTATAGCACATAATAAAAAGAATGGAGTCGAAAAAAACAGAATTTGAGAAGTTTTCCCCGCAAGAATTGTTGAGCTTCCCAACCAAAGAGAGAGTATGTCATTACTGAATTGACTTAATGCTATTGAGGAAATCGAACCATAAAAAAGTGTTAACTTAGCTAAAAGTGACAGGTTTTTCCTTAGGCTTTCAGTCATACCTTTACTAATAGCATTTGAAACTCTGGGTAACAAAATAATCCCTAAAGGTCCTACAGCTATAAGGAAAATTCGAACAAGACTTAATCCAGCATTAAGGAAGGCTAGATCAGTAAGATTCAAATAAGATAACGCAAGAAGTGGAGGACCCGCTAACATAAAAAACTGGAATATAAAACCAGGAATACGAGAAAGACCGAAATTTATTAATTCTTTGATTTCATAATTAGAAATTCTGTTGAACTTAATTCCTCTATTTCTAAGAAAAAAAGCAACAAAAGACAAAAAAAACATACTTGAACCAATTATTAATAGAAATTGTTCAAGTGAGGTAGCTATATAGACGGATATAATTGAAAATATTGTTCCAGCTATAAATTGTAATAAATTAGCACCCAATAAATTCAAATGCCCTCTATAAAGACTGTAAGTTAGCGTTAGAAAACAAAAACCCAATATAAACAAAGTATGGGGAAGAGATAAGCTACCACTAAAAAAATAAAAATTCCCCAAACCCTTTAAACCAAAAATTATAGGAACTGTTACAAATAAAAAAATTATTATAGCAGCATCCCCAATCGCACTATTCCGATTTTTTGCAATAAGAATCGGGATTGTTATATTCATTCCAAGAAGTAATACGCCAACAAAAGATGTTACTATTCTTCTAAGAAAAAGATATTCACCAAGGATATCAAGCCCAAGTGAACGTGCCATATAACCGCTTACAAGAAATAACCCAAAAACAGTGCTAATTCCATTTAATCCTGTTACAATAAAATCATTTCTTAAACTTAATTTTTTTTCAAGCATTGAGAAAATCATGAGATTTATTATGAAATATTTTATCTAAGCGAACAGAACATAAAGAAACAGATAAAAACATCAATAATGCTCTGTTATCATTTAAATCACCAGAAACTTGTGCTGAGAAAAAAATTACAAGCATAGAAGCAATCCAAACTGATGAATGTTCAGATATAATCTCTAATCGTTTTATTTGAAATAGATATTTTAAAGAAACAATTATCATGATTAACATGATAATTAAACCAAGTATACCTTGTTCTAAAAGAACTTCGATGAAAATATTATGAGGATACCATCTAAAATCTTTCCAAACAAAAAGAGAACTGAAGCCACCAGCACCTATGCCAAAAAGGAAAGAAAAACCATTGTCAAGCCATCTCTTAATTGAAATATCCCAGAAGTTTAATCTTGTTGCAATAGTACTTATTCTTTCAACACCATCTGCCGTAACAATGATGTCACCCTGAGTCATTTGAATAAATCTTGTAGTAAGACTTTCAGGTAAAAGGAAAAGAAGCCCCAAGACAATAGCTACAGCAACAAACCCTACTAAGAAAAGTCTTGATCTATAGGGAGGTGACTCGAAAAGTAATGTAAAAAGTATAATTCCAGCAAAAAAACTAGCAAGAGGTCCCCTTGAACCTGTTGCAACTATTGCGAGTAAAATGAGTGATAATAATATTAATGAAGAAAAAAGTTTAATTCCATTTTTTCTTATACCTATTATTGTTACCATAGCTGCAATAACAGCAAGACTACGACTAACAGCAATTGGATTAGCTTCAAGTAATGAAGCTCTTACAAGATATGTAACCAAACCTCCTGAAACAGCAATAATTATAAGATTTAATAACATAGCGCATAAAATAACTCCTGATAAAATTTTAAAATACTTAAGCATACGTTTTGAATCATTATAATTCCTTAAAAAAATAATAGGAGCGAATAACATCGATGATGAAAAAATCAGAAACCTTATAATTTTTAAACCACCAGATTGAGGGGAAGGAGAATAAAAGCCTGAAAAAGCTAAAACTCCACAAAATATGGTAAACAAAATTAGAATATTTCTAGACCAATTTGGTAATTCCCAATTTCCCAATAGTGCAATTTTTCCTAGTCCCAGCCATAGAATGGAAATTAGTAAAACTGTTAAATCAATTTCCTCAAAAATTGGTATCTGTTCCTGTAAAAAACCTTTAATTATATTTGTAAAAGCTATTAACAGTATAGTGAATTCAGGATGATATAATAACCAAACAAAAGACAAGATAGTTATGGGTATTACGATTATCATCAAGGGATCTAGCAAAAGCCCTATATAAAAGGTCAAAATTTGTATAATAATGAGTCCTAATAGACCTGGGGAAAAGTATAATGGTGAGCTAAGCTGAACCAAGTTTTTTTCTTAAATCTCGGGAATGATACTCCAAAAAAACATACCCTACAGAAAAAACTGTAGACATAAACACAACAGCAAGAACAATAAACATTCTTTTTGGTTTTGTTTTGTTAAGAGGAATTCTTGGTTCATCAATTATTTGAAGAGTCGGAATATTCTTGCTTTCCTCCATACGTGCTTGTTCAAATTGAGGAACCATTATCTCAAGGAGTCTACCTTGCACTTCTACTTCTCGTAATAATCTAACACTTCTCATTCCAAGATCAGGAAAACTGGACATGGAAAGCCAAAGACCATCAGTAGATTTTTCTTGATTTTCAAAGTTAATTCCCTTGGCATCAGAACTAAATAATAAGTTTTCAAGTTCAGTATCTAGCCTCTCGCCCAAAACATCTAATTGTTTATCTTGTTCATTATATAATACTTCATAATGACGAATTGTAGGATTATCAGGAGTTAAAGTTGCTTTAACCGTATTTAGTTGTACTTCCGTTTGAGCTCTTTGAGAATAAAGCTCTGTATAGGCCTGCAACTCTTGTGAATGAAGTTGACCATAAGTTTCCAATTGCGCAGTTACTTGAGCAAGAATATCAACAACACCTGTTTGTTGTTGAAATAATTTGAGTTCCTCTTCAGCTTTTGCTAAATCTATTTTTGTTTGATTAAGTCGCTCTTCCAAAAATTGCCTATTATATTTCCCTTGCTCCCTACTCAATCTACGATTAATAAGATCTAGTTGATTTAATAACTCTTGGACCATTTGTTGGGCAACCAAAGGTTCCCTATCTAGAATTGAGATAGAAAGAGCACCTTCATCGGTAACTCGAAGATCAGTATTAGAGTTTAACTCCTCCATTGCATATTCAATATCTTTAGAATCATATCGATCTACTAAATCAAAATGTTTAACCATATGTTCTTTAACACTATGACTTTGAAGTATAGAAATGAAACTGCTAATATCTTCATTTACAGGTGAAAATCCGAATTCATTCAAAGGAATATTAGCAAATGCCGACATTAAATTGAATCTGCCAGCGCTAGAAGAAAGAATTATTGCTTGCGAAGAATACCATTTTGGCATCATAAGAGATATAATTACAGTTATGATACCCATAATAATTACGTTTGCTATTATTAGTTTTCTTCTTGACCAAATAAGAAGAATGTTCTTGTATCTGATATCATCTTCAAGGTTCCTAGTAGGAATACTTTCTTTTGATATAAGACCAAATCTTCTTAATTCTCCAATACGATTCCGTAGAGTTTTTTCTGACATGCCATTCTGAGCTGCAATTTTTTCCCTAGCAAATCTATCTTTTAAGATCTCTGGATGCTGTTGAATGAGCTCAAAAACTTTTTGCTCATGTTCAGTAAGTTTTAGCATCAATTTGGGGTAGACCTATCAATAGCCATCCATGCAAGTATTAAACTTGCGACACTAGTAAGTGATTGGACAGCACCCATATTTTTAAAAAGTTTACTTTTTGCGGCTTCAGGAACTTCAACAATATCACCTGGTTTTACAACATCATTTAAAGCCTTTATTAATTGCGAACCATCAGATCTTATTATTTTACACCCATCTTTATTCCCAATATCAAGTATTCCACCAGCCATGGCAATGTAGTCTCTAGCAGTATAACCAGGTATATGGGGAAAACGTCTAGGAGATCTAACAAATCCAGTAACAATTACCTCATTCTTATCATATTCAGAAAAATTCCTAATATCTAAAGTCAAATTATCATTGAAAGGAACATATATTATATCCCCTTCCGTAATAACAGGGTTGCTCTCTAAATTGCCATTGGACAAAAAATCTCTCAGATCCAGTTGAATTCTTTTACCATTTCGGATAAGATGAACATCCTCACTGTGAGCATATTTTTGAACGCCTTTTGCATATCGCAAACAATCAATTAATCTAGTAACAGGTGTTACAGTAATAAAACCAGGCTGATTAACCGCGCCATAAGCAAGAATCCTAAAAGTACGAACTCTAATTAAATTAACAGCAACTTCTACCTTTTCATAAATCTGTTCTTTAGCACGTTTTATAACTTCACGTTCAAGATCTGCTAATGTCATTTGGAGTACATTAAGTGATCCAAATCGAGGAATAATTAGATTGCCTGTAGGATCTACTAGGATATAATTATCAATATTTTCTAATGCCCATTCTCCACTAATTGGTTCTTCAAAAACACCTCCACTAATATTGATCCTCAATCTATCTCCAGGTCCTAGTTTGTAAGTTTCAGGATCAATTGGCTTCTCCAATGCTAACGGTACAGTATCATATTCTCTATAAAGAATTGGAGTCTGAGGTTCTGTCCCGGAGGGAAGAAGTGGCAATGATTGATTTGACTGACTAAAAACAAGATTAAAAATAAAAATAGGTAAAATATTTAGTCTAAGACTTCTCATATGAAATGCTATATTGGTTTTCATAATAACTTCTAAACTCTCCTGATTTTATTGGTTTCCACCAATCTTCATTAGATTGGTACCATTTAATTGTATTTTCAAGAGCATTATTAAAACTGTATTCTGGCTCCCATCCAAGCTGTCTAATCTTTGAGCAATCAATTGAATAACGAAGATCATGTCCCTTTCGGTCATCAACAAATTTTATCAGATTTTCACTTTTATTCAATTTTTCTAGAATTAATCGAGTAATAGCAATATTCTCTAATTCATTTCCCCCTCCTATATTGTAGACTTGACCATGGTCTCCATGCTCAATAAGAAAATCGATTGCTGAGCAATGATCAAGAACAAAGAGCCAGTCACGAACGTTTTTCCCGTCACCATATAAAGGAAGAGGACGATCCTCTATAGCATTAGTAACGAAAAGAGGAATTATTTTTTCAGGATATTGAAAAGATCCATAATTATTACTTGCCCTTGTAATAATTACAGGCAATCCAAAAGTAATAAAATATGAATAAGCCAATCTATCTCCTCCTGCCTTACTTGCAGAATATGGACTACTTGGAAGAAGTTGATCTGTTTCGCAAAAACTCCCATTTTCGATACTTCCATAGACTTCATCTGTACTTATCTGAATGAATAAGTCAACTCCAAAATCTTTTGAAGCCTCAAGTAGTCTAAAGACACCAAATACATCTGTATTAATAAAATCATCAGGAGAACCTATTGATCTATCAACATGTGTTTCTGCCGCGAAATTAATTACTACATCGATTCTATTTCGGCTAAAGGTCTCTCTAACAACTCTTTCATCGCATATATCACCATTAATAAATTGATAGCGGTTATTATTTTCTATATCTCTTAGATTAGCTGGGTTACCAGCATAAGTAAGTTTATCTAAGTTTATGATGTTACAATTTGTATCCTTTTCTATAATGAAACGGATGAAGTTGCTACCAATAAAACCTGAACCACCTGTAACTAGATAGGTTTTCATACAATTGACTCCCAATCAAAACCAATCCTAGAATCATTATATGGTATCCTCTTCTCATCTGGATTTTTTGGATTATAGCTCTTAGTTGTATGATAAAAAAGTAATACAGGTTCTTCACTAATAACTTTATAACCATGTGCAACCCCAACAGGTATTAATACTAACTTATAATCATCAACTCCAGCGCTTATAGTTTCAGTAAGACCAAAAGATTGTGACTCATTGCGAAGATCATGCAAAACAATAATTGCTCTTCCAGAAGCAATAAACCAAAGATCATCTTGCTTTTCATGCCAATGAAAAGCCTTTATTGTATCTTTATAAGCAACAGTAAAAGTTGACTGACCAAATTTACTTAATAGATTATCATCATCACGAAGAACCTCCATAAGGAAACCCTCTTTGGTAACACTCTCTTGAACATCAGGAATATCCGTATGAACACGTAATTTTTTAATTTTTACTCCATCAATACTCATATGGTCGTCCTACTCCTTCAAAAATAAACCCATTTGCAATCAATTCCTCATGACTAAGAAGATTCTTAGCATCTAAAATGATCTTATCTATCATTAGATCTCCTATACCAGAAAGATCTAAACTTCGGAATTCGTTCCAATCAGTCATTATAACAATTGCATTAGATCCTTTGGCTGCATCATCTACAGATTCAGCATAAGAAAGATTTGGATAATCTTTTTTCATATTTTTCATTGCAGCAGGGTCATACACTACCACTTCAACTTCATAAGACAATAGCTGGTCAATTAAAATCAAAGCACGAGATTCTCTGATATCATCTGTATTGGCTTTGAATGCGAGACCTAAAATAGCAATTCTTTTTCCAGATAAATTATTTTCAAGTAGTTTAGTAAGTTTTTTAAAAATCACTTCTATCTGGGTTTCATTAGCATTAATTGCAGCTGCTAATACTTTAAGTTTTAAACCATTTAACTCAGCTGTTTTAACCAATGCTCTAGTATCCTTTGGAAAACATGATCCACCAAAACCAGGACCTGGGTGAAGAAATTTAGGGCTAATTCGACCATCTAAACCCATAGCTCTAGCAACTACATGAATGTCAGCACCAGTTGAATCACAAAGATTAGCCAATTCATTAATATAAGAGATTTTTACAGCAAGGAATGAATTTGAAGCATATTTTATTGTTTCAGCTGTTGGAATATCAGTGATCACAAAAGGAGTCTCATTGACATATAGAGGACGATAAATCTCTTGCATCATTTCAATAGCTTGTTGACTACTAGTTCCAATAACAACTCTATCTGGCATGAGAAAATCTCTAACAGCCGCACCTTCTCTTAAAAATTCAGGGTTTGAAACCAAATCATAAGAAGTGTTTCCTCTGATATTATTAGAAATGACTTCATTGATCATTTTACTTGTACCGATAGGAACAGTACTTTTTGTTGCAATCACTGTATAAGAAGAAATATTAGCACCTATAGTCTTTGCAACATCTAAAACGGCCGTAAGGTCTGCACTTCCATCATTCGCCATAGGAGTCCAAACAGCTATAAAAATAACATCCGAATCAGATATAGATTCTGCAATATTAGTGTTGAATTCGAGCCTGCCAGACAATTTATTTCTTTCAACTATCTCCTTTAGCCCGGGCTCAAAAAAAGGAATCTTACCATTTGAAAGGTCTTTTATTCTTTTTTTATTAACGTCGACACAATTTACTTTGTTTCCAAAATCTGCTAATCCAGATCCACTTACTAGCCCAACATAGCCCGTGCCAATAACTGTAATTTTTTTCATTGCATTAAATTATTCTTAAATTTTCACCTTTAAAATAGGGTAGGATTTAAGGAATCACAAATCATTAGTAAAAGATTATTGAAGGCCGCGGTTTCTTCTAAGAACCCATTCCGCAGTTAATAATAAGATAATTAAAAATAAAAATGGTAACCAGTGGGAAAAATTAATAGTATACGAATATAATCTTTCAGATTTAGTAATTGATAGGTCTTCAACTATATTATTTCTATCTGACCATGAAAAATATTTTCCACCCGTTAATTCAGATAGGTTAAGAAGGAGTTCTTTATTTAAATAAGCATTTTTCAATTCAACCATTCCTTGTTCTACTCTAAAATATCCGTCTGGTTCCTTTTGTTCAAAATTTTCATTTTCAGTAAAAATCCAGAATTGGTACGAACCAGGCTCTGAAGCAATGAATGAACCTTTCCATTTTTCCTCTTTTTCATCATAATGAAGCGGTATAAGCAACTCATCATCTGAAAATTGAATTTTCCACCAAACTCCAGATTTTCTTTCTTCTTCACTTAAACTTAAAAATGAGCCTTCAATTGACACTTCTTCTCCTCTTTTAAACAATGATTTAGCAATTCTAAAATAGCGGTCATCATAACCAGTTGTTGCAGTTAACCATTTTAGCAAATCTTTCCAATAATCAAGAAAATCTAAATTTATCTGACCACTATTATCAATAAAGTAAAGTTTCCAAAGCTCAGAAGAGGTAAAAATTGCGCGACGTAAAGGTTTATCTATTTCTTTTGGGCTTTCAACTGTTCCAACAATAAGTAATGGTATAGGTGATAATTTTCCTGAAAGTTGCGAAATAACTTCCATACCCTCTTGACCAGGTTCAAAAAAAAGAAATGGTGATAATGGAGGCAATGATTTCCAATCTAATTGAGGAATAGGAATAGAATTACTTGTAATTAATGCGTTCTCTATAAAAAGTCTTTCTAAATTATAATCTTCATCAATTAGAATTTGAATTCCCAATGCATCTAATAAACCAAATAATTTAGATTTATCTATAGATTTTCCAGCTATAAGTGCTAAGGCTGAATTATCTCGTTTTAATTTTTGGTTTAAATCTTCTGACCATCTTTCTGCTGTATTTTTATTAGGGAAGTTATCTAAAATAATTAAATCATATTTTTTTCTCCAAAAATTAGCTAGAGAAGGTTTCCAACCTTCTCTAGCTAAACTAAAATGATCCACTTCAATATTTTCTTCTTCTGAGACTACAAGTTTAAGAAAACGAGTATTAAAAGATGGGCTACCTGTTAAAACTCCAATATTAAACCGGTCTTTTAATACAGTGATGGAGAATTCAAAAAGGTTATTTTCAATGTTTATTTCATCCTTAAGTGAAGATGTCCTAATCTCATAATTTTTTGTTCCAATTTCATCAACTTCAAATTGAAATCGAACTATTTGTCTACTACCATTACCTTTTGGAGAAATAGTTTGAGTCCCAAGTAAACGCCCATCAGTTTGAAAAGAAATATTTACTTTTTGATTAATTTCACCAAATGATTCTACTATAGTTTCAGCAACAATAGTTTCTCCCTTAATGATAACAGTAGGAACATCAACTTTTGCAATAAGGATATCCACCATCCTCATGGTTTCACCAATGCCAATTGTATGAACTGGGATTTCATTAAGATCTTTATTGGAAGGATTAGGACCAACAGTTGTTTGTCCATCGCTAACTATAATTATGGCATTTACTTCCTCATCAATCAATGTTTTATCCGCCAAAGCTAAAACTGATGAAATATTAGTAGATGACTCATCTACTTTAAGCTCTAGAGGAGTATGCTCGAGTGGTTGAACCGATTCTCCAAAAGAAAAAGCTTCAATTTGAATTTCAGAAATATTTTCATAAGCAAAATTCTTTAGTGAATTAAGTATTTCTTCATAACCAGTAAGTAATGATTCACGAGATACTGATTGGTGAAACGCCATTGAAACAGAGTTATCAAAAAATATTCTAATTAGAGAATTTTTTGGGACAGAATTAATCCTATTCCATCGAAAATTAGCTAAAAGAAATATAATTATTAGGAATATTAAACATCTAAATAGGGTCAAAAAAAGATTGAAGGAACCTTTTTTTATTACAATAGTTTTGTAACAGAATATTACAAACCATGCAGTAAGTAATAAAAGAACTATTAAAGACCAAATAGGTAACAATGGTAACATCCTTAGTTTAAAAACTACGACAGTCTAAGGTTGGGTATAACTTTGTGCGTTTCAAAATGAGAAAGTTTTTGGTCTAAATAGATCTCCCCTAGAAAGGCTATCATGGCTGCATTGTCAGTACATAATTCAATGTTTGGGTAAAGTATTTTTGAGTCATTAAAATCTCTTTTTGCCTTCTCTCTCAATAATTTATTTGCAGCAACTCCACCACCAATTAGAGCCACATTAATTTTTGTCATATCAATAGCAAGTCGTAGTTTTGATAGAAGAATATCAACAATTGCAAATTGATAACTTGCAGCAATATCACATAACATTTCTGTGGTTAATTTTCCATCGATTAGTTCAACATGCCTTTGAAGAGCTGTCTTTAAACCACTAAAACTGAATTCAACTAGATTAGATTGAAAAAACGCACGTGGGAAATTAACAGCTTCCTTATTTCCCCCGATTGCTGCTTTCTCAATTGCTATTCCTCCAGGATATCCCAAACCCAAAATCCTTGCACCTTTATCAAATGCTTCACCAGCCGCATCATCTCTCGTTTCTCCTATTAATTCATATTCTCCAATTTCCTCAACTTTCCAAATTTGTGTATGTCCCCCTGAAACAAGTAAACAGAGAAAAGGAAATTTTAATTTGGGGTATGCGATAAAGTTTGCAAAAATATGGGCTTCCATATGGTTTATCCCAATGAATGGGATTTTTAATCCCAGTGATAATCCTCTGGCAAAACTAACTCCTGTCAAAAGAGAACCCATAAGCCCTGGACCTCTAGTAACTGCAATACCTTCCAATTGACCTTTATTGTATGAACTTCTATTAATTGCTTCTTCAACAGTTTTTAATATCAAACGTTCATGAGCTCGAGAGGCTATTTCTGGCACTACACCACCATACATTGAATGTTGCTCTTGGGAAGCAATTACGGAAGATAATATTTCCCCATCTTTACAAACTGCTGCTGCTGTTTCATCACAAGAAGTCTCAATGCCAAGTATAATCATTCAGGCAAACGTCGTATTGTTAATTCCACTGTTTTTGGAGAAAGGTCACTCCACTGTAACACATCATCTGGAACAACCACTAAGGGCTCATGCGATAAGTTACCTTCATTCAATTCATTAAAATCAATAGAAACATAAATATCATTCGGTTCTAATGATGCAATAAAATCAACACCACCACTTACTGTAAGAGAAACAGTAGAAGGATTTGCAAATGAGATGATTCCTTCTGGAATATTTAGAATATTTACTGGTACTTCAGATATTATTCTTTCACCAATACTTTCAATTTTGGCTTCAAAAATAACAGAAGTGTCTGATGACTCTACAACCCTAGGAAAATCGAATTTAAGATCAATCCTAGCTTTAATCGATGATTCTACACTATTAAATGTTTTTTCTATAGTTTCCAATTCATTAACATTCCTAATTATTTCTCGTGGTCCTTTTAATTCGATTATTTTTGGATATATATTAGCTTTTCCTATCATGATAAATCCAGCCAAAGGTTTCACAATAACCGAAGATTCCACAGAAACAGGTTTTATCATATAGTCATCAAGAGATATATGAATAGAATCAGGCTGAACAACTTCAACAAAATCAAGTTCAAAACCAGCGGGGACGACCACTTTTTGACTATATCTGTCAAAATAGTCATTAAGATAAAAATTGTATTCAGTACTAACTCTTTCCAAGTCTAAAACTAGTTTGAAATCTGAAATTGATTTCAACAATAGTGTTTTTAAAAAAGCCCTTCCTGTAGCATTAAATCTTACCTCAGCTGTGGGTGAAACTTCCCCACCTAAGGTCTTACCTTCCCGTATATTCCTCACTTCAATTGGCATCTCAATAACATAATTGTAGCGGTGCTCAGAGATAACGAAAGTCCATAATGTAACAGCAAAAAAAAAGGCACCGAACCAAATTGGAAAGCGCCCTTTTTGAACTTTTTTAGGAAGCATTGGTGGATTCATATTACCACTAGCTTAAAGTTAAAAAAAAACTACTCGGAAATTTCTTGATCTCCATCTTCATCTTCTTTGATATTCTCTTTACTTTTTTTATTTTTAAGCTGACCTTCATTTGTAGTTTCATCATTAGAATCTGAATCTTGAGAATCAATTTTATTACTAGTTTTTGAAGATTTAGATGGAACAGTATCAGTATCTACAAAAGACAAAAATACTTTCTTTTCCTCCGGTCTAACCTCAACTACTTCAGCAATAATATTATCTCCAGAATTTAGACTCTGAATTTGATCTTTGATTTTAGACGATAATGAATCCGAACCTATAATTCCTTCAACATCTTTTTCTAGACCAATAATTACACCTTTATCTAGAGTGCGAATAATTTTCCCATTAACTGATTTACCAATACTAAAATAAGATATAATTTCATCCCAAGGATCTTCAGAAGCCTGCTTTAAACCAAGTCCAATACGATGATTCTCTCTAGAAACTTCAAGAACCTTGACCTCTACATCATCTCCTTTTTTAAGTATTTCTTTAGGATGATGAACCACTTTTGTCCAAGAAAGATCAGAAACATGAATTAACCCATCAACCCCTTCTTCTAACTCTACAAAAGCACCAAACTGGGTAAGGTTTCGAACAGTACCTTTCAATAATGAGCCTATAGCATATCGCTCCTCGACACCCTCCCATGGATCAGGTTGAAGCTGTTTAAATCCTAGAGCAATTTTACGTTCTTTAGAATCAATACTTAATACTTGAGCTTCAACCTCTTGGCCCATTTGCACTACCTCATCTGGACGATGAACACTCCTTATCCAAGACATTTCTGAAACATGCACTAAGCCTTCAACACCTGTCTCTAATTCAACAAAAGCACCATAATTAGTTAAACTAACAATTTTACCAGAAATATTTGATCCTATTGGATACTTACTCTCTACCTTTTCCCAAGGATGAGTGGAAAGTTGTTTTAACCCTAAAGAAATACGATGTTTATCCTTATCAATTTCAATTATCTTTACGCTAATTGTTTCTCCAACCTCTGTTATTTCTGAAGGATGATTAACTCTACCCCAAGAAAGATCAGTTATGTGTAATAAACCATCTATTCCACCAAGATCAACAAAAACACCGAAATCAGTTATGTTTTTTACTACACCTTCAACAATTTGACCTTTTGAGAGATCATCAAAAAGTGATTCTCTTTGCTCACGCATTGAATTATTGAGCAAGGCCTTTCTTGATAATACTACATTCTTCCGAAGTTGATTAATCTTAACAATTTTGAATTCCATTTCTTGAGATATATAACTCTCAAAATCTTGAACAGGCCTAACATCTAATTGAGAACCCGGTAGAAAAGCTTGAATACCTTCTAGATCTACCACAAAACCACCTTTAATTCGCCGAGTTATTGTACCATTAACTGTGCTATCTTCCTTTTGTATTTCCATAAGCTTAATCCAACCCTTCATCCACACAGCTTTCTCTTTTGATAGAACAGTTTGCCCATTTACATCTTCTATCTTCTCAAGATAAACTTCGATTTTATCCCCCATATTAGGTGGTTCGTTACCACTAAATTCTGACCTAGGGATAATACCTTCAGATTTAAAACCTATATCCATAATTATTTCTTTTTCATTCTGACCAATAACTCGGCCAGTAATTATCTGGTTTTGAGCAATATCTGAGAAGGTTGAAATATATTTATCCATTTCTAATTCAGATACAGAATTTGAATTGTCATCACCTTCTAATATTGCAGAAGACTCTACAATACGTATATCTTTCATTAGATTTGGATCTAAATAATTTTCCGTAAAATCCTTGACGTCAACATCTAAAGATTTCTCCTCTGCATTTCCCAATTGATTTTTTTTGTCTTTAGGTTCAACTTCTTTTTTATGTTCAAGAACATCCGTTAAATTATCTTGATTATTTTCATCTATTAATGGTTCTTCAGTCACAGTAAAATTAACTCTCCTTTTTGTCTAACCATTCCTTTATATGAGAAACAATCAGATCTATTTGTTGATTAATTGTCATTATAGTTGTATTTACTTCAATAGCATCATCAGCTTTCATTAAGGGAGCCAGATCCCTTGTAGAATCAAGTTGATCACGCAAGTCTAAATCTTCAACTACTTCTTTTAATTTTTTTTTAATATTTAGTTTAAGTAAATCTTTACGTCTCCGTTTTGCTCTTTCATTAATTTCAGCTGTCATAAAAAATTTTATGTCAGCATCAGGAAAAACTACTGTACCAATATCCCTTCCCTCAACTACTGAATCTCTTTTCCCAGCAATCTTACGTTGAAGATCAACCATTTTTTCTCTTACCTTAGGTAAAGCACTTACGGCACTAACATTAGCAGTGATCATTTGACCCCTAATTTCACGAGATATATCTTTTTTATTAAGATAAACTCGTGATCCAGTTCTATCAAAATCAATTTCAATAGATGCGACACAATCTTTGATTGCTTCTTCATCTTTAAGATCAATAGAATCCAAAAGTACCGCCATAGTAACAGCACGATACATTGCTCCAGTGTCAAGGTAGAGAAAACCAAGTTCTAAAGCAACATTGCGAGCCGTAGTACTTTTCCCAGAACCAGCTAGACCATCAATTGCAACAATCAATAGAAAACCTCTCTGAGGAATAAGTTATTATTGGATAAACTATCTTTCAAACAGCCTAGTAATATAACTTTACTCGAATAACTGCACAAAATGTTAAGCTTCCCCATTTTGAAATGCTGAAAAATCTATATTCTTAAGATAATTATACTCTTCAATCGTTAATTCACGAGTTGAACCTAAAGAAAGATTTCCTAAATCAATACCCGCAAATGTAAGTCTGTGTAATGATTGGAGCTTAAGTCCAATTGATCTAAATATTCTTCTAACCTCTCTTTTTTTACCATGATACAACCTCAATAAAATAGTTATTTTATCTTTAATTACACTTTGACTAATTACAAATGCGTGTCCAACCTCTTGGTTTCCTATATCAATTCCTGAACCTATTAATTGTATTTCAGGATCACTAAGTAAACGATTTACTTGGACCTCATAAGTTTTCTCTATTTCAAATTTTGGATGAGTCAAAGAATAAGCTAAATCTCCATCATTTGTAAGAAGAAGAATACCAGTCGTATCCTTATCAAGGCGTCCAATAGGAAAAAGTCTGCAATCTATTTGAGGAATAATATCCAACACCGTTTTTCTTGAATGGGTATCTTTTGACGTAGTAATAATGCCGATCGGCTTGTTTAAAACTACTGTTGTCTTGTAATTAGGAGGAACTATAGTCTTACCGTCAAAATCTACTGAATCACTTTCTGAAAGAATTATAAAAGGATTAGTTTCCCTTTCTCCATTTATTGAGATTCTTCCACTTCTTATTATCGATTCACAATTTCTTCGAGAATCAACACCGCAACTTGCTAAATATTTAATCAAACGAACCATCTGATAGAGAAGAGTTGGAAATAAAGTTGGACTCACTGGCTCCTTCAGCTATGAGTTCAGTTATCTCCTTTAGTTTTGGTAGATCCGCAATAGAATTAAGGCCAAACGATAGGAGAAAAGCTTCTGTGACTGAATATAATAATGGTCTACCGGGTCCTTTTCCTCGTCCTTTTATTTTCAATAGTTTTTTATCAAGTAAAGTTTTAATAACACCAGCACAATTAACACCTCTTATATTTTCCACTTCGGCTCTGCTAGCTGGTCCTCTATAAGCTAAAACAGCTAAAGTCTCTAGGGCGGCCTTAGAAAGCGAGGTTTTTCCAGATCGAGATAGGAGTTTGTGAATCCATGGAGCAAATTCAGGAAGACTAACTAATCTAAATCCACCCGCTACATTATCTATAAAAAACGCTCGTCCACTTTTTTGATATTGTTCTTGGAGATGTTTAATGCCATCAGACAAATCAGGAGCTACACCACTATCAAAACATAGATTTAGTTTTGACTGAGTTAAAATATCTTCACTAGCAAAGAGAAGTGCTTCAATAATTTGAATCTCTTTATTTGAAATTTTTTTCTTTGTCATTAATTAACCCGCACTTTTTCAAGGATAAAATCATCAAACAATTTTTTTTGTTGTACTCTAATTAAACCATCTCGAATTAATTCAAGTATTGCAATAAATGTTGCAATCAGATCCTGACGAGAAGAAAATTTTGGGGAAAGCTCCGAAAACAATATTTGCTGTTTTGAAATAAAAGAATTAAGAACTAAGGCTATTTTTTCTTTAATCTTAATCTCCTCCTTTTCAACCTCATATTGTAAAGGAGGAGGAACACGATCTAGTAATTTTTTAAAAATATTCACAATCTCAAAAATTGTTACCTCCTCGAGGTAATATTCTGGATCCTCTTTTTCTAAATCAGCATTTTTATCTGGAAAAGAATATTGAAATTTTTTACTCTGATCATCAGCCATTACAGCTAAATTAGTAGCAGCTTCTTTATAGCGTTGATATTCTAGAATTCTATGGGCTAATTCAGTTCTTGGATCTTCAAAATTTTCATCTTCTTCATCAACAACTGATGGTAACAACATTTTTGCCTTTATACGCATCAGCGTAGCCGCCATTAATATAAAATCACCAGCATAGCTTACGTTTAAAGTATGAACAGCTTCAACAAATGAAAGATATTCTTCTGTTATATGGGAAATGGGGATGTCCATAATATCAATCTGATCCCTTCTAATAAAAAAAAGTAGTAAATCCAAAGGTCCAGAAAAATTATTTAATTCAATTTGATAATTCACATTTAATAATATTCTAGACCTGTTTTTTCCCGTACTGAAAGAATATAAGGCTTAGCAAAAGATCTAGCTTTTTCAGCTCCTTCTTTAAGGATATTAATTACAACTTCTTTGTCATGATATTTTTTTTCTCTTCTTTTTCTATAGGGTTCAAAAAAATTCCAAATTAAATCAATTAATTCTTTTTTTATATCTACATATTTTAAACCTGGACTATGAAAACGGTTCATCAAATCTGACTTACCAAAATCATCGATAAAAAGTGAATATATGTTGAATAGTGCATTATTCTCGGTATCTTTAGGTTTATCGGGAGGTGTATTATCTGTGATTATACCCATTACTTTTTTAGCAAGAAAATCTTTGTCGCAAAAAATTTCGATAGTATTTCCATAAGATTTTGACATTTTTTGCCCATCTGTACCAGGAATCAATCCAGTAGAATTACTAATCAGTGGATCTGGAATTACAAATGTTGTTCCATAAATAGCATTAAACTTAGTAGCTAGATCCCTAGTTATTTCTAAGTGTTGTTTTTGATCTTTACCTACAGGAACTACTTCAGCACCAAAAAGAAGTATGTCTGCTGTCATCAATACAGGATAACTAAACAACCCATGATTGGGTTGGATCCCTCTGTTTATTTTATCCTTATATGATGTTGCTCTTTCTAGCGTCCCAACACTTGTTATATTGTTTAAAATCCATGTCAATTCTGTTACTTCTGGTAAATCTGATTGAACCCAAAACACACATTTATTTGGATTAAGGCCTAGCGCAAGAAAATCTGCCGCTGCATTTATAGTATTTTCCTTCAATCTTAAACCATCATTTTGAGAGGTTAAAGCATGATAATTTGGAAGAAAACAAAACAAGTCATTATCCATTTGAAGGTCAATCATTGGCTTCATCATACCAAAATAATTTCCTATGTGAAGATTCCCCGAAGGCTGAATACCACTAAGAATACGCTTTTTCTTCAAGCAAGAGCTCCTTTCTTCATAGGCTCCATATATAAATACGGTCTCCAAGCACATTGATCTCTTTTAATAAATTGTCTAATATAATGTATTCTTGTAGGTTTTTTTGGATAACGCAACAACTTTTTTCCTGCTTCATCTGGAGTTCGATTACCTTTTGACCTATTACAAGCATGACAGCAACATACTAAGTTGTCCCAGGATTCTGGACCTCCCCGCTCTTTCGGAACTATATGATCCAAAGTCATTGGCAAACTACGTCTACCACAATATTGACATTGATGTCGATCTCTCTTCAAGATATTTTTCCTTGATAAAACAATATTATTTTCCTTTACTTTAATAAACTTGTCAAGCTTTACTACACTTGGCAAGGGAATTACTACTGATGGTGAATGAATAATTTCTCTATATTTTTCTATGACTTCTACCTTTCCTAGATAAACCAACAAAATTGCCCTTCTTGCTGAACAAACTAGAAGAGGGTGATAATTCTGATTTAATACGAGAACTTGCCTGTTTAGTATACCATGCATTTTTATTTTTCGATAATTAACAATGTTTTTTCCCGTTTAATCTTTCTAGTTATGATTGAATTTATCTTGATGTACAGAGCCAATCAAGATAAAAGCCATTGTATATTGACTACAAAAAATGTAGATTATTTCTATTAAAAGTTGATTAGGTAGGGAAACTCGTTAGATTCGGGTGCAGCCCCGCTACTGTAAGTGCTGAGTGCACTTCACTCCATAAGGAGAGCCACTGTCTGCAAATTATGTGGATGGGAAGGCGAAGCCGTACGTTAAAGCATAAGTCAGGATATCTACCTAATTCAAATTCTCGATTCTGTTGATTTACAGAGTTACTTTCGAGGGAAAGGAGAGAAAATGACATATCCCTTAAAAATCTTATTTATATTTTTTCTTGTCTTTATTACATCTATTCTAGCTGAAAAAGATAGAATGATTATTTCTGGCGATATTTATTCTAATGATGGAAGAACCATTCCTTATGTAAACATATCTACGGAACTTGGGGAAAGTTCAACATCNGATAGAGATGGACGGTTCATTCTATCAATTGATAACAATCAAACTAAAGAAGTAATTTTTCAACACTCGGCTTTTGAATCCGATACTTTAGAAATTTCAACTTTGATGGAAGAAAATATAAGAATTTCACTCGTACAAAAAGCTTATCTCCTATCTCCTATAATTATTTATGGGAATCTATATGCTAAAGAAAGTCTACAATTGCCGGTTGAACATAGAGCTCTTGATTTTAATTTAATCTCTTCTAGTGGAGTCAGCCTTGGTGAGAGAGTAGATCGTTTCGGTATTCAGGTTCGTGATTATGGTGGGCCCGCGGGTTTAAAAACTGTTTCTTCTCCTACAGGATATTCAGAGCACATACTTATTACTTTTGATGGTCTTAATCTTAATTCACCTCAAAATGGTGTATTCGATATGAGCTCATTGCCAGCTGATTTTTTTTCTCATGGAGAATTTTACTCTGGTCAGGCTTCCTCTTTATATGGATCTCATGCAGTAGGAGGAACATTGAATTTGATGCCGGCCAAACCTAGAAATTTCATAACAATAAGGTCGGGATCTCTAGGAGACCGTGGTGCCAGTGCAGAATACACACTAGGATTAGGTGAAACTGATTTTTCTATTTATGGAAACAAATTTCAAAGTGATGGAAATTTTCGGGAAAACAATTCATTTTTTCAGGAATCAGGAGGCGCTAAACTTCAATTAAAAAATTTAGCTGGTTGGAAAATATCTGGAATAATGATGTCAACTAAAGCTGAAAGAGGAATACCTGGTTCAATTGAATATCCTTCCCTTGAAGCTTGGAAAAAAAATCATGATTCTTTCTATTTGTTTTCGGCTAGGACTGTTTCAAAATGGGGACAGACTGAATTGACATCTGGATTTATGGATAGTGACGAAAATTATCGGGATCCCGCATGGGATATAGATTCAAATCACAGGATAAAAAATCTACAGACCCGATTTATACATCGAGTTGAAAAAGACAAATATTTGAGAAACACTATAAGTTTAGAGTTGAGGCAAACAAAAGTAAATAGTGATGATGCTGGAAATCATAGCATGGTTGGTGCCGCCTCAGGTTTTCTATCTCAAATTACTTTCAATGAAAAATTTGTTTTCAGCCCGAGCTTGCGTTTTGATTGGGATAATTATTCTAAAAAAAATATTGCTACTGGAAATCTAGCGCTACTCTATTCATCTCCAATTAAACCAATAGAATCTCTAACTATAAGTAGTGGAACTAGTTATAGATCACCTACTTTCAATGATCTTTTTTGGGAAGATCCTCTTGGCTATACTATTGGAAATCCTGATTTAAAACCCGAACAGAGCATCTCCACAAATCTAAAAATCAATTTCCAACCACTAATTGATATTGTTTATTTTTCGGCAAAAGCTGGGAAATATCATACTGATAACTTGATCCAATGGACTCCAAATGAAGCTTGGGTTTATTCTCCTCAAAATGTTTCCAAATCTGAGTCAATAATTATGGGTGTTATAACTAGTATCAAGCCAAAGAAATTTCCCATACAGTTTACTTTGGGAATTGAAAAAACAGATAGCCAAATCCTTTCAAATAGTATTAATAAAGGAAAACGTCTTCTTTATGTTCCACCAACTTCTCAATGGGCAGAGATTCAATTTATAATAGGAAAAACCATCTATGACCTAAGTTTTAGAAATCTAGGTCCCAGTCGTTATAGTTATGATGATGATGCTTTTATGGAAAAATATCGCCGTTTAGATTTGTCTATAAGCCATAGTTCAAAATTAAATGATTATATTATGACTTTTNAAGCAGGGGCTAGGAATCTCTTAAACAATAAAGAACTGCAATCCATCTATAACTATCCAGAACCAGGTAGAACATTATTCCTTGTCCTTTCAATAGGTCTCTAATTTGTTAGCTTCCACTTTACAGACAAATAGGCTAACCTATGTGCTGGTGGGAAAAATTGTGATGGGGAAAAAGTATTTATTGCTGTTGAATCTAATGCATATTCCAAATTTTTGATAGCATATGAAAATTCAACTGAACGAACAAGAACACTAATTTCAGCTGTAATTAGCCCTATAGAATTTCGAATTTTAGAACTGCCAAAATAATTGTACCCCATATTCAGAACAGGATCCCATTCAAAAGAAGTTCTACCTGACCACAGATTATAAGTAAGATTTAATTTTGCATCCAATCTTCCGTTAAATAATTTTTCTCGAAAAAATAAAGATAATTGTTGTTCATGTTTAAAAAAGTTTTCCCATCCTAAATTATTTTGAAAAAAAGATTTTCCATGGAAACTAATTATCCAATCTCTTAGATAGTTTAATTTTCCAGATAATAAAAGGCCTGAAGAAAAAGAGGTTTGAGAGGAAATAACTTGAATTATAGACACATCATTAAACTGATTAATATTTTCAAAATAATGATTGGGAGACTTTTGAGAAACAAAAAGTATAGCTTTACTTGAAAAAAGATCCCCATTTCTCGAAATACCTGATCTTATTAAAGATAAAGTTGGGGTCTCAATATTTGAATTAGGCCTAATCCTCGGAATCAAGGTAGGAGTGAAGTAATCCGGAACATACATATATTCTTTGCCTGTAAATTGAAAAGGAAGTGGAAGAAAATCATGTTTGATATTTAAAAATATCTGATTTTTTCTAAAATGAAGATTTAAATTACCATTAAAAGTTGTTGTTTTAACTCCATTAGTTAAAGTAGTAACACCTATTCCAATTTTATTTTCCAATTTTTTTGAGTTTATTCTTATTCCGCCTAATATACTTATATAAGTTTGACGTTGATTACCTAAAGTATCAGAATTAACAGCCTTTTGTCTACCTGTTAAAGAAAGAAAAGCAAATATTTTATCTTTAATTGGTAATTGAGCTATAGCATTAAAACGATTACTTAAAAAATTTATAGACCAAGCAGAAATACCTTCCATTCTTTTTCTATTAATTAATTTTTGCAGAAAGGTTGATCCTTCAATAATATATTTAATTCCCCCAAAACTTCCACGGTAATTTGTTCCAGCTAAAATTATTTTATCTTTTCGTTCTAAACCTCTTGACCAAATTACTTCATCCCAAACTGGAACTCCACCCGTTGTAAAATAAACTGCCGATGAAATATTCCACAATCCACCCTTTTTATCTTTTATTTGAGAATCTAAGCGATAGTTCTGTTGTATAGTACCGCCAGGATTGATTTCTAAATCAAGACTTCCATGGTAATCTTCAAAGTTTCTTTTTAATGCTCGAAATCTGGTGTAACTATTAGGATTTGATCTAGATTGAAGATCAAAACTTAATTCATCAAGACTATAATCCCCTTGTCTATAAACAAAAGAGGAATTGAATTTTTTTTCTTCATCAAAATCTTCTATTTTATTAGGAAATGGAAATTGATAACGACGATTCCAATTCAAAAAGTTTCCATCTATATACAATGGGAACTGATAGTTTTCCATTCCCCAATAAGAAAGTCCATATTTTTGACTTAGACCCCATTGTCCAGACCATTCAAATGGAACCTCACCCGGAGAATAAGATAAAACTATATTGTTTAATAGCAATATGAATAAAATAGAACTCCTCATGACATGTTTAACAATTTTAATCGGATAAATACCTTTGGTAATATCAAAGCAAAAATTATACCATTTGTGATTTGATGAATGAAAGTAAATGCTATTCCAGAAAAAAAAATGGCAAAAGACTGCATCATTGGATATCCCATTGCTAAAGGATAACTGAATGTTGTTAAAGCATCAAATTGAAAAGTCAAGAAAAAACCGGTAATTCCAAGTAATACTCTTTTTTTAGAAGACCATTCTTTAGTTAAAAAAAAATTTTTAAAAAACCCACCAACTGCTCCTACTAGCATCATTCCAAGAACTTGAGCAATAAGAATAGGAAAAAATACGAAACCAGATCCCATAGGATTTAAAGCACTAAATAGAAATTCGGCTATCCCACCAACAACCATTCCCCATCTAGAACCAAGATAAGCCCCTGATAGAAAAACAATCGAAGTAATTAGTTCGACATTTGGAACCAAAACAAGAGCGAACCCTGAACCAACAGCAAGAGAAATAAACATTGCCCCTTGGCTAAGATTTCTTAGACTATTTTTTATCACCTTTATAAAATGATGTACCAAAATAATTTCTCTTGTTGGTCCATTTACCTTCTTCAATATCTTCTGATATTAGTTTTTTTAACACACTAAGCTTTGCATCGAGAGTATCCAAGGCTTGAAGTAATAAAGCTTCTTTTGTTTTTCCTCGATAATCATATCCAGATCTAAAACCACCCTCATGAGTGATAATTAAGTGTTCTATCTGAATTAAAAGATTTGAAGGAAAATTTTTTATTTTTTTCACTTCGTTTAAAACCATATCTCTACTTAACAAAGAATGTCCTAAAAAACTACCCTCATCAGATAATTCAGGAACCAATGAATCTGTAAATTCTATAACTTTTCCTATGCCATGAAGAAGAACACCGGCAATTAAAAGATCAACATTTGCCCTATAATGACGTGCAAAAGAAATTGCTATACGAGACATTGATAGTACATGCTCAAGATAACCAGATCTATATGTATAATGCATATTTAATGATGCAGGAATAGTTATAAGTCTTTTTTTATGTTTTCTATATAATTGCCAAATAAGCTTTTTTAAAAATGGATCTTCCATTTTATTAACTATTTCTCCGATCGAAGACCACATTTTTTCAGGATTAAAAGGAGAAGAAGGAACCAATTTTTGTGGCTTAAATCCATATCGTGCATATCTGGCTTCAGTTGCTTTATTTATACGGTTAATTAGAACATGGTTCTTTTCTTGAAAAATTTCAACTCTTCCTCTTACAGCAACTGCATCTCCTTGCTCAAATTTTATAGAAAGTTTTTTTACATTTCTCCAAACTTTTGCACCAACAGTACCAGTACTATCAGCTAAAATAATATCAACAAATAATTCCCCGGATCTAGTCCTTCTCAAATGTTTCTCTTTGCAAAGGTAAAACCCTTGGATTTCTGCATCAGTTTTCAGGTTAGCTATCGCAACAAGTTTTTTCACAATGGTTTAATTAAAGACTTAGTAAAACAAAATGTCAAGAATTGAAAATTCTTTGCTAACATTTTTATTCCTTTATTATTGTATTTTTAACTGTTTTTTAAAATTCTTTCCATTTCTCAGGACAATTATCAACAATAAGTTCAATCTTATCTAAAACATCAGAAGTTAAATAATCTAAAAACTCTATAGTCCGAAGATTTTCTTTTAACTGATCAATGCTAGATGCACCTAAAATTACTGTTGAGACATTAGAATTTTTTAGACACCATGCTAATGAAAGATGTACTAAGGAGATTCCTAATTCATCTGCTAGCTTAGAAAGCTTTTGAGTTTTTTTCACCATGGATCTACCTTCTTCAGATTCAAGTTGATCTTTAAGAAAACTTAATTGAGGTAATTCCATTCTTGACCCGACAGGAATCCCTGCATTATATTTCCCAGTTAGAATTCCAGATGCTAACGGGGACCAAATAGTTGTACCTAATCCTTCATCTTCAAAAAGACGCAAGTATTCTTTCTCGATTTTCTGCCTTTCAAAAAGATTATATTGAGGTTGTTCCATAACAGGAGGTTCAAGATTGTATTGTCTGGCTAAACCATATGCAGCTCTAATTTCATCAGCTGACCACTCTGACGTTCCCCAATATAGAACTTTTCCTTGGTGAACTAATGCATCCATAGCTCTAACAGTTTCTTCTATAGGTGTAAATCTATCTGGTCTATGACAGAAAAAAAGATCTAGATAATCAACTTTAAGTCTCCGCAATGCTGCATGGCAGGCATCATGAATATGTTTTCTTGATAGACCCTTTTGAGTAGGTTTTTCCCCACCCCAATAAACTTTACTAGAAACACAATAGCTATCTCGTGACCATTTCATTTTAGAAAGTACTTTTCCCATAATAATCTCTGATTCACCATCAGCATATCCTTCTGCATTGTCAAAAAAATTTATACCTGCATCATATGCAACTCTCATGCAATCGCCAGCTTTTGATTCATCTAGCTGGATAGAAAATGTTACCCAGGAACCAAAAGATAATTCACTTAACTTCAATCCTGTTTTACCTAGTCTTCTATAATTCATCATTTATTCCTTAATTATTTAAACTTGCTAACAAGTGAATTTACCTTTAATTAATTTGTTGAATATGTAAATATTATGCGTAATTCTTGCATAACAAATAAAAAGCTTACATAATTATTAATGTATAAGGAGAAAAAAATGTCACTATTTTCTATTAATCCCTCTACTGGCCAAACAATTGAGAAATTTGCTGAGATAACAGAAGAAAAAATCTTAAATAATATAAAAAAGGGGGAGAAAAGTTTTTCTAAATGGCGTACTACTGATCTACAATACCGATCAAAATTATTTAATAGAGTTGCTGAAATTTTGAATTCTAATTCTGAAAAATATGCTGAGCTTATAACAAATGAAATGGGGAAACCAATTAAAGAAGCTCGATCTGAGATAGAAAAATCAGCTTGGGTTTGTAATTATTTCTCTGAAAATGCGGCTAAATTCCTTAAATCAAATTTAGTTGAAACAGATGCTACTAAAAGCTACATAACTTTTCTTCCTTTGGGAGTTATTCTTGGAATTATGCCATGGAATTTTCCATTTTGGCAAGTTTTCAGATTTGCTACACCTACTTTAATGGCAGGAAATGTTTGCCTCTTAAAACATGCGTCTAATGTAACAAGATGTTCATTAACCATTGAAAATATTTTTAGAGATGCTGGTTTTCCTGATGGTTGCTTCATTAGTTTACTTTTAAATAATAAGCAAGTAAGTAAAATAATTGATAATCCTCTAGTTAAGGCCATAAGCATAACTGGTAGCACATCTGCAGGAAAGGCCGTTGCAAGTAGAGCTGGCGCCAACTTAAAAAAAACTGTACTAGAACTTGGGGGAAGTGACCCTTATATAGTATTGAAAGATGCAGATTTAGATGAAGCTATTTCAGCCTGTGTTCAGGCAAAGCTTATAAATAGTGGGCAAAGTTGTGTTGCTCCAAAACGATATATAATTGAAGAACCTATTTATAAAATTTTTCAAGAAAAATTAGTATCTGCTATGCAAAAAAAGATCGTAGGAAACCCAATAGATGAATTAATTGATATTGGACCAATAGCAAGAAGAGATTTGAGAGAAACTCTTCACAATCAAATCATAAAATCAATAAACGCTGGAGCAAAATGTTTATTAGGTGGGAAAATTCCCAGTGGTCCAGGTTTCTTCTACCCCATCACAATTTTATCAGATGTGAGAAAAGGTATGGTAGCTTATGAAGAAGAACTATTCGGTCCTGTAGCAAGTATTATTCCAGTAAAAAACAAAGTCCAAGCATTAAAAGTAGCAAACGATACATCTTTCGGACTTGGAAGTGCTATTTTTACATCAAATATTGATGAGGGAGAAAAAATTGCCAGAGACTCCATTGAAGCTGGTTCAGTATTTGTAAATGACTTTGTAAGATCTGACCCTAGACTCCCTTTTGGGGGAATTAAAGAAAGTGGATACGGAAGAGAGTTATCCTCTTTTGGTATTAGGGAATTTGTTAATATAAAAACAGTCTATATTAAATGATGTTAATCAATATTTTTCATAATCTGGGTACGTAAATCTAAAATTACATTTACGTAATTTTCAGATGGATTGTAACGGTAAATTGACTTCCAATTGGGACTATCCTTTGAAAAATTATTCTCTTTTAGAGAATATCCATTTTTTACAAGATAGTTTGCCATACTTGCTAAAACATCTGGCCATTCAAAAGGTTCTCGTATACCATCTCTATCAAAATCAACCGCATAAGCCCTAAAGCTAGAAGGAATAAATTGACCATATCCAAAGGCTCCAGCATAAGATCCATAAAGAGAAAGAGGTGGAATTTCATTCTCCCAACAATAAATCAAATATTCAGCCATCTCTTTCTCAACCCATTTGGCCTTACGTGGTAGATTATGGATTACTGTATGGAGAGCATTGAAGACAGAATGTGTCTTAGAATTCGCCCCATAGTTTGATTCTACACCTGAAAGACTAACTAGTAGGAATGGATCAACGCCATAGATAGAGGAAACATTATCTAATAAAGCTTTATTTTCCTTATAGAAATTTACTCCACCTCTAATTCGTGAATCATTAATAAAAATTTTTCTATAACGTTCATAAGATAATTTTTCAGCAGGACGATTAAATCGTTGGACAACAGTTTTATCAACAGTTATTTCTTTAATTTTTGATAATTCTAAAAAAAAATTAATAGGAACAGCTCCATTTCGCAACCTTATGAATATTCTATTATATATCTCTTTTGCATTTTCATTAATCGCAATATTGTCTATTAATTGCTTTTCAATTACTGGAGACCATTCAATTGAGGAGGTGTCCTGCCCCAATATTAAAAAGGGGATGGAAACAAATATTAATTTTATATATCTAATCAAAGTGAACTACCAAAACATTATTTCCTATAGTTTAAAGGTGGATCTCGATCCCCCAGAAGCGAATAATAATTAAAGTTTGAGCCTCTCCTATCTATTAGTTCCAATCTTGCATTCTCCAATACTTTAGGAAGAATAAAATAATCTACCGCTGATAGAGCTAGTGTTTTTGCTGCAACCATTAAACCTTTCATACCGATATCCATTCCCCCTACAGCAACAGCTTGCCATGTGTGAGCGGATGTACCAGGGACCCAAGTTGCAACATTAAATCCGGCTGTTGGAACCATCCAGCTTACATCTCCAACATCAGTAGATCCCGTACCAGGTTTAAATGTATAAGGCTGAATAGTTTCAGCCGATTCAATTGGTAGATGTATCTTACGAAATGTTCCTTGAATAGCTTCAGCAAATTTTCGATCTTCTTTACTATATCTTACTCCACCAACCTGTTTTAGATTATTATATATTATCTTTTGAAGAGCATCATTTATAAGAATAGGACGATTCCCATGAATAATTTCAAAATCCATTGTTGTCCCTGTACCAAGTGCTGCACCTTCTGCTGATTTCACTACCCTTTTCCACAATTCCTCCAAAATATCGACTCTAGGATGTCGGACATAATAAAATGCTTCTGCAAAATCAGGTACAACATTAGGAGCTTCACCACCTTTAGTAATTACATAATGAATTCTTGCGTCTTGAGGAATGTGTTCTCTCATTAGATTGACCATGTAATTCATTGATTCTATTGCATCAAGAGATGAACGTCCTCTTTCTGGCGAACCAGATGCGTGGGAGGAATAACCATAAAATCTAAATTTGGCCGATCTATTTGATAATGATGTTGAAGGACTTGCATCATTTCGGTCAGATCCATGCCAATGCAATACAGCGTCTATATTATTAAAAAGGCCTGCTCTTACCATATAAACCTTTCCTGACCCACCCTCCTCAGCCGGTGTTCCAAAAAGTTTAATCGTCCCATTTACTTTAGATTTTATCATCCATTCTTTGACAGCAATAGCTGCTGCCACAGAAGCTGTTCCAAAAAGATGATGACCGCAAGCATGTCCCGCTTCCATTCCTAACACTGGCATTCTATTAATTGAGACTTGTTGGGAAAGACCAGGGAGAGCATCAAATTCGGCTAAAATTGCAATAACAGGTTTACCAGAACCATAACTTGCTACAAATGCTGTAGGGATTTTAGCAACGCCTGATTGGATTGAAAAACCTTCCTCTTTCAATGTATTTTGCAAAAGTTCTGAACTTTTATATTCTTGATAGCCTACTTCGGCCAATTGCCAAATTGTCTTAGCAATTTCAATATAGGCTTCTTCTTTTTTTTCAATAGATTTTATCAAATCACTCTTATTTATTTTTGCATTAATTACAGAAAACATTATGAAAAATAACAGGCTAAAAAGTGAAGGTTTTATTTTCATATTATTATTTTGATTTGTTGAATTAGAATAAACTGAGATAAAATTAATTAAGTTCTCTTGAGAGTAATTAGACGCACAATTAAGAACTTCGCAATAAAAGGTAATTAATTATCAATATTAGGTAAGATACAAAAAAATCGTCCCGCATAAATTCCTATCAATTAGGTACGGAAACAGGCGTCTTCCTACATTGTTTGCATAACCCAAAAAGTTGATGGACATGCCGAACAAGCTCATAATCAAATTTTTTAGCCACATTATTTTGTATTTCTTCTATTTGAGCATTAATAAATTCAACAATTGTACCACAGCGAATACAAATCAAATGATCATGTTGATGACATTCCAGCCAATGTTCGTATCTCCATTTACCATCTCCTATATCCATTCTTTGGACCAAATCATGTTGGTATAAAATATCCATTGTACGATATACAGTTGCTCTGGAGATGTTAACATCTCTTTTTCGAAGTGAAATAAAAATCTCTTCAGATTCACGATGTTCATTTGAATCACAAACTTCTCTAAAAACTTCCACACGTTGGGGAGTCATTTTTAGATTCTCATTTTTTAGAATTTTCTTGAATTTTTTCAGTTCACTATCTGTCATAACATCTCATTTGAGTCTCAATCTCAAAATATAATTTAATAATAAAATATCTAAATTGCAGTTAAGATAAATGCTTGAGATTAGCATACTTTGAAATTAGTTTTTTTTCAATATTTCCTTGAAATACCACAGTGATTTTTTGATTGTCTCCAGCCCCTTCTACAGCTAAAATCATACCTTTACCAAAAATTCGGTGTTCTACTTTATCTCCTCTACCAAACTCATTGAATGAAGTAATAGTCCTAACATGCTTTAACTTATATTTATCTGACTTCTTATCCTTTACAAGTCTACGGGTAAGAGCTGAATGAAAATTGATTCTGTCCAAATATTTTTCTGGAATTTCCTGAAGAAATCTAGAAGCTTGACCAAAACCAACTGCTCCACTTGATCTTCTACGATTAGGAGCATAGTGTAAATAAGCTTTTTCCTGAGCTCTAGTAATACCTACATAAAAAAGTCTTCGCTCTTCTTCCAATTGTTTTGGATCCTCAATAGCCCTAGAGATGGGAAAAAGCCCATCTTCTAAACCAGTTATAAAGACAACAGGAAATTCTAACCCTTTTGCACTATGAAGGGTCATAAGAGTAACCTGATTAGAACTATCATTCCAAGTATCTATTGCTGTCAAAAGTGAGACATCTTCAAGGAAACTTCTTATTGAAGCATCCTCATTGTGCTTACAAAACTGGTCTATACTATTTAACAATTCTTGGATATTTTGAAGACGGTCATTTGCTTCTTCAGTCCCTTGATCTTTATAATAATTAGTTAGGCCTAGTTCATCAACAAGAACAGAAGAAAGCTCTGATGCATCAAGTTTATCTTTCAATCCCCTGTATTTTTCTATTAAATGAAAAAACTCAATAAGACCAGCTGCTTGTTTACCTTTTAGACCCATCTCTTCTGGAAATTGGAGAACTTCCAGCAAAGATAATGCCTTTTTTTCAGCTAATGCTTCACATTTTTCAACAGTTTTAGCTCCTATACCCCGTGGAGGAAAATTTATTACACGTTTGAGACTTATTGAATCAACTGGATTCACCAAAACTCTAAGATAAGCAAGAAGATCTTTTACTTCTTTTCGCTCATAAAACTTCATTCCGCCTATAATATTGTAGGCAATACCTTTTCGCCTAAGACCTTCTTCTAATGCACGACTCTGAGCATTAGTACGGTATAGAATAACGAAATCTTTAAAAGTTCTTTTCTTTTGTTGAATCTCTTGTTGAATTAGTTCAAGAACACCATCCGTTTCTTCCAATTCATCAAAGGTTTCCATTAAACCAACTTTTTCACCTTTTCTACCTTCAGTCCACAATTTCTTATCAGCACGGTATTCATTATTTTCTACTACTGCTCCAGCAACAGACAAAATGGTAGATGTAGAGCGATAATTTTGTTCAAGCTTGAAGACCTCACAATTAGGAAATTCTTTCTCAAATTGTAGAATATTCGCAATATCAGCTCCACGCCAACCATAAATTGATTGATCATCATCTCCAACCACACTTATTCTTTTGTGCAAACCTGAAAGTAATTTTACCAATTCAAATTGTGGTTGATTAGTGTCTTGATATTCATCTACAAGAATATATTTAAATTGGTTTTGATATTTTTTTAATATCTTTGGATTTTTATTGAAAATCAATAATGGAAAAAGAATTAAATCTCCAAAATCAACAGCATTATTTTCTTTCAAAGATTTTGTATATGCTGGGTACAGCTCAGCCAAAACTTCTTCAAAAGGATTAGAAACATTCTTAACTAAATCCTCAGAATAATCTAATTTGCATTTGTAAAGGCTTAACCTAGAACGGTACATACTAGGAGAAAAGCCGTCAGTTTTTAATCTCATATTACTGATAAGTGACTTAATTAGCATTTCTTGGTCAGATGTGTCATAGATAGCAAAATCACTATTATATCCTAAAACTCTTATTTCTTTCCTAAGAAGTCGGGCACATATTGAATGAAAGGTACCAATATTCAAAAAAGATGATTTATTACCTAATATTGAATGGATTCTGTTCCTCATCTCTTCTGCAGCTTTATTTGTGAAAGTAACAGCAAGAATATCCTCAGGATTAAACCCCTTTTGTTGAACAAGATAAGCAATCTTATGGGTTAAAACTCTAGTCTTACCTGTACCAGCACCAGCAAATATAAGTACAGGGTTATCTATCGCCTCAACTGCTTTTCTTTGTACATTATTTAGATCTTTTTTACCCATACATTAATCTCTAGTTACTTTACTTCTATTCTTTTCATCCTTCAATTTCTTTCGAAAGCGTTGAAATTTTTTCTTTGCAATATTATGCTCTTTCTCCGTTTTAGAAAATGTATGGTATCCTTCTCCATTAGCTACAAAAAAAAGAAAATCAGAATTAGCTGGAGACAGAGCTGAAATTAGAGATTCTTTACCAGGACTATTTATTGGCCCTGGTGGAAGACCAAAAATTTTGTAGGTATTATAAGGAGATTGAATTTTCAGATCTTTTTTTAAAAGTCGGCGAGGACCATCATCAATAATGAATTGAATCGTAGGGTCAGCTTGGAGTCTCATTTTCTTCTTCAAACGATTATGATAAACAGAACTAATTAAAGCTCTTTCACTATCATAAATGGCTTCTCCCTCAATAATTGAGGCCAATGTTACCATTTCCAATTCAGTAAACCCATAATCGGAAAGACGGTGTTCAAGTTCCATTTTAAAAAGTTTCTGATATTCCAATACCATTGTCTTAATGACCCGGGAAACCGTTTCACTTTCATGAAAATGATATGTATCAGGAAAAAGGAAACCCTCTAATGATGGTACATTAAGACCAAGAGATCTAATAAATCTAGCATTCTCACAAAGTCCAATAAAAGAATTTGCATCCAATCCCAATGCACTCTGGAATATAGAAGCAATCTGCTCTTTTCTCATTCCTTCTGGTATGGTAATCTTTTTTAATATCGGTGCTCCGTTTACTAACTGCTGCACAATATTATAATTAGACCTTAAATCAGTTAGTGAAAAAAGACCAGCCCGAATAGATGTTTCGTGCCCCATAATCCTTGCTGCCAGAACAAAAGTCTTTGAATCTGCAATGACTTTTTTTTCTTTTAGAATCTTTCCAATTTCCTTTAAAGATGAGCCTCTCTCAACTTTTATTGTTAATGGAGATGACAATTCTGGCAAAGGCCAAAAGACAATCAGAGAATAGAATGACACCCCAAAAATGACAATAAGTGACAAGATAAATCCTGCAACTTTTCCAGGTTTTGAATTATTTAATTGTGACATGAAATTTGGGGCAAAATTTAACTCTTATTTTTCCTTCTTAAAAAAGGTTTTTAAATTAGCATTGATCATCCCTCTATCTCATTTGTATATTCAATTTAGATTTTCAATGAAATTAGATAAATTAGAAATTCAAATCTTAAATGAATGGCCTTATAGAAAGAAAAATTATATTCTTTTTGCCATAGGATTATTACTTATTATTATAGGGTATTTGGTTATGGCTGCTGGTGAAGTAAATAGTTTCCAATCACTGACTCTAGCTCCTATCATGTTATTTACAGGATATATAGTAATTATCCCATTGGCACTTTTCTGGAAAGATAAGAAGAACTAAAGTTTCAGTGTTTATATAAATTTGGGATCGTAGTTCAGTTGGTTAGAACGCCGGCCTGTCACGCCGGAGGTCGCGAGTTCGAGTCTCGTCGGTCCCGCTTCAAAAATAAAAGCTTGCTCTCTTAATGAGAAAGTGAGTTTTTACTTTTTATCCTTATATGCAACAAACAAAAAAGCTGATTCTTGATTCAGGCCTTTTATCTCTTTTTATAAAAACCCCAACAACCAATTTTAGAATGAAAAAATTTCAGTTAAAGATACAGAATATGCTATTTCTCAAGAATCTCAATATCGTAACCATCTGGATCCTTAAGAAAAATATATTTGGATGAAGTAGTTGGTTTTGATTTTCGGTACCACCAATTATTTTTTTCAACTCTCTCAATTATTGAATCTAGGT
>PAYY01000009.1 GCA_002715465.1 Fidelibacterota bacterium | reverse complement strand
CTCCAGTAGTAGCTGGTGCCTGAGCTACAGGCTCAGAAGCTTCCTCCTGAGCCATCCCAGGGAAACGACCTGGAGGAGGTGCTATATCAATAAGCCGCCAGGAAATCATCTCTATCTCTGTAATAAGGCCATCAATGGGACCGCTGTAGGTTCGATTAACCGAACGGACAATAGCACCATCCTCAACGGCAAACATTCGAACATCTATAGTATAACTGCTACCAATCTTTCCGATAGAACCGGTAGCCATCTGGGACACACCCAAAAGCTTTCCCACTTCTACCGCACACTCAGAAGATACACAACCGGTCTGCTGAAATCCTTGTTCATCAAGTATTTCTGCCATCTGACCACGTTCCACTATAGTTACAGCACCCGTAGATACCAACTCAGAACGCATTCTGTCAGTCAACGTTTGAGCTTCAAGAGAAGAAATACCTCGTCCTTCCAGATCAATAATAGCGACAACAAGCTTACCTGAACCCTCAGCAGTTTGGCTTATCATAGCATTATTAACCTGAGCTTGTCCTACAGTTTGTTGGCCTACTAAAGGAACGGTGATTGAAAAAATAAAGGTCGTCCAGCTAAGAAAAATAGCTGTTGATTTTATTAATAATGTAAACATATCTATTCCAGTGTTAATTGATGCCTTGGTTAAACCATTAAGATCAGCATTGCGATAAAAAGTCTATCAATAATCTAAATCAATATTAACCAGATTTTTTTTCTCCATCTACTAACAATAGTTTATCAATGAGTGCTGAGAGTTCACCTTCGAAGTCTTCTTCTTCATTAAAGCCTCGCTTGATGAGTTTAATGGTACGATATTTATCTAATACAAACAACCTTGGGAGCATCTTATCAGGAACATATCTTTCCATAGCCATACCATAGGTGTCCAGTAAAAGAGGCATAGTCAAACCACGTTCCTCAAGAAAAGGTTTTGGTTGAGGGGCATCAGCATACTTGGGAACGGAACGAGTTGCATCTGTAATATCCACCAAAAAGATGCGTACATCCTTATCTTGATATTTTTGCCAAAGATTTTCTAAATGAGGTAATTCTTTCATACATGGCTGACACCAGGTAGCAAAGAAACTTACCAATACAACATGACGTGTAGGTTGAGATGCAGGACGAGAAAGTCTTTCTCCAGTCCAACGTGTAAGCAACTCGTATTTTCCATCCAAAGTTCTAAGCGCAAATTTTGGCGCTTCATCACCAACCTTAAGTTCTTCAATAGCCTCTTGAGCAAACAAAGAAAGTGGTAAAACCGCAAAAATTAATAAAGCCCCTATCTTTCGAAACATATTTAATCTCCTAGCATCTCAAATTAAACTTTTAATCTATCAGTATCATTACTTTACAGTTACCAAGGAATTGGCCTGAGCTATCTGCATTCTTTACTCGAAGTACATCTCCAGCTGCAAGGACAAGATCAGTTTTATTACCACCCTGTGTGCCCACCCCTTTCACAACAAGTGGATTGCCTGTTACTCGAGGGTCTTGCTGGGCTTGCTCCAAGTTTTTCGAATAACCCGCTACACCAAATTTAATAGCATATTCTCTTGTAAAATTTCCAGGTCCATAAACAACTCCACCATTTTGGTCTACAATTTTTGGAGACATGGCTGGTCTTATACCCAGACCGCGTGCATCAACAATAAGTCCCGTTACCGTTCCTGGATTAGGCGCTGCTGGTGTCGTAGCAGAAGAAGCTGGCCCTGGGCCAGGAGCTGGTGGTGCAGGCGTTGCAGCAAAGCCAGCAGGTGGCAATACAATTTGTGATATTCCTGACATATGCACTTCCATTTCAAGCTCAATAGATGTATCGCTAAGGTACCGAATATCGCTACTACCGCCTCTACCATCGCCATCTATATCCCTAATACGAGCACCTTTTACCATTCCCTCTACACTAGTTTTTACTACATCATTTTCTATGGCAGCTCCTCGAACGGTTGTTTCTGATGAAACTGTTACAGCCATAACAGCTTCCAGAAGATTTCGCATTGCATCTACTTTCGCTGCCCTGACAGCTGTGGCACGAGCCATACCTGGATTTTGTGCAAGAGGCGAAATAGCACCAATTCCAGTGGCTACAACATAGCCGTTAGAATAATTCATGGCTCCACTATTTACTTCTTCAACTGCATCGGTAGCACCCCAACCCCAGCCTTGAGCTGAAAGAGAGGATCCAACAAGCATGAAAACAAATGCCACTAAAAACAAAAAACATGGTCTATTAAATTGTTTCATCATATTCTCCATTACTGAGGTATTTGAGCTGAAATTCTATTGCCTGAAAGCCCTGTAACTTGAATGGTTACACCTTGTGCTTGATTCTGCATCAATGCCATTGCAAGGTCCTGAGATTTACCTTCATACATTATTTGAAATTCGGCTGTACCATTATTAAATCCTTTTTCAAAAGCACTCTGAATACCAGGAATTGCTTGTGACTTTAGGTGATTTCCAATTGTCATATAACCCATAAAATCAATATTCTGTACAACAAGAAAAACATTAACAGCGTTTGCCTGTTGAGTACTCCACTTTTTAATTAATTGGTTTATAATATCTGTACCGAGTTTTTCAGAGGCCATATTAACCGCACTGATGCCAGCAGTAGAAGGAGAAATATGTGGTTTCTTACCTCGAGCCTGAGGAACAATGGCCAAAAGCTCCCCCGTATCCGCACGAACAATCTTTCCATTCACATCCGCCTGACCTGAAGTCATAGTGAAATTTCCGGCTTTGATTTCACCGCCAGATGATATTTTTGCAGTTCCAATTACAATAATATCCGCACCTAGCATACTAGCAATTTTTGATGCAGCTGATACATCTCCAGCCAAAGCTTGGGTGTAATCAGCTTCCCCTTGAAGAGCTTGCACCAATTGCCTATCTACTACATCAAATCCTTTATCATAAAACATCTTTACCAACTGGGTCTCAGCAAAGTCTGTAGGAGAATTATCTATAAGATTTTCTTCTCTAACCATAAAAATTATCTTTGGTCGATTCATGGCGTTCAATAGTGTTTGTACAGCCATCTCATCTTTAAGAACTTCATCCAAAATTTCGGTCACTACAGCATCTATTGTTACAGTCCAAAGACCATCTGGCCCCTGAACTTTATCTTTAACAGTAAATGTTTTGACAAAACCATTAGATTTTGCATAGATATTGTCAGAAAATAATACCGAATTTTTTACTACAGTTTCCGATGACATAACAGAGCCAATTCCAATCTCTACAGCTGCACGTTTTGCCTGCTCAATGGCAGCATCCTCAGTCATGCCAAAACCATCGGCAGTAATTGTGGAACCTTGACCATAAAGCCCCATAATCATGAAAAGAAAAATGAATTGGAGTCTCAGAAAAGTTTTCATTCCGTTTCCCTTTCGACTTCTAAGTACCATATAGTACAGTCAATCTATTCAACTTACCTATTAAATTCAATTAGAATCGTTCTTAAATTTCACTACATTAGAACATAAGACAAAGTCATTCGTAAAAAATGTGATGTTCATCAAATTTTAAGCAAAGATGTTGTTTTTTGCGATGTAAGGCGACTATATTTTTATTGATACTTTTGGAGAAACAATCAATGAATAAAAGGCTTTCTTTACTATTTCTTTTCCCCGTTCTTATTTTTATTACTGCCTGTGGACCTAAAGCAACTTCTCAATCTGACGTTGATACACCTGAATATCACTATAGAGCCGGCATAAGATATTTGGACAATGAAGATTTTCAATCTGCTATTCGCTCGTTTCAACGTTCTGTAGATCTTAATAAAAAATTTGCCCTTGGCTGGGGTGGACTCGGCCTTGCTTATGGTTTGATTGGTGAGTTAAAAACAGGTCGTAAGCATATGGATAATGCCCTTGACAACGGAAAGAAAGTTTCTGAAGTAAGAGTTTTATCAGGACGACTTTGGATTGCACATAAAAGCGATAATAAACGTTGGCTAAAACGAGCCATTGACGAATTTGACACTGCACTAAAACTAGATCGAGACAGTGAAGCAGCCGTTTTTTGGAAGGGAATGGCTTATATGCAAAATTATGATTTCTCTCTTGCTGAAGCTGAATTTAGAAAGCTTGTTGAGCGAAAAGGAGAATATGCTGGAAGAGCTGATGATATGTGGGCTCTTTCACAAAAAATTGTTAGAGCTCAGCCAGGTACAACCGCTGGTAAAAGGATTGCTCTTAAATCAAAAATTAGTCGTGCTGATATGACCGTTCTTTTTATTGAAGAACTTAAATTGACTGAACTTTTTGAACGGTTTATGCCCCAGTCTTCTAGCTCCGGATTTCAAACACCTGGTCAAGTGATGAATCAATCAGCTCCCCCTATACCTGGAGATGTATCAGGAAGCTGGGCTGAAGGCTGGATCACTGAAGCGATGAAACTAGGTGTTGTAGAAGCTGATCCAGATGGTTTCTTTTATCCTGCTGAATCTGTCACAAGGGCTGGGTATGCAAGAGCTGTTGCCCGTATTCTTACAATGGTAACAAGAGATGAAAGTTTAGAGACAAGATATTTTGGAGAAAATCCCTCTCGTTTTTCCGATGTTTCCAGTTCGCATTTTGCTTATCCCGCAATGGCTTTATGTGCTGAAAGAGGAATAATGAAAGCAGATCTAGTTACAGGAGGATTTAAACCCACAGGAAATGTTGGAGGGGCCGATGCACTTCTCATCATTCGATCTGTGCAAAATTCTCTTAGAGTAACTTTCTAATTAGTTTTAATACGCATAGATTAAACCCCTTGCTCTGGCATGGGGTTTTTTCATTTCAGACTATTCCATGAAATCATTAACATATTTATTAAAAACATTTTCTCCAGCTGATTGGATAATCTTAATCTATAATTTTTCGATCCTAAGCTTCCTTTTTTTTTCCCAAAATAAGACCTCGGAATTTGGCTACTTCATTTCAATTCATTTGTTAATCATTATATGGGTCTTATCCTTGACTTGGAACAATAATCTTCAAAAAACAAAACTGAATCAATGGCTTAAATTATGGTATCCACTTTTTACCTTAATATGGTTTATACCAGAACTATCTCTATTACAAAAATTATATGTTACAAGAAATTTTAACCCAGAACTATTACTAGTTGAGACAACTCTTTTTCCTCAAAGATATTATTTCACGATGCCATTAACATTTAGCCCGATTCTTTTAGAGATATTTCATGGTGTAATTATTAGTTTTTTCTTTTTACTTTTAATTCCAGCTTGGTTAAAAAGGAGAATAAATGATAAAATCGTGAAAGAATACGTTTTTATAATAACTTTTTCAACTATCTGTCATTTCTGGATAGCACTACTTATACCTGTTCATGGACCTGCTGATTTGAGGCTCGAACTGTTTCCAGAAGGATTTTTTTTCATCCCTATAGCAAACTTTCTCACAGGATCATTCTTCCAAAGTGGTGCAACAATATCTAGTCTTTTGGTTACTTTAGGAGTAATTATTACTGCTTACGTGTCAAAATTATTTCCAAAAATACACCGACTGATGATTTTGTGGCTTTTTCTTCTTCTTATTTCTACAGTTATATGTACTTTCCACTATTCAGTCAGTGCCATGGGCGGAATGCTAACAGGCTTATTATTTCTTTCTGGAGGAAAAAAGTTGTATGAAAAAACATACTAGTTTTATTTATCTTTTCTTTTTAGTCCTATGTCTATATGAAAAGCCTCTTGCCCAACGATCTTCAAGTCGTTTTTCAGACCAACAAATTGTTGCAATGACAGGAAGTTATCTTAAACGAATGTCAGGATCTCCGGAATTTATGGGAGCTAAAGTATATCGTCATCCTGAAAAGGGGAAAATTTATCAAATTCATTTGCAAGTTGTTCGTAATCGTGAGACAGAAGGTTTAGGCTATGCTTTTGACACTATGCTTGCTCTTAGTGAATATTTTAAGAAACCCCCTAAAATCTTTATAGCGGTTTTACATTCAAATAATCGCTCGGCACCTCCTGTTATCTGCTCGGGAAGTGTAAAGTGCACATCTGACCATTATATAAAAAAAGTTATAACCTATAAGGATTGGTATAATAATTGTATCAAATTCGAGAAACCAACAATAGTTGCGGATCTCTGATTGCTAATTTATTGATTTCTTTATTTATGAATTAGTGCATTACTTAGGATGAAACTTTTATCAATATTAATTATTCTTTCCATAGGTATTTCTGTTGCACAAGAAGTGGATTCATCATTAAAACAAACTTTCCCCGTTTCCACTCGAATTAACCATCGTCCGCCATGGCCTTTTTTTAAAGGGCGACCATATTATTTAGAAGTATTTTCCGACATTCCGGAAAATAGTCTTGAGTCAATTACTCTTTATTTTAAAACCGATGAATCAATGGATTATAGAGAAATCTCTTTAGACTATTATCGAGGAAGATATAGGTTTAAATATGATCCTATGATCCAACCAGGAAAAGAAATTACTTATTTTTTTATAGCTACTGTTAAAGATGCTGGCAGCTATGCAACACCTGTTGATGAAGATGGAAAGCTAGTTCCAATGGTTATTCAGCCAATAGACCCAATAGACTATTATGAGAGAATTACTCCTAAATGAGGGAGGTTTCAAAAAAAATTAATCTGCTTCGAAAAGAGCTGAATTTGCATAATTATAGATATTATGTTCTTGATGATCCAATAATTTCAGATTCACAATATGATTCCATGCTAATAAAGCTACAGGAACTTGAAGAAAAAAATCCTAAACTTATAACCGTCGACTCTCCTACACAAAGAATAGGTGCTACTCCTATTGAATCCTTCGGAAATATTGAGCATCGTTTACCAATGCTTAGTCTTGAAAATGCTATGGATATCAATAGTTTAATTGCATTTGACGATAGAGTTAAGAAAGGACTCTCAAAGGAAAAAAAAGTTGAATATGTAGCTGAACTCAAGTTAGATGGATTGGCTGTCGAATTAGTATATGAAAATGGTGTTTTTATCAAAGGTTCAACAAGAGGAGATGGTTTGACTGGTGAGGATATTACTCAAAATCTTAGAACAGTTAAATCCATTCCATTAAAATTACTTTCTAATGAATCACCAGAGTTATTAGAAATTCGAGGTGAAGTTTTTATGGAAAAAACAGGATTTTTTCAGCTGAACCAAGATAGGCTTAAGGCTGAAAACAGTCCTTTCGCCAATCCAAGGAACGCTGCAGCAGGTAGTTTACGACAACTAGACCCTTCCATTACATCATCCCGACCACTTCGTTTTTTTGCTTATGAAGCCTTAAATACTGGCTATCTGTCCCAATTAGATATTTTATCAAATTTAAAAAAATTAGGTTTCCCTGTAAACCCACATGCTAAACTATGTTCTTCAATCTATTCGGCTATAAAATATTCTGAGAGATGGGAAAAAGACCGGGAAAAACTTCCTTATGACATTGATGGCGTGGTAATCAAAATCAATAGTCTGAAACAACGAGAATCATTAGGTATAAGGAGCCGATCTCCTCGATGGGCAATTGCTGGGAAATTCAGAGCCCAGCAAGAAACAACAGTAATAATTGACATCCTTGCCTCTGTGGGTAGAACCGGTGCAATTACCCCTGTTGCAAAGCTAAACCCAGTAAGTGTTGGGGGAGTTACAGTCACAAATGCTACTCTTCATAATCAAGATGAAATTAATAGAAAAGATGTTCGTATAGGTGATACCGTTCTAATCCAACGTGCTGGAGAGGTCATTCCCGAAATAGTAAAAGTTATCTTAGAGAAACGTATAAAGGGAACAAAAGCTTATAAATTGCCAAGAAATTGTCCTGATTGTGGTAGTAAGGTAATAAGGTACAAAGGAGAAGTTGTAACTCGATGCCAAAATACCAGTTGCCCCGCCCAATTAAAAGGAAGAATCGAACACTTTGTCTCCAAAAAAGCTATGAATATTGAAGGTCTTGGTAAACAACTAATTGATCAAATGGTAGAAAATGGGCTCATCAAAGATTTTAGTGACATTTTCAGATTAGATATACAATCTATAAAGAAGCTTGATCGTATGGGTGAAAAATCCGCATCTAATCTTGTAAGTGCCATAAAAAATTCAAAATCTGTACCTCTATGGAAATTCATTTATGGCCTTGGTATTCGCAATGTTGGTGAACATCTAGCAAAGATTATATCATATCATTTTAAAAATATCCAATCTCTATTAAACGCCTCAACTGAGGAGTTTCAGATGATTTTTGAGATAGGGCCTATTGTTACCAAATCTATCGTAGATTTTTTGGATAGTAATTCAAATAGTGCAATTATTTCTAAATGCATTGAATCTGGTTTGGTATTTGATGATCCTATATCATCAACCAAAACATCCATATTAGAGGGACAACATTTTGTATTTACAGGAACCTTAGAAAAATTCAGTCGTCAGGATGCAAAAGAATTGGTAGAAGCTTATGGAGGTAAGGCTATTAGTACAGTAACCAATAAAACTGATTATCTAGTTGCCGGAAAGGGAGTGGGTTCCAAAAAAGATAAAGCCCACAATATGGGAGTTAAAGTCATCACAGAATCTGAATTTTTAACACTATTAGGATTGTGAATCGACTAATATTAATTAGCTTTATTTCTATTCTTTCAGCTAACAGTCTTACCGTTTTAGATCACCAAATATCCTCTCATATAGAAGGAACTAATGATCACATTATATTAGATTTTTCAATGGAGACATTTTCTTTATTAACCCCGGTGATTGAGTGGAGTTGGATTTATCATAGTTGGGTTTATGATAAATCTTCAATGAAATATCAGATGGGAATTCTTGGAATGATTACCACATATTCTTTGGTAGGAATGACAAAATATGCATTTAAACGAAAACGTCCTAAACGTAATTACAAACCACGCCTTTGGAATACAAGGTTAACCCCTTCATTTCCTTCCGGACATGTGGCTTCTTCAGCATTATGGGCAACGATTTTTTCCCCCAATCAAAAGATAGGTCCATTAAGTTATATAGCTCTTTCGGCATGGAGTCAAGTGTACGTTGGAAACCATTATTTTAGTGATGTATTTACTGGTGCAATTGTTGGTTCAATTATTGGAAAAATAATAAGAACTAAATATTCAAAAAATTTTCATAATCCATCAACTAGTTTAATCTTTCAAATTACATTCTAAAGTTCTCTTAATGATGATAAAGATTAATTTATTTTAGATATAGATTTATTAAATAGAGCCTTATGCAATATTCTTGCATAGAATTTTGTTGGTAGTATACTCCTAAGCAGTATTCTCAATTTTGCATCTTTACCCACTACATAACGAAGTTTTGGCGAGTTAGATTCAAGAATTTGTTGGATTAATTGAGCAACAACTTTAGGGTTGTCACCCATTCCAATAGTTCCTCCTTTAGTCATTTGTTCTATCTTCTGTTTGAAAGAATTTGAGAGTGTATTGTAGGGACTACTTTTTTCACTTGATCTCTCTGCAATTTTTGCATTAGAGGTAAAAATTTCTGTTTGATAACTTCCAGGTTCTACTAAAATAACTTTAATTCCAAAAGGCAGTAATTCATGATACAAAGATTCACTGAATCCTTCAACAGCCCATTTAGATGTTGCATAGGCTACAAGTGCCGGCATGGGTGCACGTCCCTGCACACTAGAAATATTTATGATTTTCACATGAGAGTTAGACCTAGCAGTTGTTCTCATCAAAGGTAACGCTTCTCTAGTAACATTAATCACGCCAAAAAAATTCGTTTCCATTTGCTGCCTAAACTCATCTTGACTGATATCTTCAAAGAAGCCACCTAGGCCGTAACCAGCATTGTTAATTAAATAATCAAGCCGACCAGTTTTTGACTTTATCATTTCCACCGCCTCAATTATTGTGTCATTTTTTGTCACATCTAATTCTATAAGGTCGATTTTCCCTCCACTATCATTTACCTTTTTTAACAACTTGTCTTTTTTGTCTAGATTTCTCATAGTTGCAAAAACCGAATATCCTGAAGAGGCTAAGTTTATAGCTGTCAGCATTCCGAATCCACTTGAACATCCTGTAATTAAAGTAGTTTTCATATAATTATTTGCTACAATTTACTTAAAGTTGGAATAGCGAGCTGTTAAAAGTAGTTTTACAGTCATCATGAAACATGTTGGAATTGATATTGGTGGGACTAAAATCGAATCTGTGGTCATTGAGTCTAATGGAAACGTCCAAATTAGGGAGCGCGTATTAACAGAAAGAGAGAAAGGTTATGCTCATATTATTAAACAAATAAGTAGCTTGCACAAAAAATTAGCTTTTTATTTAGAAGATGACTTCTCTTTAGGTGTTTGTGTACCTGGACCACTTGATCATATGAGAGATAAAATGAAACAAAGTAATACACAAGTTTTAGTTGGGAAATCACTCAAGAATGACATTGAGGCTATTTTTGATAAGACTCCCATACTAGAAAATGATGCTAATTGTTTTACTCAAGCTGAAGCATCCCTTGGTGTAGGGAAAAATATGAAAGTAGTTTTTGGTATCATTTTAGGTACTGGAGTGGGCGGTGGAATATCTATTGATGGGAAGATTTATAAGGGAAAACAATATCTTGCTGGTGAATGGGGACATTCCGTGTTACACCCCGATGGCAAGAAGTGTTTATGTGGTAAAAAAGGTTGTGTAGAACAATATCTATCGGGTATAGCTTTGGAAAAGCTCTATTATGACATGACTGGTCATTCAGCCTCTGTTACAGATATTGCTAAAAATCCTCCAGTTGAATGGAAAAAAGAACTCCTCAATAATTTTGGAATAGCTTTATCCAATATTATTAATATTCTTGATCCTGAAATTATAGTAATAGGTGGAGGAGTATCTAAAGTTGACTTCCTTTATACTGATGGATTAAAATTTGTTAAACGCTATTGTTTAGATAAAAATTGCAAAACACCTATTGTAAAAAATACTATGGGAGACTCGGCGGGTGTTTTTGGAGCCGCGTATCTTTCTTAAACTGTTTGCTTTTGTAGTATATAAATAAGGTTAATTTCAAACATGTCCTTAGCTATTGAAATTCATAATCTTCAAAAGTCATATGGTGATACTATTGCTCTTCGCGGAATCAACCTAAATATAGAACCAGGTGCATTTCATGGTTTACTAGGACCTAATGGTGCAGGAAAAACAACAACAATAGGAATCATTACTGGATTAGTAAAGCTTCAAGAAGGCAATATTTCTGTGTTTGGAAAGGATATAATTAAGGATTTTCGATTTACTCGCTCAAAAATTGGCGTTTCTCCTCAAGAGTTTACATCTGACTGGTTTTTTTCTATTGAAAAACTTCTTGTTTTCCAAGCTGGATATTATGGTATAGGAAAAGAGAAAGCCATTCCAAGAGTCGAAAAAATTATGAAGAAACTAGGGTTATATGAAAAGCGTAGCAAAAAAATTAGATCTTTGTCTGGTGGTATGAAGCGACGATTTATGATTGCTAAATCACTTGTAAATAATCCCGATATTCTCATCTTAGATGAACCTACAGCCGGAGTAGATGTGGAACTCCGCCATATGTTATGGGATTATCTTAAAGAACTACATTCTGATGGAAAAACTATTCTATTAACTACTCACTATATTGAGGAAGCAGAAAAGCTATGTGAGAAAGTTTCTATTATTGATGATGGGAAAATAGTAACTGAAGGTGCTCCATTTGAATTAGTTAGAAATCTTGGACAAGGAAAAATTGAGATAAGTTTAAGGGGATGGAAAAAAACTAATGAAGGAGAGTTTCATAACATCCCATTTACCTATGAAAAAAGAGCTGATGATGACAGACTAACCTTCTTAACTGATGATCCTGAAAAACAGCTACCATTTATTGTTGGTCTAGTTAGTGATAAAGGCTACCAAATCAATGAGGTTAAAATCAAAAAATCTAGCTTAGAAGATGTATTTGTTTCTCTTACCGGGAAAACTATGAATCAACAATGAATTGGATTGGCTTTAAGACACTTACCCTCAGAGAAATTACTCGGTTTTTTGCCGTTTATAGACAGACCGTGATACCTGGGCTTATAACATCTGGACTTTATATTATTATTTTTGGATTAACACTCCAAAAGCGCATTACAGCTATAGATGGTATTTCTTATACAGTATATATCCTTCCTGGTCTTATAATGATGAATGTCATTACAAACGCTTATAATAATACTGCGTCAAGTATTCTTCAAATGAAACTACTTCAGCAGATGCAGGATATGTTAATTACTCCCTTGAGTAATGTTGAATTAGCACTTGCTTTCATTATTGGGGGAACAGTTCGAGGTTTTATCAATGGCATACTTGTTCTTTTACTTGGAATTGTAATTGTAGGTATGCCTGTCGAACATCCATTAACGGTAATTATATTCCTTATTATAGTATCCTGGGCATTTTCTAGTGCTGGACTAATACTTGGCATTTTAGCTGAAAGCTGGGACAATATTGCCACTATGGTAAATTTTTTCATCACTCCTCTTATATTCCTTGGAGGCGTTTTTTACTCTATAAATATGCTTCCGGGATTCTGGAAAACTGTTTCCTTGATAAATCCTATCTATTATGTCATTAATGGACTCAGGCTTGCAGTTTTAGATGTCGGCGACACTTCATTCCTGGTATCCTTTTCTGCTGCACTTACAATGACAATAATTTTTACAGTCATTGCTATAGGTCTATTCAACAAAGGGTATAGAATAAAGAGTTGATATGAAGGCGCTGGTCGCCATTTTTATTTTTTACTCTTTTCTGTTAGGAAAAAATGACCTAATTCCTAAATGGACTCAGTATGGTCGATTAGGCAGTAGTCATCTTGAAGAGTTAGGAGGGTTAAGTTTTTTTAGATTAAAGCGTATAAAGCAAAATTCTTATCGTGATATTCGTTTCATCGGATTATTTATTCCTAAAAACACAATAGTCACTATGCGTTATAAATCCAGTAATAAATATAACGCAACACCTCACTTTTATCGGTTTAATGTTACATCTCTAAAAAAGAATTCCATTTCAGGCTTAAAAGTTCGATACCATTATAATCAAGGTTTTGGGGCGTTTTTACTTGAAAGGCCATTTACACATATTACATCAGAAATTGCACTTTCATTTGATATGTCCGATTACTTAAATAGTACTCGGAAAACTTCCTATTTTAAAGGTGGACTTTTTTGGGATCTCAATGTAAATAGAACATTCTTTGCCTTTGATTTAGAATATTTCTATCAAATTAGTGATTTATTACCAGGAGATCCAACCCTTAGTAGATATGAAATATCGGCAGAAGCAAATATTTGGATAAAGGATCCGTGGCTTTTGACTATAGGTTTTGAACAAGAATTCTATTTTGCAGAGGAAAGGGTCAATTCAAAATCATTGTATCTAGCTTTCGGCTTCAAACGTCCAGCTAATTGGAATTTCTAATTATTTTCAAGTTCTTATTTCAATTCAGTGACAAGTTTTGCAATAGTTTCTTTAGCATCACCAAATAACATGATGGTATTATCATTAAAAAAGAGTCCATTCTCAACTCCAGCAAATCCAGGATTCATACTTCGCTTTAAGACAAAAACAGTCTGAGCTTTATCAACATCCAGAATAGGCATTCCAAAAAGAGGGCTTGAATTGTCATGTCGCGCTGCTGGATTTACAACATCATTTGCACCTATCACTAAAGCAACTTCCGTACCTTCAAATTCGGGGTTTATATCATCTAAATCAAATAACTTATCATAGGATACATTTGCTTCTGCAAGTAAAACATTCATATGCCCTGGCATTCGTCCAGCAACTGGATGGATTGCATACTTTACTTTAACTCCCTTTCCTTCTAAAACCTTTTCCAATTCTGCTACTATTTGTTGAGCTTGGGCTACTGCCATCCCATAGCCGGGCACAATAATTACTTGGCTAGCATTCTCAAAAATCACTACCGTATCCTCTGGCTCATATGATTTAACCGGACGAGATTGATTCTCTTGCGATACATTAGCCGTTTTATCAACAGTCCCAACGCTAGAAAAAAGTACATTCCAAATAGTCCTATTCATCCCTTTGCACATAATATTTGTAAGAATAATCCCGCTAGCTCCAACAAGAGACCCACTAATAATTAACGCATTATTCATTAAAACAAAACCGGTTGTCGCAGCAGCAAGACCTGACAATGAATTAAGTAAAGAGATCACAACTGGCATGTCAGCACCTCCAATTGGAAGCACAACAAGACATCCCAAAAGTAGCGATAGACTAATAATCATTAAAATAGCATTGAATATGCTAATTGATTCACTAATTCCCAGGACTCCCAATACAATTATAATAAATGTGATAATCCCATTTAGTAAATGTTGACCCGAAAAAACAAGGGGTGCTCCTCGAATTATTCCTTGAAGTTTCAAAAAAGCTATCAGGCTACCTGTTAAAGTTATTCCTCCAATAAAGATTGAATTCGTAACAGCCGAAAAAGTGAAAATAGGTATCATTGTATTAAGACGAAAAAATTCTGCTGTTGCAACAAGCAAAGATGCACCTCCGCCTAAACCATTGAAAATTGCCACAAGTTGAGGCATTGAAGTCATTTCCACGCGCCGCGCTCCAATTATACCAATTAAACCACCTATAATGACCCCTATGAGAATTAAATGAAAACTGATTACTTCCTTAACAAGTAATGTTGAAATAACAGCAATGAACATTCCTAAGGCAGCCGAGAAATTTCCATTTCTAGCAGTTCTAGGATGAGAAAGTTGTTTTAATCCCAGAATAAAAAGCACCGCTGAGATTAGGTATAGAATTGGTATTATTGTTGATTGCAGCATTAGTTTATTTTTTAAACATTTTTAGCATTCTATCCGTAACAAGAAAACCGCCAACAACATTAATGGTTGCAAAAATTATAGCAATAAAACCTAGAATTGAAGTAACTGATATCCCTTCCCACAATGTTGAAGTTTGTATGTCGACAGATCCCGCAGCAATTATAGCACCCACTAATGTAATTCCAGATATTGCATTAGAGCCTGACATAAGTGGGGTGTGAAGCGTGGGTGGCACTTTGGTTATAACTTCAAAACCAACAAATAAGGCCAATACAAAAACATATATTTGAACAAGCAGATCAGCACTCAAGATTTATCATCCTCATTTTATTATTATAATCCTAATATTTTTTTTACATGGCTATTAACAACTTGACCATCGTGAGTAAGTAAGGTACTTGAAATCAATTCATCTTTTAAATCAATAGACAAATCACCATTTTTAACCAGTTCAAAAAGTAGTGCTGTAACATTACGGCTAAACATTTCGCTAGTGTGATAAGAAAGAGATCCAGGTAAATCTGTCATTCCATGTATAATTACTCCATTACTTTTAACAGTTTCATTTGGTGTTGTTAATTCGCAATTACCTCCATTTTCAGATGCCAAATCAACTATAACAGAACCTGTTCGCATAGACTCTACCATATTTTTTGTTATAAGCAGAGGTGCTTTCTTACCAAAAATTTGTGCAGTAGTCACAACAACATCAGCATCTACAATATGTTCTCCAATAATATCTTGTTCATGTTTGTAAAAACCTTCAGACATTTCAGTAGCATAACCACCTGATGTTTCAGCATCATGAGATGTCTCAAGTTCAATAAAATCTGCTCCTAGACTTTCTACTTGTTCTTTTACAACAGGTCTAGTATCAAAAGCTTTGATTTGAGCTCCTAGTCGTTTTGCAGTTGCAATAGCCTGAAGGCCTGCTACGCCAGCACCAATTACAAGTACTTTAGATGGGGAAATAGTTCCTGCAGCAGTCATCATTAAAGGAAAAAATTTGTTTAATGAATTTGCGCCAAGTAATACAGCTTTATAACCAGCTGCCGAGCTCATAGCACTAAGTGCATCCATTCTTTGTGCACGGGAGATTCTTGGAATTAATTCCATTGAAAAGCAGTTCATTTTCTTTTTGGCTAGAGCCTTAACATTGTGGATGTTTTTAAATGGATTAAAGAATCCAATTATTGTTGAATTAATCGGATAAGGATCTAAAATCTGCATCATGCCGTCATGAAGACAAACACAATTAACTTTTAAAAAAATATCCGCCTTATTCACGATATCATCCTGTTGAGATACAAATATAGCTCCAGCTGCTTCGTAAGCACTTGGTGGAAAACCGGCATTAGTACCAGCACCATCTTCAATCAGAACCTTTAAGCCATGTTTTACTAGCCTTTGTACACTTTCAGGAACAAGGGATACACGATTCTCTCCCTTAAAAGTTTCTTTAAGAACAGCTATAGTTTCCATTTTCTCTCATTCTCTTATCAACTTCGGACATTATTAACCCAGATAAATTAGCAGGCATGATCATGTTTTCCAACGCAAGCAAGGTTCATAGTTAAGTTTTTAATAAAATCATCATCTTATCTGAACTCAAAAGGAACAAATGAGAAAAGACTGCGTGGATAAGTATCAGAAATAATTAGAAACCCATAATTATCCAAAATTTCAATACCCTCCCAATTACGAGCAATACCCGCATTGAGACTTAACTGCACTGGTGGTTTTGGGCCAAAAATCATTTTACCATTTTTGAAGGAAAATTGAACTAATCTTTCTACAGTATTCTCTTTCGCGTGTGTCTCCCCTTTACCAAAGCGTTCCGCTATTGGATCAATAGCTGGCTTAAGTCTGTGTTCTTCAGGATAAAAATAATTTATTACCCAAAAAAACCCATCTTTTGAAATAGATGTAGCATCGGTAAGTCTATATTCAATATTTGGAATAGGAATATTATATAAGTGGTTTAGTTCAAGATCAAACACTATAGCTTGAGGGCTATGAGTTATCTCCAAACCATTTGCTTCATATATAGCAACAAGAAAATTGTTCCATTTTACAAGAGATTCAAAGGACATTTGAGACATGAACAAATTTGATTGAATCTTTTTCACAGATGACTGATCAAGATGAATTTCTCCTTTTTCCCAATCCGCTTTACCCCACACAATATAACCAAGCCGTCCTTCTCCTTCTTTTGCTTCAATAGTCAGATAAACTGAATCACCAACTACTACTATTGCTTCAAATCCTTCGAAACCAGAAATTGTTTTGGAAATACCATCATCATTGAATCCTATTTTCCTAGGCTTTATTGGTTCCTTTATTTTATCTAAGATATAGTGCTCAATTTTTTCCTTTGGGATAGAAAGAATATTACCGCCCATATGCCCAGAAAATCGATTAGGAAATTGAGGCAACAATAATAATTCTTCATTAGCAAAAACTAATCCCGAATATTCAGCATCTTTTATAGAAAACTCTTCCGAAAGTTTTATTTCTATAGGATTATATTCATTCGTGTAGTTACACCCTATAAATATAAAAAAGAGTATTATTATTGTATTCTGAAATCTCATGAACGGACGAATATCGGAGAAGAAGGGGTGATTTCCAAGTTTCTTATAAAGAAATGTCAAATTATTATAATTTTATTTTTCCTTATATTCATAGTTATAGCTCAAGACTTAGATGAACATAGTAGCTTCGTAAACAAATGATAACAGATCAAATTATTTCAAGAGGAATCAAAAATATATCCGTTATTGCAGTGATGAGTGAGATACCTAGGCATCTATTTATTCATAGATCTAACCAAGCCCTTGCATATAGTGATCAGCCAGTACCTATTGGTTATGGACAGACTATCAGTCAACCTTATATTGTTGCATATATGACGGAACTCTTAAAAGTGGAAGCTCATCATAAGATCTTAGAGATTGGAACAGGCTCTGGTTATCAAGCTGCCATATTAAGTAAAATTGCAAAAGAAATATTTACGATCGAAATAATTCCTGAATTAGGTGAATTAGCTCTCAGTAATTTCAAAGAACTAGGATATAATAATATTACTACAAGAATCGCTAATGGATATAAAGGATGGGTTGAAAATGCACCGTTCGATCGGATCATTTTGACCGCCGCTCCTGAGCAAATACCTAAAGAGCTAATTGCACAACTTAAACCCAATGGAAGAATGGTGCTACCTCTTGGCCCCAGATGGACAAACCAAAAACTTTTAGTCCTAAAAAAAAATTCCCTTGGAAAAATAATTCAAGAAAAGAAAATCCCTGTGCGTTTTGTCCCAATGGTAAAGGAATATATAAAAAATAACTAGGTGTCAATTTCCGGTGAAACTGCTGCATAACGTTGCCAGAATCGAACTGACTGAGCCCACTCTTCAGTGCTATACGAACCTTTTGTTCCACCTTTCAATTCCAGTTGATTTCTCATCATTGTCACAGGTCCTATAGGGAGGGATTCAATTCCTTCAGGCAAAGCATGCATTGAAATAAGTTCCCAGTCAGCATTACTAGTTTGTTCCTGATTTTCCTTTAAAGTCGCATGATTATAAAGAATAAACTCTACTTTTCCCGCTGGTAAAGGTTTCCCATTTAAAGCTCTAATTCTAATGTATTCTTCTTCACCAGATTGTCGCTTTACCCATTCTGCCCGAAGACGTGTGTTTTGATTAATCTCAACAAAAGGACATGCGAAATTCTTTGCTATTGTTTCTGAACCCGCCACAATAATGACACCATCTCTATATCCTGTTTGAAAATGACCCGCATTGTACTGCGTAGTAACGTGTGCAAGTATTTCTTCAAAGCTCAAGTTATAAGAATAAGTTTTCCCAGAACCTTTTACTTGTCTTCTCACAAATTTATTAATACCAAAAGTAGTCATTTTTCTTTACCTGGTTCATATACTTGCTCTAAATTTGCTTTTATGTCATCTAAATTAAACCAAACTGGTTTCAATTGATGGTTAGAAAAAAGCTCTGATTGGTCATTGTAATGAGATGATGTTATATCATTTGTGGAAGTTCCGAAAGGTTGTCCACTAAAAGACTGCATTTCCCCATTCATATCCCATTTTACTGCTAGTATATAACTATCACCTGCTTTCCCTACAAATTTCCCATTGCTATTAGATTCAGAATATATAGCCCTAAGTATATCTGGGCCACCTGAAAGGGGATAACTTTTCTCTCCTCTTATTAGACGTTGTACTTGTCCTAATTCAACTTCTAATTCTCCATAAAACTTCATCAGATAATCTGCCGCATTTTTTACAGCATTTTTCATTATTTTTTTATCAGGAAAATCACGACCTTTAATAAAATATTCTCTTAATTCATAAAGAGTTATAATTACTATAGCAGCCTGTTTATTTTCAATATTCATTCTATTATCCCAGGAGGCTATTAAATTAATGGCATCTCTTAACATTGGATCAGAAGTTTCCACTTCTTCAACAATCTTATTTTTCATCTGCACCTGATGAGAATTTTCAGAATAATAAAGATCGTATTTCGCAGCTAAAAATTCATCAAATGTAATAGAACTATCCTTACTAAATATTTCTTGAGCCCTAAGTGACCTATTCGTGTTATGTGTCTCAATTCCCATTGTATGTGAAAAACTAGTTGAATCAGGATTTTCACCATTACCAGTAGACATAAAAGGAGTATGATTACAATTCTGAACAAAACCAGCTTCAGGATTTAAAACTTGGGGAAGACTGGAAAAAGGTAAAAAACTATCCCATACTACTACTGATGTATCACCAGGAATTAGGTGTTCCCAGTTAAATTCCTCATTACGTTCTGGAAAACGACCGTTGTAAATATAAAAAATATTTGACTCTCGATCAGCGTAGATAGTATTTAGACTAGGAATAGCTGTCATTTCCATTGCTTCCAAAAACATATCTAAATTTTTTGCCTTATTTATTTTATACCATTGATCAATAGTTCTTATATCTTCTAAATTTGAGTACCTAATTGCAAAAGTGCCGAATGGCCGACGTAATACTGGTCCATGGAATGACCAAAGGCCTTCTCTTTTGAACGTCCATTTAAGATCACCCCACAGTTTAACTTGAATTGGGATAATGAATTTTTCTAAATCAATCCAACGTCCATCAAATTTATATTGATACTTATTGTTCGGATTGATCTCTAATTCATAGACATCAATAAGATCAGGATGATTTACTGTGTGTGTCCAAGCTTTATTCTTATCATGACCGACACCAAAAACTGGCATACCTGGAAAAAGTGCTCCTGATACTTCCCATCCTTGTTCACTATGGACATGAGCTTCATACCAAGAAAGAGGTCCATTCCAAGGTTGATGGCTGTTAGACATAAAAAATGTGGAACTATCAGCTGTTTTTTTTGAAGAAATAGCAAAACCATTGGATCCTATTGGAGCGCCACCAAAAAGATCTGCAAGAATGATTTCTTGATCATTTAGAACAAAATTTTCTCGTTTATTACTACTCATCAATCGCTTCACTACGTTATCAAGACCAAAAAAAAAGGTTGATTTCAATGAAAAACCAGCTACAATATCTTTTCCATTGATTGGATAAAGATCCAATGTGACATTATTTGGATAAAGACTTGCATAATAATTAATCCCTTCAGAATAAGCTTCACAGACCTTTCTTACACTCATTGAAAGATCTTCATAATATTTTTCTTCAACAGTTTCAACAAGTCTAAAAAGTTTTACTAGAAAATCTAACCCAATACCTTCTTTACCATGATATTTAGCCATCTTACCCCTGGCAGCCATAACTGACAGTTCTATATTTTTTATGTCATCTTGGGCATGAGCATACGCTAAACCGAAAGCAACATCTGTATCAGTTTTTCCATAAATATGTGGCACACCCCATGAATCTCGATAAATAGTTGTATTATATTTCTTTGAAAGTTCTGCGACTTCTTTCGACAATGGAGGCGAAGTACAGGAATTAAATAATAAAATTATAAAAAATGTTGAAAATAAATGTTTTGACAATTCCATTGCGAAATTTAAATCAAAGTATTACCTAGGTTGCAAACCAATAATATTATTTCTTTAGATGTAAATAAAGAGTTTTTATTAATGATTCAATTAAGTTTTTTTTCTTCTAAATTTTTCAAAACTGTAATTAACCAAACTACTGACACGATTGCAGCTAGAACTACAGAGATTAGTTGAGCTATCCATACCCATTCAATTGACTTGTTCAGAATTAAAATGAAATAAAGAGAAAGAGTAACACTTACAAGTAATACACGCATGAAAGTAAGTACCAACATAGGGATACCGTTTCCTAACCCTTGAAGGGTCCTTCCACTTATCATGCTAATGGCTATAAAAGGATATCCAAAAACAAAATAACGAAGATACTGAATTCCAATTTCCTTAATAGATTGATTATCACTAAAAATTCCAATAAATGTTGGTGCAGTAAAGAAAAAAAAGGATCCTATTCCAATCGCAATTATTACACAACTCTTAAGTGAATAAATGGTTGTTAACTTAACGAGATCATAACGTTTTGCTCCATAAAACATTCCTACCAACGTAACAAGACTTGTGGATATAGAAATTGCAGGAATAAGGAAAATATGATCAATACGCATTCCAATTTGGTATCCAGCCACTGCTTCACTTGAAAACATAACAACAATCCTATTAAAAATCCCGCTTCCTAAAGCCATAATTATCATTGAGAAAGAGGCAGGAATACCAATCTTAAATATCTTTACTAAAATTAAACTTGAAAAAGAAAAGTTGTTAAAGGGTAATTTGATATAGCTGAGTTGCTTTACTAACATAATATATGCAAAAATAATTGCAACTGAAATCTGGCAAACCGCTGTTGCAATAGCAGCACCTTTAACCCCTAATTCCAAATAAAATATGAAAATGGGATCTAATACAATATTAAGTATTGTTCCAGAACCTTGAATTATCATAGGGGTTTTCATATCACCTTCACCAGAAAGGATTGATCTAAAAAAAACTGAAAGAACAAGGAAAGTATACGCTATGGCAATAACACTAAAATAATCCCAAGCCAGAGGTAAAATAGATGAGGGGATACCAAGGAATGTTAATATTGTTTTACCCTTAGACAAACCTAAAAATGTGCAAAAAATTCCTAAAGCCAACCCTAATAATATTGCATGGGAAGCGGTGTTATCTGCATTACTTTTTTCTTGAGCACCTATATATTGAGCAATCACGGCCGTTACACCAGAGCCAATACCAAAAACTAAACCTAAACCAAAGAAAACAAGTGGAAGATTAAAAGCTAGTGCTGTTAATGCATCGGAACTTACCTGACCAACAAAAAACATATCTACCATTAAATAAATAGTTTGAACCATCATCCCCAACATTATAGGTGTAGCTAAAGTCCACAGTCCTTTTTTTGGATTATCTAAAAATTCATTTAATCGAGATTCTTTTTCCCCTTGTGTGTTCATAAAAGTATATTTATTAATTGTTTGCTTGAAGTTATAGAACTAATAACGATAGACAACCTAGGATAAACGGATAGTAGTATGATAGCTTTGGTTAAGAATTAATTATAAAATATTCTTTTTATTAAAATTTCCTTGCAAAACCAAGCCCTAACATGATTCCTCCAACACCATTATTAGCAAACGAAAAACCTAATGACATTTGATTTATATCATAAGCGATTCCCATTGAAATACCAGAACTTATATCCATCCACAATCGTTCTATTTGGAGTTCATTTCTTAGTGAATTAGTGCCTAAATACAAGAATAAATTTTCTGATATTGAAAATTCACCCCCAATTTTCACCATATTTTTATCTCTCCACCAGATAGCATCTACTGATAACAATAAAGGTAAATATCGTAATTCATGTGTCAGCCCTATTGAAACTGATGTGGGTATATCTTCTTTATATGAAGTAAATGACTCCAAAGCTATACCTATGTTCCTAATCGTTACTCCTATCGATGTAGATGTCTTAGGTATTGAAACTCTAGAACCAAAGGTAATTAAACCCAAAAAAGATTCTAACGTTCCAATACGACTTTGAAAAAGACCTGTAGAAAATCCAATATCCGAAAAGGGAGCTAATTTCCTCGCAAAAGCAAAAGCGATCCATGCATCACTAGCTGAAAAATTACCTAACTGTTCTCCATTAATATCACGTTCTAAGAAGTCTCCATAATTCACACCTTTGTAAGTTGTTGATAAATACCAACTATTCCATTTTGTTCGAAATTCAAAAAAATGTGTTCTAATTGAAGCTGGATATTGAATAGCTGAAATAATTAAAGCTTTGTTTGATCTAGATAATAATGCCGGGTTAAGATTTGAAGCATCAGAACTTGAGAGATCTGATAAACCACTTCCACTCATTCCAATGGATCGAAAATGATAAGAGATATCAAGTGAGGCATAAGCTGTTTGAGCAGAAAGCGGCACTATTGCAAAAAATACAATTATAAAACGGTACATTATATTTTAAAGTAGTGATACAGGATCAACATCAACATTAATTTTTACACCTGAGTGTTCATATTTATTATCCGTTTTCCTAAAATTGTTTTCCAAAAATCCCCTTAACTGTTGACCATTCTTATCTGAATCTTTTCGCGATTTAAGAATTACTTGATAACGGAAACGACCTCTGATTCGTTCTAATGGGCATGGTGCTGGACCAATGATCTCAAGTAATTTAGTTTTTTCTTGCAAATCTTTTGCAAGATTCATAGCTCTCAGCTTTACTCCCTGTTGTTCTAGCCCTGACAATTCTAGCCTAGCCATCCAGCTAAATGGTGGATACATGAGCTCTTCTCTTTCATTCATACAAACCTTATAGTAATTTTCTATGTCGAGTTGACAAGCAAATTTTATTGCTGGGTCGTCAGGGTAGCTAGTTTGAATAACCGCTTCACCTGGCTTATTCCCACGGCCTGAGCGACCAGCAACCTGATATATTAACTGAAAAGTTCGTTCTCCAGCCCGAAAATCAGGTAAAAAAAGACCCGTATCAGCATTTACCACACCTACTAAGGTAACATTTGGAAAGTCCAAACCTTTAGCAATCATTTGAGTCCCAAGAAGAATATCATATTCCCCAGAACTAAATTGGTTTAAAATTGAAGTATAGCTTCCTTTGCGCCTAGTCGTGTCAAGATCCATTCTAAGACATTTAACACCTGGAAACATACGCAACAATATTTCTTCTACTTTCTGGGTCCCAGTTCCTCCAAGTCTTAATACACCTGTGCATTGTCTGCATAAAACAGGAAAAGGCTTACAATAATCACAATAATGACATTTAACCTTATTTTCAGATTTATGAAATGTGAGTGTAATTTGACAATTAAAGCACATTTGAATTTCTTCACAATTCTCACAAATCAATACTGGTGAAAATCCACGTCTGTTTTGCAATAAAATAATTTGTTCCTTTCGATCTAAACGATCAGCAATCTTTTCACTTAATAATTGTGAAAATATAATAGAGTGATTCTCTCGTTTTTTCCGCTCTTTTTTCAAGTCAACGACATGTACCTTAGGATAAATAGCATTTCCAAATCTTGATGAAAGTTGAAGATATTCCAATTTTCCTTCGAACTGATTGTAAAAAGATTCCAAACTAGGAGTAGCCCCAGAAAGAATTGCAACTGCGTTACTAATTTTGGCTCGCATAAGCGCAACATCACGGGCATGATACCTTGGAGCTGGACTTTGTTGTTTGAAACTACTTTCCTGTTCTTCATCAACTACAATTAATCCAAGATTCTTCATTGGAGTGAATACAGCACTTCTAGCCCCCACTATAACAGAATACTTTCCACCACAAATTTGTCGCCAAACCCAACTTCTCTCTGTTCCAGTCATTCTACTGTGCCATACTGCAATCCTATCTTTAAATGTAGAATAAAATCTTCCAGCTATCTGAGGAGTTAAAGCAATCTCTGGCAAGAGTATGATTGACGTTTTATCTAACTTTTCTATTTCTTTAGCAAGATGGATATAAATTTCTGTCTTACCACTACCAGTAACACCATGAAGTAGGTAAGGTGAATAATCCTTATTTTGAATTGAACTCATTATTTTATTAGCAATGTTTTGTTGGGCTTTAGTAAGATTAATTGGAGATCGAATCCTATTAACTTGTAGATTTTCAAGAGTAGGTTCTTTACTAACCTTATCAATACTAATCAATTTCTTTTTCTCAAGTATGCGACATATTGTCCTTGCGGTAGGATATACATTAGAAATATTTTTTAAAAGTGCCGACCCCCCTAGATTATAGATTGTTTGATAAATTTCATACTGTCTAGGAGCTGTTTTTTCTAACTTTTCAATGATCCGCTTATCTTTAGAGATTATATTAACTTTCAATATAGACGAAGTATGAAAATCCCGTGATATTTCTGATGGTACAGCTGAACGAACCACCTGCCCTAATGGTGTTAGATAATAATTGCTTACCCAACATATAAGCTTCCATAATGTTTCATCTAAAATAGGAGTGTCATCCATAATTTCATATATTGGTTGAAGCCCCCCTTTAAATTTAGGAGTCTTATTTATTCCTACAACTACACCTTGTACTTTTCTCCGATTACCTAGTGGTGCAATTACACGACAACCGATTTGAATAATTGAATGAAAGTCAGAAGGAACGCTATAAGTAAACGTTTTCCAACTCGAGATAGGAAAGGAAACATCAGCAAACATAAAAAAAAATGTGCGGGAGATTAGAACCTTGCAACAAAAACTCTAATCCAAAGAAGAGATAATTAAAATACTATAAAGGATAAAACTACTCTTTTATGACATAAACTTTTAACTCTGTCTTAATATCTGGATGTAGCTTAATTGTCACATTGTGTAACCCTAATGATTTAATTGGATCTTCAAGATAAATAGATTTACGATCTATTTTAAAACCTTGATCAACAAGCAATTCATTGATTGTAATTGCTGTAACAGATCCGAATAAACGATCATCATCACCTACCTTTACAGGTACTGTAAGTTTTAATTTAGATAGCTTATCAGCAATCAATTGATGTTGAGAAGCCTCTTTAGTTTTACGTTGGGCAATATGTAGCTTTAAATTTTCGATAACTTTTAAATTTCCTGGAGTTGCTTTCACGACTAAGCCTTTGGGTATCAGATAATTACGAGCATATCCATCTTTCACACGTACAAGTTCACCTACATCGCCAAGTTTATCAACTTTTTCTTTTAAAATTACTTCCATAATTAGATGTTTCCTTTTTACTAACCACTGAACTCATTTCCAGAATATGAAAGAAGTGCAATGTTTCTAGCTTTTTTTATAGCACTTGTCAAGTTCCGCTGGTGTCTGGAACAAGTTCCCGTTATACGACCAGGAATAATTTTACCCTGATCATTAATAAATTTTCTTATTAGTTTAACATTTTTATAATCGATATCAAGGCTGTGATCTTCACAAAACTTGCAGACACGGCCACGTCCAATAAATGCCATTATTTACTCTCCTCTAATTCTTCGGGTTGTTCAATAACTTTTTGTGTGTCATTATCAAGTTTCTTAACAGATTCATCGCGACCATTATTTTCTTTAATTAGAGGGGCACTATCAAGTCGTGTAGTCATATAGGCTAATATTTGGGTTTGTAGTTCCATCCAATTATTTAAATTATTAACGAATGGAGTTTTAGCCGAATATTGTAATATCATATAAGTTCCATATCGATATCTTTCAACATCATAAGCCAATTTACGTTTACCCCATACATAAGAGTTAACAATATCCGCGCCGTGTTCTTTTACTCTTTTATCTACCATCTCTTTTAATTCATCTAAACGAGAATCCTCATAATCCGGATGAACAATATAAAGTGTTTCGTAATATCTCATTAATACTCCTTTTAAGATATCAAAGGCGCAATCACCAGTGATACCACAGACATTAGTTTTATTAAAATATTTAAAGAGGGGCCTGCTGTATCTTTAAATGGATCTCCTACAGTATCACCTACAACAGCAGCTTTATGGGCATTACTACCCTTTCCACCATGAGCACCACTTTCAATGTATTTTTTTGCATTATCCCAAGCACCTCCTGCATTAGCCATAAAGATCGCAAGTAATACACCAGTAACTGTTACCCCTGCAAGTACACCTCCTAGCATTTCAGGATCTTTTAATATTAAACCAAAAAATATTGGCGTTAACACGGCAAGCAAACCCGGTGCTATCATTCTTTTTATAGCTGCAGAAGTAGCAATATCTACACAGCGTGCATAATCGGCTTTTGCTTTACCTTCCAAAAGGCCCGAAATATCTCTGAATTGTCGCCTTACTTCTTCAATCATCTCAAAAGCAGCTTCTCCTACAGCTTTCATTGCAAATGAAGAAAAAAGAAAAGGAAGCGAACCTCCAATTAGCAAGCCGGCCATCACAGTAGGTCTCATTATATCAATAGCTCCTAAACCAACAGTTGTCTGATACGCGCTAAAAAGTGCTAGGGCTGTTAAAGCAGCCGAGCCAATAGCAAATCCCTTACCTATAGCAGCAGTAGTATTCCCAACAGCATCAAGCTTATCAGTCCGTTCTCTAACTTCTGGAGGAAGCTCAGCCATCTCAGCACAGCCGCCAGCATTATCAGCAATAGGCCCATAAGCATCTACGGCTAATTGGATGCCAGTAGTCGAGAGCATCCCTAATGCAGCAATAGCAATACCATATAAACCAGAAAGTTCATATGCCACAATAATTGCAATTGCTAAAGTAAGCACTGGTAAAGCTGTAGATTGCATCCCATTAGCAATACCAGATATTATATTTGTTGCTGAACCGGTCTCACTAGATTTAGAAATTTTCCTGGCAGGATTTCTAGATTCAGCAGTATAATATTCTGTTAACATTCCAATAGTTAAACCAGCAATTAAACCAGCAATTGTAGCACCGAAAATATCAATTGACTCTACAATTTTATCATTAATATTGATTGAGGAAGGAACAGTATTTTCGATTATAAAATAACTTGATATAAGCATCAAAAAACCAGCACCATAACTACCCGTATTCAGTGCCTTCTGAGGATTCCCACCCTCTCTAGTTCTAATAAAGAAAGTAGCAATTATAGATACAAAAATACCCGAACTAGCAAGATATAAAGGCAACATAACCAGATTACTAGCATTTGATGCTGCCGCTAAAACCATTGCCCCAATTATGGAACCAACATAAGATTCGAATAAATCAGCACCCATTCCAGCTACATCACCTACATTATCGCCAACATTATCCGCAATAGTGGCAGGATTTCTAGGGTCATCCTCTGGGATTCCCGCTTCAACTTTCCCAACAAGATCTGCACCTACATCAGCTGCCTTGGTATATATACCACCACCAACTCTAGCAAACAAAGCTATGGATGATGCCCCCATAGCAAAGCCAGAAAGAAGAGTCATTACTCGTTGGAGCTCCTCTCCTTTCGCTTCCAATCCATTATAGAAATAAAATAATAAACTAAGACCTAAAATCCCAAGTCCAACTACACTCATGCCCATTACAGATCCGCCAGCAAACGCAACAGATAGTGCTGAATTAAGGCTTTGCCTTGCAGCTTGAGTAGTGCGATTATTTGCAGCAGTTGCTACCCTCATACCAAAAAAACCAGCAAAACCACTACATAAGGCCCCTACAATAAAACTGACAGCTACCATGCTGGTACTTTGAGAAATATTGCCCGCAGCAAGAAAGATGGCAACAGCAAGCACAAATATTGCTAGAACCTTATATTCTCTAGACAAAAATGCCATAGCACCTTCACGAACGGCTAAACCGATATTGATCATTTTTTCATTTCCAGGGTCTTGTTTATTAACCCAATTAGATCGAAAAAAAGCAAATAAGAGTGCTAATAAGCCAGACAAGATAACAATTAAAAATGTCAACATAGTTAATTAATACTTTCTTTATAATTATATTTATTCATTGCTTGATCTAATCCATTTGCCAAAATTTCTTCTAATGAATTAGTTCCAACATTTATCATTTTTTCAACTAAAGATTTGTAATGTTTATGAAATGGCTTTAAAACATAGTTTTCAGCTGGTCTCATTGGTTCATCAGTAGCTATACCAATCCTGACACGAGGAAATTCAGTGCTTCCTAAATGGTAAATTATTGATTCTAAACCTCTATGACAACCATCACCGCCGCGAGGACGAATTCTTATTGTACCTAAGCCCAAATCAACATCATCCACTATAATATGTATATCTGAAAAACTTAGATTCCATTGTTTTTGAACTTCTTTTATTGGAAAACCACTCCTATTCATGCCACTTGTTGGTTTTACAACTAAAAATTCTTGGTTGTTAGATGATTCCGCAAAAATAAAATCTCCTTTACCTGGTTTAAATGATATTTTCTTTCTGCTTACAAACTCATTAACTATCCAAAAACCAAAGTTGTGTTTTGTCTGAGAATAATCCTCACCAAAATTCCCTAAACCAATAAAAGCATACACTTTAGCTTTCCTCTTTTTCCTCATCATCAGAAGTTGCCTGTTCTTGTTCAACTTCCTCTGTTTCTTCACCTTCCATCAATTCCTCATCAACTACAGTCTCTTCAATTACTTCCTCTCTTGGAGCCTGCACAGAAACAACGGTAATTTCAGGGTTTGTTAGAATCTCCCCGTCTTCAATAGAAAGATCCGAAACATGAACACTATCCCCTAATTCTAATTCTTCAACATTAACATGGATTGCGTCAGGCACTTTAGTTGCCAAACACTGTATTTCAACTTCTGTGATATTTTGATTCATGATACCACCAGTTTTTACACCAGAGGGCTCCCCTTCAAGGATAATAGGAACAGAAAGAGTAATTTTATCCCTAAGGCTTACACCAAAAAGATCAACATGAAGAATTTCCTCCGTAACAGGATGGTATTGAATTTCCTTAAAAATTGCATGACGACTCTTACCATCAACATCAATTGAATAAATGTGAGATTGAGATTGGAGAGCAAAATACAAGTGACGTTTTTCTATAGAGAAGGTAACCGGTTCTTGATCAGCTGCATAGAAAACACCTGGAATAAACCCCTTCTGTCTCAAGTCTCTAGAAATTTGATATCCAATATTTTTTCGTTTTTCTAGTTCAAGTTTGAACTCTGACGCCATGACTACCTCCAGTTAGACCTCGAAAAGTGCGCTAACGGACTCACCGCTATGAATATTTGAAATAGCATTGGCAAAAAGACTTGCAACAGAAATGACTTCGAGTTTAGCAAATCTTCTACCTGGTACAATATTAACTGTGTCCGTTACTATTACCTTCTCAATAGATGATGACATAATTCTTTCTGATGCATCTGCTGAAAAAAGAGCGTGAGTTGCTAAAGCAACTACTGAAGAAGCTCCACTTGCAACAGCTGAATCAGAGGCACCAATCATACTTCCAGCTGTGTCAATCATATCATCCATCACTATTACTTTTTTACCTTTCATATCTCCAATTAGATGAACTACCTCAGCCTTATTTGGTGCAGTTCTTCGCTTGTCAATAAGACCAAAACCTACACCCAAACGTTTAGCATATGCTTGAGCCATAGGTGCCCTTCCAACATCTGGAGCAAGAATTACTGTATCCTTTTGCTGAGAAGAAAACTCCTCAAGTCTTTTAAAAACAATCTGCCTAGCATAAAGATGGTCAAAAGGAATATGTGTAAATCCTTGAATCTGAGCGGAATGAAGATCCATAGTAAGTACGCGACCTGCGCCAACACTAGATAACATATCCATAATTACCCTAGCTGAAATTGGAACTCTTGGCTGATCTTTTCGATCTTGACGAGCATACCCATAATATGGGATTACAGCAGTGACACGAGCTGCTGAGGCTCTAACAGCAGCATCAATCATTAAAATGAGCTCCAAAATGTTTTCGGCTGGGGGATGAGTTGATTGAATAATATATACATCTTGTCCGCGAATGTTCTCTTCGTATTTTACCCACAATTCTCCATCAGAAAACTGACGAAAACTAACCTGTCCAATCTCAATATTAAGATGTCTAACAATTTCTCTCGCAAGAGGTTCATTTGATCTGCCACTAAAAACTTTCATAGCTGTTTCTCATAATTGTTGTTGCCGGGCTTGGATTCGAACCAAGATTAACGGCGTCAAAGGCCGCGGTCCTGCCGTTGGACGACCCGGCAAGACACTTTTGAAATTTATTCTACCTTTTTCATTTGCTGGGATGGTAGGATTCGAACCTACATCATCTCGGTTAACAGCCGAGTGCCTTGCCATTAGACTACATCCCAATTTAGAAGCGATCAATTAACTTGGAATGGGAAAGGCAATAAAAGTTTGGAAGGATGAGAACTGTTGCATAGCTCGTTTAGCCATGAAAACATCCTCAAAGATTCCAAACACAGTCGAGCCACTGCCCGACAGACTGGCATATTGCGCTCCGGCTTCGATAAGCCGCCTCTTTAGATCGCCAATCTCTGGATATGTTTGAAAGACCAGAGATTCAAAATCGTTCTCAAATAACATTCCTAATTCATCCCACGATGCTTGGGCATCAATTAGGGTAAGGAAATTACTAGTAACATGTTCATAGGACAAATCGTTTTTTAACTTAAAATTTTTATATGCCCAAGCTGTTGATATTTCTTTTTGTGGAAAAACAAGTAAGATTGCTCCAATTTTTGGTAAAACTGCTGTTGTTAATTCTTCACCTATACCAGTGGCAACTTGACAACCTCCTTTTAAAAAGAATGGTACATCCGCACCTATAGATAAAGCACATTCCTTCAGTCTCTCAGGATGGATTTTTAAATTAAATAACTTAGTAAGACCAACTAACACTGCTGCAGCATCCGTAGAACCACCACCTAGTCCCGCTCCAATTGGTATATTTTTTTTAAGTTGTATAGAGACATCTTCTCTAAATGCGAATGCTTGCCGCATAGTTTTTAAAGCTTTAAGGCAAAGATTCTCATTCTTAGATGAAAGTAAGGGTTCTGAGCATATCAGTTGAGTCCCCTTTGAAGTTTTCTCTAGTATTATCTCATCAGCAAGTGAAATTTCTTGAAAAATTGTTTCAATAGTATGGTAACCATCTTCTCGCTGACCAGTTATTTTCAAACCGATATTAATTTTTGCATGGGCTGATATAGCTAATGAAATAGTTAAACCCTACTTTTTAAAAATCAAAGTTGCAATTGCTAATGCACCTATTCCCTCGCTTGCTCCAATAAACCCTAATCCATCCGTTGTAGTAGCTTTAATCGCAATTTCAGACAAATGTATGTTCATCTCAATAGCAAGTTTTTTTCTTATATCCAATATATAATCATTTAAATAAGGATATTGAAGAATTATGGTCGCATCTATATTAGAAATTTTATAGCCAGAGTTATTTATTCTTTTAACAGACTCTGCAATAAACTTCAAGCTGGAAAAATCTTTCCACTGATCATTATCACTTGGGTAATAAGTTCCAATATCTCCGAGGCCAGCGGCGCCAAGTAAAGCATCAACAATAGAATGCGATAAAACATCACCATCCGAATGCCCTACAGATCCCAAATCAGAAGTAATCTCTAATCCACCAAGAATAAGTGGTTTCCCCTTTGCTAAACGATGAACGTCATACCCTATTCCAGTTCTAAACATTATAGTCCTTTGGAAAAAATCGATTGAGCCAAAACGAGATCACTCTGCGTGGTAATTTTTAAATTAAACGAAGTACCTTCTATTAAACTTATGTTGCCATGAACTTTTTCTACAATTTGAGATTCGTCAGTCCCAACAAAATTTTCCCTTTTGGCATAATCAAAAGCAGTCTCCAAAATATCTACTGTGAATGTTTGAGGAGTTTGAGCTTGCCAGATAAGTGAACGATCTAACGTTTCTTTAATTAAAGAATTATGTGATAATTTAATTGTGTCCAAAGCCGGTTGGGCAACTATTGCTCCATCATAAGTTTTAATTTTGTTTACTGTACTAGCAATCCAACTTGGATCCATGAAAGGACGAGCTCCATCTTGTATAATTACAGTATCCACACTATTTTTTATTTTCACAAAAGCCTTATATACACTATCTTGCCTCTTAGCTCCTCCTGCTATAACCTCGATATCATTTGAACCAAATTCCGCATGCAAAAAATTAGTGCAAAATTCAATGCTTCTAGAAGGGACAACTACTATTATTCGTGAAATAATTGGAGAATAATAAAAACTGATTACTGAATGAAGGAAAAGAGGTTTACCTCCTAATGAAATAAACTGTTTTTTTCTCTTATCTCCTTTTTTTGAGAATCGCTGTCCGTCACCTGCGGCGGCTACAATTGCCCCTACTGTTACAGGCATTAAACTATCAACATTGAATCCCCATAACTAAGGAAACGATAATCTTTCTTTAGAGCTTCTTTATATGCCTTAAAGATAAATTCCCTATCTGTAAACGCGCATAGGAGCATTAGTAGAGTGGATTTTGGTTGGTGAAAATTTGTAATTATTGAATCTGTCATTTTAAAATCATATGGTGGATAAATGAATTTATCAGTCCAGCCTCGCTTTGGGGTTACCTGAAACCCTGAAACGACTACTGTTTCCAATGCTCTAACAGAAGAAGTTCCAACAGCAAAAATTCGTTTCCCTCGCTCCCGAGTTTCATTAATCGCAATAGCAGTTTCAGCTGGTACTTCAAAATATTCTGAATCCATCTGATGGCGTGTTAGATCTTCTACTTGAACAGGCCGGAAAGTACCTAAACCAATGTGTACTATCAATGGTGCTATCCTCGCTCCTTTTTCTTTAATCTTATCTATCAATTCATCTGTGAAGTGCAAACCAGCTGTAGGTGCCGCAACTGCTCCTCTATTAGAGGCAAATACTGTTTGGTAACGCTCTTTATCTTTTTCCGTATCAGGACGGGTGATATAAGGCGGCAATGGTGCATGTCCTATTCTATCAATTATTTCATAAAAATCAGGGCGTTCATATTCAAAACGAACAACTCTTCCCCCAGAAACTGTATTGTCTATAACATCACAATGCACATCTTCTGTAAAATGCAACTTATTCCCTATTCTAACTTTTCGTGCAGGCTTTACTAATACTTCCCAAAGATCATTTTCTAATTCTCTAAGCAAGAAGACTTCAACTCTGGCATCAGTTCTATCTTTCACTGCAAAAAGACGTGCAGGAAATACTTTAGTCTCATTAACAATTACGAGATCATTTTTCTTTAAATAATCGATAATATTGTGAAACCGCTTATGTTGAATTTTTTGTGTTTCACGATTCAGAACCATCATCTTTGCATATTCTCGGCGAGGCCATGGCTCTTGAGCAATTCGTGTTTTAGGTAATTTATAATCAAAATCTGTTAACCGAAGTTTTACTCGTTTTTCAAATAACATAAAGTTCTCCTAATCAAAAAGTGTTTGTTGATTTTCAGGTTTCTCAATCCCAAGATATTTAAAAGCTCTCTTTTCAGCAATTCTTCCTCTTGGTGTCCTTTGAATAAACCCTTCTTTAATTAAATAAGGTTCATAAACATCTTCAATAGTTTGGGCATCTTCTCCAATGGCAACACTAAGTGAATTAATTCCTACTGGACCACCATCAAATTTTTCAACTAAGGATGTAAGAATAGATCTATCCATATCATCCAAACCAAAACCATCTATTCCAAGCTTCTCAAGAGACTTAACCGCTACATCCTTTGTAATTTCACCATCTGCTTTGACTTCAGCATAATCTCGTGTCCTTCGAAGAATCCTATTAGCAACTCTAGGAGTACCACGAGAGCGCGATGCCAATTCTATTGCACCAGCTTTATCAATTTGTACATCAAGTATTTTCGCTGATCTCATAATAATTTTTACTAAATCAGTATCATTATAAAAATCTACTCTTAACACTACTCCAAAACGATCCCGCATAGGAGATGTAAGACTACCAAGACGTGTAGTTGCTCCTATAAGAGTAAATGGCTCAAGATTAAGTCTAACACTACGCGCACTTGGACCTTTATCAATAAGAATGTCGATACCGTAATCTTCCATTGCAGAATAAAGATATTCTTCTACAATTTTGTTGATTCGATGAACTTCATCAATAAAAAGCACATCTCTATTTCGAAGGTTTGTTAATAATCCTGCAAGATCAGAAGCTCGTTCCAGGACTGGGCCAGAAGTTTGTTTCAAACTAACACTCATTTCTTTTGAAATAATATGAGCAAGGGTTGTTTTACCGAGACCAGGAGGACCAAACAATAAAACATGGTCAAGAGCATCTCCTCTGTTACTAGATGCTTCTATATATAACTTGAGGTTTTCTACTAAATCTGATTGCCCCACAAATTCATTGAAACTTATCGGTCTAAGAGTCTGATCATGTACCAAATCCTCCTCTTGAGGAGCAGGAGTTGTTATTTGAGAGTCAGTCATAAATGAAGAATACATTCAAGCTAAGCTTGCGTATTGTTTGGATCGTAACACCAATACCGAATTTAACAATAGGTTTGAGCGATTGCAATTGAAGTCTGTTTATTCTTTTGGAAGAATATTTCTAAGACAATCAAGTCGATTCTTTCTTTCAGATGCAAAACGCTCAATTCCATTTTTTAGCCATGAACATGATAAATGTGCTTCTTCAACAATTTCATCTAAACGCCCTCCTGTACGCCAACGATTATCCCAATCAGATGACAAAGAATATTCTTTTACTACAGAATTAGCAATCCAGTTATGCATTAATTTTAATCCGGAATTTGTAATTACCATAGCATCATGCATATCCCTTTCAGAAAGAATAGATTGGCGATATTCCCTTGCTTGAAGCTGGAAAAGACCCCATGAAATTGCCGCAACAATTTTAACATTTGGCCCTTTATCATTAATGTGATTTAGTAGTTGCATTAGGTTTGCAGTACAACTTGTACCTCTAATAATTACAGTCCCTTGGCGGTCAGCTGTTTTATCAAAATCTCGAATTAGATATGCACCTTTCCCAGCATCAAAGTGCGAAGCAATACCGAAGGCTTCTCGGTCAGGAATCTCTATTGATGGTCTCGTAAGATGTAATGCAATTATGGGAATATTAGTACCTAATGCAGCACCAATCACAGGCGCAACTTCATTATATTCCCAAGGATGAAGATTCAAAATATGTCCATCAGGGAAAAGTTGTGTAACACCTGGAGAAAAAATTCCAAAGTGAGTTCTCGCATCTTCGGCAGTTTCGGGACCAGTGTGACCCGCTATCCACAATAATTTTCCTACTTTCAAATCGGAATCTTGAGCAATTTGACTAAAGAGTCTCATTGGTCCATATTTTAAATAAGAAAAAGATCCATAAGTGGAACAAGCGCCAATAAATCCATCAAATTCATTGTATGAATTATTATGGAAATTAACTGTAGCGAGACCAGCAAGAAGACCCGCATTAGCAAATTCTGTAATTGCCTGTGGCAAAATAGTCCCGTTAAGATTTTGTTTTCTATCATAAAAGCCGAAGTCTGGGTGGTTTTTCCATCCCTTTCCAAAACCGGAAATATTTGTAGAGCCAGCAAGATCTGCCGAAGCTGCAATGATAAGTGGCCTTCCATATTTTTCATTAACATAACTATTTAACCAAGAACCAAATTTTCCTAATGCTAATCGATTTGGGGCTCGCTCACCTGGAGGCAAAAACAATTCAGCTGGATATGATAAATAATTAGTAATAGTTTTATCACACATAGGGTTTGCCCCATTAAATCGACTTGACTTAATATCTTTAGGAACAGAATCTCCTAATTCTACTAACCTAGTAGCAATATAATCAATAAGAGGTTGATTGTTATCTAGTACACTCATGACCGTTTTCAAATTGATCTCGGATTGCTCCTTAAAATCTAATTCGCTTGCTGGGGCCGGCTCCCCAAAACCTTGGAAATCAACATTATATTTTTCTGCAAATTTTGTCTTTGTTTTCCAGAAAAGTTTGGAGTTGCTCTTATGTGGCAGGCCATGGCTTTCTGCATCAAAAACACCATAACCTCTACCTTTCCTATTCTTTGTCCAAATAATTTTTGGTGTGTTAGGGTCATCACTTGAGAATAACGCATTATAGGCTTGCATAATGGATTCCCAATCCTCACCTTGATCTGTCCCTTCTACTTTCCAGCCATATGATAAAAACCAGTCCGATGGGCTCCCATAGACAACATCACTATAGGGCCTAGAGTCAATACCGTGATCATTCCAATCTACAAAATAAATTAAATTCCCTAGGCCTAAACCATATGCAGATTGCCTTGCCTCATGACTAGCACCAGTTGTCAATCCACCTTCACCCTCAAATGCAAAAACCTTTACTTCCTCACTCCCTGCTAATTTGTGTGCAAGTGCCTCTCCAACAGCAGCTGGGGATCCATGACCTGATGGTCCTGTATTGAATTTTAAAAATAGTGTTTTTCCAGCCATTTCTGCGTGACCCGGCAACCCTCCATGCCGACGAAGTGTTAACAAATCTTCCCATACAAGAGTATCCTCTTCTGCCAAGCTACTTAGGTAACAATCATCACCTGTCTGATCATACTTGATTCGCATGGCTTCATTAAATACTGCAAGAGTAGCATAGACAACAGGATTTGTATGCCCCGCAACCAAAATAAATCTATCCCCAAATCTTTTTCCAGGATCTCTGATATCCCATCTCATCACACCAGAAAGAAGGGTCGATATTATTGCATGAACTTTTGATCTTGAGCCACCAGGATGACCACTCTGGCTAAAGTTGAGCATGAAATCGATACATTGATCAACAAGATCTTTTATAATCTCCCAATATTGATACTCATTGTTTAACTGTGTGAGTGATTTCATAATTGATTTTCTCTCATAATTGATTTTCTTATAAATTATATTAGAATTTCTTTAACAATCCTAACAACATTTTTTACCTCTAATCCAAACTTTGCCATAAGGACTTCTCCAGAAGCTGATGCACCAAACTGGTCAATACCAATTACTTTACCTCCACTACTAAGATAGCTATGCCAACCCAAACTTACTCCAGCTTCAACAGTTACTACTGGAATGCCAGGTGTTAAAACTTGATTTCTATATTCTTCTGATTGGCTTGAAAAAAGTTCTCTAGATGGCATTGATACTACTCGAGATTTGATATTTTCCTGAAAAAGAGATTGCCTAGCTTTTTCAGCAAGTGATACTTCGGATCCTGTTGCCAACAATATGATCTGAGGATTATCATCTCCACTCACAATATAGGCTCCTCGCGGCACTCCTTCAATAATTTGATCTATATTATGCATGACAGGAAGATTCTGACGGGTAAGAATAATTGCAACAGGACCATCCTTTGATAATGCTATTCGCCAAGCCTCGGATGTTTCATTTGCATCAGCAGGTCTAATTACCGTCAAGCCTGGAATTAACCGTAAGGACATTAATTGTTCAATAGGTTGGTGAGTTGGACCATCTTCACCAACTCCCAAACTATCATGAGTAAAAATATATATAACACGAGTTTGCATTAATGCAGCTAATCGTATTGAAGCTTTCATATAATCTGAAAAAATGAGAAATGTGGCAACATAAGGAATAATCCCACCATGAAGCGCCAAACCATTAGCAATTCCACCCATTCCATGTTCTCTTACACCAAAATGAATGTTTTGACCAGGGTTTTTTCCTGATTTAAATATCGGCTTACTTTTTTGAAAGGTCTTATTAGATGGTTCTAAATCAGCTGATCCGCCAACAAGATTGTCCACAACTTCTGAAAGAGCATTGAGAACATTACCAGATGAAACACGTGTTGCTACGGGACCATCATTAACGGAAAAATATGGCAAAGAAGATTCCCAATCCGCTGGCATTTCTCCATTAATTATCTGCTGGAAATTAGATGCTAATTCTGGATGTTCTTCAGAATATTCATTAAAAATATTATTCCAATTTTTTTCAGAATTTTCACCTTGTTTGCGAGCATCAAAGTTAGCTCTAGCTTCTTCAGGAACATGGAATTTCTCTTTGCTAGGCCAATTAAGTGTGTCTTTTGTAGCAAGCAAAGATTCTTCTCCTAAAGGTTCACCGTGCGCTGAAGAAGTTCCTTGTTTAGGACTACCATAACCAATTTCCGTTTTAATCATGATAAGCGAAGGTTTGTTGATAACTTCTCTTGCTTGAACAATAGCTCCTTCAATCTCATGAACATCATTCCCATCTATAACTCTAATAACTTGCCAATTATAAGCTGAAAATCTCTTTTCAACATCCTCAGTAAAAGCAAGGTCTGTAGAACCATCAATAGTAATGCTATTATCATCATATAGATAAATCAACTTTCCTAGACCTAGATGTCCCGCCAAAGAAGCAGCTTCAGATGATATGCCTTCCATAAGATCTCCATCTGAAACAATCGCATACGTATTGTGATCAACAATATTAAAACCACTTTTATTAAATTTATTTGCTAAATAACATTCAGCCATAGCCATACCAACACCATTTGCAAAACCTTGTCCGAGGGGACCAGTTGTAGTCTCAACTCCAGGCGTATGACCAAACTCAGGGTGCCCTGGAGTTTTACTTCCCCACTGCCTAAAATTTCTTAACTCATCTAAAGAAAGGTCATAACCTGCTAGATGTAACAATGCATATAGTAAAGCTGAGCCGTGACCAGCTGAAAGCACGAATCGATCACGATCATACCAGGCTGTATTGGCAGGATTATGCTTTAGAAATTTTTTCCAAAGAACGTATGCCATGGGTGCAGCACCTAGTGGCAATCCAGGATGTCCAGCATTTGCCTGTTGAACTGCATCAGCAGCTAAAAATCTTAATGTATTAATAGTAATATCAGCAATATTATTCTTTTTCATTGTTTTTTTTTCCATTCAATACTTTTTTTAAAAATTGTCCTGTGTATGATTGTTTTATTTTAACTATCTGTTCAGGTGTACCAACACCAACAATATTTCCACCACCATCTCCTCCTTCTGGTCCAAGATCAATTATCCAATCAGAAGTTTTAATAACATCAAGGTTATGTTCAATCACAATTACGGTATTACCTTTGTCAACTAACCTTGTAAGCACTTGTAACAACATTCTGATATCTTCAAAATGAAGACCAGTTGTAGGCTCATCCAAAATATAAAGAGTACGACCTGTTCCAATTCGAGATAATTCAGATGCCAACTTTATTCGTTGTGCCTCTCCGCCTGATAATGTTGTAGCTTGTTGTCCTAAACGAATATAACCAAGACCCACATCATTAAGTGTTTCAAGCCTTCGCTTAACTTGAGGAATATTTTTAAAAAATTCGAGAGCTTCTTGTACACTCATTTGTAATACATCAGCAATTGTCTGTCCCTTATATAAAATTTCAAGAGTTTCCCTATTATAGCGAGAGCCTTTACATTCCTCACATTGTATATACACATCTGGAAGAAAATGCATTTCAATTTTTATTATTCCATCACCTTTGCAAGCTTCACAACGTCCTCCTTTAACATTAAATGAAAATCTACCAGGCTTGTACCCTCTTAGTTTAGATTCAGGAATTTTCGTGAACAAATCTCTTATATGAGTAAAAACACCCGTATAAGTTGCTGGATTAGAACGCGGTGTTCTTCCAATAGGTGATTGATCAATATCAATAACTTTATCAAGATAAAGAAGTCCCTCAATATTGCTATATGATAAAGGAGTCTTGCGAGAATGATGTAATTCTCTAGATAATATTGGGAAAAGGGTTTCATTAATTAGGGTGCTTTTACCAGAGCCAGATACTCCTGTCACGCATATTAGACGACCTAAAGGGAATGAGATAGTTATATCTTGAAGATTATTCCCTTTAGCACCTGAAAGATTAATATATTTATCTGAGCCCAATCTTCTGTTTTGTGGAATTGTTATTTCACGTACTCCAGAAAGATATTTTCCTGTAATTGAATTTTTTGATTTAATCATTTTTTCAGGGGTACCAGAAAAAACAATTTTCCCACCATTTTCTCCAGCACCAGGACCTATATCCAATATATAATCAGCTTTTTCAATTGTTTCTCTATCATGCTCTACGACAATAACCGTATTCCCTAAATCTTTTAACCGTTCCAGAGTTGCTAACAATCGTTTATTATCTCTTTGGTGAAGACCAATAGACGGTTCATCAAGAATATATAGTACACCAACAAGATGTGAACCAATCTGCGTAGCAAGACGAATCCTTTGTGCTTCTCCTCCTGAAAGTGTCGCAGCAGATCTATCTAAGGTCAAATATTCAAGCCCGACATTCTCAAGGAAATTTAGCCTATCTTTAACTTCCTTAAGAACTTGCTTTGCTACTATCCCCTCATTTTTTTTTAAACTCAAAGACCTAAAAAACTCACCTGCATCTTTAATAGATTTTTTCGATAATTCACCAATATTAAGACTTCCCACTGTTACAGCTAGGCTTTCCCTTCTTAACCGAGCCCCAGCACAGTCTGGGCATGAACGCATACTCATAAATTTTTCAATCCATTCTCGAATTCCTAATGAAGTTGTTTGTTTATAACGTCGCTCAAGATTATAGATTACACCTTCAAAACCACCAGAATATTCGCCAGAGAATCGCTTTGATTTATATTCCATTTGAATTTTATCATTACCTGTACCCCATAAAAGCACTTCTTTTGCTCGTTTTGGTAACTTATACCAAGGAGTTGTGAATTTAAAATCATAATGTAAAGCAAGACTTTTTAAGATTGCACTATACCAGTTTCCTCTAGGTTGTTCACCAAGAGGAATGATCGCACCTTGTATAAGAGATTTTTTCTTATTCGGTACTAGGTACTCAGGATCTACTTCCATCCTTGATCCAAGGCCATCGCAAGTTTTACAGGCACCATATGGGGAATTAAATGAAAACATTCGTGGCGATAATTCTTCCATATTTACTTCACATTTTGGGCAAGCGAAATGTTCACTAAACAAATGTTCTTGCGATCCTAATACATTAATGATAACGAGCCCAGATCCAATTTTTAAGGCTAGTTCAACTGATTCAGTTAGGCGATCTTTTCCACTTTCACCAAGAATAATGCGATCAATTACAACATCAATATTGTGTTTTTTATTTCGGTGAAGAATAATTTTTTCAGAAATATCGCGAAGTTTACCATCGATACGAATCCGAACAAATCCTTGTTTCTTGATATCTCTTAATACCTCTTTAAATTGACCTTTTCTCCCTTTAATAATTGGAGAAAGAACCTGAAGTTTTGAATTACTAGGAAATTTAAACACTGTATCCACAATCTGCTGAACGGTTTGCCTCACAATTGGTTCTCCACATTTCCAACAGTGAGGTCTCCCTGTTCGAGCATATAAAAGGCGTAAATAATCATGTATTTCAGTCACAGTACCAACTGTTGATCGTGGATTGCGTGAAGAGGCTTTCTGTTCAATAGAAATAGCAGGTGATAAACCGCCAATATAATCTACATCGGGTTTTTCCATTAAGCTTAAAAACTGACGAGCATAGGCAGATAGAGATTCAACATAACGACGTTGCCCCTCAGCATAAATCGTATCAAAAGCAAGAGAAGATTTACCTGATCCAGAAAGCCCTGTTACAACGACGAATTCATTACGAGGAATTTCAACGTGAATATTTTTTAGATTGTGCTCGCGCGCACCTCGAACAATTATTTTATCTCTTGAAATTTGCATAATGAATATCTAAGTAAATTATTCTTATCAAAATTGCTTTCAAACATGAAAGTGTTAGATTATTAATTAACAATGTGCAACCAGATTATAAGCAGTTAGCTTTGAGGACCTATTCTCAACATTAACTTTGGAAAGTCTGAAATAAGTCCGTCCGCACCTTGCTGTAATAACCACTCCATAGCTGGAAGATTATTTACAGTCCAAACATTAATTTTCATTTTTTTTCGTTGAGCAAATAAAAAAACTCTTTTTTCTACTAAATGGGCACTGGGATGAAGCATGTCTGGATGAACAAGGTTAATAAATCGAGGCTTTTTTAGTATGATAGGAACATTTTCGTCGCTCCATAAATAAGCTGTAGGTATTGTTTTATTAAATCGTTTTACTTTCCAAAGTACCATAGGATTAAAGCTAGAAATTAAAACTCTTTTATAAAGGTCATATTCTGCAATCAGATTAAGAACTCTTCCAACAGTATGGAAATCAAATAAACTTAAAGATTTGATCTCAATGTTGAATATTAGATCATTAGGCAAAGCTAGTATAATATCTTTAAGCTTAGGAATATGACAGCACTCAAATGCAGGAAATTTAACCCCTGCATCTATAGTTTTTAGGTTCTCATAGCAGGTTTTATGAATGTAACCCATACCATTCGTCTCTCTTTCAAGGTCATGATTATGGGAACACACTACTATTCCATCAGCTGTACTCATAACATCTAATTCTATTGCTTTGATACCTTGATCTACAGCTGTTCGAAAAGATTCAAGAGTGTTTTCTGGAGCTTCAATTGGAGAACCACGGTGACCCATTAATAGTGGGCCATTGGAATAAAGATGATCAATATTGATTGGACTCCAAAAGAAAAGGTGCCTAATAAGAAAAATTGTAAAAATAAGTAAAGTTAAAATAATTATTTCTAACAAAATTTCTATTGGGGGATTAGTGTCAACTTACGGAATTGGGAATTCCTAATTATTTTTTCATCAATTAAAGTTTTTCTATAAGCTCCAGAATTGTAGAGTTCAGTTTGGTCAGAATAATGTGCACTTGTAGGCAAACCTGATTGCCCTGTTGGCAATATAAAACTCGTATTATTCATATTTGATAAATCAACAATTCTTCTAAATGAAGGGCCTACTACTCTATTAAAAGGCGAAGATAATGAATATTCACCATTATTTATTGTTGTACTTGACCCATCTGTTTCAAAAGGACCAATATTAAAATTAAACACACGATCTAAAAAAGGCGATGCAACTCCAACAGCATGATTATGAGTAAGAGTATGTAACCTACCCCACCACCAATCAAAAGTTGAAGGGCCAAGGATTTCTTTTAGTTCCATTACACCTTCTTTAAAGGAAAGAATAATTATTTCTTCAAGAGTTTCTACATGGTTAGATGTATTAATATCATCTATCCAAGAAGATAAACCAAATAACATAATGCCTCGTAAGTTCCTCAATGGAATTCCCCAATTACCTTTTCCACCAACAGGTCCAATCCAATATTTATAATAATCATCACCTAATAATGCCATCTCATCTGAATAAATATTTTCCAGCAGTTTAATTAAAGTAATGCTAAAAATAAGAGCACCAGTAGATTGAGAATTAAAATCTCCATTCCATTGAGATAGATGAGAAATAGCTTGTTTATAATTATCATTATTTAAGTCCGCATTCATTAAAGCGTTTAACAAATAGGGTTTTATGAAACGAGCAAAAGGTGAGTTTACATCATTTTGAATTTCAGCCATATCAATAATATCAAGACTATCTCTATTTGATAGTAATTCATTAATTCTATCAAACCTTGAGCTCTCATGCCATAATCCTGAAACATAATAAGGAAATTCATTGGGTATAGTTCTATTATTTGCAGTAATTATAATACCCTCATCTGGATTGAAGAGATAGGGCATATTTTTAAAATCAACAAAACCTTTCCAATCATATTTATTTGTTTCACCAGGTAAAGGAACTAGCATTGATCCACCCTTTCGAATAGGAACCCGAGCTGCAGGACGCCAACCAATATTCCCTTGCTTATCAGCATAAATAATATTTTGCCCTGGTACTGTATAATCCTTTGTTGCTTGGGAAAAATCATGCCAATCCTGCATTCTATTGAATCCAAGAAAAGCTTTGACTTCATTGCTTAATTCATTGCCTGTCCATCGGAATGAGATCGCATGCTTAGCATTTTTAGCTAATGGGTGAATATCGGAAATAATAGGTCCACGATGTGTTTCTCTTACAATAAATTCATAGGAGGTACTACCTTTTATATCTATGGTTTCTTTCCGAATCTTCATCTTTTCCCACATACCATTAAAAAGATAACTATTGGGATAATCTTCATCTACAGTTTCAACATAAAAATCAAGATCATCAGCCATCAAATTAGTAAAGCCCCAAGCGACATTTTTATTTTGTCCAATAACAGCAAAGGGGACCCCAGGAAAAAATGCGCCAGCTACATCATACCTGCCACCTACTAAGTGCATTTCATACCAAATAGAAGGTTGTGAATTACCGAGATGAGGATCATTAGCAAGAATAGGGTACCCTGATCGAGTAAACTTACCATCAAGAACCCAACTATTAGAGCCAAGGCTTCCGCCTGCAGTTCCAAGTATATTCCGCACTTTCCTATCTGCTGATGCTAATGTATTATGAATAATTGATAGGTCACTTGATATTTGAGGCAAAAAAGGAGGTTTCTCATCTGGAGCAATTGGCCAAAGTTCCAAAGCTTTTTTTTCACCTAACATATAGGACACTTGACCAAATAACATTTCTGGATACCAAGATTGAGATAAAGAATAAGCCATTAATCTCGCATACCCCGTAATATGTTTTGGTTCCCAAGTGAAAGGTTTAATGCGCAACAACTTGAATTCAATTGGTAGAGAATCTCCTATTTCATTAATGTATGTATTAACACCTTTACAAAAAGTTTCTAGAACAGCTTTTGATTCAGGCTCTAAAATATCAACTAATTTTTTTGCAGTTCTCGGTATTCCCCATGTCCTTAAAAAGATATCACTTTCTAATTGACTTTCTCCAAATAACTCAGACAGTTTTCCTTCTGTTGTAGCAGCATTGATTGTCATTTGAAAAAGCCTTTCTCTAGCCATCAAGTATCCTGCTGTAAAAAAAGCATCCAATTCATTTTTCGCAAAAACATGGGGGACAGCATATTCGTCAAAAAAAACTTCTACAGTGTCGGATAAGTTTGGGACTCTATAGTCCCCTTCATATAGCGGAAGAGAAGACTTCAAATAGAATAAGAAAATAGTAGAGAATCCGATTAAAATAACGGAAAAAACAACCAAAACTTTCTTTCTGTTCATGAGTTAAACCTTAAGAATTTAATGATCTGTACTATCCATAGATATGCAAAGCACATCTAATGAGTGACTAAGCCGTTTTCTTGAGTTTGTATCATTTCATTTTTATAACATTTGATAGAGGAGTCTATTGTAGAAAAATCCAAGTCAGGTGTAATAACACTTCCACCCGATAATTTTGATGGTTCAGGAATTAATGAATTCCAAAAATTTCCTCTAACTCCAAATCTATATAAATAAATAAACTTCATTTTATACCAAAATTAAATAGTGCACCATAACAGTTTGCATATAATGCCTTTTGAGGGACAACACTTTTTAACCCATAATACTCCAAGGTCTTCCTCAAAAATCTTATAAATAGTGGATAAAAAGTACCTCCCCCTACTATTACAATAAGACTATTAGAATTTGATGCTGCATTTACTAATGTACCTAATGATTCTGCTACCATTTGCATCAAGCCAGCAATTTTATCCTCAATGTTAATATCTGAACTCAGTTTGGCAAAGTTTCCCGCCGTTAGATTTGGTGAAAAAAATAGCTCTTTTGAATTTTCATAAATTTCTCCTACTGTAATATTTAATTTTTTCGCATCTCCTTTTTCGCCTAGTTCATTTAGCTTTTCAATTGATATATCACTATCGAATAGTTTTCCAAGGCCCAAAATTGTTCCTGCTCCAAGACCTGTTCCAATAATGTGATTAATCTTACCATTAATAATTTTTACCAGTGGTGTTCCTGTGCCTACTCCTAACACATAACATTCTTCTGAATTCGCTAGGTAGGCTCCTCCTCGACCCAAGTCATGTAATTCATTTGTTGACCGAACAATTTTTTTAAGCTTATATTCTCGAATAATTTGTTGACTTCCACCACCAGTAAAAATGATTTGTTCATATTTTTTTTCTCAAAATTTATTTCATCAAAATTAATTGCAAACCGTACTTTTTCCGATGGCCACTCTAATGTTTTTATTAAAGTTCCTCCTATATCAACAGTTAATATCATTTATCTTGAATAATTATAATATTCTTCACCCTCAATGGTGTGTGTCCGCAATCATTTTCAACTATACCCTCAATAATATATGGCCCTTGCCTTTTAATCAACCTTCCAAACTTACGATATGCAACAGGAAATAATATTGCTTCATACGTAGCAGTAAGATCTTCACAAGATACAAACAGCATGGGCTCTCCCTTTTTAGTTTTTGTTCTATTTGTAGAAATTATCCATGCCACTAGTTTTACTTTTTTACCTGTATAACGATGTAAGTCCTTTGCATGAACAAATTTGCCAAATTGATTTATATAAAATTGAATTGCTTTTTTCCAAATCCATAATGGATGTTTCTCCAATGTTAGCCCCATAAATTCCAATTCATCTCGTAATTTTTTTTCAATAGGATAATCTACACGAGGAATAGGTAAAGAATACTTTACTATACTAGCAAATAAGTCATCACCATTAGTTTTGATTGTATTATAGAATAGTTTGAGTCTCCAAAGGTGTTGTGGACGAGTGTAGCCAAATGTATCAAAACTACCGCATCGGATCAACCTTTCCACTTCTCCAAAATTTGGTTTCGCACGAATACAAAAATCCTCTAAAGACTCAAAAGGACGTTCTTTACGTTTTCCTAATAGTTTTTTAAGTGTTATGCGTGTTAATCCCTTTACTTGCAGAAGACCAATCCGTACTCCTACAAATTTATCACTTCTATTCTTTTTATGCAGAACTGAATTTCCCTTTATATCCTCTGCTATACAATGAGGTTGTGCCATATTAACATCAGGAGGCAGAATAACAATCCCATGGCGACGCACTTCTTCAACATAGCAAGAAGCATTATAAAAACCTCCATGGTTAGATATAACAGCCGCCATAAATTCTGCTGGAAAGTGTGCTTTTAACCATGCAGATTGTACTGAAAGTGTAGCATAGGATGCTGCGTGTGCTTTACAAAATGCATAACCAGAAAAAGTTTCCATCTGCCTCCATATTTCTATCGTCTCTTCTACGCTTACTCCCCTCTTCACTGCATCTCTTATAAAACGAGCTCGATGTTTCGCAAATGTCTCTTTCTTTTCCTTACCACTCATTGATCGTCTTAGTTCATCGGATTCATGCAAACTCCACCCTGCTATCACTTCAGCAGTTTTGATTACATCTTCCTGATAAACCATAATACCATAGGTGTCCTTTAATAATTCTATTAAAGATTTGTGCCCTATATTCATATCTTTTTTTCTATGATGACGCTCTATAAAATGCCGGAGCATTCCCGAATCCGCAGGGCCTGGGCGAATAACAGAGCTAGCTGCAATAATCATTTCAAAAGTGTCAACCTGCAGTTTTTTCAAAAGACTTCGTATGCCCGGTGATTCAATTTGGAAGACACCTATGGTATCTCCATTCCGAATTAGTTTAGCCGTTTTTTCATCTATATCTGACATTATATAACGATCCAAGTGAACATTGTATTTGTTTTGTATAGTATCAGCTACTTCTGCGATTACTGTTAAAGAACGTTGACCTAAAATATCAATTTTTACCAAACCTATTTTTTTAATACTATGCATATCAAACTGTGTCACAACAGGACCCTTGATGGATTGTTGAAGTGGAACATGATCTGTAATATAGTTTGGTGAGATAATAATGCCCCCACAATGGGTTCCCATATGTCTTGGCCGTCCTTCTAGATACTTTGCTAGATTAACAATTCTTCTATACTGTGAGTTATATTTCTCATTTCTAATATTTTCATATTGTTCCATAGACATACTTATTAATTTATTAATCTCTTCCGAAGGTATACCCATAGCTCGTGCTACATCCCATATCGCACTTTTATGACGATAAGTATTAAATGTAGAAATCATAGCCACTTTATTATTGCCATAACGATTATATATATATTGAATTACCTCATCTCGACGCTTCCAACATACATCAATATCAATATCTGGCAGTTCTCTACGAGCTGGGTTAAGAAAACGCTCAAACAGAAGTTTGTACTTAATAGGATCTACAGGAGTCAGACCTAATACATACGACACTATACTACCCGAGACCGAGCCACGTCCAACAGTAGGTATACCCTGTTTATTAGCCCATTGAATAATATCCCACACAACAAGAAAATAGTCTGCATAACCCATCTTTAATATAACCTCTAATTCATAGGTCAATCTTTTCAAAATATCGGTTGTTATCGGATTATATTTATCCCCTAATAATTGATGACAAATACTCACTAAATGATCAGCCGATTGACTATAACGTTTATCAAGTGAAAGTTGTTGTATTACCTATATCTCCTTTATTTAATTTATACCATGAACATCGCTGTTAGTACAGATGAGAGAACTCCTCTTGTAAAGGAACTAATTAATGAGCTTAACAAACGTAATCACAATGTCACTTACTTTGGACCAAAAGGTAGTGAAACCGTAGACTGGCCTGTCATTACAAAACAGGCCGCAAGTCTTGTCCCTAGAGGAATAGTTGATGAAGCTATTGTTATGTGCTGGACAGGTACTGGTGCATCTATAGCAGCAAATAAAATCAAAGGTGTTCGTGCGGCTCTATGCTGTGATGCTGAAGCTGCGAAAGGTGCTCGCATCTGGAATCATGCTAATGTTCTTGCGCTAAGTCTGAATACAACTAACAATAAAATACTAAAGAAAATTCTAGATGCTTGGTTTTCTACCCCTTACAGTGCAGACAAATGGAATCTGAAACAGATTAAACATATTAAAAATATGGAGAAATAAGGTTATACTAATAAGAGTGTATATAAATTACATAAATAAAATTAACTGTGGAGTTAAGCTTCAGCTGTACCTTGCAAGAACTGCCTAGCATGTTCAATCGTAAGGTCTGTTATCTCTTCTCCTGAAATCATCCGAGCTATTTCAGCAACACGTTCTTCTTGAGTAAGTTTCTTCACTTCCGTTATTGTTCTACCATGTCTTTCACCTTTACGTACCTGAAAGTGTTGATCCGCAAAGGATGCAATCTGATGAAGGTGAGTAATACAAATAACTTGGTGGTTTTGAGTAAGATCCTTCAATTTTTTTCCGATAAGATTAGCAATATCACCGCCAATGCCTGCATCAATTTCATCAAATACCAGCAAAGAGATCGCATCTACTTTAGCTAATACGGTTTTAAGAGCTAACATTATACGCGATATTTCTCCACCCGAAGCGATTTTTACTAAAGCCTTTAAAGGTTCACCAGGATTAGGTGAAATAACAAATTCAACCCCCTCAAGTCCAAAAGTTCCTGCTAGGCAAGAGTCATCCCCATCCATCACTTCTACCCCAGAGCTACTTATAACTGATGTGAACTCTACATTAAACTGAGTACCCTCCATCCCTAAGTGTTTTAACTCAGCTTCAATTTTCTTTTTCAGTGAACTAGCCCCAGTTCTCCGTTTAGTTGAGATTTTTTTTCCTAAATCATATACATCCTTTTTAAGTAATTTAATCTTTTCAACTATCTCTTGAATTTTTTGATCTCGATTCTCAAGATTACTTAGTTGTTCAGAAATCTTATTTCGGTACTCCATGATTTTATCATATCCCGGTCCATACTTTTTAGAAAAGTCACGATATAAGTGAAGGCGCTCATCTAGCCTAGCAAACTCTTCCGGATCAGTATTAATTCCATCTCCATACCGTGATAAATCTAGTGCAATATCTTCTAGAGAATAAATTGATTCTTTCCACTGTAGAGCTTTTTCTTTAAGGCTACTATCTAATTGTGCGATTGATTCGAATGCTTTTAACATTCCCCGTAAACGATTGAGTACTGATTCCTCATCTTCAGAAAGTGAATAACTAATTTGTTCTGCCGTATCTCTAAGTTGCTGAGCATTCCTAAGCACAATAACTTGTTTCTCTAAACTTTTTTCTTCTTCGGGCTGTAGTTTAGCTGCATTAATCTCTTGCAGTTGAAAACGATATAGTGCCTTTCGTTCTTTTGTAAGCGCATCAGCATTTATAACTGATTCTAATAAATTCCCATGCTTTTTTAGTTCCTCAAATTTTTCTGTGTATTTTTGAAGAATCTCTCCATCCATAGCAAAATGATCTAATAGATGACAATGGTTATCCACATTTAAAAGTGACTGATGATCATGCTGACCTAAAAGGTCTACCAAAATTTCACCGACTAGTTTTAATTTTCCTATGGTTACCTGGTGATCATTAATAAAAGCATAACTTCGACCACCTCTTATAACCTGACGCTTTAAAAGGATCGGTTCTCCAGCGCATACATATGAATTAAGTTGTTTAGGAATATTACCTATAACATCAAAACTAGCTTCTACAAAAGCTTCTTCTTCACCGCTTCGCACCATCTCTGAAGAAGCTTTTTCGCCAAGGATAAGATTTAAAGAACCAATTAGTATAGATTTGCCAGCACCAGTCTGTCCAGTAAGAATATTAAGACCACCACCAAAACTGATGTCCATATCTTCTATTAAAGCATAGTTCTTAACCCTAAGTCGTATAAGCATACTAAATAAGTTCTATCGCTATCACCTATATTTTGATAGCAACAAAATTTTATTTCTTAAATGTAGAAAAGCCAGACTAGCTATCTTAATAAGCTGATTTTGTTGTACTAATTACAACCGCAGCAATTTTATAAGGATCACCATTGGATGCTGGTCTTCTATCTTCAAGTCTTCCTTTCCATCCATCATCAATAGTACCAACAGGTATACGGATAGAGGCACCTCTGTCAGAGACTCCAAATGAAAATGTATCTATGGATTCTGTTTCGTGAGCCCCTGTTAGCCGTTGATCATTATCAGCACCATATACACCAATATGTTTTTTGATATTTTGGCCAAAAGCTTCACAGATTTTAGTAAAAACCGACTCATCACCACATGTTCTCATTGTTGAATCAGAAAAATTTACATGCATTCCAGAACCGTTCCAATCACCTTTAATTGGTTTTGGATGCCAATTAATTGCTATTCCATATTTCTCTGCATTTCTCTCTGCGAGATATCTGGAAACCCATGTTTCATCTCCAGCTTGTCGTGCTCCTTTAGCAAAAATCTGGTATTCCCATTGGCCAGTTGCAACTTCAGCATTGATTCCTTCAACATTCAAACCTGCATCTAAGCATTGATCGAGATGATCTTCAATTATCTCTCTACCAAAAGTATTTTTTGCACCAACACTACAGTAATAAGGACCCTGAGGCCCAGGGTAGGCATTAGCTGGAAAACCAAGAGGAAGATTAGTTTCTGCATCCCATAGAAAGTATTCTTGTTCAAAACCGAACCAAAAATCATCATCATCTTCATCAATAGTGGCGCGACCATTCGATTCATGCGGTGTACCATCTGCATTTAAAACTTCGGTCATAACTAAATATCCTTCACGCCTATCTGGATCAGGAAAAATTGCCACGGGCTTTAAAATACAATCAGAATCATTGCCAGCTGCTTGTTTTGTAGAGCTACCATCAAATGACCATAGTGGACAATCTTCTAATTTTCCTGAAAAATCTCTTTCGATTCTTGTTTTACTTCTAAGGCTCTGCGTTGGCTTATATCCATCAAGCCATATATATTCTAATTTTGCCTTCACACCCATCTCGCAACCTCCTTTAAAATAGTTTTAAATATAATAATGCATATCAGCGCCTAATTCAGCAGATTTATTTACTTTATACCACTTAACTTAAACGATGAGCCTACCTTAAAATATTAATTTAAACATAATAAGCAAAATAAATAATTAGGTAAAAAAAGATTTTTTTTAAATATTTCAATTTAAGAAGATTCATTCGTAATCCATTGTGCCACATCCTCACCTATAGCTAAAGACGATGTAAGACCTGGAGAATCAATTCCAATAAGGTTAATCCATCCAGGATAATCTGGTTCATGCCTAATATAAAAATCGGAAGGCTCATTAGGTCCAGCCATTAACTTAGGACGAATGCCAGAATAGTCCGGGCTTAAATCAATAGATTCCAACGAAGGTAAGTACCTTTTTGCAGCAAGGTAAAAAGCATTAAGATTATCGGAATTTACATCATAGTCCTCAGAATAATTTTGCATCCATGTAGCATCTGGACCTAGTTTCATATTTCCTGCCTGATCAAAACTAAGATGAATACCTAGAGAATCCTTTTCCTTATCTGGTAATGGATAAATAAGATGCCTAACGCTATGACGCCACTTAGTAGAAAGCTTAAAATATGATCCCTTAGAATAACTTAAACTAGGGCGCATAATATTATTATTTCCCCATAGCAATTGAGCAATTTGATCACTGTACAATCCTGCGGCGTTTACTATCCATCTACCTGTAACAGTATAATTTATATCATCAGAACCTTTCACTTCTAAAAGATAAGCATCACCTTTAGGCTCAACACCAACAACAGTTGATCTTAGCAATATGTCATGATCAGCTTGTGTTGCAATACGATGATAAGCAGACATCAATTCATGCGCTGAAACAATGCCCGTACATCCGACAAACATAGCAGACTCAGCTGAGATCGTTGGTTCTAGTTTACTCACTCCAAGCCGGTCTACAATATGCACATCCGGCACATCATTTGCCTGAGCTTGTTCAAAAAGCGACGTTAATTGACTCTCTTGACCTATTTGTGCTACTACTAATTTACCACAATTCTTATACCACACATTATTTCGTCGACAAAACTCATAGAGTTTAGCTCGTCCATTAAGACAATATTTTGCCTTAATAGAATTAGAAGGATAGTAAATACCAGAATGGATTACCTCGCTATTACGACTAGAGGTTCCTTGGCCAAACCCCATCTCTTTTTCTATAATAAGAACCGACCGCTTTTCTTCTATAGCAAGTGCCCTTGCCACTGCGAGGCCAATTACGCCGGCACCTATAATAATTATTTCATAATCAGTTTGAACAATCAAATTTCCAAGCGGGTAGCTTCTTTAAATGTGGACATAACAATCATAGTATGGGTACGAATAACTCCTGGCCAGCCCTGAATCTCTCTTAATAAAACTTCAAGCGATGAAGTGTCTTGCGCACGAACCTTCAGTATATGGGAACCTTCCCCCGTAATAGAATGACATTCAAGTACTTGGTCATTAATTTGAGCATGGTCAATAACATCCACATAATTACCTGATGATGACATATCCATTAGGATATAAGCTGTTACATCATAACCAATCTTTTTTGCATTCACAATAGCACGGAATTCTTTAATAACTCCCGAATCTGAAAGCTTCCGAATCCGTTCCGTCACTGCTGGAACAGAAAGATCGACCTTTTCAGATACATCACTAGCAGTCATTCGACCATCCTTTTGAAGAATATTCAGAATGAGCCTATCTTTACTATCCATGGTCATTGCAAAATTAATGGTATAATCATATAACTAATTTATGGAATATAATTAAATAATTTATTAGGGATCCATTACATCCTTGAAAAATTTAAGTCTCTGGAATAACAAAATGCGGGAAAAAGTATTGAGAAAAATCAAATTCAAAAGAACACATCTTAGCTACTTCCTGTGATGAAACAATAGGCTTAAAGGGAAGATACGGTCCTGAAAAATCTGTAAAGACAATAGCTTCTTCGCTTTGGAATGATTCTAAAGTGCGGTTTTGTGCAATCGCCCGTATTAACCTATAAAGAATTAATTCATTCTTCGAAAAAACATTTAGCTTTACAATGGGTATGGCTGGAAATCGGTGTAAAATATCGGTCCAACGAGATATAAATATTAATAAAGATTGTAGTGCTTTAGCATCGGATACAATGGGAGCAAGATAAACTGATCCTATATTCTCATTTTTTTTCCATTGTGATAATAAAAATGAGTCATTACACAAAATAAGTAGATTGTTATTTTCAGGCTTAAGAGCATCCATTAGCTTAACCTTATTGACTTGAAGATCTGTAATAATTTTTGACAGGTTCTTATAACCTTCTTCATTCTTAGCAATAACTATGACAACATGGCTACTTTCAGCCAATTCAACTCCAATTAGAGGTTTAATGCCAGCCTCTTGACAACTAGTAAAAAATTCTACCGCACCATAAAGACCCTCTTCATCAGCTAAACAAAGAGACTCTAAATTGTGCTGAACAGCAAATTCTACTAATTCCGGTATAGAGTGAATACCTTTCATAAAAGAATAATGGCTTTTACAAACAACTAATGGCAAATAGCACATAGAAAGCGTATAACTATTAAAGGAATGAAAGAGTATATAAAAATTTTATCAAAATTCTTTATCTAAGATTTTTTATTTAAAATGGCAAATCATCATCACTATCACTATCTGGAGTTGCCGGTGAATTTCCACTAGCATTATCAGCACGTCTGCCAAGCATGGTAAACATATCACCTTGAATTTCCGTAGTTGACCGCTTGTTCCCATCTTTATCTTCCCAAGAGCGAGTTCTCAAGCGACCTTCTATATACACCATCTGACCTTTTTTCAAATACTGCGCAGCAGTTTCAGCCGGCTTCCCAAACAATACACACCGATGCCATTCTGTATGATCCTGATAGTTCCCTTCAGCGTTTTTTCTACTTTCGTTTGTAGCCACATTAAAATTTGCTACAGCGGTGCCCGATTGAGTATAGCGACTTTCAGGATCTCCACCCAAATGACCTACCAGCATAACACGATTTACACTTCCTTTTTGCATTAGATTAACCTTTCTTTATTTTGTTATACCCGCATGCTACCTTCTTACAAAATTTATCCGCATATTTTTTTACCGCTGTAAGTACTAGTGGGTAATTTTTATATCAATAATATAATTAAACCTAACCTAATGAAAATTAAAAGCTTTCTTTATTCTTTTGATGTCAGGTAAAGTGACTCCGCTATAAATACCGCATTAAGACCAAACCGTTTTCGTATACAATCTATTGCTACTGCTCTAGTATATTCTTTAAGTTGTTTTTGTTCCTTAAATAGCTTTGTCTGATATACAGCGTCAATAAACTGAGAAAGTTTTACCCCAATAAGACGAATTCCTAATCGGCGATCAATAGCTGAAAGAAGCAACTTCTTTCCCTTGATGAAAAAAGTAAAATCTCTATTCTCAAATTGTATAAGAGTAACAGAGCGATTAATAGTTCGGAAATCTTCATATCTTATTTTTATTTCTATTGTTTTCGCCATTTTTTTTTCTTTCCTCAGTTTATAGCAAACTTGTTCAATCAACATATGCAATACAGCCAGCAAATATGTTAAATCTGTAGTGTCAGATTCAAAAGTAATCTCTTTACTAAAAGATTTGCGTTGCCGCACTTTAAAAAAGGTCTGTTTTTCACCACCTATAGAAAAACGCCAAAGCCATCCACCCTTAGGTCCCAAGGTAGCAGTCATCAACAACTCGCCTGCTGATGCAATCTGGTGAATACGTTCCAATCCTAAGTTTTTTAATAACCTGACCATTTTGTTCCCTACGCCAGGAATACGTTCAATAGAAAGCGGAGCAAGAAATATCCTCTCTGAGCCAAGTGGAATCCATAACATTCCACTTGGCTTAGCATCTTGGGATGCAATCTTCGCTATTATTTTGGTAGATGCAATACCAATTGTACAGTCAAGCTGCGTGGCTTGTTTAATAGCCCAACGCAGTCGCTCCCCAGCTTCCATAGGCGAGCCCCAAATCCTCGCAGTACCCGATAAATCTATATAACCTTCATCAATAGATGTCATTTCTATAATTGGTGAAAAAGTTTGAAGAACTTTTTGAATTTTTTTTTGGTAATATTTATATAGAGCAAAGTCTGGAGATACTACAATCAAATCCGAACAGGAATATACCGCAAGCCTCATAGGCATAGCCGAATATATTCCAAACTTCCGAGCTTCATAGGAAGCTGATAGAACTATAGTACGACCTACTTTTGGATCACCTCCAACCACAACAGGCAATCCATTTAGCGCCGGATTTTTCAATCGCTCTACTGCCACAAAAAAGCTGTCCATGTCAATATGAATAATTATTATTCTAATTAGTTAAACAATTCTTTGACACAGCTCCGCCACGTAAAACCCATATAAACACCAAACAATTATATAATACAAAAGGCGTATATAAAAAGAAAAATAAAGAAAACTCTATCCGCTGTTTAAATTTGTGGTAAAACGAATCATTTCAATGGAAAGTCCATCAATCCTTTTTTTCACAGTATCATCCATTATAGACCCTCTATTAAAAACCCTTCCGGAGGCATAGACAAACCGAGGAATGATAACACATCGGAAATCAAGCATAAGAGAATTTGCTAAACCCAGAATGGACATATAACTTTTTTCACCTCCGGCCGCACATAAAAATCCAACTGTTTTATTCTTCCATGCTTTCCCCGTGAGTTCAATAAAGTTTTTAGCTACAGCATTTACATTATAATTATATACTGGTGTTGATATGACGAGACCATCAGCCCACTCAACCTTCTCTGCAAACAATTTGGTTGTAGGATGATCTAGATAAGCTCCCTCTCCACAAAATGGCATATCATAATTACTAAGCTCTAAAAGCTCCGTATCTTGTTCATTCTTTTCAAGACACATACGAAGATGATTCGCCATTGTCCAACTATTCCCTTTATTTCTAAGGCCAGTACTTATAATAAGATGTTTCATCAAACTTTTCCTTTATTCTACTCTTTTATAACTATTAAGTCGACTATACTCTGACATCATATACACAGCAAAAGTTGCAAGCCAGTGCTCACCTCCATATCCGCTATCAAACATAATTCTATAAGCCTCGTTCGCATGCATTGCTGCTAACCGGGAAAATATTTCCCGACGATCATCATTCACAGGCAATACAAACCATAATTGATTCATAGACCAAGCTCTGTGAAACATGAGACCAATAAGATGGCCAATACCTGGATCTTTTAAATCTAATACCAACGGTGGAGACCTTAGAGATTTGAATCTATCATCAGATAGGGGCGGAAGAAATTTATCAAACCATGATAAGAATTTATCATTTTCCATAAATTTACTCATAGCTTCAGCCTCTGCAAGACATGGAGAAAGAAAATCAGTACCCGATGGCTCGTATGCAGTCGGACAATCACTATCTTTAGCAAAAAAACGATTGCCAAAATTTTCTAGGCTTGAAAATAACAATGTATCGCCAGTTATAATTGCATAATCATACATAAGAGAAAAAGAGAATGCAGAGTTGGCATGAGTTCCAGATCGGAGTGGAGATGATAATACTTGTAAATAAGCAACAGTTCTTTGTGAAAGCAACCTTGCTAAAGGACGCATATTACTAGCCCATTGCTGTCCATCTGGATCATCCCATGTTACTAGCTCACTATATAACTTCAATAGCCATGCCCAACCATAAGTGCGCTCAAAACTTTTAGTAAAATCATTTTCTGAAAAAAACCGAAATTCAGCATCAAGACGTTCCGCACTTAAATTTAATCGCAGTTTCTTCCGAATACTGTCACCTACAGATATATTAGGAAACATTTTTAGGATTTTTGTCATCGTCCAATGTCCATGTACAGCTGAATGCCAATCCCAACATCCATAAAAAGATGGCGTCACCTTATAGTGAGGCTTGATCCATTCCGAACTATTAAATCTGTATCCAATTTTGTAAGGAAATTTCTGTTCTACACATTTAAGAGATAGTTCTACTAATTTTACTGCACGCACTTCATCTAGTGTTGGCGAGGAGACTGCTGGAATTGATGACAAAAGAACTGATCTGCTCTCCTCTTTAGTCACACAATTCTCTAACAGCATAACAGCAATAAAGATAGTTAATATTTTTCCCTTTAATAAATGCCGCACTATAACACTACCGCTTTAGATATGCCAATCTATCCTTAGATAAGACCATCAAAATACCTTTTCATCTGTGTTCGCATTTCACTATTAGGGATTTGGCCTTTCGCTGCACCCATATTATCTAGCAAGTACTGTAATTTTGCTGTCCCTGGAATAACACATGTTACAGCTCTATGAGAAAGGATGTATTTGAGAAAAAACTGTGCCCAACTATAAATATCAATTTCTCCCGCCCAATCAGGAAGTGATTGATGATTTACCTTTGAAAATAGCCTTCCTCTATTAAAAGGTACGTTGACCAACACGGCTATTCCTCTATCTTGAGCAATAGGAAAAATTGTTTTTGCTGCTTGCCTTGAGGCCAAGGAATAGTTTACTTGAATAAAATCAAGATCTTCTTTTTTGATAGTGTCAATAAACTCAGGATATTGCCAATTAAAAGAAGTGCTAATACCTACATAACTAATTCGGCCAGCTTGTTTCATTTCATGAATAATTGGCAACATAACATTTAAACCAACCAAATTGTGGATTTGAAATAAATCGATCTTTTTTGTTTGGAGCTTTTTAAACGATTCTTCTACCTCATGAATACCCGAATTAATATTTTCCTTCCTGACTTTTGTAGCAATAAAGAATTCTTCCCTTTTTTTTAGCTTGTTTATGATATCTCCTACTACCTCTTCAGCTGAACCATAAGATGGTGCAGTATCAATTACCTTTCCGCCTATTGTAATAAACTCTTTTAGAACTTTTTTTAATTGCTTCCGTTTTTCAGGAAATGAGTTTATATCATATCGGCGGGCTGTACCTATTCCTACTACAGGAATTTTTTCTCCTGTTGATGGGATAGTACGTGTGATAAGTGACTTAGCTTGAAAAGTGCCGATAGGAATAGCAGCCATACCAGTGGTAATGCTTGCGCTAGCACCCACTGCGATTTTTAACATATCTCTTCGCGATATATTATTTTCTCTCATATTGGTGCTATCCTTATATAGAACTCTTTTAACTGAATATTCCTATTTTACTTCTAGAAGATTGACTTCAAAAATAAGAGTTGAATTAGGTGGAATAGAGCCAACAGAACGGTTCCCATAACCTAAATGGGGAGGTATTGTTAGCTTCCGTGCACCACCAGCCTTCATCCCCGGTATTCCTTGATCCCACCCTTGTATGACCTGTCCTATTCCTAAAGTTATTAAAAGTGGAGTTCGACCCGCCTTAAGAGATGAGTCAAACTCAGTTCCATCCTCCAACCAACCTGTATAATCCACCTTAATTTCACTATTATATTTTGCTTCTTTCCCATTGCCAATTATTAAATCTTCAATAATCAATTCTTTTAATTGTTCATCTTTCTCCCCCATACAAGCAAAGATATTTAAATAAAAGAGTAGAAATATTGAGTATAGAGTTTTTAGCTTTTTCATTTATTCCCTACAAAAGTTTCCAGTAGATTATTTAAAAAGGCTAGACCAGCTTGTTAAGATAGCGCTACGCTTTTATTGCTTCAATCCGCTTAGTTACAGGCGGGTGGCTATAAGAAAGAAAAACAGTGAATGGATGAGGTGTCAGATGGGATAGATTGTTAGCTGCGAGACCTTTTAACATACTTATTAACGCCTGTTGATTACCTGTGGTTTCGAAAGCATAACGATCAGCTTGATACTCATTCCTTCTGCTAATAGCAGAAGAAAAAATTGAGGTTATTAGATTAACAGGAGCATAAAGGAGACCAAAGAAAATCATTCCAGCGTAAACTGATACCTGCTCCACCCCAAATACAAAAAACAAATCTGGATCACTCATAATAAATTTAAAGACAAATAACATTATCCCGGTTTCTAGAACACTAATTGTTGTTCCAAAAATAATGTGTTTTTTTTTATAATGCCCAACCTCATGCGCTACCACAGATACAATTTCTTCCGTATTATGTTTCATTAATAAGGTATCAAACAATGCCACACGTTTACTCTTTCCAAAACCACTAAAATAAGCATTTGAATGGGAAGAACGTCGACTTCCATCCATAACGTCTATGCGAGCAAGTGGAAATTTTACCTTTTCAGCATAAGCTTCAATTGCTGAACGAAGCTCACCTGCTTCTAGTGGAGTAAATTTGTTGAACATAGGAGCAATAATGTGCACAAACAAAGGTTGAATGGCAACCATAAACAGTGCAATCGCAAGCCATGCTATCCACCAACCATTTGGGCCATAATAATCAAAAAAGAATAAAATTGCCCCTAAAACAATTCCTCCTAATACTATTGTTAGAAGGTAGCCCTTTAATTTATCTATAACATAAGTTTTAGGAGTAGTCTTATTGAACTCAAATTTTTGTTCTATAACAAACGTGTTGTAAATAGAGAAAGGAATAGTAATTACATCATTAATAACAAAAATGATACAAAAAAATAGAAGGCCAGCAAATATTGGGCTATCAGTTTGGTTACGAACCAATTCATCAAGATGGCCAAATAGCCCTAAGTGAATAACCACTATAATCAAAAACAGGCCAAAAGTTGATGATAATAGTCCAAAGTGAGTTTTTGCTTTCAAATAGGCTTGGGATCTAGCATATTTTTCTTGATCATACACATCTGTGAATTGAGAAGGTAATTCCTTAGTAATATTTTTAATATTTAAAATGGCGCTAATAGTTGAAAGCAAATACTCTACAATTAGTGCCCCCATTATTATATAATAAAAAGTCTTTTCCATACACAACTCTAGATTAGTCAGAGTTCTCCTTATATATTGCCAATGGTGGACAAGTGCAAACTAAATTACGATCACCAAATGCATTATCTATCCGAGCTACTGTTGGCCAAAATTTTTTCTCTTTTAAACTCGGTACAGGGAACACGGCCTGTTCTCTAGTGTATGAATGCGTCCATTGATCATCCGTAACCATGGTTATAGTATGAGGTGCATTTTTTAATGGATTATCTTTTTTATCTATTTTTTCAGCTATAATAGCATCTATTTCCCTGCGTATTGCAATCATTGCTTCTACAAAACGATCTAATTCCTTTTTTGATTCACTTTCCGTTGGTTCTACCATCATTGTACCTGGAACTGGCCAACTCATTGTAGGAGCATGAAAACCAAAATCTATTAGACGTTTTGCCAAATCCTCTTCAGTAATACCAGCATTCTTCCTAAACTCTCGTAAATCTAAAATAAATTCATGAGCAACCAATCCTGCATTACCTCTAAAAAGAATGGAATAGTGATCCTCCAATTTTTTTGCAAGATAGTTTGCATTCAATATTGCTATTTTTGTTGCATCAGTAAGACCTTTTGCTCCCAATAAAGCCATATAAGCCCAAGAGATGGTAAGGATAGATGCACTTCCGTAAGGTGCTGCCGAGACAGCATGAATAGATTCCACACTACCACTATTTTCCTCCGGATGCCCTGGTAGATATTTTGCCAATTCTTTGGTAACTCCAATAGGACCCATTCCAGGGCCTCCTCCACCATGAGGAATTGCAAATGTTTTGTGAAGATTAAGGTGGCAAACATCCGCCCCAAAATCAGCCGGACGACTTAATCCAACCATCGCATTCATATTAGCCCCATCAAGATATACTAACCCCCCATGGGAATGTATCGTATCACAAATTTCTCGAATATCTTTTTCAAAAACGCCATGAGTAGATGGATAAGTTATCATGCAAGCGGCAAGTTGATTTTTCGCTTTTTTAGCTTTTGATATAAGGTCTGACAAATTAACATTTCCCTTATCATCGCAATCCACAACCACCACTTCCATGCCAGCCATAATAGCACTAGCGGGATTAGTTCCATGAGCTGAAGAAGGAATTAGACAAATTTTCCGCTGGAATTGGCCCTGAGCATGATGGTGAGCTCTTATTACCATAAGGCCAGCATATTCACCTTGAGCACCAGAATTAGGTTGGAATGATATATCATGAAAGCCCGTGATAGAACATAGCCATGATTTTAAATCATCCATAAGAGAAATATAGCCCATAGCCTTAGACTTGTGAATAAAAGGATGAAGTTTAGCAAAACCAGGAAGAGAAAGGGATTCCATTTGAGTTGTTGCATTTAATTTCATGGTACATGACCCAAGTGGGATCATGCCATCAGCTAGAGAAAAATCTTTTTTTTCAAGATGTTTTATGTATCGTAACAGTTCTGTTTCAGTTTGGTAAGACTCAAAAACAGAGTGCTCCATAAAAGGTGACTCTCGTAAAAATTTACCTAACGAATGCTGTGAAATAGTTCGAAGTTTTGCACCAAAACAATCTAAAAGCACTACTAAATCTTCATGTGTGGTTGTTTCATCAATAGAAATACCAACCATTCCATTTTTAAATTGACGTACTGAAATATTATTTCTTTCAGCTTTTTGCTGCCATCCTTGTAATGGTTTAAAGTATACTGTATCAAATAATGGTTCTTCTAAAATTTCGGCTCCTATATTTTTAAGTGACAAATAAACGCTATGCGTGAGATTGTGAATCCTTTCGGCAATTTTTTTAAGACCCTTTGGGCCATGATATACTGCATACATCCCAGACATTATAGCTAGTAACACTTGGGCTGTGCAAATATTTGACGTTGCCTTATCGCGTCGTATATGTTGCTCTCTGGTTTGGAGTGCCATGCGAAGTCCATGATTACCTTCAACATCCATTGTAACACCGATAATTCTACCAGGAATTAGACGTTTGAATTGGTCAGTAGTTGCAAAAAAGGCCGCATGAGGTCCTCCATATCCTAAAGGAACCCCAAATCTCTGACTATTTCCAATTGCAACATCAGCACCAAATTCACCTGGTGGTTTAAGTAATGTCAATGCCATTAGATCTGTAGCGACACATATGAAAACACCGCTATCGTGTGCTAGCTTGCATAGCTGAGCATAGTCGTGTATAGCCCCAATAGTAGTAGGATACTGGATAAGAGCACCAAATACTGATTCATCAAAAATAAAATGATTATGAGATTGTACTTTTACCTGAATTCCCAACGGATCAGCCCTACCTAAAATCACAGCAATAGTTTGAGGGTGGCAATCTTCTGAAACAAGAAAGACTGAACCGTTTCTATTTGCACGCTTGAACATTGTCATTGCTTCAGCAGCTGCCGTAGCTTCATCAAGAAGAGATGCATTAGCTACTGGCAAAGCTGTCAAATCGCTAACACAAGTTTGATAATTCAATAAAGCNTCTAACCGTCCTTGAGAGATTTCACTTTGATAGGGGGTATACGCTGTATACCAAGCTGGGTTTTCCATAACATTTCTTTGAATAACTGATGGAGTCACTGTATCATAAAATCCTTGCCCTATAAAACAACGTCCAGGGGAGTTTTTATCAGCTATTTTTGAGAGAGTTTTTAAAGCCTCTGTTTCAGTTAATACTTTTGGATCCTTTAATGATTGAGACCAACGGATTGAATCAGGAAATACTTTATCCATAAGCGTCTCTATATTATAGTCACCTAAAGTTTCTAACATTGAGGATATATCCTCTTTATTAAGTCCTAGATGGCGGTTTTGAAAAATTGTCACAAAATTATTCCTTGCATAAAGATAAAAAAACGCTGTTGGAAATTAATAGTTCTTAGGGTTTTCTTAAGGGAAAAAGAAGATCCTTTGAATCTTACTGTAAACCTTAAGTTATTGCTTATTCAACTCTATCTATTACCCCACCATACAAAATCCAACTTATGTTACTTGAGAATTACTTTGTCTTCTTTTTCAATTCCTATAACATAATAATTATTAAACAGTAAGTTTAGGAAAATAAAAATTTTTCACTTTAGAACTGTCAACCTATGCTTTGCCCATAAAAAATAATAGGCGCTTCCTTGATCAATCAATATAGTAATTAATGTATTAAGAAGAAATAGAACCATTTATTACAATTCTTTAAACTAGCACCGAAGTATTGAAAAATAACCTAAATTATTTATTAAAGCTCAACCTTAAGTAATTAGGAGAATTGTTATTTTATGAAAACCATAGGATTAGTTGCACACGATCATATGAAGCTTGACATTGTTGAATGGTGTGTGAAACATAAAGACAAATTAAAGAGTTACCGTTTGTTAGGAACAGAAGGAACCGCCAAGAGAATCCGAGATGTAACAGGCCTAGAAATCGGCAACATAGGGCATGGACCTGATGGAGGAGATATTCATATAGCCTATAATATTTTAGAAGGTAAAATTGATATTTTAATTTTCTTTGTTGATACTAAAACAGCCCATGGGCATGAACATGATATTCAAACACTTATACGCACTTGTACTACTCAGAACATCCTTTTTGCTCTGAACAAGGCAACAGCTGACTTTTTTCTTGATTAGATTCAATTTGAGACAGTCTCTTCAGTGGGAATAATTTCATAAGCGGTAATATATTTTTGGTCATCAGAAATGAGTATAATATTATCTGATAAGGATGGTCCTACCATAATTCTTGCCTCAATCTTTTGATGCCAAATTATATTTCCATTGTGCGTGTCGACGATATAGATATCACCCCTTTGAGTCGTGGTCAAAATAAAATGAGTATTAGTTATTAATATGGGTTGGGATAGGAGTTGTCCCGTTTTAAAGGTCCAAATCTCTTGACCATCCTTTAATTGAAGAGCTTTTAGTTCTCCAGATGACAATGCTACAATAACTTTGTCATCCTTAATTATAGGAGAGGTATAAATGGGTTCTGAAAAGAAATTCTCCCAAGTAATTGTTCCATCAATCAGACTCATTGCAAATACTAGCCCTGACGCTGTTGTTCCAATAAAAATTTCTCCTAAAGCTAATGGTTCAGCATAAAGGATAGAGGAGGACACTAATGTTTTCCAAAAAAGATCACCTGATCTAATATCTCGACATATTACATTCCCTCTAAGATCAGAATAAATTAATCGAGTACCTATAGATAAAAGACTGGAGCCAATTGTATGAACTTCATTTTTTTCCCAAACTGTTGAGCCATTAGTCTGATTTAGGGTAATGATTCCATCGTTAGTGGAGACAAATAAATAAAGACTATCTAAAGCAATAGCATTGGCACCACCTGCAAGTCTACGGCGCCAATTGAAATTGCCCTTAAGTATATTATACGATCTTAGTTGTTTTCTTTCCCTTGGCAGAGCAAAATATATATTTTCACCCATTAGCTTGAGATCTATCGCAGGACCCTTTCCCATTTTTCTGCGACCAATTTGCGTCCCATCTGCAATACGAATTGATGCAACTTCGCCGTTAAGGAAAGAAATAATAGCTGTATTTTTTGAGATAGTAATTTTCTCGCTTATACCAGAAATGTATCGTTTTCTCCATACTTCCTTTAGACTTTTTATATTTTTATATCCACTTTTTATGGATGGTTCTAGATTATGGTCGACATATGACCCCACACTGTCCTCCACCATTATACCCCCAGTACAAGATATAAAAATAATTGTAAATAATATTGATAACTGTTGGCGAAGACTCATTTGAGAGTTCTTAATAATTCCAGCCAAAAAAGAACTGCGTGAAAAGATATTTCGAAAGTTTATTGAAATCTGTAGTCTTACCAATATCTAATCTCAAAACAAATGCACCAAGTAAACGGCCCCTTAATCCGAAACCAATACTCCCTCGGATATCTTCTAACTGGTTCGTCCACGCATTACCTATGTCAAAAAATACAGCCCCTCGCACTGGGGAAATGCCTACATCAAAAGTACGGAATCTTATGGCTAGCTGATCAGCAAATGGAAATCTAAATTCATTGTTAATTAGAAAAAATTTTGTTCCAGCTACAGCAGTTCGAGGATATCCTCGCAGACCCCAACTTCCACCTACAAAAAATCGAAAAAGATCCTCACCTGAATTTAGTCGTGTCATTAAACGAAATGCATAAAGTGTGCTTATTGATGTGCGAAAGTACTTGCGAACATCAGCAAGAAAGGTAGTGTTATAAACACGAGAACTTATAAGATGCATGGTGTGGCCAAAAGAAAATCTTATTGCTGTACCATCCATTGGACCTACAGGTCCCCACATTGAATTATCAAATACATAAGACAAAGAGTTCGAAACAAGAAATGCGTTAAAACTATCTCCTTTTGAGTAATATTTCCGTTTTGAACCCCATAAACTGTGAGTTGTTTCAAAACGTTCAAACACTGATAATGGATAACTAATTGCTAACTGACCACCAAAACGTCTTCTAAATAAGTAACCTTGACCATAAGTGAAATAGTCTCCAGCAAAATGAAACAGTCCATAGCCAAAATTCAATCTCCTAGATAAATCAACTTTGGTAATTGCAATATTGGTCCTATCCAAAACTTGAGAAGAAGTTTCAGCCGTATTAAATAAAAGAATATTATAATATTCGTTGCCAAGCAGATCTGAGACAGAGAGCTGAGCGCCGCCAAGGAAACCAAATACTCCATCATAAGCAATTGCTGTTTGGGCAATATCTAGAGAGAACTTCTTTCTATATTGAGGAGATTTTCTCCCGAATTTGGATAAAAGAGTTGGTCTCTTCCACTGAGAACTTTTCTTGACTTCTTCAACTATGAAAGAGGAGTTAGCATATAAACTATCAACATTTTCTAAACGATGAATCTGAAATTGGTATTTTTCAAATACAGTAAAAAGTATGTCTTTATCGTCTTTTCCACTCCATTCAGCATGCATTGCACCAGTCATTTTTTTTGTTAATTGTTTTAAACTGTTTTTCCATTCGTTATTTGAAGATGCAGGTTCTAATATCCAAAGGTTGTATGTGCCATCTCTATCTGAGGTGAATACAATCCTTCCATTTCCGTATGAAGACCAGCTAGGAGAAGTATCATGAAACTTACCAAATGTTTGTTGCTGTATAGTTGAATCTTGCAAATTATAAAAGAAAAGATTAAAAGCACCTTCTTTCCCATACTGATTTCTATCAGAGCTAAATACAATAGTTTGACCATCTGGAGAAAATTCAGGATCTCTATCTGAAAAATGGTCATTCATCAGAGAATAAGTGGTCTCATTCTCAATCTGTGTAATATATATATCCTGGTCACCGCTCCAATTCATTCCTGAGAAAACAATATTAGTGCCATCAGGATCCCAAGCTGGTGAAGATATAGAAACGATCTCAGAAGGACGAATTGTTTTTACTATTTCGCTTTTTTCAATGTCAAGGACATTCAAAACATCAGTGGGACCCGATTTGGATACAAAAACTAGTTCACCATTATTATTTACATCAAGACCAGTCTCAAGCAAATGGAGAGACTCTAACTCAGCGTTTCTTTCACCTTTAAGAAGCAAGATTGGTGGATGATTAGTCTTAAGATTTTTTGTGTAAAGATCCGAGTATCCCATACGATTTGTAAGAAAAATTACATTCTCGTCTGCACCATCATGGTAGACAGGAGATGAATTAATTCCCAGCTTTGTTAATCTGACTGATGAAGAAACCGGACTATCAGATTCTTTAAGTAGTGGATAAATATCCTTTTTATAATAATACTCCCATTCTTCATTTAGTTCACTAAAGGATTTACCCGTAACTAACTCGATTAATCTATAGAAATCCGAATCCTTCCAAATAGATTCCATGATTAACAATAATATCTCTGAACCATAAGTTTCACTTAAAAACCGTAAGAAAGCTTGTCCCTCCTTGTATAGAAGGAAACCCGAAGACATCATGTCTAGACTTCGTAGAGACATAAGATAATCGTTTGCTAAAGCATCTCGAATAACCATTTCTGTTTGAGTGTCCCAACCAGCTGACCAATATTCTGCCAATCCCTCAACAAACCAAAGTGGTGGGGATCGATATGTTGATATATTATGTAACCGTAGAATCTGGCCTATTTTATTATGCATAAACACATGAACAAGTTCATGCCAAATAACATGCCTAAACTGATGCGTGGAACCTTTATAAGGAATTACAACTCGCCCTTTGATAAATTCAAAGAACCCTCCGACGCCCTCTGGTAATCTATAAGGAACCGTATTCGTCTGCTGAAAATGCAAGTGAGAACTGTAAAAAATTAAAGGCACCTTTTCTATCAAACTAAAATTGAATTTTTTTTCTAAGGCACTATAAGCTTCTTCAGCAAAATAAGCTCCTGTTGATGCAAGATCTGCTTCTTCTTTATAATAATATATTTCGAAATGTTCTGTATTTAGAACATGCCATTCAAAAGAGTGATATTGTATTTTATTTCTTCCAAAATAAAATTGGGCTGACACTGTTGAAAGAGTGACAATGCTAATAATTATAAAACGTCTAAAAAAAATCATGATTAAAGCTGAATAACAATACAGCTAGAATTCTTTCAGCTTGTTTTGAATAGAAAAAATGTGCTTAACCAAAAAAGTCATAGAGGCTTTTTCTATTATGCTATAGGTTTCTTAATCGTATATTTTTAAGCCAGATTTTTCCTTTCTGATTCGCAATCACAATATGGCCATTATTTGAGTTTCCAAAATTAGAGTTGTCCTGATATAAGCTATTTTCAAAACCTTGTTTCCAAATCTTACCACCAATGCTGTAATCCAATATTTTTATACCATTGATCCAATGCTGAACCTGGTTGTCAGAGACAAATATTCGAGAATGGTTAAAATTTCCTGCTGGTTTCGCAATAAGATAAGTTGGCGGAAGAATGTCATAAGCAGACCCAGTAACATGAGTTTGACTGACACTAGCATCAGGATTATTTTGATCATCGATGATCTGCATTTCAGGAGAAGATTGTTGAATTTCTTCAATAGGAATTGACCCTGGAACGCGAAAGAAAACACCACCATCTGATCCTTCCTCAACCTTCCACTGAAACTCCAATTCAAAATTATCATAAACTGATTCAGTAAAAATCGCATTTCCAGCTTTCAAGCTACTGAGAAGGCCCTCTACTATTTTCCAGCTATCAGAACTTTTATTATTGTGGACTCCATTCCATCCTGACATTGATTTTCCATCAAATAAGAGTTTCCAGCCATCTTTACGCTCTTCTTCTGACAAATTATTGTCTATCCTGACAAAATTAGTTGGCTCAACTACACCCTTATATGACGGAATATTATTTAAAGTGTACCATACTTCGGAGGACCATAACTGCTGGTTATCTACACTTAAAACTGGATATATAAAATTAATATAAACAACTCGGTCAGGTTTCAAACCATCAATTTCAAGAAAAATTGTTCGACTATCAGATGAAATTGAGACTGATTTTACAGCTAAGTTTTCGAGCTCTTGCTTGATACCTCCCTCAGTATCTATATCATACCACCACTGCTGTACAAGATAATCATTAGGTGCAGCACCATCACCAACTCGCAATGATTCTGTTAGCTCAATTTCCATACCATTACTTTTAGCTCTAACTGCTAGCATTTCAAAGGCAGGTTGACCGTTATAGGTTAATTTCTCCAAACCAAACCTTTTACCCTCCCAAGTAAAATCATTTGTGCCACCAACGCCTCCTACATATAAAGAAGAATCTGGTCCCCATACGAATCTATTTATCCCAGCCTCGAGACCCTGTGTAAAACGAAATAATGCTCCTTGGAGAAGTCCATCAACTTCTTCAATAAAAACACGCTTCAGACCACCATGTCTGGCATCTCCCATGATCATTTGGTTTTTATAAGGACCAACATTCAAGACTCCTGGTTCACTTGGTGAGTTTCCTATCTCATTTTGAGGAGTCCAAACAACAGGAGGTTTTATTTCTAAACCATCTGCTTTTTTACCTAAAACATAAGAATTCCCAAAGAAGGGATATTCTTCAGGATTATCAATATCCACATGCATAAGTTTACTAGTAGGAACTTCCGTCCCTTCATTATCAGTAGTAAAAATATCCCCACCATAACCAATACCTATTCCATTAGGTGCTTTATAACCATGTGCTATAGCTTGAAAAGAACCATCCGTAATTGATATTTTTAATGTCTTTCCAGCATCAGGAGCTTGTTTCTTAGTATATGGACCTAAAGAAGGTCCTGTATTGGTATAGAAATAACCATCTTTATAAGTCAAGCCAAATCCCCACGCATGAAAGTCAGGTCTTGTGGACCAATCATCACTAAAGGAATGGTAATAATCTGTTATACCATCACCATCTTGATCAACTAATTTTGTCAACTCCCAGCGTTGCATAACATAAATATCACCATCAGCTACGGCTAATCCTAGAGGTTCACAAAGCCCTTCCGCAATCTGCTTAAAAGACATTCTTGATGGATCCCCCGATGAAACATTAGATACAATAAAAACCTCTCCATCCCATGTAGCTACAGCTAGATCACCATTTGGTAAGAAATCCATACCGCCTACTCTTGGCTCAAAATTAGGAGGCCTTGCCGGTATAAGGTCGAAACTTGGATGGACAGAAACAAGAGCACCCCCATGCCCTGGAGCTTCTAGTTTATATATTTCCTTGAGTCCTGATGATGTTGGTTTAATATCTCTTGGGTCATGAAAAAGGGCTGATTTCGGTACAAACTCAAATTTCTGTTCACCTTTTTTCCTCCATTGAAGGATTAAAGCCATAGTTAAGAGGTTCTGGTAATAATCAATATCTATCTTATGAAAACCTTTTGTTAAAAATTTTGCTCCAGTAAGCTTTCCTACTTCAGGTTCCTTATCCAGATAGCTGGCGAATTCATTAAATCTTGATAAATCTCCTCCTTGCCAAGGTGTATAGGGTATATTATTAACATAAGCAATTTTTTCTTCATCAATTTTTAGAGACCCACCCTTATCGGCTATAAAACGAAACTCATAATCTCCTGCTTCTTCGATTTGAAGATATCCCGAGACCTTCATAATAAAATTTCTCTCAAAATGTAAAAAGTCATCTGTAACCTGGTTTTCCCACCCAATATCTGGATTCCCTGATTGAAATAATATCTCTGGAAACACTTGAGAAACGTTTGGATCTTGGCCAGGAAGTAATTTTGGCTGTCTTTCTAATTTTGTTCCTATATCAAAAAAATCTATAGCAACACCAGGTAAATATTCACCTTCTGGAAGCTGGTCTAAGGAAAGAATGAAATTAGCAATCTCTGAAGCTGTTTTATCATTAATATGTGGGTGCGGAGGCATCAGTCTTTCACCCCAAACTCCCTTTCCACCATTTTGAATTTTTTTAATTAGATATCTTTTACTCTTTTCAGAATTATCATATTTCTTTGCAACATCATTGTAGGATGGTCCAAGCAATGGTTTCTCTACATAATGACAGGCAACGCATCCAAGACTGCCAATGAGATCCTTTCCACTCATCTCTAAATCATTAATAGGTGTTGTAGCAACAGGAGTGTCTTTATCATCAAGGATATTCTCATTAAGGTTATAAAGTCCCGTTGGGAAGAATGTCTGAAAAGATGTTTTTCCATTCCTCTTTAGAAAAAGATCTCCATTAAGATTAAAACTACTACCCCATTCAAAGGTATTAGTTTTCATTTTATTAATTCTCAACTTACCATTGGTATGAATATCCTCTGGACTGGCTAAATGATTTACTCTTATTGAATATGAAAGTTCATATCCATTGGGAAGATCAAAGATTTCAAATTCTCTGTGTAATCCTAATTTTCCCTCAGCATTTCGAATGAATTCTGGCCTTTCCTCTATAACAGTTTTAAAGTCATTATTAATTAAAATTGTATATCTAATAGTAATAGTATTGTTTTTAATTATATAACCTTCATACTCAGCTGTCGCAGTTTCTACACCTTCATCAGATGTAAGTCTCCAAGGAGAATTTTTTAATCCATCTTCTATATATGGCGTCCCTATACTGTTAGGCTGAACACCATGAGCATTATTATAAATAATTCCATTAAAATTTACCCCACCAGTCCAAACTCTGTGCAAGCCACTATTTTCAGTATCGTATGTAACCCATAAATCCCTATGTAGCGCTAGCACTAGATTACGGGGACGCTCATCAAGATTAATTCTGAAGGCCCAAGGAGTTCGATCTCTAGTAACTTCTTTGGGCAAATCAACGATATTACTTCTATAGGTTATACCATCAACTTTAATACAACTAAAATTCATGATCTGGATCAATAATAGACCCAAAATAAATATCATCTGTCTTTTCATATTGACTCCAAAATATCTAAACCTAATTCAGATAAGATTATTGATAATTGATTCAAATAGTTCTTGTCTACCACTAATTTTTCTTGGCTCTCCAATTTTTATTGAAGCTTCCCGAAGTTCTTTTAAACCCAATGTACCTATCTCAAATTCCTTACCCAGACTATCATCAAAACTTTTATAACGATCATTAAGTAACGAGTTCAAATTGGAATCATTAAGAACTCTATAAGCAACAATTAAAGATCTAGCAAATGCATCCATTCCGCTGATATGGGCAATGAATAAATCTTCTAAATCAGTTGAATTACGTCTTGTCTTAGCATCAAAATTAATCCCACCCGATTTAAATCCACCATTCCTAATAATGACAAGCATAGCTTCGACTAATTCATAGATATTAATTGGAAACTGATCCGTATCCCATCCATTCTGATAATCTCCCCTATTAGCATCAATACTTCCTAATACACCCGCATTTGTGGCAACTTCCAATTCATGTTGAAAGGTATGTTGTGCTAAAGTAGCATGATTGACTTCAATATTCAGTTTGAAGTCATCCATAAGATCATACTCTCTAAGAAAAGCTATAACTGTTGCTGCATCAAAATCATATTGATGTTTCATTGGCTCCATTGGCTTAGGTTCTATAAGAAAAGTGCCATTAAAACCATTTGCTCTACCATAATCACGAGCTTTAGAAAGAAACATTGCCAAATGATCAATTTCTTTTTTCATATTAGTATTTAAAAGAGACATGTATCCTTCTCGACCTCCCCAAAAAACATAATTTTCCCCATCTAGCCTTACTGTTGCATCAATCGCATTTTTTACTTGTGCTCCAGCAAAGGCTACGACAGCAAAATCTGGGTTAGTAGCTGCACCATTCATATATCTAGGATTTGAGAATAAATTGGCTGTCCCCCAAAGCAATTTTACTCCTGACTCCTTTTGTTTTTCTGCAGCATAGTCTACCATTTTTGATAAAGCCTGTTCACTTTTAATTAAAGATTCTTCTTCAACTACTATATCAAAATCGTGAAAGCAATAAAAAGGAACACCTAGTTTAGTAATAAATTCAAAAGCTGCATCCATCTTGTCTACAGAACGTTTTATAGGGTCAGAATCAACTAACCAAGGGTATTCTTTCGTATCAACACCAAAAGGATCCGCTCCACTTGATCCGAAACTATGCCAATATGCAATAGCGAACCGGAGATGCTCCTCCAAAGTTTTACCACCTACAACTTTGTCTGCGTCATAATAGCGAAACGCTAAAGGGTTATCTGATTCTATACCTTCAAATGGAATTCGATCAACACCAACAAAATACTCTTTTTCCCCTATTGTAATATTTAAAGCCATCTATTTTTTTCACCTCAAATAATTAAGTTAGTTTATTAATAGTGCAATACTCCTCAACAAAAATGACCTTACAACCTATTCTCGTTGGTTCCAAACCTACTGCTTAAATTATAGCAAAAGGTAAGTTGATTCAAAGTACTGATGGTACTTAGAATTAATATGTATTCTATATTTAGCATATGAAAAAAATGTGGTACTTGCTTAAATAAAAATAAACGGGGTATAATGTCAAAATATTATTCTATCGGGTACGATATAGGAAGCTCTTCTGTTAAAGCATCGTTACTTGATCTTGAAAGTGGAAGGGCTATTGCTTCAGATTTTTTTCCGAAAACTGAAATGGATATTATCGCTCCAGCAATAGGTTGGGCTGAACAGGATCCAAATATTTGGTGGGAAAACTTAATTTTAGCAACTCAATCGGTTATTAAGCAATGCCGAAGTTCAAATTATGAGATAATCTCTATTGGGATTTCTTATCAAATGCATGGTCTCGTAATGCTTGACAGTAATCAAGAATTAATTTATCCATCAATAATTTGGTGTGATAGCAGAGCTGTTTCTAGTGGTGAAAGCCTATTAAATCATATTGGATTAGAACACTGCTGTAGAAATTATCTCAATGTTCCTGGAAACTTTACTCTCTCAAAACTAAAATGGGTCAAAGATAATGAGCCCTCTATTTTTTCAAGAATTGAAAAAATTATGCTCCCTGGAGATTATATAGCCTTTAAACTCACGGAACAAATAACAACAACTATACCTGGATTATCAGAGGGTATTTTTTGGAATTTCCAGAAAAAATCTCTATCTAATGAATTGATGGAACACTGTGGATTTAAACAATCTTTAATCCCAGATCTTGTAGAAACCTTTGGTTTTCAAGGAAAACTTAAATCTTCTGTAGCAAAAGTTCTGGGGCTTCCATCTGGTATTCCAGTTACCTATCGTTCGGGAGATCAGCCAAATAATGCTTTTTCTCTAAATACACTCCATCTTGGTGAGTTTGCCGCTACCGCTGGAACATCAGGAGTAATTTATGGTGTCTCAAAGGAGCCAATTGCAGATCAAAGTTTAAGAGTAAATACCTTTGCGCATGTCAATTATGAGTCCAGCAATCCAACTTATGGCATACTCTTATGTATAAATGGTGCTGGGCGACTCAATAGCTGGCTGAAAAACTCTGTTTTCAGAAATGATATATCTTATGATAGAATGAATTCTCTTGCTTCTCAAGTACCTATTGGTTCAGGCGGAATCAATATTCATCCATTTGGCAATGGCGCCGAAAGAATGTTGAATAACATCAATATAGGTTCCAATATTTCCGGATTAGATTTCAACAGACATAATAAAGCTCATCTAATCAGAGCTGTACAAGAAGGAATTGGAAATGCTTTTCGTTATGGTCTTGAAATTTTAAATGATCTTAATCTAGAACCTAAAATAATCCGCGTGGGTAAAAATAATCTTTTTTTAAGTCCTTTATTTTGTGAAATATTTACCAATGTCTGCAATACACCACTTGAAATTTATAATACTGATGGTTCACAAGGAGCTGCTCGGGGAGCAGCATTTGGAACTGGTTTCTATGCAAGTTTAAATGATACATTTAAGAATCTAAAAATAATAAAAAAGTATATCCCTGATGATACTCTTTGTGAACAATATGATCACTATTATCAATGTTGGAGAGAACAACTTCTACATCAACTTCAAAAATAAAGGAATAATACCATAAAAAATTTTACTATTGTATTCATCTTAATGATTGTAAGCATGGGATGTTTTTCACAAAATACTCTAAAAGTTGATCCGTTATTTTCAGAAAAATTCAGGCCACAATTCCATTATACTGCACCGATTAATTCTCTTGGTGATGTAGAAGGACTAGTTTATTACAAAGGAGAATACCATATGCACCATATATGGAATTCTAAAGGTAATGACTGGGGTAATATTAACTGGTTTCACGCTATAAGTCGCGATTTAGTGCATTGGGAACATATTGGACCTTCAATAACTCAAAAAAATCATGCTAATGGTGATTGGGTGTATACTGGAACCGCTGTAATTGATTATAATAATACAACTGGCTTTCAAACGGGTGAAGATCCCCCTATGGTTATCGTACATACTATTAATGAAACCATAACTGGAACCTTTGATGAAACACAGAATATTCATTATAGTAATGATCGTGGAAGAACATGGCATGCATATGAAGGAAATCCTGTAATTGAAGCAAAGTACAATGATCACCAAAGAGATCCCAGCGTATTTTGGTATGAACCTCATAAAAAATGGGTTATGGTACTTTTCGAAAATGGTGGACTAGCATTTTACTCTTCACCTAATCTAAAAAATTGGGAATATATGAGTCGATTCAACGGTGAAAATGGTTTTCATGAGTGTCCTGATTTTTTCCCACTTCCAGTTGATGGTAATGCTAATAATACTAAGTGGGTTATCCATGATAATCCTGGTAAACGAATTGGGTATTGGATTGGTGAGTTTAATGGCTACAGATTCCTTCCAGAGCAAAACCATAAACATAGATTAGATTATGGTGACAACTTTGCAGCTGCTCAAACTTTTAGGAATCTTCCTAATAAAGATGGCCGTACAATTCAGATTGGGTGGATGGCCGGAGGAGAATATCCAGGAATGCCTTTTAATCAACAAATGAGTTTTCCAAGAGAACTATCTTTAACAACATTTGAAGAAGGTATTCGTCTATGTTCAAATCCAGTGAGAGAAATTGAAAAGATACGACTAAAAAGACGTTATGTAATAGACGAAGTAGTAAGTGAACAGGATAATCCCATTGGTTCGTTAAAATCTGATGCCTTTGAAATAATTCTTGAAATAGAGCCTAGAGATGTAAAAACTTTTGGCATTGAACTTGATGATCTTATAATAAAATATTTTGTGTCTGATACTGTTCTAACCGTCTATCAAAAATCCCAACGTCAATACAAACAAAATACAAGACCTTTAAAACCAATTAATAATAGAATTAAACTCCAAATACTTATCGATAGAACATCCTATGAAATTTTTGGCAACGATGGAAGAATAGCCATCTCATCCTGTTATATTCCGAAAACACGAGACGATGAGATGGAAACGTCAATAAAATTTATTTCATCTGGAGGACAAATGATTGTTAGAAAATTAGAAGTTAATGAATTAAAATCAATTTGGAATGATTATACTTTTAATTTAAAAGAACTAGAAATTAAATGATATGGGTGAGTTAACTATGTTTCCAAAGCAAAATAATTGCCCTGTTTGCATTAAATCAAAACTTGTTATCTGTATAGTTTCATTATTTGTTTGTCAGCAATCTGTGTTTGCAGATGATCCGATTGAAAATTCTTCTTCTAAACCAAAATCTATTCTTTTCGTATATGGTGGATGGGAAGGACATGAACCTGAAAAATGTCGAGATTTACTTGTACCATGGTTAAAAAGTGAAGGATATAAAGTCATTGTTTCCCCTTCTCTTGATTCCTATCTAGATACAAAGCTTATGAGCTCTATAGATCTCATAATCCAAATTTATACAATGTCCACTATAACTAAAGAGCAAGAAGCCGGCCTTTTAAAAGCTGTAAAGCAAGATGGTGTCTCAATAGCTGGATGGCATGGTGGTTTAGCAGATGCATTTCGCCAAAATACTGAATATCAGTTCATGGTTGGCGGACAATGGGTGGCCCACCCAGGAAATATTATTGATTATGAGGTTAATATTATTGATCATAACGACCCCATTACAGAAGGACTAGGTGATTTTAAAGTTAAGTCCGAACAATATTACATGCATGTTGACCCATTAAATGAAGTACTTGCTACCACCACATTTAGTGATGAACATGCTCCCTGGATCAAAGGAGCAACACTCCCTGCAGTATGGAAAAAGAGATATGGAAAAGGGAAAGTTTTTTATACATCCCTAGGACATACAGCTGACGTATTTGACATCCCTGAAGCTTTTACAATTTTAACACGGGGAATTCTATGGAGTCTAGGAGATTTATAGTAATTAATTGCTCAGCTTTGTCCCCAGATTGATCTAAGCTCATATACTTTCAGAGACTTAATTAATACTTTTCCACCATTAGTGAAAAATCTTAGGTTTGCGTCACCCTTCTCTGCTGAAGAACTACCATTATAATTAAATGATAATGACACCCTGCCATCATTACCAAATACTTCCATAGAAGAACGATCTATTAGTAACCTAATCTTCAATCGGCCATTCTGTAGCTTTAACGTGGCATTATGATTCTGTTGATTATGAGGTCCAGCAGCAAGAATACTGTCATGAACATAATAACGAACCTTTAATGCATCCGTCATAAAACCAAAATCAGAAGCTCCCCTGGGTTCTACTTCAAGATGAACATCTAAGAGTTCTCCTTTAAACCCTTGAATTGGTTCCTCATTCGGGCCAATTGTCTTATTAGAAAGAGAAAAATTATTCACTCGAAGATTCTCAATTTCTTGGATAGGCTCTCTAAACATCCTGATGCCATCTTCTGTTGTCCGAAGAGTATTTTCTGTTGGAAAGGACATCTGCTGGTTAAACGGCATGCCTGGATATTCTCCTCCACGCATCCAAGCGATTTGGATTCTTCGACCATCAGAGGCTGGAATATTATTAAAGGTCTGAGAAGCATAAAAGTTAGCGCCAAAGTCACCCATGTGTTTTCCAGATTCCCGGGTAAATGTCTTACCATCAAAATCTCCGATGAAATAGTCTCCAGGAGCATCCCACATGACCCACTTGGTATTGTTCGGATTACCATCAACAGGCAACTCAAATAATTCTGGACATTCAAAAAGTTCCAGATCATCCAACTCACTGGTCTGTTCCCAATTAAGAAGATCATCTGAGTTAAAGATCCCAAATTTCCAGTTGAAAGCACTTCCTTTCAGAGGTCTTGTAGTTTCTTTCGCACTGTTATGATCAAGAAAAAGAACCATAACCCATTTACCAGATTCTTCATGCCAAAATACCTTCGGATCTCTGTCAGAACCTCCTGTAATATTCCCAATAATAGGATTTCCAGCATATTTGATAAAAGTTTTACCCCCATCCGTACTGTATGCCATGGCCTGGGTGAAAGGTTCCTCTCCTCCTGGCTCACCAAACTGCTCACAAGGACCACAATAGGTATAAAAAGCAACAATAGGTTTGTCCTCACCTTCCTGTAAACCTGAACTGTTATTGAAATCCACCACAGCTGTACCAGAGAAGATTGTCCCCAACTCATCCGGATGAATTGCATCTTCTAATTCTTCCCAGTGAACCATGTCTGTACTGACAGCATGCCCCCAAGTCATATTACCCCAAGGAAGAGCGACAGGATTATGTTGGAAAAAAAGATGATAGGTTCCTTCATAGTAGACCATACCATTAGGATCATTCGTCCAATTCGTTTCAGGAGAGAAATGAAACTGCGGTCGCAGTTCTTCCTGATAAAGTGGTTTGTCAGACAATTTGGTTGATTCATCCTTAGATGAACCTGAAGAACAAGCCTGAAAAAACAATGAGAGGCTTGATAATATAACAAGTGATAGTTTTAGATAATGTTTCATTGACTCTTCCTTTTTTAAACCTGAATGGTCTTGCATAATAATTACATAAAACTATTTTTTAAATAATTATTCGAACGTAAGCAAAAAACTTGCAAAAGCATCAATTCTAAATGTACTTTTTTTAGTACATCATGGAACTATTTTAATAAAGGAACACCAACAATGCAAAAAAATTTCTTATTGTTATCATTATTTCTCCTAGTTCATACAGGTTTTTTAATTGCACAATCTCAAGAAAGTTATAAAATACATGATGAAAAGAGACCTCAACCTAAAGTAGTTGCACACAGTTCTTTTTCAAGAATGGCGACAGCACCCTCTGACGCAATTATATTATTTGATGGCAAAGATCTATCTGAGTGGGTTTCTTCCAATGATGGTAAAAAAGCACCTTGGGCCGTTCACAACAATTATTTTGAAGTAATAAAAAAAACAGGCGGTATTAGAACAGTTAAAGAATTTGGAGATGTTCAATTGCATATTGAATGGGCAGCTCCAAAAAAGATTGAAGGAAAAAGCCAAGGCCGAGGAAATAGTGGGGTTTTTTTTATGGCTAAACCTAACGTTTCTTATGGATATGAAGTCCAAGTCTTAGACTCCTATAATAATCCAACTTACCCTGATGGACAAGCGTCAGCAATTTATGGTCAATATCCACCTGATTATAACGCAACCGCTCCAACTGGAGAATGGCAGACTTATGATATAATTTTTCTTAGACCTCGATTTGATAAATCTGGTAATCTAGAAAAACCAGCATATTTAACTGTCTTTCATAATGGTGTCCTGGTACATAATCACCGAAAATTGCTTGGCCCAACTACTCATAAAGTAAGAAAAGAGTATTCAGCACATCCCAAACGTTTGCCTATTTCTCTTCAAGATCACGGAAATCCAGTTCGGTTTCGGAATATTTGGGTGCGGGATTTAGAAAGGTAATAGATAACTAAAAGGCTCATTTACTAAATCCTATAGAAAAAACTATATTACACACTATATTATTGAATCGGGGAATAATCAGTGGGCTCCATTATGTGACTAATTATTTCCTTGACTAGTTTCCCATTTTCTGTGGATTCAGCATAAGCCTTTTTCCATACCTCATCATTACGAAAATCATCCCAACTTTTTTCCCTAGCTTCAACACTTGGAAAAGCTAAAATGTAGATAAGAGTATCATCTTCATCTATAGGTTCCCAATAACCTACAAGTTGCATGCCATGCTTCACAAATAATGTGTTAGTGTGATTTCTAAATCTTGAATTAAGATCTTCAAACCTCCCATCATGAGCAATATAAGTTCGTATTTCAAACACTCTACCAGAAGTGGCTTTAGCATCAGAGCTACAACCTTCTAATAAAAGCGCTGAAATCAAAAGTAACATCAGCAAACTCATTATTGATATCTTATTTTGCACCATCATTATCTTATCCCCTTTTTATTCATTTATCTAATTTCTTAAAGATTAAAAATCAGCATACGAAGCCTAGATTAAAAGAAAAAAATCTATTCATTTAATATTCTTGAAATTAATCAAATTATAAATTTCAATAAATAATGCTGTTAGCGTACATAAATACATGGATTTTCAAATTAAACTTAAAAATTCTTTGTTTTTATTCAATTATACTTAATATATTTAGGTGTTATTTGCTTCATTAATAATTAGAAAGGATTGAGAAATGATCAGCAAAAATGCGTTAATTAATTTTTTACTACTCTTTCTGGTTAACACATCTACAGCTATTGGTCAAGTAAGTTTAGGTGCTGATGTAGTCAGTCGCTATGTATGGAGAGGGGTGGATTTTGGTGAGTCAATGAGTGTTCAGCCTAGTTTGTCATATAGTTCTGGGAATTTTGAAATTGGAAGCTGGGGGTCTTATTCTTATGCTCCTTTATCATCAGGTGCTAATGAACATGATATATGGGTAGGCTATTCTTTTGGGTCAATTGGATTGACAATCACAGATTATTATTTTCCAAATGGTGGGTTTGACTTTTTTGATTTTGATGGTGTAGAAGGAGATACAGCATCAGCTGGAGCACACTGGATAGAATCTTCGTTATCTTACAGCGGTTCAGAGTCCTTTCCAATTAGTATTCTTTTCGGAGCATTTATTTACAATGATCCCGAAACATCAACATATCTTGAAGTTGGATATCCTCTATCAGTTGATGGTGCTGATCTCAATTTTTTTGCCGGCGCTACATTAGCTGAGACAGCTTTTTATGGGACTGAAGGTGCTGGATTGATTTCAATGGGAGTGTCAGCTTCTAAAGAAGTCACTATTACAGAAGATTTTTCTCTACCCATAACAGTTTCTTATATACTTAATCCTAATGCTCAGAGAACTTTTTTAACCTTTGGAATCAGCTTGTAAGGGATTGTATGGCCCTAACTAAATCCTTACATAATGATAGAAGTTGTGAGCAGTGCAGTTAGATCAATAGCTAAATAATATTGCTAAATTCATTTTTTTGTTACCTGCAACTCTTTATTTATTGTTCGCACCAATTTTTTAGCGATTCATCTATGTTTTTAATCCTTCAAATTTGAAAAAGGGGAATAATATGAAAAACAAAACAACTCTTATAGCCTTGCTAATGCTCTTTACAGGAGTACCTCTTTGGGCCAATAGTGCTACCTCAGCAGCAGATGCATTGTTTAGAGTGAATAATACATGGATGTTAATTTCAGCATTTTTAGTCTTTATAATGCATCTTGGTTTTGCAACTCTTGAATCAGGGCTTACTCAATCAAAAAATACTGTAAATATTTTATTTAAAAATGTAAGTATAATAGCCATTGGGATATTAACATATGCAATCTGTGGTTTTAACTTAATGTATCCTGGTGATTTTAATGGTTTGCTTGGCTTTGCTGGGTTTGGCATATCTTCTCCAGATGGAGCAGCGGGACTTATAGGATATGCTGATGGCGCTTATACATACTTTACTGACTTTATCTTTCAAGCCATGTTTGCCGCAACAGCTGCAACAATAGTTTCTGGGGCAGTAGCTGAAAGAATAAAACTTGAAAGTTTTTTGGTGTTTTCAACTTTTTATGTTGCTCTAGTCTATCCTATTGCTGGATCTTGGAAATGGGGCGGTGGTTGGCTTGACAGTATGGGTTTTTACGACTTTGCTGGATCCACATTAGTGCATAGCGTAGGTGGATGGGCTGCTCTTATAGGAGCAATTTTACTAGGCCCCAGACTTGGGAAATATACTAAGGATGGTACTGTAAAGCCCATCATGGGGCATAACATGCCACTAGCTGCTATTGGAGTATTCCTCCTTTGGTTTGGCTGGTATGGATTCAATGGAGGATCTGTACTTTCTGCTGATCCAGGCTTAGTATCATTAGTCTTTGTAACAACTACATTAGCTGCGGCTGGTGGTGTTATAGGTGCAATGCTAACTTCATGGGGGATTAGCAGAAAGCCCGACCTTTCGATGATATTAAATGGTTCTTTAGCTGGACTTGTAGGGATTACCGCTGGAGCAGATGTTATCAGCCCTATGTATTCTGTAATTGTAGGTTTGATAGCTGGATCAATAGTTGTCTTATCAGTTATGCAATTTGATAAAATGAAAATAGACGACCCAGTAGGTGCCATATCTGTTCATCTTGTTTGTGGAATATGGGGGACCCTTGCCGTTGGCATATTTAGTCCTGATCATAGCTTGGCTACACAAGCTATAGGTGTGGTAGCATATGGTGTCTTCTGCTTGATGTCTGCTACTATCATTTTCCATGCTGTGAAAGCTTTTATTGGACTAAGAGTCTCTGAGGAAGAAGAAATTATTGGCTTGGATATTGGCGAACATGACATGGAATCATATGCTGGTTTTCAAATTTTTAGTGTGGAATAGGGAGGTTACATCATGAAACTAATAATTGCAGTTATACAGCCAGAAGAGCTCCCCTACATCAAGGAGGAGCTCTTAAAAAAAGAAATCTATAAGTTCACCGTCACTTACGCAAAAGGACAGGGAAAAGAAATTCCTGTTCAGGAAATCTACCGCGGTCTTGCACACGAGATCACTCTCCTGAAAAAAATACGGTTAGAAATAGCAGTAAACGATGAATATGTTGATGCTGTAGTTGATGCTATAACTACTGTAGCAAAAAAGGATGGCGATAAGGCTCGTGGAAAAATATTTATTCTTCCAATCGAAGAATGTATCCGAACCAGAACTGGTGAAAAAGGTTCAGATGCTATTGGTTGATTCCTTACATTGATTTCGAAGGATATTAAAAAAATACACTCTTCAGCATTTTGAAGAGTGTATTTTTTATGATTTAACTAAAATTTCCTAGGCAATTAGGTGACATAATAGAAAAACATTATATTAAGGGATATTAAAAAGCGTGGTTTTGATCAATCATTTATCTTTTTAATGAATTATTGTAAGATTTTATTACAACAAATTCAAACAAAAGGTTGTTGGTCTGTTTGGGTAAGACAGAAAAATGATCTATAATTAGTCTTCATTATTAGAATATGGTTTAATTTTAAGCTTATTCTCTCAGTTTTCCAGACTTATTATATCAAGCTTTGATAATAATACATTGTTTTTGTTTGTATAATAAATTCAATATTGTAATTATGTTAAAAACAAATGAAAAAAAGAGTAAAATCAGCCTCCCTGCTAAACAAGGTCTTTACGATCCAGCCTTTGAGAAAGATAGCTGTGGTGTTGGGTTCATTGCCAATATAAAGGGTCTTGCAAGTAGAGAGATTGTTGTAGATGCATATGAAATGCTACGCAACATGGATCATCGTGGAGCCTGTGGTTGTGAAAAAAATACTGGCGATGGGAGTGGGATACTTACAGGTTTACCAACAAATTTTATTAGAAAAATTGCTGATGAAGAATTTGGGGCTGAATTAAAACAAGACAAACAATTTGGTTCTGGAATTATCTTTTTACCTCAAATAAAAAGTGAAAAGGAAAAATGCCTTCGTATAGTTGAAAACATTATAAAAGAACAAAAGCTAAACTGTGTTGGATGGCGTAAAGTACCTGTAGAAACCAAAAAAGCAAATATTGGCCCCACTGCCCGTTCAGCTGAACCAAGTATTATGCAATTAATAGTTGAATCCACTGACAGTGTAGATGATAATTATTTTGAGCGCCAATTGTATATTGTAAGAAAAAAAGCTAGTCATTTAATTAGATCAAATCAGAATATTAAACAATCAGAGCTCTTTTATATTTGCAGTCTTTCAAATAAAATTCTTATTTATAAAGGCATGCTTACAACTAATCAATTATTTGATTATTTCACAGATTTGAGAGATTCTGATTATACTTCTCACATTGCAATGATTCATTCTCGTTTCTCAACTAATACTTTCCCAAGTTGGGACAGGGCTCAACCTTTTCGCCTTATGTGCCACAACGGAGAAGTTAATACTCTACGAGGCAATACTAATTGGATGCGAGCAAGAGAAGGAACTCTAAAAAGTCAACTCTTTGGTGATGATTTAAAAAAACTATTCCCTATTGTTGAACCCAACAGTTCTGATTCAGGAAATTTCGATAATGTCCTAGAATTTCTTTATATGAATGGACGTAGCCTTCAGGAATCAATCCTAGCAATGATTCCTGAAGCTTGGCAGAAGGATCCCAATATGTCAGAGGAAAAACGTTCATTTTATGAATATTACTCATGTTTAATGGAACCATGGGATGGTCCGGCCATGATTCCTTTTACGAATGGGGAGTTTGTCGGTGCGGTTTTAGATAGAAATGGATTGAGACCAAGTCGATATTATTTAACCAATGACGATAGAATAATTATGGCAAGTGAAGTTGGCGTGTTGCAACTTGATCCAACCCTAATTAAAGCTAAAGGTCGGTTACGGCCAGGGCGCATTTTCCTTGTAGATTTTAATAAAGGGGAAATTGTTACAGATTCAGCCCTTAAATCAGATTTTGCGAAAAGAAAACCATATGGGGATTGGTTAAACAATCAGCGAATACAAATGAAAAATCTGCCAGAATCAGATAATGTACCTGGGTTAGACAAAAAAACGTTGATAAATCGAATGCAAACTTTTGGCTATACAATTGAGACTATAGAATTTATGCTATTACCTCTCGTTAATCAAAAACGAGATCCTGTAGGTTCAATGGGGAATGATGCCGCACTTGCCTGCCTAAGTGATAAACCAAGAATTATATATGATTATTTTCGCCAACTCTTCGCACAGGTTACTAACCCCGCCATTGATTCAATTCGCGAAGAGGTAATTACATCATTAGAATGTTATATTGGCCCAGAAAAAAATATATTAGAACCTAGTGAGTCACATTGTAAAAGATTGAAAATATCACATCCTATTCTAACAAATAATGATTTAATGCGTTTAAAGAAACTTGATTATAAAGGATGGAGAACCAAAACTATAGATATCACTTTTCCTAAGTCACACGGGAAAGAAGGATTAAAGAAAGCATTAAAACGAATTTGTGGTGAAGCTGTACAAGCGGTTGAAAATGGCTATAGTCTTTTAATTCTATCAGATAGAAAAGTTAACAAAAAGCAAATCCCTATTAGTTCTTTGATGGCATGTGGAGCAGTGCATCATCATTTAATACAAAACGCATTACGTACACAAATTGGTATTATTTTGGAATCTGGAGAAGCTAGAGAAGTTCACCATCACAGTTTGCTTATCGGTTATGGAGCTGATGCAATTAATCCTTATCTTGTATTTGAGGCTCTATGGTATGCAAGTGATAAAGGATATACAGATAAATTAAAATTTCCCAATGATGAAATTTTAATTAAAGCATATCAAAAAGGGGTGGCTAAAGGTATTCTGAAAGTAATTGGAAAAATGGGCATTTCTACTCTACAATCATATAAAGGCGCACAAATATTTGAAGCCATTGGTTTAGCAGATGAAGTGATAGACTTATGTTTTTCAGAAACATCGAGTAGAGTGCAAGGAGTTGGTCTAAATATTTTGGCTGAAGAAATGATGAGAAGGCACAATCTTGGTTATCCTGAAAATAATTCAAATAACAGTTTACTCAACCCCGGAGAATATCATTGGCGTCCTGGTGGAGAAAAACACACATGGAACCCACAATCTATTTCTCAACTCCAAATTTCTACTTATAAAAATAATTCTAAGTCATTTAAAAACTTTTCAAATTATATTAATAAAGATTCAGAAACGCGAGCTACTCTCAGAGGATTGATGCAACTAAAAAAACCTGATGATATTGTACCAATACCGATTGAAGAAGTAGAACCCGCAAAAGATATAGTAAAAAGATTCTGCACTGGAGCAATGAGTTTTGGTTCAATTTCTAGCGAAGCCCATGAAACTCTTGCAATTGCAATGAATAGAATTGGTGGAAAAAGTAATACCGGCGAAGGTGGTGAAGATCCAGATAGATATAATTTTCTTTCTAATGGTGATTCTAAAAGATCAGCTATAAAACAAGTTGCATCAGGGCGTTTTGGCGTTACAATCTCATATCTTACAAATGCTGATGAATTGCAAATTAAGATTGCTCAAGGTGCTAAACCTGGTGAAGGAGGTGAATTACCTGGTGAAAAAGTAGATGATACAATCGCTCGTATTCGTCATTCCATCCCAGGAGTAGGTTTAATTAGTCCTCCACCACATCATGATATCTACTCAATTGAAGATTTAGCTCAATTAATCTATGATTTAAAAAATGCAAACCCCTCTTCTAGAATAAGTGTTAAGCTAGTTGCTGAAGTAGGTGTAGGGACTATAGCTGCTGGTGTAGCAAAAGCACATGCTGACCATATTTTAATTTCTGGTGCATCAGGCGGTACAGGAGCTTCTCCACTTACCAGTATTAAACATGCTGGTTTACCATGGGAATTAGGACTCGCAGAGACACATCAAACTCTTGTTCTAAACAATCTACGGAGTAGGATAGTTTTGCAAACAGACGGAGGCTTAAAAACTGGTCGGGATATAGTGATTGCAGCATTGTTAGGTGCCGAAGAAATGGGCTTTTCTACTGCCCCACTTATATCCATGGGTTGCATAATGATGCGAAAATGTCATTTAAATACATGCCCTGTTGGCATTGCTACACAGGATCCTGTTTTACGAAAAAAGTTTTCAGGAAAACCCGAAAATGTCGTTAATTATTTTTTTCTATTAGCTGATGAAGTTAGAGAGATAATGGCTGAACTTGGTTTCCAAAAATTTAACGATATGGTTGGACGTTCTGATTACCTAACAAAAAATGAAGTTATTAAACATTGGAAATCTGATGGTATTGATTTAAGCCCTATCATTTTACCCGCAAAAAAACCTCATCAAGATGTTCAAACCCATTGTACTCAAAAACAGGATCACGGTCTTGAATTTGCACTTGACAACCAGCTAATTGATTTAGCAAAAACTGCAATTGATAAAAGAGAAGCTGTTAATATTAATTTGCCTATCCACAATACACAAAGAACCGTTGGTACGACCTTAAGCCATTTATTAACAAAAACTCATGGTGACAATGTGCTACCAGAAAAGACAATAAATATCAAATTCAATGGTTCAGCTGGTCAAAGCTTTGGGGCCTTTTTAGCTAAAGGAATCAATATGGAACTGGAGGGAGATGCTAATGATTACGTAGGAAAAGGTCTATCAGGGGGTAATTTGATAGTTTATCCTCCTAAGGAATCTACGTTTCGACCAAATGAAAATATAATAGTCGGGAATGTATGTCTTTATGGTGCAACAAGTGGTAAAGGATTCTTTCGTGGCCAAGCTGCTGAACGTTTTTGCGTTCGAAATAGTGGTGCTCAAGCTGTAATTGAAGGTGTAGGAGATCATGGATGTGAATACATGACAGGAGGGTATGTAGCAATACTTGGGCCGACTGGACGTAACTTTGCAGCTGGAATGTCTGGCGGAATAGCATATATATGGAACAAAAATAATAAATTGCAAGAAAATTGTAATTTGGAAATGGTTGAATTAGAAAACATTGTAAGAAAATCTGATAAAGAAAAATTAAATGGTATGATAAAAGAACATTCACAATTAACTAATTCAGATATTGGGCATTATATCTTGAAAAACTGGGATGCAATATTGGATGAGTTTGTAAAAGTTATACCTATTGATTATAAAATAGCTCTAAAAAAATTATATGGGTAAGAATACTGGATTTATAGAAGTAACTCGTAAAGTAGTACCTTACAGAAATCCTTTAGATCGATCTAATGATTTTGATGAAATCTTTTCTAAAGCGCCAATAGACCATTTAGAATCTCAAGCCTCTAGATGCATGGATTGTGGTGTTCCTTTCTGTCAATCAAATACAGGTTGCCCAATAGACAACTTAATTCCAGAATGGAATGACTTAGTATATAATGGGCATTGGAAAGAAGCTCTTACTCGTTTGCACCAAACTAATAATTTCCCTGAGTTCACTGGTAGAACTTGTCCTGCTCCTTGCGAAGGAGCATGTGTACTCGGAATCAATGATCCACCTGTGACCATAAAAAATATTGAAAATGAAATTATTGAGAAGGCATTTGAAAAAGGTTGGGTCAAACCCAAAGAATCTATTCAACGAACTGGGAAAAAAGTTGCAATAGTTGGATCAGGACCATCAGGGCTTGCGGCCGCAGATCAATTGAATAAAGCTGGGCACAATGTAACAATTTATGAAAGGGCTGATCGTATTGGCGGATTACTAATGTATGGCATTCCAAATATGAAGCTTGATAAAAAAATAGTTGAGAGGAGAGTTGATCTATTGAAAGAAGAGGGAGTGAAGTTTATAACTTCTACGCATGTTGGAGAAAAAAGACGGTTTCCTGAAGGTCATATGACAAAAATTATGGAAAGTAGTGGTTGCGAAATAAAATATATTGACCCAAATAAACTTTATGATGAAAATGATGCTTTATTAATTGCAACAGGAGCCACGAAGCCTTTCGATCCAACTAATAAAGCTTTTGGACGCAATTTAAAAGGGATTGAGTTTGCAATGAATTTTCTAACACAAAACACAAAAAGTCTGCTTGATTCGGATCTAAAAAATAAAGCATATATTTCTGCGAAAAATAAAAATGTTATTGTTATTGGCGGTGGAGACACTGGTGCTGATTGTATTGGTACAGCTTTACGTCACAATTGTAAAAGTGTCATAAATTTTGAATTATTGAACAAACCTCCCGATAATAGAACAAATGCAAACCCTTGGCCAGAATGGCCAATAACTTTTAAGGTAGATTATTCGCATGAAGAAAATTTAGCGAAACATGGTGTAGATCCTCGTTTTTATCATATTTTAGTCAAAGAGTTTCTAGGAGATGATAAGGGTCAAATAAAAGGAATCAAAACAGTTGAAATTGATTGGTCAAATAAAACAGAAAACGACCCACCTTGGACTGAAATAAATGGTTCTGCAAAAGACTGGCCAGTAGATATTGTTTTATTAGCAACCGGATTTATAGGTCCTGAATCTGAAATTGGAGATATGTTAAAACTTGCAAAACATCATCCTAAGCCTAGCTGGACAACGTTTCATGATAATCAAGGTGCGTTTATGACTAATAGAGATGGAATTTTTGTGTGTGGAGATTGTCGCCGTGGGCAATCATTAGTAGTTTGGGCAATCAATGAAGGTCGGGGTGCTGCTCGTTCTATTGATGCTTATCTCATGGGGTCTAGCTCATTACCTGCACCCGGATTTCACCTAGAGGAAGCCAAATCTTTCTGAATTTTTATTTTGTTTGTTAAGTACATTAAAAGTTTTTGCGCAGGTAATTAAAGGGATTTAGATTTAGGGCTATGAAAGTGGTAAAATTTTTGTTCGATATTCAAAGACCGCGTCGTTCTCCCGCTGAGGGCTTTGTTATGTAGTCAATTGACTTATAACAAGTTGCTAAGCCCCCTATTCAAAAGAATGATATTTGGGGGTTTTTTTGTTGTGAAAACATAAATTTATTTAAAATAATGTTTAATTAAGGAGATTAAAAATGGTGAAATGTATAGAATGCGGATCAACAATTGATCTTCCAGAAGGTACTGTCGAGAATGAAATTCTCGATTGTGAATCTTGTGGAGTAGAACTTGAAGTCGTCGGCCTAAACCCACCAAGCGTTGAACTGGCCCCTGAAGAACAAGAAGACTGGGGTGAATAACCCTTTGTACGCTTAAACTTATTTAAAAAGGAATAATAATTACATGATTAAACTTGGATTCCTTTTTTCTAGACTCCGTGTTGAAGAAAAACATTTAATTAAAGAAATAGAGTCTAGAGATGATACGAAACTCGTTATGCTAGATAGTCGAAAATTAGTTGTGGATCCCAAAAGCAATCTAAATATAGATGTATTACTAGATCGAGAAATTTCCCAATCACGAGCACTACATCTTATGCAACTACTAAAAAATTCACATGTACAATGTATAAATAGTTATGAAGTTATACGAATCTGCGGCGATAAAGTATTTACATCAAAAGCATTACGGGAAGCTGGTGTCCCTACACCAGAAGTAAAAGTAGCGTTTACAAGAGAAAGTGCTCTAAAAGCCATTGAAGATATGGGCTATCCAGTAGTCCTCAAGCCTGTTGATGGGTCATGGGGTAGGTTAATTGCAAAAATTGAAAATAGAACTGCAGCTGAGGCAATACTTGAACATAAATCTTACCTTAGTTCCTACTATCATTCAATTTTTTATATCCAAGAATATATCCATAAACCTGATCGAGACATAAGGGCATTGGTGTTAGATGGCAATACAATTTGTGCAACTTATCGTACATCAGAGAATTGGTTCACAAATGTGGCAAGAGGTGGAAAAGCAATAAAGTGTCCTCTTACACCCGAGCTAGAAGATATTTGTCTAAAAGCGTCACAAGCTGTGGGAGATGGAGCCTTAGCTATTGATCTTATGGAAACAGAAGATGGATATACAGTACATGAGATTAATTGCTCTATGGAATTCAAAGGTAGCATGGAAGCACAGTCAATTAATATTCCTGGAATGATTATTTATTACTGCATAAGTCAAGCTAAATACAACTAGAAAGAAATTAAAAACATGTCATTTCGATTAGGACTACTATTTTCTAGAATACGCATGGAAGAAAAAATGCTGATTCAAGAAGCTAAGAATAAAAATATCGATCTAGTAAAAATTGATAGTAGAAAACTTATCATGGGTCTATCAGGGAATTATAATTTTGATATGCTACTGGAAAGAGAAGTTTCTCACTCTAGAGCGCTCTACGCTCTAAATTTATTCCAAGGATGTGGCTTCAAAGCATTGAACAGATATGATGTTGCACTACTTTGTGGTGATAAAGTTGCTACTACCAAAGCCCTAGAAGATGCAAATATTCCAACACCAAAATCAAAAGTTGCTTTCTCAAGAGAGAGTGCTATACAAGCAATTGAAGAAATGGGCTATCCCGTTGTTATAAAACCAGCAATAGGTTCATGGGGACGGTTATTAGCTAAAGTAAATGACAGAGATAGCGCTGAATCTCTTTTAGAACATAAAGAACATCTAGGTTCGTACTACCATTCAATCTTTTATATTCAGGAATATATAAAGAAACCGGGACGAGATATTCGAGCATTTGTTTTTGGGAACAAAACAATCTGTGCGGTTTATCGCTCCTCTCTTCATTGGATTACTAACACTTCTCGCGGAGCCAAAACTTCATGCTGTGCTTTGACCCCAGAAATTATTGATCTTTCTGAGAAAGCATCTAAAGCCGTTGGCGGAGGTATTCTCGCTATTGATCTTATGGAAACCGATGATGGGCTTCTTATTAATGAAGTTAACTATACCGTTGAATTTCGAAATAGTATACAGCCAACAGGCGTCAATATTCCAGAAGAAATTATAAAATATGTTATAGAAGTTGTGGAGAGCTAATTTATGAAAAAAATAACTGTAGCGGTAGTTGGTGGATCGGGTTATACTGGAGGAGAACTTCTTCGACTTTTACTAGCCCACCCAAATGTTGAAGTTGTTGCGGTAACATCTCGAACCAAGGAAAAAAAGTTTGTTGCTCGTTCCCACCCAAATCTTCGTTCTATAACTCGTCTTAAATTTATTAATCCAATTAACTTGCCCCGTGTAGATGTTTTATTCCTTGCTTTACCTCACCACGCTGTCATGGAAAATATTCATGAGTATAGGGAAAAATGTGAATATCTTATTGATCTAAGCTCAGATTTTAGACTGTCAAACAAAAATGATTATGTTAAATATTATGGTCATGAACATACCCATCCCACATTGCTAAAGGAATTTGTTTATGGCATGCCTGAACTCCATAGAGAAAAAATAAAAAGCTCAACACTCATAGCAGTTCCTGGTTGTACCGCCACTGCTGCAATTCTACCAATGAAACCAATTGTAGAAGCGCTAGGAGTAAAAACTATTGTTGTGGATTCGAAAGTGGGGTCCTCGGCAGCAGGAGCCTCTTTTAGTATGTCTACTCACCATCCGGAAAGAAGTAATGTTGTGCGTAGTTTTAAACCGTCAATGCACCGTCATATTGCAGAAATGAATCAAGAACTAAATAAGAATGGTGCCATCTCTTTAAACTTCTCTCCTCATGCTGTGGAAATGATTAGAGGTATTCAGAGTACTATCCATGTTTTCATTGATGACAATTATTCTTCTCAAGATATCTGGCAAATTTATCTTAATGCCTATAAAGAAGAACCTTTTATTAGACTAGTAAAAGAAAAAACTGGAATTTACCGATTTCCTGAGCCTAAGCTAGTCATGGGGACTAATCTATGTGAAATAGGATTTGAAAAAGATGAATTAACCGGACGCTTAGTTGTAATGGCTGCAATAGATAATCTTATGAAAGGCGCCGCTGGGCAAGCCGTTCAGTGTATGAATATTGCTTTAAAAATTGAAGAGAAAACTGGTCTTGATTTTATCGGACTACATCCCGTTTGAACAACCAAACTTTCCAGTTTATATAATAGAGGCGCTTATGTTTGTAATTAAAGTTGGTGGGAGTGAAGGAATCAATTATAATTCATTTCTACAAGATCTAGCTAAGTATGAAGATTATATAGTAGTCCATGGAGGATCTAGTGAACTAAACGCAATATCAGAAAAACTTGGGAAACCTCCCGTTTTTGTAACATCAGTCTCTGGATTCTCTAGTAGATATACTGATCGGGAAACTATGGAAATTTTTAATATGATATATGCGGGAAAGATGAACAAAATGCTTGTTGAAAACCTTCAGAAACTAGGCATTAATGCTGTTGGATTAAGTGGAATTGATGGACGATTAATTGAAGGAAAGAAAAAACGCGCATTAAAAATTGTTGAAAATGGAAAGAAAAAAATTCTTAGAGGTGATCTAAGTGGAATGATAGAAAAGATTAATACTAATCTATTAGAATTATTGCTCACCAATAGTTATGTCCCTGTTCTAACACCACCAGCAATTAGCTATGAAAGTGAAGCAATTAACGTAGATGGAGATAGGTGCGCCGGTCAAATCGCTGTATCCATGAAAGCAGATACACTAATTATTCTTTCTAACGTACCGGGACTTTTAAAGGATGCAAACGATGAATCAAGTTTAGTGAAAACAATAAAAGCCGATCAAATAGATTGCCATATTGAGAACTATGCAAAAGGTCGAATGAAGAAAAAATTACTTGGAGCAAAAGAAGCTATTGAAGGTGGTGTGAAGTCCGTAATATTGGGTGATGCCCGTTCAGAATCACCTGTTTCTAATGCATTCAATGGTCAAGGGACTATTATCCAATGAACAAATGGGTTGATTTAGAAACCCGTCATGGTAGTGGTGCTTATGGTGGTTGGCCAATTAGTTTAGTTAAGGGTGAAGGATCATATGTTTGGGATTCTCAGGGTAAAAAATACCTTGACTTTTCCACTAGTATAGGAGCTGCATCACTAGGTCATGCAAATCCAGGCTTATGTAATGCCATAGCTGAACAATCATCTAAACTCCTAACAGCCAATAACGGCTATTTTGCTAATGACATCCGAGCTCAATACCTTAAATCTCTTGCAAGTATAGCACCAGGGAAAATTAATAAAATATTTCTTTGTAATTCAGGAACAGAAGCCGTTGAAGGAGCAATCAAGCTTTCCCGGTCTTATACTGGTCGATCCAGAATTGTTTCTTGTATCAGAGGATACCATGGTCGAACCTTAGGAGCTCTAACTGCTACTTGGCAAAAAGATATTCGAGAATTATTCGGTCCTCTGATTCCAGACATTAATCATATTCCTTTTGGTAAACCAGAAATTTTAGCGGAGAATATTACAGAAGAAACTGCCGCAGTTATCTTGGAACCAATACAAGGTGAAGCTGGCATTTATCCCGCACCAGAAGGTTATCTCCAGGCTGTAAGAGATATCTGCGATCAAACAGGAACTTTGATGATACTTGATGAAGTACAGACAGGCTTAGGTCGTACAGGAAAATGGTTCGCTTGTGACCATGCTAATATTATTCCTGATATTATAACTGTTGCAAAAGCATTAGGAGGAGGAATCCCTATTGGTGCTTTTCTTATGAAAGAAGAAATTTCTTTTGATAGAAAAAAACATGGTAGCACTTATGGGGGAAGCCCTTTTGTCTGCAGAGTAGGATTAGAAGTAATTAACCAGATAAAAGAAAAAAATATTCTTTCTAATGTAAATAAAATGGGGAATTATTTTATTTCAGGTTTAAATGAAATAGTACTCGATCACCCCAATACTTTTCGGGAAACTAGAGGATTAGGATTGATGGTTGCGATCCAATTAAGAAAACCTGATGGAGAAATACTTTTAAAGTTAATGGAGTCAGGAGTGCTCGCATTAAAAGCTGGCAGTAGAAACCTTCGTTTCCTTCCTCCTTTTAATGTCTCTAAAGAAGAGATTGATATCTGTCTTAAGGCACTTTCATCTGTTCTCTAATGACTCTAGTAGAAAAATTGGTCCGTTGTAACAGTGTTTCCGGCAATGAAGCTGAAGCTGTTGATCTTTTAATAAAAGAAATGGAATTAATGGGTTTTAAAACTCGTTCAGACACTATTGGCAATGCTATAGGCATAAGTGGACGAGGTCCTATTAATATTTTTCTCATAGGTCATATTGATACTGTAGCAGGGGAAATACCAATAAAAATTGAAGGAAATAAATTATATGGACGTGGTTCAGTCGACGCAAAAGGTTGCCTTGCAGCATTCACAGAAGCGGCCTCTAGATTTAACAAATCGAAAAAAATTACCGTAACGGTGGTTGGATGTGTAGGTGAAGAAACTGACTCTCGAGGTGCATATTCATTTATGAAAGAATCCTTTGTCCCTAATTATGTCGTAATCGGTGAACCTAGTGGTTGGAATGGTATTACGCTTGGTTATCGTGGCTCTCAACAATTAACATATTCACACCAAGCCTCTAGACATCATCATGGAGCACCTGATCCTACACCTGCTGAATGTGCTGTCGATTATTATCAAAATCTCTCGAAAATATTTGCTAAAAAAACTCCCCGTTTTGATGAAACATCACTCAGATTAGTTGATATTCAAACCTATCAAGATGAAGGAGATATTGGAGTATTAATGAGATTGGATTTAAGAACTCCGCTCGGTTTTAACCATACAATATTTGCCCAAGAATGTGAACGCTATCTTCCTCATGGTGCCAAAATAACCACTACTGATCCTCTACANGCNGTGATTATGGATAANAANAANNTCCTTGTTAGNTCATTCCTNAGNNCAATACGTAATTTTGACGGCAGACCCACTTTCAAAAAGAAAACAGGCACAGCAGACATGAACATATTTGCTGAATGGGAATGCCCGATTATTGCCTATGGACCTGGAGATTCTAGACTTGATCACACAAACCAAGAACATCTTGACCTCAATGAATATGAAAAAGCTATTAATATATTAGTAGCTGCCTTAAAAACTCTGGAGAAATCAACANNCCTNTAATTCAGAGGTGGTTAACTTGNTAGTCCTNCTNCTGATTCAAAGTCAAAAGNAAAGCGAGAATGTCAGCAAGTTCTTGTTTATCNAAAACAAGATTCATAGGAATCATGGGACTANCATCAGNTGATTCAAAACCTTGTGCTAAATCNGCTGATGGATTNACTAANGAAGTATANATATAATCACGACTTTTCCGTTTAGCAATTCCATCCAATGCGGGTCCTATATTGCCTCCCATACCATCAAGACTATGACAGCGAGCACAACCTGCAGCTGTATTTGTCTTAAAAATATTTTCACCTACATCGGGTCTTCCGATTATTTCTTCATTGTTTTGCTCTGAACTTTCAACAATATCCGCTCCAGAAGCTCTCAAAGCAATATGCATCCATTCATCTTCTTTGTTTGCAGTTTGATCCATAAGAAGTGTAGCAATTTTTTTACGCTCCTTATCTTCTTNAAACATNGCAAGTTTTGCAAATGCTACAAGTCGAACTTGTGGGTTTTCATCCGCTAAGACAGCACTATCATAAAGCATTTGAACATGTTCTTTTGCAGATCCTAGTGCGCGAATGGCATTTTTCCTTAGACTAGGAGATTTACTAATCAGTGCTTGAGTATGAATTTCAAAAGACAGTTGACCTAATCCATGCAAAACCCAAATAGCATGAATGCTGCTAATATCTTCATTTAGAACAAATTTTTCTAAATTAGGTATAATGCTAATATCTTCATTCTCAACAAGTAGACGTTGAGCAGTAATACGCCAGAACAAGTTATCATGGCCAAGTAAATTGAGAAGATCTTCATTAGAATGAGTAAGTGGAATTTCTTTAGAGTTATCATTCATATTAAATTTTACTCGATAAATTCGACCATGCTCACGATCTCTATTGATATTAACATGGGCATTACCTAATCCCTCTTTTCCGTCATATCCTCCTCTTTCTTTATTAGGAATAGGATTATGTTGGATAATGAAGTTGTACCAATCTGCTACCCACATATTGCCATCAGGTCCAATTTCTGCAACAACAGGAGAGAACCATTCATCCGCACTAGCAAGAAAGCTAAATGCATTAATTGCTTCATAACCAGAACCTTTAGGCCTTATGTCATACATACCTAGTAGATGACCCGTTGGACCACAAATAAATGCTCTTTTATTCCTCCAAGCTTCAGGAAATCCACTAGAGGTTGCAAAAGCATGTCCACATCCTGCAGTATACTTTCCAAAGGCATCAACCTGACGAATATTTTCAGTAATTGGATAAAATCTTGGTGAATCTGCAATCATTTTTGCACTTTCTCTGGCAAGAGCTCCACGCACAAAACCATCATCTCTTATTCTTTTCTTTGTACTATTTTCAAAGATAGGAAGTCCTCCAAAAAAACTGGGGTTAAAATTTGCCGTAGATCCAAACACATCACCTGATTCATTAAAACCAAGACCCCAAGTATTATTGTTGAATTGATGNAGAAATTCTATANCTGANCCATCACTACGAAACCTAAAAACTCCCATCTTGAAGTTNTGCTCTTTTCCTCCCACTGTACCTATAAAACCAGAGTAGCCGACAGTACCATATATCCAATTGTCAAACCCATATCTCAGATTACTAGGCCCAGCATGAGTATCTTGAAGACCAAACCCTGTGAAAAGAATTCGCGTTTCATCAGCTTTATCATCACCATCTGTATCCTTTATAAAAAGCATGTCAGGAGCATGTGCTACTATAACCCCGCCTGATGCAAAAGTAAATGAAGTGGGGATATTTAATCCNTCGACAAAAANTGTGGTCTTATCAGATTTTCCATCNCCATCTGTATCTTCTAAAATCTTAATTCTATCATTACCCTTTCGACTCGTTATTATTTCATTCGGATAATCAATACTCTCCGCAATCCAAAGNCTACCTTTATGATCCCATTGCATATATATGGGGTTAATTACGTCAGGTTCACTAGCAAATAATTCAAGACTAAAACCTACAGGTGCTTGAGTGTATTTCATACTTTCCTCAGGAGAAAGTGGTAACTGGTAAGGTAAAGGTTCTGGACGTTTNTCATAATTAGGAATGTTGGNTCGTTTTTCATACTCAAGAGAAGCACGATTTGAAATAAATATATTGTAATTCTTTAAAGTTGTTTTTCCAGCAGCCCAAAGGATTCCTCCTTTTATTAACTGATGGAAATTCGGATGACTCCAAACCCGCTCATCATGACCANAGGCTGTATAAAACACCCTTCCTTTTCCTTGAGTGCGAACCCATGTCCATGGTTCAGGTTTTGTGTGCGGGTCTCCTTCCATAGCATTCCTTACCATTAATACTTTTCTCTTCTTACGATTATGTTGATCGTGAAAATATGTTTCATCCCATGCTTCAAAAGGCTGAAAGTCTTTCAATGCTGGATGATTACCTTTTTTTATTTTTGCAGTAAATACACCACTTTGATGGCTCTTAAATGAAGCCCCGACTAATTTTGCAAACTCTGGCTCATTTCTAAAACTCGAACTAGCAGAATGAATTGGAACAAACCCTCCTCCTTGTTCTACAAAATTTTTCAGATTCCTCCATTGATGTGGTGCGATAGTATCATGATTCGCATAAAGAAGAAGCACATCGAACATAGTAAGATATTCATCGTTACCTAGGGCTTCTTCAACATCTGTTATATAATCAAAATAAATTGCATCACGACCAAGAGCACTTGAAAGTATAGGAAAATATTCATTAGAATTATGCAATTCATTATCATGTTGCCCCAAGAATAGTACACGTATTGGGCCGTCCTGCGATGCTGACAAAATTAAATTCATGACAAAAAATAGNAGTAGAGTTAATAGTCTTTTCATTTAATTAATTTCCCTTTTTTCAAAATACAAAGTTGAGATAGGTTATTTTCTTAAAGCTACACTGCGACCTGTAATTTTATATTCTTCGAGTTTATTTTTTAGTTCTTTAACAATTTCAGGGTTTTNAAAGTATAAATTTCTTGTCTCACCTGGATCCACATCTAAATTATATAGTTGTGCTGGTGCATCTGGCAATGAATCCAATAACGCAAATGGAAGCATACCCCAATATCCTCCTTCACTATAACTATTTCCTCCAGAACCCTTGTGATCAAGATATTTCCACGCTTTTTGGCGAATAGATAAATTTCCAAAAGCAGCTTGTTGCAGCATGTATTCTCGTCTTTTAGAAGACTTTCCAACACTAAGAATTTCAGGTAAAAAACTATAACTATCCTCAGCTACATTATTAGAAAGATTGTAATCAACGAGATCAGCAAACGTAGCCATCAGATCTGTCTGAGAAATCAATGCATCGGATACTTTACCACCTTTAATTTTATTTGGCCAATAAGCAATAAAAGGAACACGATGACCGCCTTCCCAATTATCCCGTTTAACTCCTCGCCAAGGGGCAGCTCCATCATGTTTAAAATCTCTTCTCATCGCTAGTATTGTTGGAACTTCTGGACCATTATCACTAGTAAAAATCACTAAAGTATTATCGGAAAAACCATATTTATCTAATGCTGCAATTAATTCACCAACAATATGATCCATTTGAAAAATAAAATCTCCATGAGGTCCTGAAGTAGTTTTCCCTCGAAAATCAGCACCAGCAAATGATGGCAGATGTACTGCTTGCATGGAATGAAACAAAAAAAATGGTGATCCTTTACGGTCCTCGGCATGCTCTTTAAGGAAATCAATGCTACGTTCAAGAAAAATCATGTCTATCTCTTGGAGGTCATAACCGGGTGCTATCATTCCTATATCGTTATCTTTTGAATAATGGTGCTTGGGCAAATTAGTTTTGTCTAAAAGATTAGTAGGAGGAACTGGGATATGGTTTCCGTCAATAAATGCATAGAGTGCATCTGTTGTTGGACAACAAGCCGTCCCGAAGAATTGGTCAAAACCTTTATTTATTGGTCCATCTGGAATAGGCTGGGAATAATCTATTGTTTTTACAGCATCAAAACTATTTGAATGGATTGGATCACCCTTATTATCAAAAAAGGTCAGTCCTAGATGCCATTTTCCAACCAGTGCTGTGGTATAGCCTTTTTCCTGCATCATGTTTCCAATAGTAATACGCTTGTTCTCGATTAGACATGGTCCACCGGCACCGTTAAAAACTCCATACTGCCCAGTACGAAAAGGCATCCTTCCTGTGAGTATACCATAACGAGTTGGGGTGCAAACAGTAGCTGGGCTATGTGCATCTGTAAATCTAATTCCCTCTTTGGATAGTCTATCAAGATTTGGTGTCGGTATTGTAGAGTTTGGGTTATATGAACCAACATCACCATAACCAAGATCGTCAGCCAGAATGAATAGAATATTTGGTAATTGAGAATTTTTTTTGCTTAATTCTCCGCATGCAGAGAAAATAAAAATTAAACTAATTCCACCTACTATCCTCCGTAAGATATCACTCAATTGCAATATATCCCCACCCTTCTCTTCTGGATTGTTTATATTAAGCAATATAGTAAATCCTTTACATAATACAATTGTAATTTTAATAGCTGTGAAAACTTATTGCATATGGTTAATTGGAGTAATTTTGTGGAATTTTGGTTTTTCTTCAGCGACTCCTATTGCTGACGTTATTGCTGCAATTTTCCTTTCTATTATAACCTATGGTTTAAATAAAACTCTTAGATGAAAGATAATTTGTACATATTTTCTTACTAATTCACTACAATTGTTTAACTTGTAACAGTTAAATCAAATTTTTATTCAATAGGAACCAATAGGAATTCAAAATGACACATTCAAGAAGGAACTTCATTCGATTAGCTTCAAAATACTCCTTAGGTGGAGTAGTTTTATCTTCTCTTCCTCTTTCCGCTATAGCGAGAATGAGGAAACCTGTCTCACCTAATGAAACACTAAACTTCGGTCTTATCGGCGCCAATGGAATGGGATGGGCAAATATACGCTCACTTCTAAAAAATAGTGAAGCTGACTGTATTGCAATTTGCGATGTTGATGCAAATGTAGTCGAAAAACGCAAAAAAGACTGCAAGGAAATCACAGGGAAAAAACCGAAAGGTTATGGAGATTACAGAAAGCTGTTAGAAAATAAGGATATTGATGCAGTTGTAATTGGCACGCCTGATCATTGGCATTGCCTTAACCTTGTGCATTCTTTAGAAGCTGGAAAACATGCTTATTGTGAAAAGCCCATTGCTAATTCGATCCAAGAATCATACATAATGGCTGACGCTGTAAAAAAATATGGTAAAATTGTTCAGGTAGGTCAATGGCAGCGAAGTGGAACTCAATATCGGGATGCCATGGATTTTTTATGGTCTGGTAAACTAGGTGATATAAGGCTAGTAAAGGTTTGGGCCTATCAAGGTTGGTATGGATGGGTTGATGATAAACCTGATACTAATGCACCAAAAGGTGTTGATTACAAAATGTGGCTAGGTCCAGCTCCTATGCGAAGATTTAATGAAAACCGATTCCATTTCAACTTTCGGTGGTATTGGGATTATGCTGGAGGTTTAATGACTGATTGGGGTGTTCATGAAATTGATATTGCACTATTTGGAATGAAAGCTAAAGATCCTGTTTCTGTCATGGCTTCTGGTGGAAAGTTTGGTTATCCCGACCAGGATACCGATACACCAGACACTCTTCAGACCGTATTTGAGTATGATGATTTCACAATGTTGTGGGAGCATGCTAATGGTATTGATGGAGGAAACTACGGAAGAGATGAAGGAATTGCCTTCATTGGAAACAAAGGAACTTTGNTCGTTGACAGAGGTGGTTGGGAAGTNATCGCAGAAAAGGATCATAGAAAAACAAAAAAACTCTTTATGGATCANATTCCAAAAATTGANGCCACAGAGAGAGCATTAGACACTCATACAAAAAANTTTCTNGANGCAATTAAAAATAATTCCCCNGAATCTCTTAATTGTGATNTGAATAGTGGAAGCATAGCTTGTATNAATTCTCATATGGGCAATATTGCATACCTAACAGGTGAAAANCTTTATTGGGATAAAGNAAAAAANTCATTTCATTCCAATCAAAAGGCAACTNATATGATTACGCCAATCTATAATAATGGGTGGTCTNTGCCTTCTGTGTAACGGCANAAATAATTATCATATAGTTATAAGGTNTCNAGAAANGCTACTAAATCTCTAAGCTCATTTTTTGTTAGAATTTCTACCATTGAAGGCATTGAAGAAAGATGGTTAGTTACATTTATTATTTCGTCCCTGTCAATTTCTTCAATTTCGCCCTCACCCGTTTTTATGGCTAAGCGTTTTGAATCTTCTTCAACTAAAATCCCATAGATCTCATAATTATCTCTTAACTCCACTGTAACAAAGCCATATCCATTGGTTATTTGATTGCTTGGCTCAATTAAAGATTCTAATATTTCAATTCTAGAAAGTCGTGAACTTACTTTCAATAAATCAGGGCCCGCCAATTGGACCGAAGAACCGAGACCATGACAACGCTGGCATTGAGCACTTTGATTATGATAAAAAATTTGTTTTCCACTTTTAGCATTACCTCCAAATAATAAAGCTTTATATACGGATAGAGAATCTATGCTAAACTGACCGTCCAAATATTGATTGTATTCTACAACCAATTCTGGGTTGTTTTGCTTTAATATTGCTTCTCCAAGTTCCAATTCTAGACTAGGANTAAGCGTTCGATTTACTAGATTATTAAAGTTTAGTTTCAATTCTTCTACAGCCATTATATTTGAATAGAAGCCTAATGATAGTAAAGCTTTCTGTTTTTCTTTTAAACTTCCAACTGTTATTATTTTTGATAAAAACCTTATTGCATTTTCATCTGTAATATTTGTGTTGTTGATAATATGTAATGCTTCTGCCCTGACATTGCTGGAAGTATCTAAAGCCGCTAATTCAAATAATTCATCTAATAAATCTGAATTGATTGAATTGAGTGTTTTTACTATTCTAATTCGCACATCCGTGGATATACTATTTTGAAATAATGATAATAAAACTGAATCATAGTTTTCTAAATGAAATTTGGATATTGCAGTTATAGTAGCAACTTGAACCATTTCAGAAGGATCCTGCAATAAATTATTAATACTGGAACTAAATAGCCCAATAACTGTATCAAGGTTTCGGTTTAGTTCTCCTCGATACCTTCCATCAACTCTATCTAATACTGATGGTTGTTCCCAATTAGCCAATACATAAATAGCTTCAGCTCTCATTTCTTCTGGATTGCTGACATCCGTACTGAATTCTATTAAATTCTTGATGTTTTCATATTTCCCTACTCTCAGATTAGCATTAATTGATCTTCGCAATAAAGGCTCATTAGAAAAAGATGTGGTGTTTAGGATGTTAGCCAAAGCTGGCAAAGCTGGAATGATTGAATAATCATCATTAATTGCTCTCGATGCCTCTGTAACAATACCCTCATCTTTATCGAATAAAAACTCTTCAATTTTAGAGCTTTTTTTTCTTCTAAGCGAAACAGTCGCAGCTAGCCTCAATGCTTTAGAACTATGATCTTTAAGATTGACGAGTGATGATTCAGAAGCAATCCTTGCTAAAGCAATGACTCCTGCATGTCGAAGCCAAATATCTTCATTGTTATTTTTTTNCAACATCTTTATAATTGGCTCAAACGCATCTTTAAAATCCATTCTTCCTAATGCCTCTGTTGCATGTAGCCTAACCCTCAAAGACTCATGGTTTAATAGAGGAATTAATTTCGAAGCAGATACTTTGTACTTCACATCACCCAACATTTTAGCCGCTTGAGTTACAATTTCAGGGTCTGTATCATTCAAAAGTGGAATTAATTTCTCAGAATATTGTATTGCACCCATCCTAGCCATTTGAGAAATTCCCCAAATTGCATGTATTCTAGAAAGTTGATGATCTGCTTCATTAATTATTGTATTAAAGATTGCTAACCCTTTTGATTTGCGTTTAACTAATTCAAACTGTGCACGTTGCCTGATACGCATATCTGGGTTTTTTAGCAAAGTAGCTAGTGAATCCAAAGTAAATGATGGTATATCAGATTCAAGGATTCTTTTTGTTAATAATCTCTCTTTCGAACGCTCTGAACTTTTTGTGTCAAGTTTCCATATTCGACCTTTACGTTTAATATCCCATCCAATTACCCAATCACCTACATAAAGTGCACCATCAGGCCCAAAATCAAGACCAGTTGGTAATAGTCCTTCTGTAACTATCTTTGTTTCTTTCAAGTTGAAGGAAGCACCATTTGGCTCGAGCGTGAATGCGTGTAAAGGTGATATAGAAGCCGACCCCCTGAACTCAGAAACGAAAAAATGATCTTCCCAATCACTATCTAAAGCTGTTCCTGGATTATAAACCAAGCCCGTTGGACCGTTCACATAATTCACAATTGGAGGTAAAATATAAGCAGCTTGCCCTTCCCAATGAGGAACATACATTTTTTCATCCATCCAGACTTTATATGAATTATTATCTGGATCAGTATATTTCCCAAATTGCCAATTGATACGCCAGCCACTGTCAGATCCATTAATTAAATATACTAGCCTTTCACTTTCGCCAAGATGATCACCATCATTATCCACTGATATAAGATTGCCATATTTATCAAAAGCAAACTCATGTGTATTCCGCAGTCCAGCCGAGTATACTTCAAATCCTGTTCCATCAAATTCAGATCTTACAATAACTCCTTGATTAGGGTATTTCCATTGTTTGCCATTAAGGTCCACAACATTCATGCCAATATCTCCAATGCCCCACCATATCCTACCATCTGGCCCAACAATAGCACCTGACATACTATGCGCACCAAAACCAATATGAACCGCATATCCATGGCTTATTGATTCCTTATAATCAGCAATACCATCATCGTTATTGTCCCCCGTTCTCCACATATCTGGGCCAATTGGAATGAAAACATTCCCATCATAATATTCTAAACCATTAGCCAAATCAGAAATTTCACTATTAAAGTCAGCAATGTAGCGCTGTGATTTATCAGCAATACCATCATTATTTCCATCAGATAAAAACCAAATTTCTTCTTTTTCGACTGTAAGGTCTCTCCAGTCAAGAGTGCCATCAAGATTTAAATCCTTCAAAAATTTTCTTCCATCTTCATTGTCTTCCTTAAATGTCTTTCTCAAAAAAGCCCGACGATCTTCAACAGATTGCCACGATATAGATTCTGTCATCCAATCAGTATGATTTCGAATATCAAATTCTATGGCTAACCTCATTGCTCGAGAGTAATAAAGATTGCCCGTTTTTTGATCTATACTTATAGCAACAGGATCCATTGCTAAAGTATCAGGAGCCCAAAGACTTAAAGACAAGTCTTCATGAACATTCAAAACCATCTCTGATCTAATTTTTTTATTTTCGATATAAGCCTGATCAGAGGTAATTGAAATAGATTTTTCAGGATATTTAGTTTTAGCATGTGAAATAGTGTCTTTTACCTCATTATTTCGGATATCGGGATTGCAACTAATCATTAACACAAAAAATATAAGACAACTAATTAAAGCTATATGTTTCATGGATTAATACTCACAATCTTTATTATTATGAACAAAATATGATTTGTAATTTTTGGCTTTAGAATCTGTGCAACCACTTAGATTAAGAATTTCTATTTTTGAAAATTGAGTAGAGTGAGTCTCGGCCTGAATTGCAATATACCCATCCTTAATGGGCGCCCCCAATGGATAAAGATCCAATGCACCAAAATTTCCACTACTTGTTGGATGGCTATATTCAAGGACGACTTGACCGTCAATGATATGTTGAAAAAGAGAATCACCTAATACCAAAATTTCAATATCAACCCACTGGTCACCATGAAAAGTATTAGAACTTGAATTGGTACAGTGAGGAGTAAAAAAAATGTTATTATATATAACATCAGTTCCTCCTGTACATAAATTGAGTGTAGGTCTCTCATCAATCCCATTCCCACCTAATAATTGAGCTTCAACTCCAATTGGAGATTTTTGATCCATACTCATTGTATTTGGATGTTGAGCATGTAATTTGAAGCCATTGTTTCGATAAGCCCATTCAGGTCCATTCACTAACTGTTCTCCTATAAATCTGTAGCTAGAACGTAATCTGTAATGAGAAAATTTTTTGTCAAAAAATAGATGCCCTATTACTCCATTAAATGAAGACCATTTGTCATAATTTATAGTTAATAAACCATCCTTCACCTGAAAAGTAGAGCGGTAGTTTTCACCGACATCTTGACCAGAAAATTTGGGAATCCAATTAGTTAAGTCTTTTCCATTAAATATGGGAAACCATTCTTCTTTATTAGTTAAAGGATCCTCTTCTACATAAAAAAAGAAAAGAAAATTGAAAATGATAAAATATGATCCTATCATAATAATTAAGCTTTCAGATTATCTTCCTTCATTTTTCGTTGAGTCAAAGCGTGAGTTAACAAACGGCATTTTTGCTTCAGTCACGCTACGCCATTGAGTAAGTTTGTTAGAAAGTGTTCTCACTTTATTAGGATAGGTTTTTGACAGATCTACTGTTTCGCTAATGTCCTGATTCAAATTATACAGTTCTTTTCTTCCATTTTCATACCATTCAATAAGTTTCCAATCACCTTCCCGAACTGCGCCAGCAGGTGCTGAACCTTGATTTCCATAATGAGGATAATGCCAAAAAACTGGACCGCGATCATACTTTTTACCAAGTAGTGCTGGTGTAAAACTTATTCCATCAATAGGTAGTTTAAGATTTGCCTCAGCGCCAGATAATTCAATTATCGTAGGGAAAAAATCTGTACTAGTTATTATAGCATTGCTTACGCTACCAGGACTAGTCATATTGGGCCAACGCACTATCATTGGAACTCGAATTCCACCCTCATATATCCAACCTTTTCCCGCACGTAAGGGGAAATTACTAGTTGGATGACCTTCACTAGTAGATAGCCCTCCATTATCACTCATAAAAAAAATTATAGTATTTTTTTCTAATTGTAATCTTTCCAATGCTTTAAGTACTTTACCCACAGCCATATCCATAGCCTCAACCATCCCAGCATATACAGAGTGCTCTTGGACCATACGAACTTTTCGTTTGTGCTCTGTTCCCCATTTAGGACTTAATCTTTGTTTAATCTTGCGCGCATTATATTTCACTTCTAAATCTTTGCGGGAAAGAAGTGGCGTATGCACAGAATAAAAAGAGAGATAGGCAAAAAATGGTTTTTCTTTATTTTTTTCGATAAAATGTACTGTTTCAGATGCCAAACGGTCTGGTAAGTGTTCCCCATCAGGACCATCTTCTAATCTAGGATTTCCATAAGGAGAAAAATATTTACCCCCTCCCCATGGACCACCTCGATGATGCCCCCCCTTATTGATATCAAACCCTTGATCTTCCGGCCAAAACCCTTCATTTCCCAAGTGCCATTTACCAGCAAAAAATGTGGAGTAACCTTGATTTTTTAAAATTTCTGCAATTGTTAATTCTTCCAGCATAAGCTGAGGGTTATATAACGCAGGTAATAAGCGAGTGTTACGAGGCCATTCAGTACCAGATCGGGCACCAATCCAATCAGTAATTCCAGTACGGTTTGGATATCTACCAGTAATTATACTAGCACGAGTAGGGCTACAAACTGGACACGCCGCATAGGCATTTAAAAATCTCATTCCACTTTTTGCTAATTTGTCACAATTTGGTGTATCATAGAATGAACTACCAGATATTTTCAAATCTGTCCAACCAAGATCATCAACTAAAATAAAAAGAAAGTTATATGGTTTACTTATAGGGCTAAACTTCGTGGACCCCCTTGAAATAGATCCAACAGTTGTTATCAAAAAAATTAAAAAAAATGATGTTTTTGTTTTTAACATATTGTCACTCCAACTAATTATAATAAATATGTCAACAATTATAAACTTCTCACATTAACGTACATTGCACTACAAAGAGGTATACCTAACCGATCCGAAAAAATAGTCTCCAATCTTTCTTTCCCAGCTTTTAGATCAATAGTAAAACTCACTGACTTCTGAGTAGGGTTAATAACAACAGTTTCATCTACATTTCCGATTTTCAAAGTGGCCGAATGAATTGGTCTAGCGCCAAGATTGTCAACTACAAACCTTTCCTCTAACTGTCTATTCCCTTCGCGCTTTGTTCCAGCTGTTAGAGCTAACCCTGTTTCCTTAGGCCATCGTCTTAACTCAATTTCATATTTTCCATCTTGTTCAACTATTACATTCCAATAACCACTAGCATCCGCATTAATCAACCCGCTTGTATTGTCACAATAACCACCTACCCAATCACTTGCAAATAATGTCACGGAATTATTATCAGCATTGCCTATATGTATATATCTCTCTTTTTCAAAATCAGTTCGAATATTGTCATACCATCTATCATAATGATTACGCATCGCAATAGCGATATCAGGATGCTCATGAATAATATTGCGGTTTTGGTGAGGATCTTTTCTTAAATCAAATAATTGATGAGGGCCTACAAGACGCCACTTATCCCAAAGTACTATTGCTCTATTCCAAGGTGTTCCTGAAGTCTCTTGAAATGAATATTGAATAACTAATTTTCTATCTTCTATAGCAGACTGAGTTTCTAAGCCTATTAAACCCGCCAAACTTATACCATCTAATTTAATTTTATTCGTTGGAACACCAGTTAGTTCGACCAGTGTTGGGAATATATCTTGAACTTGCGTTAATGCATCAATGTCCTCTCCATGTCTAAGTCTTCCTCCAGGCCATCGAATGAAGCATGCTACACGATGCCCACCTTCATACATTTCCGTTTTGTGTCCGCGCATACCAGCATTAAATATTTTTGAGGCCATTCTGCTTTGTGTCCCATTGTCATTCAGATAGATGAGAATAGTATTTTCCTTCAAACCTTCCGCTTTAAGGAAATGATCCAAGTCAACTAAGTTTTCATCAATATTTGCAATCATACCATAGAAATTTGCAGGAATTTCAACGCCATTATATGAACCAATTTTCTTGTAAGGTTCAGAATATTTCTCATCTACCCAATTAGGAACATGAGGCGTATTCGTTGCAAGATATAAAAAAAATGGATTGTTCTCATCATGTTGATTTTTCATCCATTTCATTGCTTCAGCGAAGAAAATATCAGTACAATAACCAGTATACTTTTCTTTTTTCCCGTTACGGTTCAAATATGGATTAAAATAAGAGTTGCCAAAATGATCCGCCAAAGATGTAATCCCCCAAGCTGGGTGGTTTAAGGTTTCGTCAAAACCTCGATCTTGAGGGCGATGTGGATAGCTATCGCCTAAATGCCATTTACCAAAATGACCTGTGGAATACCCCGATTCTGAAAAATAATTAGCGATTGTAGGAATGCCATTTCTCATCATGGAACGGCCTTGGCAAACTGCTACGGCTCCATTGCGCATTGCATCTAAACCCGTTAATAATTGACCGCGGGTAGGTGTACACATGGGAGCAACATGAAAATCTGTCAACCGTACGCTTTCATTATATAATGCGTCCATAGCAGGAGTTTTTAAAATAGGATTGCCGTGGGCACTATAGTCACCATAGCCCTGATCATCAGTAATAATTATTATAATATTAGGTAAGTTTTTTTCAACTTCACCAAAGCTAAGAGAGAAAAATAATAAGATGTAGATTAATACTTTACGAGGCTTTCTATTACTATATACTGTGGATATTTGTTTTGTTTTCATAAATTTAAGAAAATGAAAAAATCGACAGCTTAATTTAGGAGTTATTATGAAAAATAGATGTATGAGATTAGTTTGTTTTTTATTATTGATTGTATCTGGAAGTATAAGAGCTGACAACCATGAAAAAAAGGGTAAAAAACAATCTTCAAGTATAGAAGGTGAAGTGGTTGATCTTTCTTGTTTTTTATCTGGGGGGATGCGGGGTGAAGGACATAAAAGTTGTGCTGTTGGTTGTTTAGAAAAAGGTACCCCAGCAGGCATTGTCGATAGTGCTGGAAATATATTTGTTATTATAGCTCCTAGCCCAGGCTATGCTAACTTTGCTGCTCAAACTATTCGTCTTAGCGGAAAAATCACTGGCAATAATATTAGTCCAACTAAAATGGAAGCCAAAAAAGGTAAGAAATGGGCTGAAATCCCACTTGATGGAGGTAGTCCCAAATAGCCCCAGAGAGAAATAAATGAAAAAAAACTTTTTCTTTACTTCTCTATTTTTTATGTCCTGTATCTCCACTGTTCCTCGAGACTATGATACAGAATCCATTAATACAGGCTATTCAACTGAAAAAAAAGCGGATTTGACTCAAGCTGTTTCATCGGTTGACTTAGAGATAATTAATGAAAGTACCAGCATGAATATTCTCAGCTTTTTAAAAGCACGAGTTCCAGGTTTATATGTAGAGAATTCTGGAACACCTAACGGCAGACCATCACAAGTATTAATCCGGGGGATTAATACTTTGAACAACAATAATCCATTAATTGTAATTGATGGAATGCCTACTAATGATCAGAGCATATTAACCTTTTTTGATATTAAATCAATACAATCTATAGATGTACTTAAAGATGCATCCGCTTCAGCTATTTATGGAGCCAGAGGTGCAAACGGCGTTATTATAATTACAACAAAGAAATAGTGAGGTATAGGAAATGCAATTATTACGAATTAGTTATTGCCATTAATTAGAATGAACTGATGCAATAAATTGAGACCATGCTGTAATCCCACCCTTTAGATTCATAACTTTATTAAAATTATTTTCCGTTAACAAAGAACAAATTTTAGCAGCTCTTCCTCCAGTTTTACAAAGAACTATTATTTCATCTTGTTGTTTAATTTCATCTAATCGCGATTCCACTTGATTCATTGGTATATGTACAGCACCTTCAAATTCTTCCAATTGAACTTCAAAATTTTCTCGGACATCTAATATAAATGTAGATTCTCCCATCTGGATTTTTTCATTTAATTCCATTACAGAAATCTCATCCCATTGTTGATCAATTATAGCATTGTCAATGCCGCAAAACTGGTCATAATCAATTAATTCTGTAACAGTTGGGTTGTCGCCACATACTTTGCAGGATTGGTCTCGTTTTATAGAAACTTCTTGAAAATCCAATTCCAATGCATCATAAAGTAAAAAACGTCCTTTAAGAGTTTTACCTATACCAGTAATAATTTTTATTGTTTCATTAGCTTGAATACACCCAATTATTCCAGGCAATACACCTAGTACTCCTCCCTCAGCACATGATGGCACTAATCCCGGAGGAGGTGGCTCCGGATATAAACAGCGATAGCATGGACCATCTTTGTAATTAAAAACTGAAGCTTGTCCTTCAAAACGAAAGATGCTCCCATAAACATTAGGTTTTCCTAAAATGACACAGGCATCATTAACTAAATAACGTGTTTGAAAATTATCTGTTCCATCAATAATTATATCATAATGTTCAAGAATATTAAGAGCTTTTTCAGCTGTAAGGCGTGTTTCATAAACATCTAATTTAAGGTTTGGATTTAATTGTAATAATTTTTTTTCCGCTGATTTAGTTTTGGGTTTTCCCAAAACATCAACGCCAAAAAGTATCTGTCTTTGAAGGTTGCTTTCATCCACGATATCAAAATCCACTAATCCAATTCTTCCAACACCAGCCGCGGCTAGATACAGTAAAACTGGGCTCCCTAATCCTCCTACACCTACTACAAGAACTTTTGCAGTTTTTAATTTTTTTTGTCCTTCTATACCAAATTCAGGTAAAGAAAAATGTCGAGCATAACGGTTTATTTCATTCTTATCTAAATTAGGATTTTCCTCTAAACCTCCAGCAATTGCTGGAATAATACGGATATCTGAATCAATAGGAACCGAGGTGTCTAAATTATCCTTTTCCTTAATATTTTTTCCATTAACATATATATTAACAAAATTGCGCATCTCTCCATTGTTATCAAGAATATGACTTTGTATTTGAGGGTATTGTTCAAATATTTTTATTAACACTTCTTTAATCGTCAATCCATCTACTTCAACATATGATTTATTATCAGTAAACTGACGCAATGGAGAGGGTATTTTTATACGATTACTCATTTTAATGATTCCTTTATAACAATTTTTTCATCAGAAAATTTCATTCGATCCTCATCTAAAATCCAAGAGCGAAAACTTTTAGAGACTCCATTAATTACAGAAATAATTACATAACTAAATCCTGGCCAAGAATGAACCCGGTCAAACTCTGAAGGTTTGTCAGGATGATCTGGATGAGAGTGAACTATACTTATTATAGATAATTGCTTCTTTTCAGCTAGATCTTCTACTCTTATATATTCAATAGGATCAATAAGAAAGCGTCTCTTTTTATTTTTTTCTTGAATATTTTGTACCTGAATATATTCAATCCCTAGAGACTTATTTTTTTCTAATCTTCCCAAAATGAATCCGCAACACTCTTGTGGATAATCAACTTGGGCGTGGTATAAAAATTCATCAATTATTTTTTTGGGAAGATAAATTGCCATTGTTCAAGACCATAACCCTGTAGAAAAATATCTATCACCAAAATCATTTAATAAGGTCACAATAACTCCATCAGATAAATTCTTAATGATTTCACTTATTCCGGCTAGATTGGCCCCAGAAGATTGCCCTACAAAAATACCCTTTTTTGCTAGATTCTTGCACCACTGTTTAGCGTCATCAGCCCTAACATCAATCCACTCATCTATAATAGATTCATCAAAAATTTTAGGTATTATATCATCTTTTGACTGCAAAGGTTTTAACCCCTCAATACCAGGCCATAATTCAGGTCTAATTGCAATAATTTGAACAAGAGGATTTTCAGTTTTTAATCTTCTTCCAATTCCTGTCAAGGAGCCTCCTGTCCCTACACCACCAACATAATGAGTAATTTGACCTGAAATTTGATTAATTAATTCTTCAGCGGTTTCTTCAAAATGTGAAAGCCAATTATTATCATTTTCGTATTGATTACAAAGCCAATATTTTTCAGGGTGTTTATTATATAATTGATGAGCATACCGAAGCGCTTCATCATAACCTTCAAGAGGATCCGTTTCAATAATTTTTGCCCCATGTGCTTTGATACGTTGTTTTCTTTCTTCACTAGCATTACCAGGGATTACAATTGTTACATTAAGTTCTAACACACTACCTATCATTGCGTAAGCAATGCCTGCATTGCCACTACTTGAGTCTAAAATAGTTTTTTCTTTTGTTAGGGAACCTGATTCTAATGCTTTTAACAACATTCGTTTTACTGGCCTGTCTTTTATTGATCCTCCGGGATTCATCCATTCCGCCTTTCCAAAGATTTGTGGTGACTTTTCAGAGAACAGGTTGGAAAGGTCAACTAGAGGAGTATTTCCGATCAATTCTAACATAATATTTAGAATAAAATCTTCATTTCAATTCATGATTTCTGTGATAAGGAGAATTCTAAATTCTGACATTTAGCACAAAATTTCTCCGGGATGATTCTCAAGCGAATTAAATGACCAAAAACCCAACACCCCGCACAAAAGCCAAAAAGAGATTCCAAAGAAGCAAAGATTGCTAAGACAAGAATTATATTTATACTAATTGACCAATTTCCCATAATTGCAATTGCTAGCGCTGTAGTTGAAAATACAACTCCAATAGCCTGCGCAAATCTTTTTGGTGGTCCAATCACTGATTTACTAGGATTTCCAAAGGCTGGAATTATACCTTTTGTAACAATTAATCCTAATGGACTTAGTGTTGGCCCTGTCAATACCCGTGCCCAAAAACCATATGTTAAAAAGCTTAAAAGCCAAATATTTTCTGTTTTTATAATTAATATGGACAGACACAATACTAGAAAAGCAACTAATCTAGCAGCATATTCATTTACGACTTCAGGAAAAGAAAAAATTTCGGACAAAGTTTCTTTTTTCACATCATTATTCCTTTTTTTGGTCCATTATTTACATTGTTTGATTTTCACTAATTAGAAAATCTAGTTATTTCTTTAAGATCGTAGTCTTTTCGCTAGTGAATAAAAACACTATACAAAGAATCCTTGGTGTGTAATGGATTGTCGAGGTGAGATTCGGTGTACCAAATCTTATCTCTCCCCACGTCTAACCGGGGCAGGATTTAGCACCTTATCGCAAGTTGCGAGAGGTTGCTAAGGTATCAAAGGGCCTGTTCCCTCCACCTTTCTGGATAATTTCAGACGCCGAACTTTCAAGAAGCATCTAATTCTACATCTAGATTGTTATTTGTGTCAAGAAAAACTCTTATATCCTAAATACAACGTATAAATAAGGCCCTTTACAAAGACTGGTCAAATATCCATTCAATTAATGTTGAATCCCTGTAGGCTAATTCCCAACTATCATGCCCTACTTTTGGATACTCTGTATAGTTTGGTTCACCTCCAGCATCACACAACGCTTTGATCAAGGTTTGTGAAATGTCTACCGATATTACCTTATCTGCTGCGCCATGAAATAACCATAAAGGTAATTTTGAAAATCTTCGTCCAAGTTCAGAGGGTCCTATGCCAATAAATTTATTTCCAACACATATTGGCACAGCAGCAGCAAATCTATTCGGACGTTCTAAAAGTGACATCCAAGTAGATTCTCCACCCATTGACAAACCAGTCACATATTCCCTATTAGTATCGATAGAAAATTCATTCTCAAGGCTATCAAGTATTTCATGAATGGTTTTTATATGAGCATGTATTTCTTCATTGCTTGGAGGACTTTTGAATGTTTTTTTTATTTGAATTAAATGGAATTTGAGGGACAATAATGAAAGCAGAATTCTTGGCTTGTCTTTCAGGGGTAGCGCATTTTAATGGACAGGGACCTTCTACATTCTTAATGTTATCATTTCCTCTTCCTCCTGCTCCATGATGAAAAAGAACCAATGGATATGATGTGTTAGGGTTATAATCGTAAGGAATAAACAAACGATAATTTATTTTATCNCCTCGCATACTTCTAAAATCCCTCTCTGCATAAATATTGATTGAAACTTCCTTTAATTTTTCCATAGGTATATTTGACATACAACCAACCCATAATAGGTTTAGGCATAATAAGTATAGAAAGTGTTTCATTTGTAGTTGATATTTTTAAACTTATACTTAATTAGGTTTGGAGAATATGCATAAATCAAGTTTAATAATAATTGCATGTTTACTAGTATTGCCAGAATTATCTGTAATTCATGCAAAAAATAAGTTAAAAACTAAAGCACAGGAATGGATCCCATTGTTTAATGGAAAAGATCTACAAGGATGGCAAAAAGTCGGGGGTGACGCAAAATATACTGTTAATAATGGAGAAATTGTGGGTACTACTATTGCTAATACTCCAAATACTTTTTTATGCACAAAAGCATCGTTTAATGATTTTATACTAGAGTTTGAGTTTTTTGTTAATCCAGACATCAATTCTGGCGTTCAGTTTAGAAGTATAATTGACAGAAATAATGGTATGGGCGGTGTAACAGGATACCAATTTGAAATTGACCCTAGTTCTCGTGCTTTCAGTGGGGGAATTTACGATGAAGCAAGAAGAGGCTGGCTATATCCTCTTTCAAGAAACCTCAAGGGTCAGAAAGCTATTAATAACGGAAGGTGGAATCACTGTCGTATCGAGGCAATTGGTTCTAGCATTCGAACATGGATAAATGATATACAATGTTCTAACCTTACTGATGAGATGAGTAGTACAGGAATCATTGCTTTGCAGGTCCATAGCGTTCTACCTCAAAATGCAAATAAAACAGTCCGATGGAGAAATATTGTTATCAAAACTGACAATCTTGAATCGAAAAGAATTAGATCCGACCCTACAGTTCCTGAATTAAGCTATCTAATAAATAAATTAAGNCCTGGGGAAATCCGTCGTGGTTGGCGTCTGCTATGGGATGGAAAAACTTCAAAGGGTTTAAAAACAATTAACGGAGATCCTTTTGCTGAATCAGGCTGGGCAATTAAGAATGGTGTATTGACAATCCATGGTTCAGACAAAGTAAAGGGACGTCCTCTTGATATTATCACTGAGGACCTTTACAGTAGATTTGAACTTGAGCTTCAATTCATGATAAGTAAAGGTGCCAATAGTGGGATAAAATATTTCGTTGACCCTAACTTAATTGCAAATGAAGGAAAAGCAATAGGTCCTGAATTTCAAATTTTAGATGATGCTTTCCATCCCGATGCAAAATTGGGTATTAAAGGAAATAGAACATTAGGCTCATTATATGATTTAATCCCTGCAGTCAATCTTTCCGTATCAGGAAGAGTCAAGCAATTCAAGGGAATAGAAAAATGGAATAATGCGCGTATTGTTGTCAACAATAACCACGTTAGTCATTGGCTAAATAATGAAAAGGTGATTGAATATGACCGGCATTCACAAATATTCAAATCCTTAATTTCTTACAGTAAATACAGAAATTGGTCTGATTTTGGGCAATTGCCTGAAGGATATATATTACTTCAGGATCATGGCAACACCGTTCACTTTCGCAGTATAAAAATAAAAGAGTACTAAATCAGAACAAGAAAAAACTTGTGAAACGAAGAAAATTTATAAAATTAGGACTCCTTGGATCTTCAAGCGTATTAGCTTATCCACCTGAATTGGGAACAATACAAGCTTCTAGTGATACGTTAAATGTTGGAGTTATAGGTACTGGATCTAGAGGTCAAGGACTCCTTTCCCTAATAAATAAGGCCGAAGGAATTAATACCATCGCGTGTTCTGATATTCTACCATTTAGATTGGCAAAAGGATTAGCAATAGCATCAAAATATGGTAAAGCTAAAGGCTACAAGAACTATAAAAAATTACTAGATAATAAAGACCTCGATTGTGTTTTTATTTCAACACCATTTAGTGAACATGGACAAATGGCACTCGATGCTATAGATGCCGGAAAACATGTGTACTGTGAAAAAACAATGGTCAAAGGCATACAAGAGACAAAAAAGGTAGTTGAGAAAGTTGTTAGTTCAAGAAGGATATTTCAAACTGGGCATCAATATCATAGTTCAAAACTATATAAACATGTGGTTAATAAAATTAAGCGAGGAGATATTGGAGAAGTTTCAGCTATTTCATGTCAATGGAATAGAAATGGTGATTGGAGAAGGAAAGTACCAGACCCTAAATGGGAACGTCTAATTAATTGGCGATTATATAAAGAATTTTCTGGCGGATTGGTTGCGGAATTATGTTCTCATCAGATGGATTTTACGAATTGGGTACTTGAAAGCACCCCAAAAAGAATTATGGGAACAGGAGGAATAGATTTTTGGAAAGATGGAAGGGAAACATATGATAACGTACATATTATTTGCGAATATCCATCAGGAGTAAAAGCTATCTTTACCTCATTAACAACAAATGCTTTAGGAGATTATCAGATTAAAGTATTGGGCAACAAAGGTACCATTACATTGGACTATTTTAAAGCATGGTTTTATCCAGAAAATAATAAAACTTCCGAAAAAGGTATCGTAGATGGTGTCTCTGGAGCATCTTTGGAATGGGATCTAGAAAAAGGATATCCAATAGACATTGAACATATAGACCCAACTCTTCAAGCAATAATAGATTTCAGAGAATTAGTAATTAATAATTCAAAACCTATTTCTAATGAATTAACAGGTGGACAGGCATCAATTATGGTTCAAGTTGCTTTAGATGCTATTGAAAGCAAATCTATAATTAATTGGGACAAAAGTTATAATCTATAAAATTAATTTGGCTTGATTTTTTAATTATAAAATTTCCACCAGCTAGAAATGTTCTTATGATTTTGATTGAGGATAAAAACTTGGCCAATTTGGGGTAATATAATTTTCTGCTCCATTTTTCTAGCACTATGAAGGGCTCGCTCTGGTGGATCAGTCCATGGATGCATTGATAAAGTAAAAGCTCCCCAATGTATTGGGATATAATATTCACTACGTAATTCTTGAGCAGCTAGAATTGCTTCTTCTGGGAACATGTGGGAATGTTTCCAGGCTTTATTATATTGACCGCTGTCAAGTAAACTTAAATCGAATGGACCATGCTCTTCTCCAATCTTTTTAAAATGGCTTCCATATCCACTATCCCCACTAAAATATATTTTTCCATATTGACTTTTTATTGCCCATGAACTCCACAAGGTACTATTCCTATTAAAGGGTCCTCTCCCAGAAAAATGTCTGGCTGGCAAACAAATAATTTCTATTGCATGGAATATTTCACTTTGCCCCCAATTTAGTTCTGCAATTAATTCTTCTTTTACCCCCCACACTTTAAGATGATTACCTATTCCATAGGGAACAAAAAATCTTTTAACTTTATTTCTGATCTTTTTTATGGTAAAAAAATTTAAATGATCATAATGATCATGAGATATAATAACAGCATCAATAGTGTCAAGATCATCAATAGAAAAAGCTAGCTTTGAACTATACCTTTTTAATGACGGCAACGCAATTGGGGCTGCATACTGGCCAAGCATAGGATCTAATAAAATGATTTTTCCATTAATATTAATTAAAAATGCGGAATGACCTAACCATGATACTTTTACTCTACCATTATCATCCTTTTTAAATATTTCTAAATCAATATGTTGAGGGATTATATCTTTTCTAGGAGTTATATTCGAATCTTGACTAAAAAATTCGGACATTTTCATACCTGAAGTGAACAGTTTTGTTTCTTGCAAATTATTAAACTTCCCATTCTTAAAATTCTGGAAAGTTGAATAATGTTTTATCTGTTTTACATTAGGATTAGAACCAAACTGTGGGCTAACATTAATAAAAATTACTGCGATTACGATAAGACCAATAATAAAGTAGAGAGTTATTAATAATATTTTTTTTATAATTGTAATTCTTTACCTCTAGTAATCATTTTCTTTTTCTCCTTTAAATTAGCCAAAAGATATATCGATCAAAATAATTGGGTTTATAAATTATATATGTTTTATACTATTGTATATGACTACAAAAACCCCCTCAGATAAAGGGGGTTTTTGTAGTGTGCCCGGAAGGACTCGAACCTTCGGCCAATGCCTTAAAAGGGCACTGCTCTACCAACTGAGCTACGGGCACATCGCCTAAGAATTTGGCTTTTTTTAGCTAATAACTGTTTTAGCTAAAGCTAAATTTCATTTCTATTAATTGTCAACGCAAGGGTTTTGTCACAATCAACTAAAACTCTGATCCAACCATTAAATAATTTATTATTTGCCCTTCTTGATCTAAAAGTTCAGCTTTAACTAAATTTTGTGAAACATCAATTTTTATGATTCCAAAGTTGTGATTAGTATAAGTACCACCTTTCCTTAATACACCATTTTCTTCTCCAGGAAAAGTGGTCGCATTAAGTGGGCTAGAGGTAATTTCATGAATTGTATTTCCATGAGGAGTTGTAAACTGATATAGCCCCCCTCGATGTCGATCTCCTGAAATGAATAAAATATTGTTAATACTAAGTGAATCAATTAAATCAATCATCCGTTTCCGCTCATGGGGCATCATTTGCCAGCATTCCCAACCATGACCCATGGCCAAAAATTGAATAGAAGAAATAATTAAACGGTAATCTGCTTCTATACCAAGTTTTCCTTTGAGCCATACCCATTGCACTTTCCCTAACATTGTTTGAGTTGTATCTGTTGAAGGGACATATCTTTCCTTACCTTCAGCACCTTTTTCATCAGTGGGAGTAAGTTTACCTCTAAAATATCGCGTATCAAGATATATGATTTGAATTATATTACCGTTGATTGAGAATCTCTGTTCTCTGTAAAGACCAGGCCTTGTTCGGCGAGCATCATCATTAGATATTTCCCAAAAATCAAAAAAGAGCTGTTCCGATGCTACTTTATGTGCATAATTCCCTCCAGCATCGTTTAAACCATAGTCATGGTCATCCCAAATTGCTTCTACAGGAAATCCAAGTTCTAATTCATGGAAATTTGTTTTTTGTCTATCATATGCTTTAGACATTTCTGTAAGATCTCCATCATGTGTATCACCATACACATTATCTCCAAGCATTATGAACAAATCAGGCTCAACCGCTTTGATCGCATCAAAAATTGGTAGCGGTTTCTTTTGATCAAGACAAGAACCAAAGCCAACTTTCATAAAAGATCGATCCTTAAGATGATCGTAATTTCGAGGAGAAAAAACTTTTAAAGACTTAAAAGCATTGTCAGTGTTTTCATTTGTGTGACATCCAAAAAATAAGATGGTCACTAAATATAACAATATCCATCTTGATTCATTATAAACTAAAGTCATAAGCTTATATGGTACACCTCCTGCATTAAATGTTCAATAATTCTCCATATTTAAATAATTGATCTATGCATTTTTATAATAAATGTAAAACCTAAGTTTTTCATTAACTACTTTATGAATTCATGCAATTCCATTAAAAAAGTTTCAAACGATGGCTCATGATTGTACATCATATGTCCACCTTCAAATTCAGTAAATTTTACTCGATCAATATCAATCGAATTTTCATGTATTGTATTCGTTATAGTAAAACAAGGTGTTGCCAAATCATATATACCGCATGCAATATAAACTTTAAAATCAATATTTTCTCGCATGGCCTTTCCAATATGAGGAGATACATTCAAAAATCTTGGCCAACCACTCTGAGTTGATACCCAATCCCAATTCCTAAATAATTCACTATCACCACTACGATAAAGTCGTTTAATATCCACACCAATTTCACCTAACCAGGTATGAAGTGCCGAAACATATGCAGCAGAAAAACCCTCACTTGAAATATCTGTATCAGGAAACTGGCCTGCAACCATATAATCCATTCCTTTATAACGTGAATCTAAACGACCAACAGATAATCCTTCTGTTCTAAGTAATTCTTTTCTGAAACTACTTGCATTTACGCGAAGATTAGAATTCAACACAAATTGTTTTGAAAGTCCAGAATAATATGAAATTTTCCCAGCTACTTCATTTTTCTCATCGTCAGTAATACGTGAGCCTTTTAACAAAGCTGGACCAAGTTTATTTATACTATAAACTTTTGCTTCTTCATAAAATTCCAGAAGAGTTTTTTTGGTTTTAATTTTCCCATGATAATACGCTGTCGCTGCATAAGCTGGAAGATAACCAACATACGGAGAGTTATTCCCTGGAGTAAAAGCAATATGCTGTAAATCTGATACTGGAGAAACTAAAATGAGACCATTTATCTCCATATTTGTTAATTGACCATTGCGAAGTTCCGCTAGCATCTGAGGCCCTCTTATTCCCCCATAGCTTTCACCTAAAATATATTTAGGTGAATTCCATCTATTATTTTCTTGAATCCATTGGCGAACAAATTGTGAAACATTTTTTGCATCCTGTTTTACGCCCCAAAATTCTTTATTTTCATGTTCTCCCATTGCAAGACTATAGCCCGTTCCAACTGGATCAATACAAACTAAATCTGCAATATCTAAAGGTGACAAATGATTGTCTACTAATTTATATGGAGGAGACCCATCATCCTTTGCATCTGAAGGAACTTTAACTACTTTTGGACCCATAACTCCCATGTGTAACCAAAGAGAGGCAGAACCTGGTCCACCATTAAAAATAAAAATAACTGGTCTGAACGGATCTTTTTTTATAGAGCTATATTCTGTGACAAAAATTGATGCCATAGGCTTGTTATAATCATCTTTATCATAAAGAATAGTTTCATAATGAGAAGCCTTATAGGATATGCTTTTACCGTGAAAATTGCCACGAAATGTTTTTGAAAAACTTATTGGATCTCTATTTTTTTTAGAGGATGGAATAGATTGCTCCTGACTAATCAGAATGCCTGCAAATAAGAATATTAATATAATGGATTGTTTCATCTGCTATTTACTCCTTTGTAGTTTTGTACTATAAAATCTTGATCTTATTTCTAAAAAACTATTTTTTTGTAAAACATACCATCTTAACAAGGTATTTATAATAATGAAACCAAAATACGGGTTTCAAATAAAAATTCTTTTATGAATCACAACTAATCATTTTTTATTGTCTGTTTAGTACCGCCATAACCAACCATTAATACAATGCCCATAAGTACTACTATAGAACTTAACAAAAGATTAAGAGTGGGAACTGTTCCAAAAATGGTCCATTCAAAAAATGCTGTTAAAGGTGGCCCCAAGCATGTAATGATAGCTACTTGGGACGGACGTATTCGAGCTAAAAGCCAATACCATAGAAAATATGCAATTCCTGATGCAAAAATACCTATATATATAATGGCCAATATAGCTTTCGAAGTAATTTGAGAATAGTCTGCTGTAAAAACAGACCATATCCCAAAAGGGACATAAAGAAAAAAACCAAATGTGATGACAACGAAGGTTGTTTCAAGCGCTCCATATCTTTCCACTATAGGTTTACCCAGTGTAGTATAAAGAGCCCAAGCAAACAGAGCAACCATTAGTAGTAGATCTCCATTTATAGTATCTCTACGAAAAGAAATGAATTCTCCTAAAAATAATATTCCAACACCTAAAATTGCTAAGACAATACCCGCCCATTTCCACCATCTTAATTTTTCTATACGTAACCAAAGAGCCAAAAGTAAGACCCAAGCCGGAGTAGTAGCATATAATAAAGCTGGATGGGAAGCAGGAGTATATTGAATACCAGCTAAAAAAGTGATTTGATTAAGCGGAACGGCTAGAAAAGCTAATGTTACAAACCGCCATTTATCTATAGGAAGAAGATTAATTGTTTTACCCATTGACTTCATTAATACATATAAAGTAAAACTCCCAATCAAAAAACGAAAAAAAGCCACCGCCCATGGAGAAAGATTCATCACAGCTTCCTTCGCGGCTATATTAGTGAATGAGAATAAAAAAGAAACACCAATAATCGCGAGAAATATTGTTGCTTTATTTTCTTTTGTTTTCACCTATTTTAAACTTAGGAAAGAACTGTCCCGTTGTAAATATATACTGATGATATTTTTCTCCAAACTTCTCTATAAGAAACTGTTCTTCATCTCTTATATGCCATGCCCAAAAGATACTTATGGGTATAACTGAAAATAATACAACCCATGATAGAGATAAAAGAAAAGCAATGCCAGTCCCACTCCAAATAAAAGCACTATAAAATGGGTGTCTAGTCAAGGCATATGGTCCAGAAGTAATTAATTCCATACCCTGTTTCGAAAATGGCAAATGCATCAAGCTCCAAACAATTGTAAGACTAAAATCAATAATAAAATACATTAAAAGGATGTTTAAAAATCCCTTGTTCATATTTATTGTAGGAACATTGAATAATAGTTGAAAAGCCAAGCCCGAAATCCAAATGAACAACGTAATAGCCAGACCTTTTGTACAAACTTGGTTCAATTATAGGTTAGATTGAAAAACTGGTTTTTAGGTTTTCCAACAATAATTTAAATCAATTTAATGGAAATTAAATCAAGCCTGAACGAGATTAACCAGGTACAATATTAACTAAAAAAGCTTTAGATGCCTTTGAATAAAATGGACCATAACCATCGATAATATTGCTTTGAGGAAGCAAATATTGGTTCTGAGCAACTGGATCACCACTATAATAATTATAGTATGAATCATCTGTTGCCGAAAAAGTTATCAAATGCAATCCATAATAATTAAAAAATAACCAACTCATTGGTACTGGACTTTCAACAACTTGCCAAACAAATGGATTAATACGATAAGGATCTCCATTATCAAGACGTAAATAATCCTCTTTCCAAATTTGATATAAAAAGGTGGTGTCATATATCAGATTTACAAAAGTTGAATCAAAAATTTGATTCTTATTGTAATCTATAAATTGCTCTGAACTACTATCAAATAGCCCGTTACTATTTTCATCTATGTATGGCTCTAAACCTCTTGACTCAGCCTCTAGGGCTAATGAAGAAATTTGAATAGTACTATAATCTTCAGAATTAAAATCAATAAGGAAAAGAGGAAAAGATGCAAAGCTTCCTACATAACAACCTTGGTCTCGATAAAAAGCTGTGGAAATTCGAGTAAAGTCAATTGTTGAAATGATATCTTCAAAGTTCTCACGTTCTTGAAGTAAACTAATATCAAAATTACTTGTATTGACGGAATCAACAAGTTTTTCTTCCCCATCGCATATATAAGACCAATTTGCAGGACTATTAAATTCTATTTTTTCGGGAGTTTTTGTTTCACTATAGACTGTATAGTTTTGCCAAATCACGGCCAATTTATAAGTTTTACCAGGATCAATAATGACAGAGTCCCGAGTAATATAACGTCCTGGTTTACCATTTACCGGAAACAATGTATCAACCACAGTTGAGCCTTCCGATTGAAGAGTAACAAGTGCATCGCTAATAAAAAGCGAGGTAGGATCTTTTTCTTCTTCAATATCGCCAGACACGGACACGATACATGTGTCACCAAGTACTCCCATTGGAAAGCCCGCAGTTAAACTTGCATAAACAACAAGTTTTTCTTCATATTTTGCTGGATCTTCATCTATGCAAGAGAATGTGATTGTGAGCGACAAAATAAATATAATTTTTTTCATTTTAAAAATTGATGGAAACTCCAAATGTTGGAATCAATGGAAAAATAGAAATTTCATTACGAGAAATTCTAGTCTCATCTGGTTCATCTACATTCGTTTCACCTCTATCCGGAATGTAATTGTCATTAGTATCGTGTTTATCCTGTACCCAGTCTCCATCATCATCTAGTCCGTTATACATACTTCCGGAATTATATGTATATCTAAAAATGTTTTTTCTTTTATATGCATTAATAACCTGAAAATAAAAATCCATTTTTTCAAACCTCTTAGTTTGAATGTGTCGAATTATAGAAAAATCTAAACGATGAAAAGGAGGATAACGACCAGAATTTCGACTTCCAGGAATTGTTCTAAACTTAACTGTTCCAGCCCCAGAAACACCATAGTCTAAATCTTCAAGAAAATATCCTAATATGGGAGTATAAGCTTGTCCACTTTGATAGGCCCATTTCCAATTAATATCCCATTTTTTATTAATCCTATAGTTACCAATAAAATTAAAGGCATGACGTCGATCCCAGTTTGTGAAAAAAGCGGTTTCATCAATAATTTTCCTCGATATTGAATAAGTATATGCAAGCCACCCGGTAAATTTACCAGTCAGTTTCTGAGTAAACACTTCTAATCCATATGCATAACCATCAGAAGGAATAAAGTTGTCAGATATTGACTCACTTGAAATAACTTCATCCGTAGAAGCTCTTGTTTCTACAAATGTCAACATATTCTGCAAATCTTTATAATAACCTTCTACTTGAATTTTATATTTGGACCCAAGATATTCCTCGTATCCTAACACAACTTGCTGGGATCCACCAGCACCAACAGAAGTATCTATGGCCACCCAAAAGTCCAATATACTTGGATTATAATCATCCTGTACTGTCTGAATGAATTGATGATAATTCCCTATGGCAAAATTGATATAACGGTCATCCGTCAACAAGTATTTTATTCCCAGTCTAAAATCAGGGAATAATCTTAAGTTTCTTTCTGAATAAGAATTAAGTCTGAAACCTGGTTCTAGTATTATTTTTTCACCGACAGATATTTTTGTTTTTAAATACGCCGCCATGTCATACGGACTTCTATTTACATCATATAATGTTGTATCTCCAAAAGAGCTACTATATATAAAACCCAATCGTTTTCCCTGAAAACCAAATTTCCAAACTAGATCCTTTTTTTGAAAAAAGGTGAAATTGGCCGCAAAAGTTTGATCATTTATATTATTATCATTAACAAGACCTGACTCACCACCCAAGCCAAATAAAGTTTTAAATTGGCTTGCAGCTAAAAGAAAGTTTCCAATGACAAGATCACTAAAAAGTTTTCTGTAAGCAAGGCTAAAAGTTTGATTTCCCCAATTAGCCCTAAACCCTAAATCGTCAAAATTAAAGTCATCTAAACCACCGTAGAAACTTAGACTGAGCCTGTCAGTATTTGATAAATCTGAAAAGATATGTCCCTGAATATCATAAAAATAATAAGGAACCTTAGCATCAGTTAAGTTAAGGTCATTAGCAAGTTCTAAAGTTTTATCAATATAAGTACGACGCCCAGCTAAAAGCCAAGCGCCTTTATAAAAAGGCCCTTCTAAAGTAGTTTGAGCAGATAATAATGAAACATTTGCACTCCCATCAAATTTTTTCTGTTACCTTCTCTGCTAGTAACATTTAGGACAGCAGATAATCGACCTCCATATTCTGCATTATATCCTCCTTTGATTAATTCAGCATCTTTTACAGCATCAACAATAAAGTTGGAAAATACTCCGCCTAGATGGGATGGGTTGTATACTGTAATTCCATCAAGAAGAATAAGATTCTGATCTGTATTCCCTCCTCTAATAATTAAACCCGTGCTGAATTCTGATGAAGTAAGAACACCTGGAAGAGCCTGAATAGCCCTGAAAATATCTGGCTCAGCTAAGGCTGGAAAACCTTTTATTTGACGAGGAGACAGATTGACTTTCCCAGGTTGAATATTGACTTTTCGTTTTATTCGCTCACCTTCCACAACTACTTCCTCAGATTCTAAAATGATAGGAGAAAGATCAATATTGCGATTAATTATATCAGCTCCTCCAAATGAAAAGTTCTCTCTGTATTCTTCATAACCTAAATAACTTACAACAAATGTATAGTCACCTGAATTAATCCCATCTAAAACATAATAACCATTTCTATCTGTAGCCATCCCCTGACCTGTTTCTAATAAAAAGACATTAGCACCCATAAGTACTTCTCCTGTCTCAGCATCGCTTATAAAGCCATTAATTCTAGAAGATTGAGCTAGCAACCCAGAATAAATAAATGCTAGAACCATCACAATTAATTTTTTATACACTTTTGTATACTCTTTCTTTATTTGCTGAATTAAAGGAGCATGATAGCTCTTCAGGAAAAGGACGAAAAAAGGTCTGTTTCTTAAGATAATCCACGTCAAATCTAATAATCCATGACCAAGATAAATTATTCAGTACACTGAGAGGTACTATACCATTTCGAAATTTAGTTAATGTGTCAAGAAAAAATGCTTTTTCACTCGACTTAAGTTTTTCGGAGAAATATCCTAGTACATGCATATAGGTGTTAATGTTTGCTACCTTCCTTGGTTGTTTTCTAAAAACAAGACGAAGTAATTTTTGATATTTTCCAAGAACAAACTTCAGCCCTAAATTTTTTTGAGAGGAAACCAATTTTCCCATTTCTCTCATTAATTTTTGATTATATGTCATTAACAGATATTTGTTCCTAGCATGAAAATTTATCAAACTAACAGGAGTTGGATATTGCAATAATTCTCGGAAAGAGGATAAAGTGAAAATTGATGTCAAAAAATGTTCCCGCAAAAACTGGTTTGTTAATCGTCCTTCTTCTTCTTTTGGGTAATTAGGGTAAATTTTTTTTACATGATTAGCAAATATCCCTACATCTTTAAATGCCATTGGAGATTTTTCTATAGAGGGATATACTTTCACATCCTTTATTCCGCATGAAGGAGAGTGACCTTTTAAAATAAAACCATCAATTGCCTTTAGTTGAGATAAAAATGACTCTGCAAATTTATCCATCTTCGTTGTCAAGTCTTTTTTTGTTACTGGTTGTTTTAACCGAATATTTCCTTGTTCTTTTACAAGTCGTATTGGTGCTCGTGGAACACCAAGTCCAATTTCAACCTCAGGACATATAGGAACAAACTCAACATAGTTAGCAAGTTGGTTTATTAGCTGGTCTAGTATTTTTTCACCATTATAGCGACAAGCATCAAATTCAAGGCATTTGCTAATTACGATTCTTGGTTTCAGCATTTTTTCGTTAAACATATGTTATTATTCATAGGAACCATCCAATAGATCTAATACCTCTGTTCGTATTTTATCCGAAATCTCATATCTATCTTTATAGGTTTTCTTAGTTATTGAATAAGGTTTTCCTATGATCACTTTAAGAGGGTTTTTTCGTGTACCTGTTATAAAAATTTTTTCTATGTTAGCTTGAGAGCAAATTGCGATAGGGACAATTTTCATCTCTGTATACATTGCCAATATGGCACCCCCTGGACGAAATGGTCTCACTTGACCATCTTTGAAGTAAGTTCCTTCTGGGAAGATAACCAAAGAACTTGTCTGTGTCTTGATTTTTTTTGATATGCGCCTCAGAGTAAGTTGAGCCTTAGTAGAATTAGAACGATCGATAAAGATATGACCTTTCAGTGCTGCATACCAACCAGCGAAAGGAACTTTTCTAAACTCTTCTTTAATTACAAAAACAATATCTCTTTTAAGTGCCATATATAATAATGCTATATCAGCCTCATGAGTGTGATTACTCATAAAAACATATGATTCACCAGGTGTTAAGTTTTCATATCCATCAAGTTCATAGTGAATTCCACTTATAGTAAAGACCCATTTTGACCACAACCAGGTAAGAAACCAAGGCCGACGGTTTTGCAATATAATACTAAATAAAACATCTATTGGAGCAAGGATAATGAATGCAACTATCATATTAATTACAATCCAAATTGATCTAATAATATTTAATCCTTTCATTATTATCTAATAGCTAATAATAGACGGGGGTAATGTTAAAATGCGATGGTCAGTTTAATTTAAAATGTCAGATTTAAGTTCTTCTGATAGTGGTTTTATATTTGATTTATAGAACTTGATCAATTGACCCTCTTCATTCACAAGATATTTACAGAAATTCCAGGTTGGATCTTGGTCATTCCAACCATTAAGCTTTGGATCGGTTAGCCAATGGTAAATAGGATCCATATCCTTTCCTTTAACCGAAATCTTTGCGAACATTGGAAAACTGACATCATAATTTAATGAGCAGAATTCAGCTATTTCTTCATTAGATCCTGGTTCCTGAGCACCAAAATTATTCGCAGGGAAACCAAGCACGACTACCTTATCTCCTAGTTGTTCATGAAGTGTTTGCAAGCCTTTATACTGACCCGTATACCCGCAATGAGAAGCAACGTTAACAAATAGAATCTTTTTCCCTTTGAATTTATTTAATGAGATTTTTTGACCATCAATAAGTTTTGCCTGATATGAATATATTGACTGTTTTGGATCAACATTTCCTTTGGGCTCAACAATTTGATTCATGAACATTGATTTCAATACAAGTAAAGGTGCTGTAAATAATGACACAATTATTATTCCTTTTATAATTTTTTTATACATTATTTTCTCCAAACCGAGATCGGTTTTTCCATATAAGAAAGTCTTCAACAATCATATAGCTTGTTGGAACTAAAATCAAAGTAATTACTGTTGCAAATACAACTCCAAAAGCTAATGAGACCGCCATTGGTATAAGAAATTTTGCCTGGATACTTTTTTCAAGAAGCAGAGGTACTAGGCCTACAAATGTTGTTAGAGAAGTTAGTAAGATAGGTCTGAATCTTCTAGGGCCAGCTTGCATAGCAGCTTCAAATGCACTATAACCATCTTTGCGGTATCGATTGATAAAGTCAACCATTACAAGGGAATCATTAACCACCACACCCGACAATGCAACAACTCCTATTATTGATAGTATTGACATATTTATTCCCATTATAAAATGACCCGCAACCGCACCTGTTAATCCAAATGGGATGGCTGACATAACGACCAGAGGTTGAAAATATGAACGGAATGGAATGGCCAATAAAGCATACACAACAAATAAAGCTATGATAAAGTTTTTCCCAATCGATGCAAAGTTTTCGTTTTGTTCACTCTGTTCTCCTTCAAGGGAATAGCTAACGGAAGGATAATCCATTAAAATATCGGGAATATCTTTATTAATAATAGATGTAACTACCTCATTGCCAGAAGTGACACCAAGATCAACCTCAGCCGTAATATTTACTGACCTCTTTCTATTAACTCTCTGAATTGAAGCATAACTGTTAGAAAGCTCCATGGAAGCTAGTTGTTTAAGGGGTATTTCTTGACCTTGATTTGTCCTGATATTCATTGTTTCCAAATTCCCCATTGAACGTCTTTCTTTTTTAGGATAACGCACCATAACCTTTATTTCATCTCTTCCCCTCTGAAAACTTTGTGCCTCATCCCCAAAGAATGCCTGCCTTACTTGGCGTGCTAGATTAAAATTGTTAATTCCATAGTTTGTTGCCTCATCAAGAAGGGTGAGTTTTACTTCTTCTTTTCCAATAATAAAACTGTCTTTAATATCAAAAACCCCATCATATGCTGATAGTCTTTCTTTTAGCTTAACTGTTACTGCTTTTAGAGAAGCAATATTATTACTTGTAAACTGAATATTTACAGGAGCTCCAGCAGTAAAGAGGCTAGAGGCAAAAGATAATTCTTTCACTCCTTGAATAGGTCCTGTTAATTCTCTCCATCTATTAGCTATTTCGCTAGCACCAATCGGTCGATCTTCACCAGGAGACAGTTCAATAACTAATTCTGCCACATGGGACCCTAAAAAAGTAGCTGATAAACTCCCTGGTCCTCTTGAAGATGTAGTGGTCGCAGGCTGGTCTCCAACAGTCGCTAACATATTTACAAATATTTGTTCATCAGGAAATTCCATTTCAAGTTGATGTCGGAGTTGATTTGCAGACACTTCTAATTTTCTCAGACCTATTTCTGTAACAGAAATAGGTGTTCCTTCAGGATAATATAAAGCTGCCGTTACACCATCATCTTCAAGAGGTGGGAAAAAAGAAAATTTCATCCAACCTCCTCCAAGAAAACCAATCGTTATAATAAATACTGAAGTGGCAATAGCAGCTGTTAAACCTCTATCATTTAAGGCACGCCTTAGAACTGGTTTATAAAACTTTTCAATTATAATAATTAATCCATTCTTAATCCTATCCTGAAATTTGCTCCACCTTGAACTAATTTTTCGCATTATAGAAAATCGAGGTTCCACTGCCTTAATATGGGCTAAATGAGCTGGGAGAATAGTAAGAGACTCAAATAAAGACCAGAATAGAACAATGATTGTTACTGTAGGAATAATAGACCAGATATCTCCAATATCTCCATCTACAATCAACATAGGAGAAAAAGTGACCATAGTTGTAAGTACAGCAAAAGTTACAGGGGTTGCAACTTGAGAGGCTCCTTTAATAGAAGCCTCAAAATTTGAGAGCCCTCTTTCCTTCCAGTTGAAAATATTTTCGCCTACAATAATAGCATCATCAACCACTATACCTAGAACTAGAATAAATACAAAGAGAGAAAGCATATTTATTGAAACACCAGCACTAGGTAAGAGCCAGAAACCTCCCATAAACGAAATGGGAATTCCTAAGGATACCCAAAATGCTAATTTGGGCTTTAAAAAAATAGCTAGCACAAGAACGACAAGTATTAAACCCAAATATGCATTTTTCACCAACAATTCAATTCGACCCCTCAAAATTCTCGCTTCATCCATCCATGGTGTGATGTGAGCCCCAGAGGGCAATTGTTCTTGCTTTAATTCACAATATTCTCTGACTGTGGATGAAATATCTACTGCATTTTGATTTCCTACTCTATAAACACTTATTAACAATGCTGTTTCATTATTGAAGCGTTGATCTAGATCCACATCAGCAAAGGTGTCTTCTATGGAAGCTATATCCTTAAGAATCAACATAGATCCATCAGGTTGTGCCATTATTGGAATATTTTCAAATTCACCTTTTGAATAGGCTTGCCCTTTTGTTCTAATTAGTATTTCACCAACTTCTGTATCAACTGAACCACCTGGTATATCTAAAGAAGAAGCACGAATTGCTGTACTTATAAGATCAAAAGAAAGTCCGTATTTCTTAAGCGTTGATTCTGATATCTCAATTGATATTTCTCGTGGTTTTTTACCTTTTATCGCTGTAGATGTAATACCGTCCAGGTCATTAATCTCATCACGAATGTCCTCCGTAAGATTTACTAAGCTTTCTTCGCTCATATCTCCAGAGACAGCTACTGTTATTACTTCTGACACTGCCACAAACTGCTTTACCGTGGGTTGTTCAACGTCATCAGGAAAGTTGTCAATTGCATCAATCTGAGCTTTTATATCAGTTCTCATTTGATTGATATCTTCTCCAGGCAACAATTCTACAGTCACAGTGCCTACATTTTCTGAGGCATTTGAGGATATTCTTTTTACCCCTTCCAATCCCTGCATTTTTTCTTCAATAGGAATGCAGATTCCTTCTTCAACATCTTCAGGAGAAGCGCCAGGATAAATAACACTTACATTAATGACGCCTGGTTCAATTGCTGGAAAGACTTCGAGGTTTGTATTCGGCAAAGTAAATAGTCCTGCTAGAATAATAATTGCCATAGAAAGGTTAGCAGCTACACTATTTTCTACAAACCAACGGATTATTTTTTCCATATTTAGTTACGACGCCTTTCTGCATCCATTCTAACTTGCATTCCGTCAATTATCACACCTAGACGAGTCATGAGAATCTCATCTCCAAAAAATAGCCCTTCCTTAATAAATGCCCTGTCACCATCCTCTCGAATAATCTGTATCTCTCTTTTCGAAAGGATACCTTCTTTATTTGTCACCCATACTAAATCCTTGTCATAAATCACATGTCTAGGTAGGATAACCACATCACGAAGTTTCTTACCTTTAATATCCGCGTTAACATATAAACCCACTTTTAAGGGAATGGAATTGGATAATAAACGATACGGATTAGGAATCCGTGCAACAACCGACAACATCCTTGTTCTAGGATCTATTTCTGCCTCAGACCTAACAATTGTGCCTTTCCATTCATAAGAATTACCACCTAGATCAGCAGACACAATAACTTCAGGTTGTTCTTCAGGCTTGATTAAATTTCCATCAAATGGAATTTCTAAAAAGTCTAAATCCTTATTAGCTATTGGCAATCTTACTTCAACATAATCTATAGCATAAATTATGGCCAAAGGTGTACCTGGGGTAACAATGGCGCCAACGTCAATATTTTTATTTCTAACCCGGCCAGGAAATGGTGCAGTAATTAAAGAACGGTCTAGATTCCTTTTCGCTTGTTCATAGGCTGCTTCTGTCGCTGCAAGCAAAGCTTTCGCTTGGGCAAGCTGTGGCTTTCTAAGAGCGAGCGCTGACGCTTCTCCATCCCCAACTTTTTCCCACTCTTGCCTAGCTAACTCAGATTCAGCTTCTTCACGGCTAAGAGCAACTCTTGCTTGGGATAAATTGGATTGAGCAGAAATTAATGCTAATTCGTAATCTCGTGGATCTAACTTCAACAAAGTGTCCCCTTGAGAAAAAGTAGCACCGTCAGAAAGTTTTTCAGCTACCCATAACACCCGGCCAGCAATTTCTGAAGTTAGATTAATTTCAGTCCTAGGAATCACAGCACCTTGTGACTTTACTATAACCTGAATATCCGTAGGTTCCACCATCATGGTGTTAACTAGTGGAGGGATATATTGTCGCTTAGAGGCGCCCGCTTCAGGTTTCAGACCTATAAGAATTAGGGCTAGTATAAAACTAACCACCACCATGATTCCTGGAATTAACTTTTTCTTATTTATCATGATTGATCCATTTCCACAGTTTTTGAATTAAAAGAACCCCCTAAAGCAAGCATGAGACGCAAACGACTGTCAACTCTTTGTCGTTGCATTGATAGAAATTGGGATTGTGAAGTAAACCATTGATTTTGACTGTTTAACACAGTAATAAGATCCGTCAAACCAGCGTCATACCGTTCAACAGATAAGTCATAAGCAGCCTTAGCTTGAAATACCGCTAATTCTAGCGATATCATTTGACGGTTAACTGATGCTTCCGCAGCAATGGCTTGTTCTACTTCAGCTAGAGCTAAAAGAGATTTTTTTACTAAATCAATTTCAGCCTGCGAAAGCTGTGATTCATTCATTGCAACATTGGCTCTTAACCTACCACCCTGAAAAATTGGGGCTGTAATATTTGTTCCCATATTCCAAACACCATAGTCTCCATTTAAAATGTCTTTTAATTCGTCTGTTGAGGTTCCAGCGGAACCAGTAAGGTCAATTCTAGGCAACAATGAACGTTTCGCTTCAGCCACTCGATATCCTGCACTCTCTACTTTTGATACAGCTGCTTTAATATCCGGACGTCTTAACAATAAATCAGAAGGTAAACCGGATGGTATTGGAGGCAGAGCCTGAGGAATTTCAACAGATATTTCTAAAGATGCTGAAGGATAATTCCCGATTAGAATTTCAAGATTCCTAAGAGAGTTCAAATATTGTACCCTACGAGCTTCCATCTGCACTTGAGAAATTGCAAGAGATGACTGCGCTAGTCTATAATCTAGAGATGATCTTAACCCTTCTTTGAATCGGACTTCCACTAGAGCTAAAACTTCTTCAAGTGCTATCACAGTATTTTGGGAAAGATCAAACTGTTGACGTGCCTCAACCGTAACATAGTATGCTTGCACAAATTGAGTAAGCAATGAAAAAGATAAGTAAGCCAAATCATATTCAGCTGAAGCATAATCTTTAAATGCCGCTTTTCGACTGTTCAATGCTCTTCCCCAAATATCAACTTCCCATTGCAGAGAAAGATTCAAACCATAGCTATCTGATTCAAAACTAATAACTTCATTTGATGCCTGGTTAGAGATTGTGTCTTGACCTAAACCAGGACCATCGGAAAAAAGATCAGAAAAACCAAATCCTGATAAATTTTGTTGTCCTTTACTACTCGATCCGTTTAATCCTAAGGAAGGGGAAAACCCTGCGCCATTTATTATTGCCAAATTTTTTGCCGATTTTAGTTGCTGTAAAACAGATTGAAGATCAGGGCTTTTTTCTCGGAATAAATATAAGGTTTCCGTCATTTTTTCATCTTCAAAAGCTGACCACCAAGTACCAGTAAAAACTTCTGTCTCTGGTAAAGGTGATGACCAAGCATTAGGAATTTCACCTTCCAAAAAATTGTTTTTGTACTGTTGGTTTCNAGCGCAGTTCCAAAGAATACTCACAAAAAATAACAATAAAATTTTAATTTTATTAATTTTTGACTNAACCATTGCTATCAGAAACATAAGAGTTTTTATTAATATAATCATTAATAGCAAACTTAGATTTGCAACCATTATAGCTCATATAACGAACTAGACCAAAAACAGACCTTTCGAACCAAGGTCGATCATGAACGCCCCCAATACTCCATGCGATACCAGTATATCCATTNGGGTCATTTCCATCTATTTCATATTTGTTATTTAATGCAATAGCATGTTTTAATGCAATCTCAGGAGAAAAGCTCCATTCAAGTATCTTTTTTGCCCAATACATTCTCATATATCCATGCATTTTCCCATTGAATTTCATTTCCTGCTGAGCCGCATTCCAAAGAGGATCATGAGTTTTAGCTTCCTCCAACATTTCCAATGTATAAATATGTTCTCGCTCATCTTCTCTATGAGCATCCAATGATTTTTTTGCCCAAGCAGGAAAACCCTCGAAATCATCATATTTTTCATTGTAACAGCAAAAGTTGTCTGCAAGTTCCCTTCTTATGATTAACTGTTCGAGGAAAGCTTCTTGTTTTTCTTCTTCTATATTTGACTCTAGAATAGATAAAGCTACACGCAGAGCAGATAATTGGCCAAAATGGAGATATGGAGATAGATTAGATTGATAATTGCTGTTAGGATTATTTCTTTTAGAATTATACTTGGTCAGATGATGATCAATAAAAAATCTTAACTGATCTAAACCAGCCTGTTCGCCAGGTAGAAATTCGGTTTTTTTTGTATTACTTATGTCTATTCCAATTTTATTTATTAGTTCATTCCAGTTTATTGGCATCTTTGTATTAACAGGAGGAATAGGATGGATTTCAAGCTGTTTAGGCTCTACAAGATAAGCAGGTAAAAGCTTATTTATTTTGGGTCGTATTGTCCTTGCTGCATATTCTTGCTTATTAGAGGCTTCCCATACAGGAACAATGTTATGTGTATCAACTTGATAAAATGCAAAATTAATTTTATTCAAAACTTTTTTCACTCTTATTCTATCCTCTCGAAGAGGAGAAAAATCTGTTATAAGCTTTCCCGCATCAACTTCATCCAAGAATTGTGGTATTACTAGCTCATCATTTCCAATAAGTACTGAAAAACTTATTTTTAGTTTTTTCAAATCTTTTTCTATTTCTTTCAAGCCCAAAATAAGAAAATTAAGTTGATACCTATTTAATTGCGGATTGTTCTGGGGGAAATGAAAGAATACTTCAAGTTGAGTCTTATTTTCTTTTGCTAATTTTTGACTATACAATAAAGCATAATTATCCTTAACTCGCTGATCTCTATTCATCCAATAAACAATGGACCCGTGAGAATCAACACCCCCATTTAAATTTTTTACTCTTTTTGAATTCATTGTCTTTTTTTCATTAGAAAATGCCCAACAAACCATTCCTTCCCATCATTGAATGCAAATAATTCTTCACACGCCATCCAGAAAATTCGCCAACGATAAAACCATAAGTTGGAATCTTCGCCATAAAATTGACGAAATGTTTTCATTATAATTTCACGTTTTTTATCCTGATTTGATAGCCAGGCTCGACAAGTTTTTTTATAATGACGACCATTTACTTGCCAACTGTTTATTAAAACTAAATCATCTTGGAAATAATCCAAAAGGTCAAAAGAGGGCATCATCCCCCCAGTGAAAAAATAGCGCGTCATCCAATCTGAATTGGAATTTACTTCATAAGGATATGCATAGTCTTTATGGCAGAAAAAATGTAAAAATAAGCTACCATCTTGTTTTAGCCAGCTTGAGATTCTTTCTAACATAAGCTTATAATTCCTCATGTGCTCAAACATTTCAATGGAAACTATACGATCAAACCTAAGAGCCGTATCAAATTTATTCATATCTGCTTTTATGAATGACACATTAGAATAGCCTCTATCACGACATACTTGACGAATATAGTTACCTTGATCATTAGAATTAGAAACTGAAACGATATCACATAGTGGATAATTCTCAGCAACATATAAAGAGAAAGAGCCCCAGCCACAACCTAGATCTAAAATTTTCATGCCATCTTTAATTCCACTACGTTCAGCTGTCAAATGTAACATCTGGTTTTCTGCCTCTTCTAAAGTGTTCACATTAGAATCCCATACACATGAACTATACTTCATACGTGGCCCTAAAACTTGTTCGAAAAATTCAGCAGGTACCTCATAATGCTGTTTATTCGCTTTGCCAGAAGAAAATGCTACGGGACTTTCTTTCATTGAATTAACCCAACCCGTTTTTTGATCATCTACATGCACACTATATAAATTGGATTGCTCCTTTAATTTTGCTTTCATTAATTGACGAATACCTATACGTATCAACCAGTCTGGCAAAAAATTCTTTTCAGCAAATGGAATTACTTTAGATATCATTAATATGTTATTGTGGCCTCTTTACCAGGACGAGCAAATACCATTTGAACATCACCAATATGGTTTTCCAAAAAGGCCGCTTCACATGAAGCTAAATAAACCTCCCAAAGCCTGCAGAAAGATTCCGAAAAGCCAAGTGAATAAATTTCTTCAATCTTTTTGTTAAAACGTTTTCTCCATTCCCGTAATGTTAGAGCATAGTGATTGGTAATATCTTCTAAATGTACAAATCTCATATCAGAATGGTTTTTTATATGTTCATTNATCTGAGAAATACTTATAAGACTACCACCTGGGAAAATATACTTTCTGAGAAAATCAGTACCTCGTAAATACTGTTTAAAGTTTTGTTCAGACATGGTTATTCCCTGAAAAGCTATCAATCCATTAGGCTTAATCAAAGAACAACATTTTTTTATAAAAGTTGACATGAATTGAGGCCCTACTGCTTCAATCATTTCAATAGAAACTAGCTTGTCAAAGCTTCCTGTTAAATCACGATAATCTTTTTGAAGAACAGTAATTTTATTATCTAAACCTGCTTGTCTAATTCGTGCTGAAGCAAAATTAAATTGTTCTTTTGAAATAGTAGTGGTCGTAATAGAACAGCCATAGTGTTTAGCGGCATGAATAGCAAAACTACCCCATCCGGTTCCAATCTCTAGCAAAGTATCCTGGGATGTTAAACCAATCTTACGGCATAATCTGTCTAGTTTCTCAATTTGGGCATCTCTAAGACTCATTTCTGGTTTTGAAAAAATGGCGCATGAATAAGTCAAGGTCTTATCTAGAAAAACTTTAAAAAAATCATTGCTCAGATCATAATGTGCTCGAATATTTTTTTTGCTCCCAACTTTCGTGTTTGGATTAAGTCGAATATATAGCCAAAGCAAAGGTTTAGTTATCATGGCAAAACCTTTTTCTAAATTATCCGCTGCTATATCATCCCTTATAATCATCCGTGCAAGTGCCACCAAATCATTGCAAGACCAATGGCCTTCAATATAGGATTCTAATGCACCTATACTTCCTCTCGTTAATAATAAAGAGTAAAACTCCGAGGAATAAATTGAAATTTTTACGCTGAGATTACTATTTACATTTCCAAAAGTTTTCTTTGAATGACCTTCTATTATTTCAATTGATCCTTCACTTAGATTATGTAGTTTTTTATGAACCAATCTTCTCATAATGTTTCTAGAACCTGGAAATGAGAATGGTTTTTTAATTTTATTGGTTTTTTCTGATATAAATGTTTTTTCTGCCATGCTTTTACATGGTTTTTGGTTTGCCAGGATTAGAATAAAAAGTTGCTCCCTTTAACCAAAGTTTAACGGCCTGCCAATGAATAGCTGAGACTACTCTTAGGGTAATAAAGGGGAATTGTGTAACAATTTTTAAAAGTTGAGTTTCATTAAACGCATGTTTTCTGAGTCTTAAGATAGCCTCATGCATTGTTTGTGAACCTTTCAAATTCTTAATTTCAACCAATAAACGCTCTTTAGGTTCTGAAAAAAGAAATCTGTACTTATGATCCATTTGAAAAAAAGGAGAGACATGCAATTCTTTCTGTTGTTGATTTGTTATATTCTTTAATCCAGCTTCATCTGGTTCTCTTTCAATAACATAACTGTGCCGCTCCTTCCATGGAGTATTTGTCACCTCGGCTATAACTGTTTCTACTTCTTCTCCAGATTTATCAAAACAATAATAAAAACTGGCTGGATTAAAACAATGTCCAAAGTAACGAAGATGCGTGAGTAGTCTTATAGGGCCTTCAACTTTTTTCCCAATTCTTTTAAAAACAAGATCTTGGACTGCTTCTCTAAGATCTAATTTGGATCCTGAGAGATAATCTTGTCTATGAAATGATATCAAGGCAGAACGATTAACCCCCCAAAACAATGATTGGGGTAGCAATATATCAATCTCATCTAAATCAATATAAGCCATAAAAATTTTGTATTTGAAGTGATGAGACATTGGCTGAAACCTTTGGTGAAAAATATCCCCTGTATAGATAGCACTATTCATTAAATCGATTCAACTCCGAAACGCCTGCAAACATCCAGTGCACTCTTGACACCATCTTCATGGAACCCATATTTCCAATAAGCTCCAGCATAATATGTATTGTTTAAACCATTTATCTCATGTTTGCGATTTTGTGCATTTACTGTTGTTTTATTATAAACCGGATGATTATAGATTATTCTTTTTAGAACTTTTTCCGGCTTGATTCTCTCCTCCATATTTAAGCTAACACAGATTGTATCAGGACATTTAATCGATTGTAACATATTCATGTTATAAGTAAGTGAAACCTTATTTTCTTTTTTTAGCGGAATATTACTATTCCAACTCGCCCAAATTCGCTTACGAAGAGGCAGTACGGAGGTGTCTGTATGAAGCAACGCAATATTTTCTTGGTAAGGAATAGAAGATAGTATTTCTGTTTCTTTAGACGTTGGATCTTGTAGCATTTCTAATGCTTGATCACTATGACAAGCAAGAATTACAGCGTCAAAGTTTGCTGTGACATTATTCCCTGTCTTCAATTTTACTCCTTCAGGTTTTCTTGTGATTCGCACCACTTTTGAATTAAGTCTAATGCTGTCAGAGAAACGAGCAACCATTTTTTTTATATATTCTCTTGCCCCTCCCTTTATAACTCTCCATTGGGGATGATTATTTATTGACAGCAGTCCATGATTATTGAAAAAACGGGCAAGATAATCAATAGGAATTGATTTCATTAAATCCGGAGATGTTGACCAAATTGCTGAAGCCATTGGGATAACAAATTTTTCGAACGTCATAGTATTTATTTTCATCTTATCCACAAATTGTTTAACTGTCTCTTGAGAATCAACATCTTTATCCAAAAGTTTTCTTGCACCTTTGTTAAATTCCAAAATCCCATTTAACATTCCAAAAAATTCTGTTCTTAGCATATTTTTTCTTTGACCAAACAATGAATTAAGTGAGGTGGGTTTATATTCAAGACCCGTTCTTTCACATTTAACACTGAAACTCATATTGGAAGATTGAGTTTGAACATTTAATTGTCTCAGAATTTTTTTGAATAAAGGGTATGTTTTTTCATTATATACAATGAAACCTGTGTCAATAGCGTAAGTTGATCCTTCAAGTTCAATATCAATGGTGTTGGTATGTCCACCCAAATAATTGTTGGCCTCAAAAAGCGTAATCTTATGAGCATCTGATAAAAGATATGCACAAGTCAATCCTGAAATGCCAGAGCCTACTATTGCAATATTCATAGTTTACCACAAACCAAAATCTGCGACTTTAATTTCATGTGACATCTCAACCATTATACTATCTAGCTTTTCTTTCCTTTATTTTTATTATTATCTCATTGTGCCGAAAAGGGGGAATTGCCCATGGTGAATTGTATTGGGCAACTATAGCTGGATCTATAATTTTGTAGTTCTTTGTCTCTATGAACTTTTTTAGTTTTCTTGTGAGATATTTTACTCGATTATCTGTAGCCCAGCCACCAAAATTAATTACAGCAGTTAATCCTAAATTCTCTGATCTTACCTCTATATCTTCTGACAAAGGTTTAGGAAGTGACTTAATAGTAAATTCTTTCGGCATTACAAAAGAGATTTTATATGATTGATAATGTTCTTGTTCTTCTAAAGTAGTCATTACCGGAGCAGTCATAGCTATTGCAAGATTAGCTGAATTTTTGCCGAAAATAAATTGTGCAATTCTTTTGAACCCCGTATATGTTGCTTCACGATATGAAGCTTTAACAGCAGTCGTGGCAAGAATCATAGATTCGTAATAACGAATTTCAAATCTTCCTGTTTTAAAAATCATATTATATTTAGGTGTTTCAATACGCTGATTGTCAAGAGCAAAAAGTATATTGACAGCAAAAAACATTATAGTAATTGATATTATATTCATTATGGACAATAATTATTCAGAATGGGGTACTTGCTGAATCAAACTAGTGTCATAACCTTGAGCATTTAATTTTTCATAGATTTTGCTTAAGATTTCTTCATTTAAACTTTTTGACCGGGACATTATCCACAAAAATTTTCGACTAGGATACCCAATCACTGTATATGAGTATTCCTCATCTAGATCAATTACAAGATAAGGAAGTTTTAATGGCCAAAACGGTTGAATACGCCACTCAGCATTTGTTTTTTTGTTATAAATGTATGCCTTTTGTGTAAGCTTTTTAGGTGTTCCTGAAAAACTGTCTTGATTAAAACTGAAAATGACATCAATATAGCCTTTATCATTCCAAAAATATTGTTCTAAAGCATTGTGCGCTCCTTTTTCTATCCAAGTTGGTATGTTAGCAATGACATACCAATCTCCCATAAATTTATCCAAGTCAACATATTCTACTGGTTGAAGTTTATTCATTGAATTAGAACTACAGTTTGTTAAAAATAAACAAACGCATATTATACATAACTTTTTCAACTCTTTTTTACTTTCTTCATAAATGGAACTAGTTCTGGTGTATTATTCTTATAATCATTGTAGTCTTTTCGTTCCCCCCAGACTTCATCAGCTTTTGTTTCTAGTAAGTTTATACCACTAATTCGAGTTAGGAGTAAAAAAACAAATAGTGGTGATATTAGGGTCGCAAATTGCGAGCCAGAAAGAGTGGGAAGTGCTATAAGAGCTATTCCAAACCACAAAATAATTTCACCAAAGTAATTTGGATGCCTTGAAAAACTCCATAATCCATTAGCAATAAATTCTCCTTGGTTTCTTGGATTAGCCCGAAATCTTTTTTTCTGTGAGTCTGCAACAACCTCAATAAGAAAACCAGACAACCAAAGACTAATCCCAAAATAAGAAACCAAATTGCCCGATAAAGGCTGATTATTTATTATGGCCGTTAGTGCATTTGCTGATGTTAAAAAAACCCACAGCCCTGAAAGTGTCCAAGCTACTAAAAAACTAGAGAAAGAAATTTTTATATCTCTAAATCTTTTGTCTTCACCAACTTTAATGATCCTAGAAAAAAGGAACATACCAAGTCGTAAAGACCATATGCTAACAAAAAGTATAAGTACTAAAGACCGATCAGTTAGCTTAGACCCTAAATTCAGTATAATATGACTAGAAGCAACAACTAGCGTTGATATATAGGCCAAAGTTCCAGTAATATCATAAAATTTTTCACTTCTGGCTATATAGGAAGGAATAAAAACAAGCCAATGAATCGCAAAACTAATTATCATACAAAAAACTAAAGGTGATATTGAACCATAATAGTTATGTTCAATTTGGGATCCTGCTAAGGCAATTAGAATCGCAGTAGTTATGATTATTAAGATAGTAAAATAATTTTTTATGAGTTTTTTCATTTCTGCTAGTTTAATTGAGAGGTTCGTGATGAAGCTGCTACAATAACATCTTGAAAAATATTTGCTAATGCTTTCCTATTAATCCACTCAATTAGAAAGCCTGGAAGGTTTCCACCAGAATCCATGTAGACTCTGTATGACAATCGACAGGATTTATTACCATTATTTATAGCATCCCATATCCCATGTCCAGAAACAAGATACACTGGTTTATTAAATTCTATGTCTCTTTCCTTAAGAAATGATTTATAGTCATTTTCATACGATAATAACGTCCAAGTAACGCGGTTATCTTTAATATAATCCATCCTGAAGATATAATGACGGTCACTTAAGAAAGGAATAGGAACCGGCAAATGCTGATAGGCATCAGTAAATCTAGGTGTTGACTTAAGAACCGTTGTTGACACTTGCTTGGAACTCAAAAAAATTTCATCATAATTATCAACATCGTATACAACTTCTAATACAGTTTTTGCATCAAAAGGAACTGTATTAGAAATCATAACGGCCTCAAGATGTTTACCCTTTAAGGATTTTACCGAAATCTCGCTTCCATTGTCATACTTATCAATTAATTCCCAACCTTGATTATTAAATAGTTCTTGTATTGTGGATTGGCCAAATGTTACTGAACAATAGAAGATAAAAAGCACTGACAGTATTCTATTGAACATGTTAATCACCATTATTTATTACTAGATGACAATCCTAGTTTATTTGATAACAAGTACATAAGTGGAATAGCTGCACCCCAAACTATAGACAAAATAATTGAACTCGCTATTACACTATAATTGAATGTCAGTGCCTGCAGTTTTACGCCTAATATATAGGACAAGGGCCCAAATATTACTCCCAACATAATAGCAATTAAATATCGGCCATGTACCCAACCAAGTGAATGATTAATGGTAGAAGCAAAACCAACCCACATAGCTNTGATCCAAAGTGGTGCAATAATTTTTATCGTTTCATACCCACCCATGTAAGATATAAAACCAAAAGTCAATTTAATTGAATCCACTATTGTACCTATACAAGCTATTAGGAAAAGAAAGAATAGTTCATTTTTCCCTTTTCCAATAATTAGCATGTGAATTGCAATAAATATTAACATTGCTATAGGTCCTAAATATTGTACCCCCCAAAGAGCACCAAGAACACACAACCACCAAACTCCTTGGAAACCTGCAGCATTAAATATTTTTTCTAATGAATTTCTAAGCATTTGTTGATTTAAGATAACTTAGAGCATCAACTCCAAATCTTTTTGGTTCAATTTGTAATAGCTTAAAAATATTATCAGAATTACACGTGTTATCCTCCATTAACATTGTGAGTTGAGCCCTAGTCACAGGGAACCAAGAAAATCGATCTAAAAGAAATGCTAATGATTTAATTGCTATAACTGGGGCAGGCATTGACCACTTATTTTTCCCTGCAGCTTCTGAGACAATTTTAATCATTGCTTTCCAAGACACATTTTCTGGTCCACCCAATTCAAAAATCTGACCAGACATTTCTTTATTATTAATTGATTTCACAAAAATTTCTGCAACATCTAAAACACTTATAGGATTATATTCAAATGTTCCAGCGTTTTTTGGTATTAACCCATGATAAAACAATGGTGCTGGAATTGGTAATTTCAACATGTCATTAAGAATTTGAGTACAAAATTCAGGTCTATTGCTTCCTCTTGGATCACCAAATAGCGATGTGGGCCGAAATATTGTATAATCCAAATTACTAGCTTTTAGATATTCATCTGCTAAAAATTTTGTTGATTGGTAACCAGTTCCATCAGGTTTAACACCATTGGCGCTCATCAATAAAAATCTTTTTACTCCAAGCTCTTTAGTGGCATCAATACAAGCTTTTGCACCTTTAAAATGCAATTCCTCCCATGTGATACCTTTGCGAGGAAATTCTCTTATTACCGCTATGAGGTATATTACTGCGTCGGCGCCCATGATAACTGAACGAATTGCATTATCATCATTGATCTGACCACCAATAATTTCGCATTTGTCTAGTTGTTGAACTTTATGTTCACTTCCATCTCGGACCATTAAGCGTGGTATATGTCCTTTTGCAATTAATTCATCAACAATATAGCTTCCCACATAACCCGTCCCACCAAAAACCGCTACTCTCATGTCTTGACTCCGTATTTTTTTTGTTCAGAAAATATTTCTCCAAGTTTTCTTGCTCTATAATCAAATATATCTTTCAGCTGATGTCTCACTGATATCCTATGTGTTAATCTGCCTATCCAACCAAATGGCATAGCATAGGTAACCGTATCAATCATCAAAGTCCCATTTTTATATTTTTCAAAATGGTGATTATGGTGCCAAAATGAGTATGGGCCAAGTATTTGTTCATCAGTAAAACCTTTAAGCACCTTATATGATGATATGATTGACCTCCATCTTATGGGAAAACCAAAAATATTAATTGTGTAATCAATAATTTTTCCTTTTCCCATAACAATTGGCAAAGGTGTAATTATTGTGAAATTCATTTTTTTAGGGGTTATAATTGCCAAATTTTCTGGATTTGAAAAAAAATCAAATACTTTTTCTATTGAATGATTAAAATACTGCTCCTTTTTTAGTTCATAAATTTTCATTATTATTTCTCCGCCAATTCATTAAAGCTCGCTAAAAAAGTATATGAGACATTGTCTGGCAACCGCACAGACCCAAAACCTCTTCCGCCTAAAAAAACTAATGTGTTATATGAATTAGCTAGTGCAAAAAGCTTAACAAGGTCACATTCGGCTGAGGCAGGATCTTTTACAAAAGTAATTGAAATATATAAACGATCTGGCCTAGCTTCATTAAATAAAGTTTCAATTCTTTCCAATGGGGTGTTTGGGCCCAAATTAATTACATCAAACCCTCTATTTAACAATATCTGCTCGGTTATAAATAAGGGGATTTCATGCAATTCCTCCTTCAAACCAATGCAAAGTGCCAATCCTATGCTATTCTTTGGTTTGTTAAGGAGAGCATACATTCCATGAATACAACCTTGGATAACTTTAGTAGCAACATGTTCTTCGTAAATTGCAAGATCACCTTTAGTCCATTTTTCTCCAATAGAACTTAAAACTGGAACCAAAATATCATCATAGATCTCATCTAATCTAAGTCCAGCCAAATAAAGTCCATTCATAATATGTTGACATATTTCTCTATTTCCATCAATACTTTTGGATAAGAGAATTTCTCTTAATTCGGGAAGATGTCTCTTCAAAATAAGCTGGTTTAATTGTCTTTGTTCTGATGATTTATATGGAAAAACATTGAGCTTTGATCTATACTTTGAATTTTCCTTGAGAAAACTTGCTAAATGCCTCATTAAAAATTTCCTATGTCCTCCAACAGTGACCAGGCAATCAAGCTTTCCCCTATCAGCCCAACGTTTAATTGTAGAAACATTGACACCAATGATATTTGATGCTTCTTCTGAAGATATATATCGTTCAACCATTATTATTTAAATTTTTCACATAAGAGTTTAAGATGAAAAAATATGCAAGTCAATATTAATTGAACGTTTTGCACGTTATATAGTTCTATTAAAACTAAAATAATTCTTCAGCAATTTTAGCCAACATAACATCCTTGTCTGTAACTCCACCCAAATCGTGGCTAGTACAAGAGACAAGGACACGACACCACCCAATCTCTAAATCCGGATGATGATTCTCTCCTTCAGCTTGTTCGGCAAGTCGGTTGACAAATGTAATGCCAGCCATATAATCATTAAATTTGAATTCTTTAACTAAACACTTGTTTTCAAATTTCCAGCCAGGAAGTTCAATTAAAAAATTCTGTATATTATGAAACGAGATTAATTCCATACACTTTTTTACTAAGTTTATTATTTAGTTTCTTGAAAGAACCTTAGTAATATAGTCTAACTATTGCAATAATAAGAGAATTTGAGGAAACACTAATTATAATTGAAACTCCCATAAAATGATAGTTAGAATTTCATTTTCTCTAATAACAAAAAACCCTTGACATAAAATCAATCCTTTGCTTAATATACTAGGATGGACAATTGTCCGCTTCTTGACAGTTCGGCGTCTGAGATTATCCAGAAAGGTGGAGGGAACAGGCCCTTTGATGCCTTAGCAACCTCTCGCAACTTGCGATAAGGTGCTAAATCCTGCCCCGGTTAGACGTGGGGAGAGATAAGATTCGGAATGGCCGGATCTCACCTCAACTTCAAATCAATATTTAGGGTTTTCTATTCACAGATATCTACTGTTAAATGAAATGACTCCGAACTAACAAGACATCAATACCATAAAAACTGTGGTAATAAAAAAAGGAGAATGTCATGTCGGCATTAGCAAAAAAGACTAACATATTGACACTTAGAGGACAGAAGCGAAAAAAAATTAAAACTGTCCTTGTGACAGCATATGATATTTGGCAGGCAAAATTAGCTGATCAGGCTGGAGTAGATGCTATCCTTGTTGGAGACTCTCTGGGCATGACAACATTAGGCCATGAGACAACTATACCTGTTACAATGGAAGACATGATAAGACATACAGACGCTGTGCGAAAAGGAACAAAGAATGCGTTTTTAATTGGTGACATGCCCTTTCTCTCTTACCAGGTTTCTAACGAAGAGGCCATTAAAAATGCGGGAAGGTTTGTTCAAAGTGGTGTGGATTGTGTGAAAGTTGAAGGAGCAATGGTTAATAGAATTAAATCCTTATGCGATGCAGGCTTTGTTGTAATGAGTCATTTAGGGCTTACACCTCAAACAAAAGCAAAACTAGGTGGCTATCGGGTACAAGGGAAAACAGCAAAAGATTATGAAGTTATTCTTGATCAAGCATTAAGACTGCAAGATGCAGGTTGTTCTTTTTTACTCCTTGAAGCAATGCCCAGGGTACCTTCAAAAATGATTGCTGAAAAATTAACTATCCCTGTATATGGTATTGGAGCTGGTGATGGCGTGGATGGACAATTAGTAATTTTTCATGATTTAGTGGGTCTATTTTTCGAGTTTAAATCAAAATTCGTTAAAAGATACTGTGATGCTGGAATATTAATCCAAGAGTCATTAAAAAATTATGCTGACGAAGTGAGAGATGGCTCCTTCCCAACAAAAGAAAACTTCTATGAATTAAAAGAAGAGGAGTTAGAAAAAATGCTTTCTGATGCAAAATGGAAATACGAATCTGGAAATAAAAAAAAAGATCCCACAATTGATAAGTCNGATTCAAAAAATAGTCTTAANCCTGTAAAAACAATCTAACAGACTTTGTGAGCAGAATTCACATTTTGTATGAAAATCCTGAATGGTTGCCTCCAATTGAAGCGGCATTAAAGGATAAAGATGTTAACTACAAACTTCAATTTGTTAATGATGGAAGTTTTGATCTATCAAAAGCTCCCGAAGAAGGGATTTATATAAATAGAATGAGCCCTTCTTCCCATACTCGAGGACATCTCAGTGGAGTTTTATTTACCAGGGAACTATTACAGTGGCTTGAATTTCATGGAAGAAGGGTCATTAATGGTGCCAGAGCCTTTAGCCTTGAACTTTCTAAAATACAACAAGACATTGAACTCAGACGTTTTGAAATACTTACACCAATGACCGTAGTGGTCGTTGGTAAAAACAAATTAAAAAATGCTGCAAGAAATATGCCCCTTCCTTTTATAACAAAACATAACCAAGGAGGAAAAGGATTGGGTGTAAGGCTCTTTAATGACTTAGAAAATTTTGATGACTATGTTAATGGTCCTGAATTTGTGAATGATCCAAATGGAATAAATTTGCTCCAAGAATATATTGAGCCCAAAGAAAATTTTATAACCCGTGTTGAAATTGTTGGCGGTCAATTTGTTTTAGCTATGCATTCAAGTACAGAAGGTGGTTTTGAGCTTTGCCCAGCAGAGGATTGTGATGAAGCCACTGATATATTTTGTCCTACTGATAATAAAAACGGCAGATTCTCTCCCGCTTTGGAAATAAGCCCAAATGATGATCTCATATTACAATATATTAAACTTATGGAGGCAAATGCAATCGACGTAGCTGGTATTGAATTTGTAGAGAGTTCAGATGGTTTACGATACACTTATGACATAAATACTACAACAAACTATAATACAGATGTAGAATCACAACTCGGAATTCGAGGAATGGCAGCTGTAGTGGATCTAGCCTCTAAATTACTTGCTATTGACTATCCAGAAGTTTCAATGTGTTAAAGTTGCATGTTACCAATCGAAAAAGGGACATAATAATCTTTTCATTATTAGAATATCATTGGATGAATAGCCCTCATAATAAAATTGCTGAAAGCTATTGTTTAATTTTTCCCTCAAAAAATAGGCCCCTATCTATTAGTTGCTAATTTTTAGCACAAAAAATGCATCAAGGGTTCTCATAATCAGAGAAGAATCATTCTTTTAAACAAAACTAATCCCTTTATAATTATGTAAAGGTAGAATAAGAAGACAACTTAGATCCAAGCTTGGATCTAACTAAATTATTAAAGTGAAATTGCTAATCCTAAACCGCAGCGAAGTACGAAACCTTTTACCCATGCGAACCTGCATGGATATACTGTCCAAAACTTTTCAAGCGTATTCAAAGGGAATCTCAGTTCAACCACTTAGGACTATGATGCAGGTGAAGAATAAAAATATACTAGGATGTATGCCCGCCTATGAAGGCAATTCTGATGCTCTTGCTGTCAAGCTCATTTCCATATTTAATAATGAAGCTAAAACAAACTTCGATTCGCACCAAGGACTAGTAGTGCTTTTCTCCGCAAAGCATGGTAATCCACTTGCTGTAATGGATGCTATCGAAATTACCGCTCTTCGCACAGCTGCAGCAAGTGGCGTGGCTACTGAGCTTTTAGCTAATCACGAATCTAATACACTTGCTATTCTTGGCTCTGGAGTCCAAGCAAAATCTCATTTTTTTGCTATGAATGAAGCCAGACCAATTAGTTCAGTATATATATGGAGCAGGTCTTTAGCAAACGCTAACATACTAGCAAAAGAATTGTCAAAGTTTACTTCTATTGAAATTCAAGTATTACAAACTGTTAAAGAGGCTGTAAAAAATGCTAATCTTATTTGCACATTAACAGGAACAAAAGAACCTATTGTGAAGGGAGATTGGTTAATCGCTGGGTGTCATATTAATGCTGTAGGTGCATGCTCTCCCACCACACGTGAGCTTGATTCTGATGCTATATTAAAATCAAAATTATTTGTTGACAGTCGAGAATCAGCCTTAAATGAAGCTGGTGAGTTTATAATTCCCGCCTCTGAAGGATTGATTAATGAAGCACATATTGCAGGAGAACTTGGAGAAGTACTTGGAGGGAAAATTAAAGGACGGACAGATCAAAATCAAATAACACTTTTCAAATCCCTTGGGATGGCGGTAGAAGATGTTGTGGCCGCTCAACACATTTACAATACCGCACTAAAAAATGATAAAGGCGTTTGGATAGATATTTAATCTGACTGTTCACACCAATAATAACTGTGTTTAAGTCTAATTCTTCTCTTGACTAAGTATAGATGAAACTATCCACTTATTAAGTAAAAACAGCGTGGCTAAAACAATTCCCCATTGTACAATGCAGGTCATAACACTATAGGGTGAAAAGGGGTTGTACCAATCCTGTGGGGCGTATACAGTAGCAGAAAGTGATAGCCACCATAAAAATAAAGTTGCTCCTAGCGTTGGGACGATAAAAGCAACAGTTTTATCCCACCATTGGCCTAAATCCCAATCATCTTTATTATCCAAAATTTCTTTTATCCTTAAATCAGAGATTCCTTTATACAGCACAGCTATGGCTATAAAAACTCCAGATATCATAAGGGCAATACCCCAAACAAAGTCTTGATTTCCAAAAAATTCAAGATTCCGCGCTGATAGCATTCCAAATAAATAACATATAGGTATTAATAAAATAATAGCCTTTTTTCGTTTTAGGCCAAGATCAACAAGGTTGCGACATGACAATTCTATCATAGAAATAAGGGAAGATAGCCCAGCAAAAGAAAGGCCCAGAAAGAATAGGATTGACAACGGTTTGCCAAAAGTCATTTTTGCGAAAAGTTGAGGCATCCATATGAAAGTCAGGCCAGTTGCAGCTGGCCCACTTTGTTTCATAATACTAAGTATTTCTGAATTTATTTTTCCTTCCATACCAAGGATTGCAAATACTGTTCCAAAAATCATCAGTGCAGCAAGTAAAGAAACTAAATTATTCCCTATAGCTGTGGCAAAAGCGTTTTTCACTATACCGTAGCGTCGTCTAATGTAAATGGCATAGGTGAGAAAAAGACCCCAGCCCGCCCCTGTATCCCAAGCATTTTGGGTTAATGCCTCAAGCCATAGTTTTGGATTCTTAAGTTGGGCCCACTGAGGGGTGAATAAATAAGAAACTCCATCCCATGCCCCTGGTAGAGTCAGAGCTCTAATTACGCATAGTAAAACAATTATTAAAAGAGTTGGAATTAAAAATCGATTGACTTTTTCGATAGAAGAGACACCTTTCCAAATAGCAAGTGCCCCAGCACTTATTGCAATACCATGAAATAGTAATGGATAAAAGCTTGATTGATAATTACTCCAAATCATCGAGGAAGCCTCAACAGATACGGGAAGAGGAAAAAATAACATCTGAATGAAATAATAGAGGCACCATCCAACAACAACAGAATAATAACATGCAATTGCGGTAGAAACAAAGCCTACAAAACCACCCATCCAACCAAACTTGTTCCCCATCAAAAAAACAAAAGCTCCAATAGTCCCTTTTCTAGTTTTTCGCCCCATTATATACTCAGCTATAACAAGAGGTATACTCCAAAGAAACAAAAAAACTACCCACGCTATAAGAAAAGCTCCCGCACCTTCATCACCGCCATTACTTGCAGCAATTCTTGGGAACCGCCATATATTTCCAGTACCGACAGCAATTCCCAAAGCACTTAAAAGAAAACCCATCCTAGAAGAAAATCTTTGTTCAGATACTTGGCTTATCACTAATTACTCCTTCTTATAACAATCTGATATAATTTCTTTGCATTCATTAAGAATCGAGGCCGTAGCGCCCCAGACTTTTAACCCATTAAAATTAAAAAAAGGGATCTCAACTTCTACAGCATTAATAACTTTTCTCTCGTTTTCTATAATCAAATCATCTAGAAGATGTTCTACTTTTACGAAATGCAATGATTCAACTTCATTTTTATCAATATTAGGGATTACATGATTCTTGCAATATCCGATAAATGGCGTTACTATAAAACCACTTGCGGGGATAAAGAGTGGCGTTACGGATCCGAGAGTTTTTATTGCCGAAACAGGAACCCCAATCTCTTCTTCAGTTTCTCTGAGAGCAGTGTCATTCAATGATTCGTTTTTCTCTTGGCATCCTCCTGGTAATGAAATTTGTCCCCTATGATACTCTACATTTTTTGATCGTTGAGTTAGAAAAAACCACCATTGACTACTTTTTTGAAAAAGAAGGAACAGGACTGCTGCAGGCATTGCATCTTTTTCAAAGCTCATAAATGATTGAATTTCTCGTATATGTGGTCTCATTTTCATTTGTGAAGAAGCTCCGGGAAGTATCCCTTTAAGACGAGACTCTATCACTTCGATAAAGCTTGGAGTTATTTCTTTTTTTCTTTTTCCACCCAAATTTTCAGTTGACTTTCTAAAATGTCTAATGGAATAGAACCATTTGAAAGTATTGCATCATGAAACCTTCTCACATCAAAATTTTCTTGGAGAATTGATTCAGCATAACTTCGGAGTTCTTTTATTTTTAATTCCCCTATTTTATAGGATAGTGCCTGCCCAGGCCAAGATATATATCTATCAGTTTCAGTAGTTATTTCATGCATAGGCAATGCTGTCCTAGAGGTCAAATATTCAATAACCTCAGCTCTTGTCCATCCAAACGCATGAATTCCTGTGTCTACAACAAGCCGACAAGCACGCCACATTTCATAGGTTAATCGCCCAAAATTACTGTAAGGGTCAGTATAAAACCCAACTTCTAAACCAAGCCATTCAGAATAGAGTCCCCACCCTTCTCCAAATGCTGATAAATACAAATACTGTCTAAAATTGGGGAGATTTTCAAGTTCTTGAGCAATAGCATTCTGCAGATGATGGCCAGGAACAGCCTCATGAAGAGTGAGAGCTTCCAGATTATACAAAGGCCTTTTATCAAGAGCATAGGTGTTAACCCAATAGTACCCTGGCTCAGTAGAACCCTTGGGAGCACCAACATATCTACCACTAGTATATTTCGGCGCAATATGAACTGGAACAGCTTGGACACCATAGGGCAAGCTTGGCAGTGATTTGAATAATTTTGGTAATTGGGCATCCATTCTTTTTGCTATAAAGGAAGCTTCTTTTAATAACTCCTCTGGAGTATTTGCATAAAAACGCGGGGCTGTTCTCAAATATTTCAAAAAATCCTGGAAAGAGCCATTGAATCCCACTTGTTCTATAATCGCCATCATCTCACTTTTTATCCTATCAACTTCTTGTAGTCCAAGATTATGTACTTCATATGGTGTCAAATCAAGAGTTGTAAAATGGTTGATGCAATATTGATAGTACGCAACACCATCAGGTAAATCAGCTGCGCCTATATTTTGACGTGCTTTAGGATAATATTCTTTTTCAAAGAAAATAAGAAAATGTTTATAACCCTCAACAACACTGTTAATTACAGCCCCTCTACCTAAATCTCTCAATCGTTGATGTTCATCTTTTGAAACTGAGTTAGGAATGTCTAAAAATGGTTTATAAAACACACTTTTCTCTGGGTCCTTAACAACATGAGTTTTAATCGTAAACTCGTATCCATTCAAAACAATTTGAGGAACAGTCATTCCAAGTTTAATTCCTTCTCTAAGTAATGCGATGTGATCATCCATGTAGGAGGGAATACTGTTTAAACGAGCAATATAATTTTCATAGTCTTCCAAAGTAGCCAAGGGAACACGATTAGGTAAAAGAGCAAGGCCAATATGAAAGCCTGAATCCGCATTAAATGGCATTAAGTAACTTTTATATTTGAAACTAAATATTCTATCTTTTACAATTCTTTGAAAAATTCTGTAATTCATTTTTCCTTGTTCATCTAATGTATTTTCATCTATTAACTCTAATTTGTTAAGAATTGTTTTCCAAAACCGCTCACGCTTATATATATCCTCAAGTTTATTGCTGGGTAATTGGTCATTGAAGGAATGAACTCCTACATTAGTAGCAAATAAGGGATTTTCTTTCAGTCTGAAAGACCAAGAATCATCTAATATAGCTTGAAAAACATTTTGATTATTGTTCGTAATACATGAAGTATTAAAAAAGTTGATCAAAATAGAGAGAGAGAGAAATTTAACTTTTTTTGAAAATAGTTTGCGTTTTACCAAATAGTAGATATTGCACCCCCTGGTTGAATTAGGTAGTAATGGTTAGGTTTTATATCTTCAATTCTATCTATACCTCCTCCAGGCCAATCAATTATTATTTCATCAATTTTAACATCTTTACCTATACCAAACTGAAGACGTTTATCATTTGAAGATAAATAGCTTCCTGAGGGGTTTATCATAGCCCATTGAATACCGCTTTGAGTTTTTACTTGTACTTTTGCGCCAATTGAATCAATATTATATATTCGACCATTTAACTGAATCCCTATCCAATTATTTGCAGGTTTCCCTTCATTAATTAATAGATTGGCCTGACCATTGCTATTGGAAATGATCACATCCACATCACCATCGTTATCAATATCACCAAAGGCTGCACTTCGTCCTACTGAAGGAGTAAGGACATCACCTCCAATTTCATCAGTTTTATCTATGAAAGACCCTTGTCCATTGTTAATAAAAACTTGTTTTTTCTGTGCATGAGTATAAGATTTATTTATAAGATTAATATTATCTTGAACATGTCCATTCACAATAAAAATGTCCAGCCAACCATCAAGGTCCAAATCAACAAGTTTTGTGCTAAAGCCCGATAATTTAAAACTGTCTTTTCCTAAACCAACTGTTGAAGTAACATCAGAAAAAATCCCATTGCCATCATTCTTATACAACCTATTAGACTCTCCACTAATATTTGTGACAAACAGATCAAGAAAACTATCTCTATCATAGTCACCAAAATCCACACCTGTACCTGACTCCGCTTGACCATTCTCATTATAGCCAACTCCAGCAAATAATGCATTCTCCCTAAAAATACCCGTACTATCATTAATATATAGAAAATTCATAAGGTTATTGTTAGATACATATATATCCATGTCGCTATCATTATCAATATCAGAAATCGCTATTCCGAGACCTTTACCTGTCAGCTTTGAAATATTAGTTATCTTTGACATGTCACTGAAAGTTCCATCTCCATTATTATGATAAATCTGGTCCTTAGTACCTGAGAACATATCTGGAGAACAGTAAGTTCTTCTGTTAATATGCTTTTCTCCACACCATGGGTTATCTTTTATTGAGTAGTCTATATAATTAACAACAAAAATATCCAGCCAACCATCAAGGTCAGCATCAAAAAAAACAGCCGTAGACCCCCAAGATGAGTTTGAAATTCCAGCAACATAAGATACATCAGCGAACGTACCATTACCTTCATTACGATAAAGTATATCTTCACCAAAATTGGTTATATAAAGGTCCGCATCCCCATCGTTATCATAGTCAGCTACTGAACATCCAATACCATAAGAAGTGTCACCAAGCCCCGACTCACCTGTCACATTAACAAATTGCCCCCCATCATTACGGAATAATTGGTTGCGAAGTATCACATCTTTTTCCCAGCCTGGTAAAGGAGCGCCTTGAAGAAAAAAAATATCTAAATCTTTATCTCCGTCATAATCAATAAGACAACAACCCGAGCCCATAGTCTCAACATAATATTTTTGATCGGTTCCACCATTATCATGAATGAAAGTTAACCCTCTTGGAATAGCTTCATCTCTAAAAGAAAGGGTTTGTGAATAGATAGGTTCCCATAGTAAAAATAAAATGATAATAAAAAGAATTTTAAAATCTTTATACAGTGCTACCATCTTTTAATCAAACCATTTTGAAAAGATTCAACATTAATAAAAAATATTAAAATTTATTTTGGTCACCCTTTTTTTATAGTCTCATCTAAATTGATTATTGAGTTCGCAATTATAATTAATGCAGCAAGATCAGCAAGCTTTTCTTTATCTAAATTATTTTTTATTCCCACCAAGTCTGTTCTTTCTTTGCTGTTCTCCAAATAAAACTTTGATTGTTTATCAAAAATTATCTTTAGTCTTTTCAATTCTGTATCATTAGGAATTCTTGATGTGGCAGATCTAAATCCATAAACAATCTGATCTTCAAGCTTTGTTCCTCCCTTATCTAACATTTCAATCGCTAGAAATTTGGATGCCTCTATATATTGAGGGTCATTCATTAATACTAAAGCTTGAAGAGGTGTATTAGTAGCTTGCCTTTTAACAACACATTTATGTCTTTCAGCAGCATCCATGGTGATCATTGAAGGTGGGGGAATAGTCCTTTTCCAATAAGTATAGATACTTCTTCTATGTAAATCACTTCCTTGACTTTGACGATATTTATGTTGACCAATTGGTGGTGTTATCTGTTTCCATAGTCCCTCTGGTTGATAAGGTTTCACCGGCGGACCACCAATTTCTTCATTTAGAAGTCCACTTATTGCCAATACATGATCCCTTATCATTTCAGCTGATAGTCTATTATTTGTTCCTCGAGAAAGAAAAGTATTTGAAGGGTCTAGTCCGTAAGCTTCTTTCTTTACTTTAGAGATTTGTCTGTATGTAGAAGACATTGTTATCCTCTTGATATAATTTTTTAGATTCCAATTATTTTCAATCAAGTCAACAGCTAGCCAATCTAATAACTTAGGATGAGTAGGCAATGAACCTTGATTCCCAAAATCATCTGAAGTAGAAACAATTCCATTCCCAAAAAACAGTTGCCAATATCTATTAACTGTCACTCTTGCTGTTAATGGATTGTTTTTATCAACAAGCCAATAAGCATACCCTAGTCTATTTTGGGGATAATCTTTTGGAAAAGGTGCAATAGCGCTTGGAGTGCCGGGATTAACTTTTTTCTTAGGTGCATCATATACGCCACGATCAAGTATATATGTATCCTTTGGAATTTCCATCTCTTCCATAATCATAGTTTCCGGATGAGAAAAATGTTTCTTTTTCCACAGAACTAATTGTTTTTGAAGATACTGATAATTTGGATCAAAGTTTTTCAAGAAAAATTTTCTATAGTCCATGTTAATATCAATGTTGTTTTCCCTAAATAGATCATTCAAATTTGATCCTTGATCAAACAATAGCATGATCTCAACATTGGAAAGGACTCTGTTATAAATCCGAAAATCATTTATTTCACAAAAAGTCCTGTCATATGTAAGAAAGAATTTTTGATCATTAATTATTGAGCCTGTTAGTTTATCATAAATAATGTTTTTTTGTTGTTCATATCCATCTAGAAAAATTCTTAGCCCAGACGAATTACTATTTCCATTATAAGAAATTACAATATGGTGGTGATTACCTAACTTTAATGGCATCTGAGATTCAACCTTTAAAAAATTCCCAGTATGTCGTTCTATTATTTCATCCAATACTCGGGAAATCGCTTGTTGTCTTGTAAAAGATGTTTGTGAGGAATTAATTTCATCAATATAATATTTTTTTCCCCCCCAAGGATAAAGACCTCCTTCTGTAGAAAAAGGTAATCGATTAAATACTTCATACACATTAGTTAAAATTGTATCTGCAATAGTCTTACCTTCCCAAATTATTTCACATGTTCTATTAAGAAGTGAATCTTGAAAATCTGATGGAACTTCTATTTCTCCTGAAACTCTTTCTGAGAAAAAAGTCTTTTCATATTCTCGAGGATCTTTGTGGCTTAATCGTCCTGAAAGTTGCAGTTCATTATTTATAGTAAAAGAATAGCCCTTATTTAGAATTTCATCTCCAAACAACTTTGATATACTTGCAATAGGATCTGCTTCTATATAGGAAGAATTTGATTTTGTATTCTTAAGACTATCATTGATCAGATTCAATGTAAATGAAATAGAAAATTGATCATGTCGAGAAAAATCACCAACATCTCCTAAATTTCCATCTGTAAAGTCCTCTAAATATTCTGTTCTATTATCAAAATTAATCGGGCTCTTAAGCTTATAATTATCTTTAGTTGTAACAATATGTTTTGCCAAACCCATATTTAAATTATTTTTTATGACTGTTCCTATGGGCCTATTATCTAACCATGCTTTATAATCCTCTTTTCTATCTGGATGTTCACTGTATTCTTTAAGATGTTCTTTGTAATAATTGATTTGTGACCTTATGTGTTTAAGCTTATCTGTAATGCTTTGACTCTTTACTTTTAGTTTTGGCCTAGCAGCTTTAGTCATAAACTCTATCAAGCCTCTATCCGGAACATTATTAAAAAATGCGAAGGTTTGATAATACTCTTCTTGTGATATTGGATCATATTTATGGTCATGACAACGGGCACACTCCATGGTAATCCCTTGAAAAGCT
>PAYY01000008.1 GCA_002715465.1 Fidelibacterota bacterium | reverse complement strand
TCTGATACCCTAGCTTCTTCAGTGCAAGAAAAGAAAATCAGAATCACAAGGAATAAAAGGACCCCTACTAGTTTAATTTTGAACTTCATTAATTTCTCCCCACTTTGAGAAGTTAATAGAATTTATACAAAAGGAACAGAAGAGAATCTATTAATAAGTAGTTTCAGATCCTTAATCTTACTATTTGGCTTACAACTTTTATTTGGAATATGCATTTTGTGTCAGGGTTGGTGAAGATCCTTCAGATTTATAAACGAGAATTCTTCCAGTTTCTTTATCATGATTAAGTTCTAATTGAGTATAGGCTAGTTGAGGTGTTAGGAAATGGATTGTTATTATGAAAAAAGGAATTATTAAGTTTTGCATTTATTCTATTTTTTTAAAATTATTTAATAAATCAGTAGTTCGTTTCTAACCAAATTAAAATTCTTTCAAAAGCAATTCCAGGGTTAGAAAAAACGTTTGATATGGAAGCTTGTTCGATTATTGAAAGATAATGTGCTTTTGATCTGCAAAGATCTTGTCTATTAATTAGCATATTATTTTCTTGATGCCCATCTAGCCACGATAAAAAAGCAAGCCCTGCTTTATAATGTTGTGTTGGATCTTTCAAAGATTATTNTAGAAAGATCTTCACAGGGTTTCATTATAGAACTAAAAACTTCCTTTTTCCCATNNGCTAGAAATTGTAATGCTATCCCAGCGGGTAATGATATTGCATCNAATATACCTAGAAGTGCATGACTNAATCCNTTNTCATCGCCAGCAATTAAATTACAAAAGTTGAAATCATCTCCTGNTAATACAACNTGATTAAANNNTGANAGTTTATTTCGNAAACNTATTTCTTTTGAANAATNCAGNAATGAAAGNTTGACNCCNAAAACTTTTTCTCTATCAATAGCCATAATCTTTTCAAAACTATNTNCTGGAAAATATCCNTNTAATTCTGGTANAAACATTTCACCTAACCAGTGTATATATAGTTGNCTGTCTATTCTATNAATTAATGATTNATATGTTNTTACATAGTTATCAGAGGAGAAATTGTTNTTACTTAGGAAAGGTATAGGAAGTAAAATTGGAATTCCNCCACANNCNNTAATANAATTTGCTTGATAAATCACAGCNTCACATATTGNGTCTAGATNTTTTGNNGATGAGNTATTATCATANCTNGCACCAGCAATAAACNTGATATCAGATGGTATTTNNGATGTTTCCTCTATAAGTTTTTTTGCGGTAGTCCANCCNATNAAAAAACGTTGTGCTGTATCCATTGCTTCAGCAATTGCGAAACCATTTTTGATNANATATTTTCTTATTTTTATGGTTNCATCAAAATCTATATTNTCTCTTATTTCTTCNGTTGTACCTGGAGAATTAAAAGAGTGTCCTAATTCAGCATATGAATTTTTTACTACTATATGAGGAGAGGCCCATACATCTCTAATTGGTAGAGTCGTTTCCAGTCTATTAAGATTTTCTTTATATTTTTCTATACCATCATTATTAAGTTGGATTTTTCTTCCATTAGGTAGTTTAATGGTTGTATTGCTCAAAATAGATTACCTAAATATTTTGGGACTTTATCTATTAGAGTCCAGGCAAGAAAAATAATTAGTATTAACGTTCCGACAATCATGGAACCAACCCATATGTTGGCTTTAAGACCTTTTGGTTTATTACTTCCTAAGTATTTTGAGCTTTTTTGAAGAATAATAAAACCAACATATGAAATAGGGAGGAAGAACCCACATATTACAGTAGTTGGAACAGCAGCCCATAATGCTATGTCTGACCAAAGAACGGAACCCAATACACCTGGAGCTGGTATTAGACAGGCTAAGCGATATCTCAAGCTCCCAAATTCCCAACCAAAAACTTCTAAAGCCACAAATCCGCAACAAATCATTTGTAAAATGATGGAAGAAATTGCCATCCCAAGAATTCCTAAATTAAATATCATGCGTCCTGTTAAAGGTCCAATTGTACTTTCCAGGATCTGAGATGCTTCAAATGGACTGAGACTTCTTCCTGTAAATTCTAAATCTCCGTAATAAAAAATATTTGCTGTAGCTATTACCATTAATGTTGTTGCAAGAAAATAAGGAATGAACATTCCTGAAATCAGATCAAATTGAGCTAGTTGCTTATGCGATGAAGACCATCCTTTAGCCATTAATGAATATGGATAAAGGAATAACATATTTGCACCTACAGAAGCGGACAGACCTCCTACAATAACGGTAAGTGAAGAAACTTCTGATAAACTTTCCGGAATTGAGGGAATAAAGCCATATATTAAATCTAATGGATCTGCTATTCCTGTTCGAAAGGCTACCAAACCAAAACAAGCAACAATCCCCCAGACTAATATTCTGAGGGATTTCTCAAACCAATCTCTCATCTTATTAGAAGTTCCATATGTTACTGCCCATATAATCGAAATAGCCAGAATAATTATACCAGCCACCCAAGAAGGAATTTTCATTCCCGCCACATCGCTTAAATCCACAAGAACAGATGCACCAAGTGAGTATTGGGCAAAATGCCATATAATTGATGACAGAACTGCACCACCGGAAAAGGCCCAGGCAAAAAATGGTCCAGCATGATCTTTAAGAGCAATGAATGGACGCTGACCTGTTGAAAGAGTTTGATGGGAAACNGCAGAAAAAATTATTATTCCCAANAGCATAGACAATGGAGCAACCCACAATAATTGATAACCATATGCTGCGCCAGAGAANAACATAGCGGTTACGGTNCCACCTCCTAAAGTAAGTGCACTTTGTAGGTAGCCAGGNCCACCTTTAATAAGNAAAGATTTCCACCTTTGAATTTTCGGAAGACTTTTCTGTTGCTCAAGCCACTCTTCCTCCTTCTTCAATGATTCCTGATTNTTAGATATNGTTGAGGGTAATCCCTGAAAAGATTCAGTNTCAGGTTTATTCATATTCTAGCCTTCCTCATTGATCGAATTTTATCAGCNTCTGGACGTTTACGAAAATATGGGTCTAAAGGATANCAACCGCTAGCCATACCATTTCTTGGACCTGTNGTACAATCAGAAAAAGTTCTNCATATTTTTTTCTTTTNTATAGGGTTNCCATTTAGAATATCAAGGGGTAATTCCGGATAGGATAGAACCATTCTTCCTAAGCCTACAAAATCCACATGACCATTGCGAACTTCGTATTGCGCTATATTAGGTAGCCAATGTTGAAGATAGCTGTATCCAGATCCAACTAATATTAAGTGTGGGAAAGAAGATTTAATTAACCGTACAGTTGCAATATGTGCTAGGACGGATTCAAGGGGATCTTTTGGAGGAAGATAACCATCACTTGGAGGGAAAGCCGCTGGTCGTTGAATATGAGGTGTATAATATGGTGACCCTATGGTGATATTGACGAGCTTAATTTTCATTTTACATAAGAGATCAAGGAAATCAAATGTCTCATTATAATCTGGTTCCAGCGGATTATCTTTATTTATACCAAACCCTAAATTATATGGAAGGTTCTCTGATAATCCTTTAGGTTCCCCAAGACCATCCTNATTGCTTNAGAAGGGGTAAAGATCTGTTGCGGATAAACGAACTCCAATTTNTAAGNCNGGNCNTGNATCTCTTACGGAAGNAACAATTTCCNGNAAAAGACGAGTTCGATTNTTAAAAGACCCTCCATAAGGTCCGGGTCTTGATCTAGCAGCTAATAATTCATGAAGAAGGTAACCATGGCAGCATTTTATGTCGACGAAACTAAAACCAGCTTTAGATGCTAATTCTGATGCTTCAGCATAATATTTCGGTAAATCTGCTAACTCGTTATCTGAAATTAGTGCTTCATCAGAATTGACACCTGATTTCCGATCTAGGATTGGATGTCTAAAAGCAATCTTAGGAGATGGTCCTCTCTTATTTGGATGTGACCAACGTCCTGAATGAGTCAATTGCAATCCAATTAAGGTTTCTTCATTGCCAAGTCCAATTTTTTCCCGACCTGATTTAATTTTTCTAATTAGATCCTTGAGACCTATCCCAATTCTTTTACTGCTTCCTTGATGAAGTTGATGTGGATTAGCACGACCTTCTGGAACAACAGAAAAAGCCTCCCCTCCCCAAATTAATGAGGAGCCACTTAATCCAAAACGATACCATCTTCGAAAAGTATGCTCAGAAGGAAGTCCATCTTCATTCCCATCCCAACCTTCCATTGGATGTATAGCAAAACGATTATTTAGAGTATGTCCTGCAATATTAAACTCTTTTCCCATTGGTCCCGATGAATCCATAATGTTATGGTCACAACCAAACGAAGCATCAATTGACTTAAGGTATGACTCAAATGATTTTATATCAGGAAAAGAAGAAGGTATTTTGTAATTAATCGTCAATCGCTAAGCTGCTGAGTCCCAATATTTTCTTATTGCGTTCAAGTCTTTTCGCATTTTTTCAAAAAGACTATTTTTTGTTATTCCCAATTTTTTACTTCCATGCTCAGCTCCTCCCAAACTATATTCAAAATGCAAGCTTGCAGGAACAAATATCTTATATTTTTTTAACAGACTGAAATATTTTTCAAAATCGACCATTCCTTCTCCTATTGGAGTATTGATTATTTTCCAATGATTATCAATTTTNCCCCATTTAAANTCTTTCAATGCNATAGTTNTAATATTATTATTAATTAAATGGATCCCATTTTCCCAAGANTCTCCNCCCTCAACTGTNGCATGNCGAATGTCATATTGAATACCAGAAAAATTTGGGTCAGATTCGGATATTAATTTCCAAATTTCCCAAANATTNGATCCAACTAATTTCTTACCGGAGTGATTTTGATAACAGCCTACTATATCTAGTTTTTTATTCAATNTTGATAAAGCTTTTGTTTCANCNGTAAAATTTTTNAAGACTTCAATTAAAGTTNTGTCTTNAGATAAATNTGGATAAGCAAAATAAGCCATTCGATAATATCNTATTCCTAATTCAGATGCTACTTCAAGCACTCGTTTATGTTCAGGATCATTGGCATCCTTTACACTTGTAGTTATCATGTCAATAGATAGCCCAGCCTTACGGATACTTTCCACAGCTTTAGGTAAATCTTTACTTACTCGTTCAGGTAAGACGTGCCCTCCAGGACGAACTGTTAAATCAACACCTTCAAATCCAACTTCCGAAGCAAAAGAAGACATTTCATTATAATTGAAGGCTTGTAGATGTTTAGAAAAAATATTTATGGAGAGGTCCTTCTTTTTAAATGAGGGTTTTATAAAAGCACTAGATACGAGACTAGCACCTGAAATTTTCATAAAGTCTCGACGACTAAAGAATGATTTTGACTTTTTATGAGACTGAAAAGTCATTGGTTTATCTCCTATCTTGTTCTTTGAATATGAATGGAGGAGCTTTGGTTATGCTTGCACTAGTAATTGTTGGGCACCAATATTTTTCAATATGTTGGATTATTAATTTTAATCCAGCAAAATGTTTACCTGGGTCTCTATGATATGAATCAGTAAGGTCTCTACAAAGGACAACATTTCGGTCTGTATAATTCATCTGGCGAATACCAAATGGTCTCCCTAGCACACAACGATTAGTATGAACTCCCATGATTATGACATTATCTATCTTTCGTTCTTCTAAGAGATTGTATATTTCCTGACCATCATCAGAGATAGCATCAGCCCCATAAATATCGATAGTTTCAATTTGTCGGCTCCATGCTTTATAAGATGGGCCGCAAGGTTCTGGAGTATCACAGGAGCACCCTTCTTTTTCCAACTCAGAAGATAAATACCCCTCCTTTTTTGGATTAAAAGAGTTCCATTCGAAATTAATATTAGCGTTAATAAAAGGAGATTTTTCTGCGCGTTTTCTTTGAGTAGTGGTTTTGTAGTATTCCATGCAGTCACTTGGGGCGTGAATAATAAATACTCCTTTACTACGTGCTGTTTTCAAAACTTGATTCATATATGGAGCCATTTCAGCAACTCGACGCGCAGCACTTTTACAATGATGATTATCCCACATATCAATAATAATAATGGCGGTTTTGTTTAGATTCCAATTAACCTCTTTTTCATTTAATTGGAACTTATTTTGATTCTTGTCGATCAGAATTCTTTCTCGAAGTTTAATATTTAGCCAATTATTATTGTCTTGACCCAGAAGAAATGAAAAGGAAAATAAAAAACAATAAAAAAGAAAATGAATCATAGTATTTTTTTGCCTCATTTCTTTCACTATGATCACTTTAGTGCCATTTCTGAAGTTCTATGATATTCCCTTCTGGGTCAGTCATATATATTAAAGTGAGTTTACCAGCACCGGAAATATCAAGGGTAACTTTTTCACCATAATCTGACCCTCCGAATGCTTTAATTTTTTCTCTCCTTTGATCCAAATCATCAACTTCAAACGCCATATGAGAAAAACCTGGTCGGTTTAATATTTTTGGAGAGTCTTGCCCAGCTTGACTAAATGAAAAAATTTCTATAGTAGGAGCATGTTCACCATACCCAGGGACTCTTAAATGGCGCCCCTTCACTCTTACTTTTGAAATACCAGTTAGTTTATCTACGGATTCTCCATGATGATTACGTTCAGTGCTAACTGGCACACACTCAAATATTTCTTGGTAAAATTCACATAGTAATTGCCAGTCTTTCGCAATGATATTTATATGAGCATATTTTGTTGTCATCACTAGAAAATTTTTTCATAGTGAGGGGATGGAAGAAAAATGCCCCCACTTTCTTCAAAAAAAGATTCATCTGTTTCATAAACGCCATTTCTAGTTTTTATCCAAGAGGCATTAGGAAGTGGGTGATAAGTACACATTTTTTCCCAGTTTTTATAATTTTGCCAACCATTGGTTTCTTGAAGACCTAAATTGAAATCAGAAAAACTTGGAAGACGTGCTGCAATACATTTATTCCAATCTACAAGTATGGGATTTACAGTTAAATCAGCACAGAAACATGGGATTTTATATTCAAGTGCTAAACGGGCTATTTTTAAAGTCATACTAAGTGTTTTAGCAATTGCCTTTAAAGCAATCATGTTATAACCCTGTTCTATGCGTAACTTAGTATCTTTATCGGTGTGTGAGCTTTCATCAGCTGCAACTCTAGGTCCTCTTTCAGTTATATCCGTAACATTTTCCTGATAATCATCATTAAAGGGTTCTTCAAGAACAGCAATTTGATCTATAGCACCAATTTGTTCTGCATAATCTAAAAAGCGCATCATTATATCTTTATTTTCATAACGTCCATTTGCATCAAAATAGTACGGAATCTTTCCATTGGGAAGATGAGGTATTTCTAAATTTCCAATTGCTTCATGAATAGCTTTTAAATATTCTTTATCTTTTTCAAGCATCTCAGATTGAGTCCCTGGCGAACCAATCTTTATTTTCATAATAAAAAAACCTTCTTTAGTCATTTGGATTATATCATTAATTGGTGTTCCATACCCAACCACTGGAATGCTAACAACCTTTGTATGCTTTTCCGGTAATCCTTCTCTATAGATTGATGGAATCATTTCATCAAAGTTGTTTATCCCATTTTTAGAAGCATAGAGTAGCCAAGCTGCATTATCAAGACCAACTAAAGCATTCAAAACAAAGGTTTTTTTTAAGTTGCTATGCCCGGTTATTTTTTTAGCGTATGAGAAAACATCTTCAAAGATATTTTCAAGTAACTCAATTGGATCGTTATAGTTAGTATTCTTAATTAGCTTAAGTGCATATTTTGTAATTGAATACATTAAGGAGTTTCCATCATTTTCGGAATGCTCAACAAATACACTGGGATCAGACCAAAGAACACTTTGGGTAGAAAGTCCAATTTTCCTATGACCTTCATCACTCTGGAGCATAACGGCTACTTGCCAAGCATTAGAAATCATATTTCCTTTAAATCCAAATGGTTTGATCAAAGGTTCAGCCTCATAATGAGAAGCATATCCAGAAATTCGTATTTTGTTACTATTTTCAGAGTTTAATATCATAAATCAAGTTAGCTATAATTTTTTCCAAAATACTCTCAAAATATTTTTTTCAGGAATATTATTTAATGTATACCAAGCTTCTCCAGACCACAACTTTTTCCCGGACTCACTCTTAATCTTTTCTTTAAGCATTATATGAATGACATGACCTTTTTTCAAATCATTTAATTCTACATATACTTTTTTCCTGTCTCTAGACAAATATATTTCCTCAATAGGAAGTATTGCTTCATCAAACTTTGGACTTCCATATTTTGAAGTAGTCTCATATCGCCAGTGACTAATCCTAAAGTCAGAAAATTTTATGGAAGCCTTTTTTTCTAATGGTTCAGTAAAATTAATTAATAATCCATCAGAAAGAGCTTGTACTGATAACATTTCGAAGGTTGTTTGTCCATTATATGAGATTTTTTCTAAGCCAAACTGTTTTCCTAACCAAGACCAATTTCCGTTCATTCCAACGCCACCCAAATAAATATCACCATCAGGGCCATATATTATTCTGTTAATACCAGATTCAAAACCCTGAGAAAACCTAAATACACTTCCTTGATATGAATTATTTACTTTTTCAAGAAACACCCGTTTTAGACCACCATGTGTAATTTCACCATGGATCATTTGCCCAGCATAAGGACCATCTTTTAATAGAATCGGATTCCCTGGAGAATTACCTATCTCATCTTGTGGCAACCAGACCGCAGGAGGAGTAGGAATTATCCCTTTATATCGATCTCCTGTACCATATTGACAGCCATGAAAATCACCATCTCTTACATGAATAATCTTACATGCTGGCACCCATTGCCCCTGATTCTCACTAATAAATAGTTCTCCATCAATACCAAATCCAATCCCATTTGGCTGTCTAAGTCCAACACTTATTTTTTCATAATTTCCTTTCATACTAATTTTAATTACTGAACCTCTATCGGGATCTTGAAGTTCATGTTTCATTAAACGCATACCAAGTCCTAGGTTGGCATAAAAATATCCGTCTTTATATTCAAGTCCATAAGAATATTCATGAAAATCTGATGTAGCTCCCCAGGATGAACAAATATTTCGATACTCATCAATAATTTCATCACCATTATGATCAATTAATTCTGTTAACTCTTGTTTCTGCAGTACAAATATTTTCCCATGAACAACTTTTAACCCCAAAGGTTCATGTAATCCTGAGGCAATTTGTTTGACACTTACTTTGTCAGGATTGTTTTTATCGACTCCTTTCAATAGATAAACTGCACCTAAAGAATCCCAAGTGCTTATCACTAAACTTCCATCAGGAAGAAAATCCATTGCTCCCACTCTAGGCTTGAACCAATCAGGTCGAATTTTAATTAGATTATAAGATGGGTGGATTTTATTAAGAGAATTGCCGAATCCCGGCTTTTTTAATTTAGTAGAATCTTCAAGAATTTCAGACGGAGTAGTTATAGCCACTTTCCTTTTGTCCTGATTATCAAGAGAAAGGATATATTGGACCATCCGCTTTACGTCTTCTTGAGAAATTTGTGAATGAGGGATCATTACAGTTTCCCCCCAATAACCAGAACTGCCTTTAATTATTCTTGAAGTAAGTTGTTCAATATTATGAGGAGTTTTTTCATATTTTCGAGCAATATTTTTATATGACGGTCCAATTCTATCCTCTTCAAAATTATGACAAGTATTGCAACCACTACGGTTTAACCATAATTTAGCTGGAGGGACCCAACCAGAATTACCTATTGCTTCAGTATATTCAGGTTTATCAGGAATTGAAGATTTATTAAATATCTTTGACCATATGGTATAACTTCCTGATTTTAACTTAATTCCCTCACAATATAAACTGAATCCATTGGGTAATTCAGTGGTAAAAAATTTTCGAGTTAATTGAATAATATTATCTTTTAATTCAACCAATGGTTGTTCATCTATCTTAATTACCTCTCCACTACTTAAGGTGACAACATATTTAAAGGTAATTTTTTCATGCTCAAGAACATATCCTTTATAGAAAGCTTTCAAAGGCTTTTTATCTTTACCATTTTCCTCCATCCAATAAAATTCCGGGTTCAATTCTTGTTCATATGAAATGCCCCAAGTTCTAGGTTGAACAGTTTTTATATCATTGATGGCGGCACTTTCCCAGATGACACCTCCTGACCATACTTTATATAATTCAGAGTTTGCTAGATCATAGGCCATATAAAGTTGATTGCCAAAAGAAACAGTTATCATTCGAGATTTTTCGTCAAGGACTGTTCTACGAACCCAAAAATCAGATGAGATAGAATTGTTTATTAGTTCTTCAACGTTATTTTTTGCTAAAACTAAATTGAATAGAATAGATATAATATAAATCTGATTTTTCATTTGTGAATTAGTAAGTCTATTAATTAATTACCTACTCACTTAAATTAAGAATACAGTTTAAACAATAATAAAGAAATGGGGTTAACATGAGTAATAATTTCCCGAGACTACATAATGCTGCTTGGCCTGGCGTCGTTGGAAAAGGATCTGATGACGAACCATTTTTTTCATTAGATAAAATGATTGAATTCACTGCAAATGCTTCTTTTAGAGATCGCAAGTTTGATGGTATTGATCTATTCATTTCAGATCCTCATGTATCAATTGATTCAAGTGATGATGATTTGAAAGAACTAGCTGATAAACTTAAAGGTCATAATCTCGTTGCTGGTTCTCTTGTTGCACCAGTCTGGCCAGAAACGGGTGGTGGATCAGCAATGGGAGGAGAAAGTGAACGAAAACAATTTTTAGAGCAAGTCCGTAAAGCATGCATTATAGCTGGGAAACTTCGAGAACTAGGGGTAAGACCTTATGGTATTGTCAGAATAGATTCAGCAACTGATGTTGAAACTTGGAGTAAGAATCCCTCAGAAAACACTAAGCTCATTGGTAAAACTTTTAAAAATGCCGCTGAAATCGCTCAGGACCATGGAGAAAAGCTAGCAGCTGAAGGTGAAATATGCTGGGGGGGAATGCATAGTTGGAAATGGATGTTAAGAACCCTTGATGAAGCAGATTCAGAAGGTGTCCTGGGCTTTCAAGCAGATTTAGCTCATTCAATGCTTTATCTGCTGGGGTATAATCAAGAGAATCATCGCATTCTACCTGAAGATTTTGCATGGGATGATAAAGAAGCATTTAGTGAGGCCTATACAACTATGACAGACGCTCTCAAACCATGGACTATTGATCTCCATATTGCACAAAATGATGGGACAGTAAAAGGAATGGGCTCACATGATAAGACAGGAAAACATTGCTTGGCTGATGACCCTAATGGAAAGCTAGATATTCCTTATGCGGCTGGTTTTTGGTTATATGATGCGGCTGGAAACAAACGAAAAGATATAAAACATATTTGTTGGGATGGTTGCATGTTTCCCAATGACATTCTTAACCAGCAACAAACATGGGATACTATTTTAGAAACTATGATATCTGTGCAAGAAGTACATGGATGGGGTGACTAATTATTACAAAGAAACGAGGAATTTAAAATGAGTAAAATATCCTTAGGGGCGGAAGTTTATACTTGGTTTATGAAAGAAACGGGAAAAGCCTATGAGAATCAATTAGGTCATATGATAGAGATTATATCTCAATGTGGTTTTAGTGGTGTTGAACCAATGCACTTTTGGATGGGTGATTTGTTTGATCCAGTAAGGTTATCTGAAAAATTAGATGAGCATAACATTAAACTAGCTGGAGTTGCTTTATGCCTTGAATGGAATCATCCTCAAGAAACAGAACAGGAGACAAAAGAAGCTGATGATGTAATTGCACTCCTCCGGCATTTCCCTGGAGCTCATTTGTGTACTGTCCAATTACCAACTAGTCGTGATGAGATTGTTCAGAGAAGACTTAATTTAGTTGAGAATGTGAATGCAGTATCTAAAAGAGCATCTGATGCAGGAATTAATGCTTCCTTCCATCCAAACTCACCAGAAACTTCTACTAATCGTACAGCAGAAGATTATGATATAATATTAAATGGTTTAGATTCAAGCGTAACTGGTTGGACACCTGATGTAGGACATATTCGGAATGGTGAGATGGATGTTCTTTCTAAAATGAAAGAGTTTAATTCATTAATCAATCACATCCATTATAAGGATTGGGACGGTAATCCAGAATGGTCCTTGATGGGTGAAGGAGAGATTGATTTTGAAGGAATCACTAGATGGTTAGTAGAGCAGGATTTTCAAGGCTGGATTTTGTGTGAGGATGAGCCAGATGCCGCAATTGAAGATCCTGATGGTGTTACACTTCATGACAGTAAATACTGTAAAGAAAAATTGATTCCTATAATTTCTTAATTTACGGATTGAATTAGATTCTGCTTTATTTCAAAAATAAACAAGGTTTGTGGAAAAAATCATTGTGAGGTTTTTATAAAATGAGCATCAAAAAAATAATAAATGATCCTAACAGTGTTGCAACTGATTTATTAGATGGTCTGGTTGATTACTATAATGGTTCAATTAAATTAATCTCTCCAGGGGCCATAGTGAAAAATTATATCCCAGATGATAAAGTTGGATTATTAGTAGGAGGTGGTAGTGGCCATGAGCCAAGCTACCATGGATATGTAGGTAAAAACTTAGCTGATGGTGCATCTTGTGGAGATATTTTTGCTGCACCTCCACCAAATATTACCCTTGAAGTTGCTCGAGCAATTAATAAGGGAAAGGGTGTATTGTTTTTATATGGAAATTATGCGGGCGATGTTTTGAATTTTGATCTAGCATCTAATTTAGCTAAGTCTGAAGGTATAGAAGTTGAAACTGTACTAGTTTGGGATGATGTTGCTTCGGCTCCTCCTGATGAAAAACATAAGCGCCGAGGTATCGCTGGATTATTACCAATCGTAAAATTGGCAGGTGCCGCATCAAATATTGCAACTAGCCTCGAAGAATTAAAAAGTATAGTTGTAAAAGCTAGAGATAACACTCGATCAGTTGGTGCCGCCCTTAAACCCGGTTCTATTCCAGCAACGGGTTTACCAACCTTTCAATTGAATGAGAATGAAATAGGTTTGGGTATGGGAATTCACGGTGAAGCTGGAGTTTCCATTGAACAAATGATGTCTTCTGATGAATTAACGGTTCTCATGTTAGATTTGATATTTAAAGATGATCTTCCGTTGGATTCAAATGATGAAATAATTTTATTTATTAACAGCCTCGGATCTACCACTTTAATGGAATGCTTAATTGTTTTGAAAAAGGTTAAAGAAATATTGTCTAAGATGGGAATAAAACTCTATGATATTATTGTTGGACCAAAGGTAACATGTCAAGAAATGGCGGGTGTATCAATTAGTATTACTAAGCTTGATACTGACCTAAAGAAATATTGGGACATGCCCTGCTCATCACTAGGCTATACAAAACTTTAATTATTATGGTCGACTACCAAGTCGTAAATGGTATGATGATATTTGTGGTGGACGAAGTAATTAGAAATGAAGAATTACTTTCTGAGGCGGACCGTTCCATTGGTGATGGAGATCACGGTTTGGGTATGAAGCGTGGATTTTCTGAAGTAAAAAAAAAGTTACTTGAAACAAATCCATTAACTATAGGAAATATTTTTCAAACCTCAGGCCATGCTTTAATTTCATCAATGGGTGGAGCGTCAGGACCAATTTTTGGAATGTTATTTATAAAAGGTGCTGATGCAATTGGCGATTGTAATAATCTAGACAGTTCATCTTTATTCTCTTTTTTGAATGGAGGATGTGATGGGATAGGTGTAATTAGTAAAGCAAAGTCTGGAGATAAAACTATGTTAGATGCTTTAATTCCAGCAAGAGATGCGGCGAAAGAAGCTGTTAATAAACCATTGAAAGAAGCTTTTATGTCTGTTGAAGAAAGTGCAAAAATGGGTGTGGAGAATACTAAGAAAATGACTGCAAAAATAGGAAGAGCAACTACTCTAGGGGAGAGATCTATTGGACATCCTGATCCTGGAGCTCTTTCTTTATGGGTAATACTTAAAGCGGCAAGTGATTATATAAATAATAACTAATTTAACTGTAATGCATATTTCATAATTAAGGAAGAACAAATGAAAATTGATTATATATCTCTAATAAAGGGTATCATCCTTTCTTGTGTGCTTATTATTGTAACCTTTCAATTTTCTTATAGCCAAACTTTAGAAGAGATTATTGATAGTAAGCATAGATCTAAAGAAAATAAGGCTAGAGACCAATATAGGCACCCCTTGGAAACACTTAAGTTTTTTGGGATTAAGAATACTATGACTGTTGTAGAAATTTATCCAGGAGGAGGTTGGTATCAAGAGATATTAGCACCATTTTTAAAAAATAAAGGTCAATACATTAGTGCAACTTTTGATGAAGGGTCTGATAATGAGCGCACTCGAGAAAGATACCAGAATGAAAAAGAAAAACTATCATCAAATAAAGATTTATATGGGAATGCAATCATGGTACCTATGACGGGTTCTGTTTACGGAGATGAAGAATCAGCGGATATGGTTTTAACCTTTCGGAATTATCATAATTGGATTGGAAACTCTGAATTTGAAAAACTTCGTTCGATTTATAAAACTCTCAAACCAGGTGGAATCTTAGGAGTAACCGATCATCGAAGTAATTCAATTATAGATGAAAAAGGTTATAGTTGTGAACCTTGTATGATTAAAGATGCGGAAGCAGTTGGTTTTGTTTATGTAGCTTCTTCGCAGATAAATGCAAACCCTAAGGACACCAAAGATTATCCTGTTGGAGTTTGGAATTTACTCCCAACTTTATCAGAGGAGGGTTTAGATAAGAAAACAATTAAATCTAAACAGAGACAGCTCAAATTGATAGGAGAAAGTGATAGATATACTCTAAAGTTTATTAAGCCAATAAATGTAATTAATTAAACTTTTTTTTTCTTACTTATAAGAGGAAAATGATCTCTTAGATTAGACCAAATATTAATTTGGCCTGAAGTAATAATTAAATTTCAAGAAAAATGAGTTAGTCATTGTTTTATTCCATTCTTTGTCTTTTTCAGAATAATACCTATTCTCATTGATATTATAGACTACATATAAGAAACTACCCCGAATAACCTCCCATCTAAATACAAAGGTTCCCCTTTTATTTCTCATTTTGAAATTTAAATTTTTGTCAGTTTCAATTTTTTCCATGCGGTTAGTTTTTTCTTCCATTAATCTATTATAATCTAAATAATCCATATCTACTTTAAATGGTTGGTAAAATGCTTCAAAGGTCATTTTAGGAGAAAAAGACCAGTTTACTCTTAGGTTTGAATCAATTTGCCATTGTTTCGTATTAGCATAAATAATATCAATATCATCATTTATTTTTTCTTCG
>PAYY01000007.1 GCA_002715465.1 Fidelibacterota bacterium | reverse complement strand
CATCATCAAAATTTTCAGTTGGTCTTTCTCCTTTCAGAAAAGACTGAACCATATGACGGTTCTCAGCAGCATATCCATAGGCATCAGCTTCGTTGCTAACAACAGGCATCTCCCCTGATTCAGCATTTTGTTTTTCTACAAGATCCTCTCCTTCAGATCCTCTAACATTTCTACTGAAAAATACCTTCAGATCGGAATCTAAAGAATTAACAAAAAGTGAATACTCTGGGCCAAAAAGTTCCATGCTTAAACGAAGTCCCGCACCTACAAAACACCATGATGTAGTAGTTTCTACTACAACCTTGTCGCCCTTAGGAGTAATATATTCAATTAATGATCTTCCAAAATCTTCTGAAGGTCGTTTTAAATAATCAGTTTTTCCTCCACTTTTTTCTGATAGAATTTTTGCAAATTTTGGGCGCTGCCATTTAAGGCATGAAGCATAAGCATTAACACTTATAGGGGTTAAAAATTCCCTTGGCTCTCCTGGTGGAGTTAACATATACCGAGCTTCTTCTACCGCATGACACATCATATCATTTATTACACCTCCACCCTGCAATTCCCCCTCCCAAAACCATGGGTTATGAGGTCCACTATGTTCCTCAGCTGCTCGAGCTAGATAGGGTGGACCAGTAGTTGAAGCTCCCCTTTCCCAAATAATTTCCTTTCCCCTTGTGATTGATGGAGCAAAGACTTGATTCTCTAGGTAACCATCTAATAAGTCTATTCTCTTTGCAAGTTTTACCATTTTTGTCGCTTCAGCCACATTACGACCTAAAGGCTTTTCACAAGCGACACCAATCAATTCACCTTTCCCTGTTTCTATTGCATGTGCGATCTCTTCCATCGTCTCTATCCTACTAAAGTTTGGTGAACATATCCATAACGCATGAATATTTGGGTCAGCAATCATATCCGTGATAGAAGAATAGGCTTTAGCATTATTACCAACCCCAACTAATCTTGCCAAAGCGGCAGAGGTTTCGGCTGCCTGCTTTGTTCGAGACATTACCCCTACAACATCACAATCTCGTACTGAAAGCAGTGATTGGATATGGAAACGAGTAATAAATCCACCCCCAATAAATCCAATTCCTAATCTATAATTATTATTTTTTTTCTGTTTCATCTTTGAATTGTGTGAAAAAAAACACTGATGTTAAAAGGCCAATTATTGATAGTGTATACCAAAATGATGAATAGTCGAATATACCATTTATGGTGTTTATTTCCTGCAGTTTACCAGATAACCAACCTGCTAATATTGGACCACCTCCAAGGAACATGGTTATAACAGTTTGGGCTGAGTGACGTACATCCTCATCTGCAAGTTTATCAACATAGATAAATACTGTCGCAAAGAAAAAAGCAAAACAAATTCCATGGAATATCTGGCTCAGAATAATTAACCAGACTGGGAAAAAAGTCATCCCAAAAATCATATAGCGTAAGAAATATGCCATTGTGCCAATGACCATAACTTTTTTGAATCCAAGATGTTTTAAAAAAAAGCCTAGAAAGGAAATAATTATTATTTCAGAAAATTGACCAATTGTCATGGCAGGTCCAATTGAACTGTCTTTGACACCAATCGATGATAAATAAGGTCCAGTCTGAAGAAAATAAATTTGATGTATAATGCTTACAAAAAGACTAGCAAAAACAATAACTACAAAGGATTTATATTTAAATAATTGAAATGCTTTTCTAAAGGCTAAAGGTTCAATTGATTCAGTTTTAGGAGGAGTATGAGGAAGTAAAAAACATAAGACCCCATATGTAATTGAAATTATTCCTGAAAATTGAAGAGCATCCGAAAGTTTAGCAGTTACATTGGGTACTTCTTGTCCCGATAAAAAAGGCGGCATCAACTGAAAGGAAATATCTTGTTGAAGCCATATCATGGGAAAAGACCAGCTAGCAACTATCCATCCAATAGTTCCCCATGCCCTAATTTTAGGAAATGTTTTTTCTTGATTTTTTATATGTGAAAATGTGATGGAATTAGTTAAGGCAAAAGTTGGCATATATACTACACTGTAAATTACAGATAAATAAAGCCATGTAAGATAATCAGTCTGAAATGAAGTATACCATTTAATTAGTCCACCCATTACGAGTAAAAAAGAAAGTACTCGCTCTGTACTGAAATAACGGTCAGCTAATTGACCAGCGATAAATGGAGCACTGATTGCACCTATAGAACCACCAAAGCCCAAAATCATGCCGACTTGGAATCCACTAAAACCAAGTCCACCTTCGGCTATATTAGCTGATAGATAACGAGCTGTGACAGGCAACCATGCTCCCCAAAGAGCATACTGTAAGAACATCATTGTTCCTAGGCGAGTATTCTTGCTCATTTGAAAATTTGCCGGAATGAATTAGAAAAATTTTAAACTAATTTACGTTTTTTAGGATCCCATTCTATACGACGACCTTTTAAAAATGATTCGGTAGCCATATGACAGGCCAAGGCCTCATCCAATGAAACTTCAATATCACATCTCGGTTGAGTTCCATTCCTAATGGAATCAATCCAATCTTTCATATGAAGATGGGTTGGATCCACGCGTTTACCTTCCCGATAAGTATACGAAAGACCTTTGCTAGCAAAATATTTTGCCGTAGCTGATGTTATACCGTCAATTTGCTTCGAACCAGGAGAATAAGAATAAATTGGGTATTGTGAATTAATTATACCTGAATCAATTTTATCCTTGTACTGAGAAGAACCAGAATCAGCATTCACTGTGAAACCTCCAAGAGAGCTACTATTTGACTGACCACCCAATATCATAGTAGCATCATGCCCCATTATCATATTTCCACGGCCATGTCTACTAGAAAGCGTTGAACTGATAAGTAATGTCAAATCTTTATCTGGATATTCATAAGTGGCTTGAAAAACATCAGGTACATCCCGGCCATCTTTGTAGAAGTAAATACCACCAGATGCACTGGCATATTTTGGGATACCTAGATTAAGGATCTGATTAACCTGGTCAAAGTCATGAGAGAATAGATCACCTGACAAACCTGTACCATAGTCAAACCAACAGCGCCAACGAAAAAATCTTTTAAGTGCTTCTTCACCAAATGGTATTTTATTAGGAGAGGGTTCTTGAAAAGTTTCCCAATCAATTGTTTTGCTGTTTCCTTCAGGATGAATATCCCATACCCAAGCACCAGATGCTGAATTTCTATTAATTGTAAGTTCTACTAGATTTACTGGCCCTAGTAAACCTTGCTCAAAAATCTGACGGGCTTTTTCATTGGCTTCTACCTGTCTGTTTTGATGCCCTAACTGAAATGTAATTCCGGTTTCCTTAACTGTATCATAAAGATCTATTGCTTCATCGAATGTCCGAGTCAAACCTTTTTCACAGTAAACATGCTTTCCTGCATTTGCAGCATCAATAGCTATCCTTGAATGCCAGTGATCAGGAGTAGCAATAATAACAGCATCTATATCATCATTTGCTATAAGATCTTCGTGATGCTTGTAACGCTTCGCTATCTCTAATGGCTTAGGGCCAGGTCTAATTTCATTTTTTGAAGCTTCTATACCTTGCTCAGCTCTGACATCAAAAAGATCACATACACCAACTATAGATACATTGAGATCTTCTTGTTGCATAAAGGTTTCATATTGTTTATTTAGTTTGTTTTTTTCAGCTGCTTTAGATGCATTTTTATTCCATTCAGGTGTTGAAAAACCAGCTGATCTAACAAGATGTGCACCCCGACCACCATAACCAATAATTCCCAACCGTAAATGATCACCTGATGATGCTGATGACAGAATAGCGGGTGCATCTTGTTTACTTATCAAATCAGCAAGTAAATTTTTCTTTTTTAAGGCATCTACGCGAATTTTTTGCCAAAGGTTATAAAAGAAAACACCTAAGACAGGAAAAGTTGCAAGCCCCTTAAGAACCTCCCTCCTTTCAAAATTGTTTTCCTCTATGCTATTATTTTGAGGAGTATCATTAGTTGATTCATTCATAGAGATCTCTCCTTCTTTTAATCTTTAATTAATTTTACGAGGAACTTGTCTAACCCTATTCTTGATCCAGTAGGAAAATAGAAAATAATAAAAAGAGCTGCTGCTTCAATTAGATTCTTATTCACAATAAGATAACTCCCTTCAGTAGGTCTAGAATATTCAAGACCTAGTAAAGGTGGGTTAAACACATAATAAATTAACATCAATGCTATTCCAGCAATAGCAGACGGTCTTTCTAGGAGTCCAATTAATAAAGCTAATCCCCCCAAGGTAAGACCCCACATATTTATAAAGTCAACAAATGTTAATAGTGATGGACTGGCAACAATAGTAGTTGCAACACCAGAAAAGATCCATTTTGACTCTAAAAGAAAACCAGCAGAAGACCAATAAGGATTTAATAATTTGGCTACTCCTTCATAAAGAAAATGCCAACCAATTAATACGCGCAATATAACTAGACCTGAAAGCTGCGCTGAAGAAAATTCTATATCCGACGATCCAAATAAAAACTTTTTCATGTTAATCTCACTAAAATTGTTAGTTGCATATTATACAAAGACTAAGTGGGTATTATAAGGATATATAGGGAAACATTCAATGGGGACTTATACTAATTGAAAAAAGAATTAAAAACGATGCGTATAATTAAGCTTTACAGAATTGATTCTGGAAACTGTTTGCAGTTTTCTATCTAATATTCTTTCACTAAGGCTAAGCCAGTTATGTGTATAAACGATATATAGATCGCTCCCAGGCTTAACTGTAAATTGAAGTTTAGTAAATAAACCTAACAGGTTAGAAATATCATCATACTGCATATTACTATAAAAGGCCATACGGGGAGTAGGATATAGTCCCATAGTTAACGTATAAAGATTTGTATCAAATTCCCCTCCAATTAAAGAAACTTTGTTATATTCAAATTTCCCTTGAAAATCCACTCCTGTTATTGGCTTTATAGAAAGACCTCCTCCTACAGTATTTTTCTTCCCTGTCCAAAATTCACCAGACTTTAGTGAAAAACCTCCTGAAATTTTCCTCCTCCCAGATGTCCTGCCTGAAAGCTCAAAATTATTGGTTACATAATTACCCATCATGATAATATTATTATCAATAATTTCGAAATCACTATCTAGATATTCTTTTAAATTTGATATTTTTGCAGAAATATTGTCCTCACTTTCAAAATTCAATTGGAATAGGGTTAATTCAGTTTTTCTTTTTAATAAACGATTCTCCATATCTGTCATATACTCAAACCTTAAATTAAATCTTATTTGTCGCACTAACGCCCAATTAGAAGGCCTTGGGCGGTAACTTAGGCTAGGTTGAATTCGTTTAAAACCATTCCTTTGATTAAAGCCAACAGCTGGATCATAGCCTTCTCCGAATTCTCTATAAGAAATATGTGCTTGCCATAAATCATTAGGATAGTTTAGTCTAATTCCTCGGGTAGAAAGATCACTAATAGTTAAGTCAGAGCTATTATTTGAAGTTGAATGCCCTATAAAAAATGCTTGAAAATCAAGATTCTTATCACCTCTAAATTTTGAAGTTCTTAAATCAAGATCTACACCTACTAGATCCTGATCTTTATAAACTGAATCTGTATTTGCTGACCTTCCAGTATAGACAAATCCAAGGTAAGATTCTTTAAAAAGAGACTTTTTCACCCTTGCTACATTAAAATTTTCAGCTGGTACTTTTCCTACTGCCTCTGTTTGGGCAGTAACCATTCCTATTTCATAATTGCCAACTTGTCCTGTAAGTCGGCCACCATAGGCAATTGGAACCTGATTCCCTTCAGAGATCCCTATTCGTCGACTAAAAAACGGATAAACACCACTGTAATTAGCAAAAGAATAAACAGCTGAACCTTCAAGAAAAAAATCTCGTTTTTCATTAAAACGAAGTGGGAATCTAGTGAGATTTACACGACGCTGATCCACTTCTGCCTCTGCAAAATCAGTATTATAAGTAAAGGATCCTCTAAGGCTAGGAGTAAAATTAAAAGATATATCAAAACCGGTATCATTAGGATTTTTTCTTATATCATCCTCGCTCCATTGATTTTTCAAAATTCCATATGGTGTAATTTCTAATCCACTACCTTGTGAAATTTCCTTTAGTCCCCTTAGCTCTCCAGCATGAACAGGATTGCTTAGATTCTGGTTCCGTTTATAACCTGACCAGCGAGCATCTTCATTTTTCCTCCGAATTGTCCGTTGAAAGTTGACACCCCAAGTATCTATTTCAGGATTAAAATTTAATGTTCTAAAAGGAATCTCAATTTCTGCCGACCACCCGTCTTCATTAATAATAACTTTAGCATCCCATATTCCATCCCATGACTTATTAATATTCCATCGACCTCCACTGCCAACGATTCCGTCTCCCATTAGTCCCTTTGGATTAATTTCAAAAAAATACCCTGTTCGACCATCTCTAAAAGTATCCAGAATCCACATAAATCTGTCATCGGTTCTAAGGCTAGCATCACGTCGCTTTTGATAAGAAAGAATACCCGAAGGATCACTATCGAAAAGCTTTATACCAAAATAAAGATTGTCATCATTATAAAGAATGTAGACTTCTGTCTTTTCTGTACATGGGATCCCTTCTATAGGATCTCGTTGAATAAAATTAGAGGCAGGAGTAATTAATTGCCATTCTTCTTCATCCAAATTCCCATCAAGATGGATTTCAGAGGTTCCAATATTTATAGTTTCAACAAATCGCAATTGATCATTTTCAATATAATTCTGACTCCCCAATAGGAGAGACAGAATAGGAATAGTAAAAAATATATAGTGATTTTTTATTGTCATTAAATAATAATTAGAATTTACAATATTTAATTAGTTACATATTATTACATTATAGTTATTGTAACTCATGCTTTCAAAAACGGAATTTATTATGCTTAAAATATTAACTTTAACGTTTCTTTCAATTATATCTTGTGGGATTCTTATCGGTGAAAAGCCATATGAACTAACCGTTGAAAAAATCATGCAAGATCCTAAATGGTTAGGAACATCCCCATCTAATATTCATTGGTCAGAAGATAGTAAATGGATCTATTTTAAATGGAATCCTAAGGGAACTACAAGCGATTCTCTTTACAAAGTTTCACCAAAAGGCGGAGAACCTATAAAAGTATCTCAAAAAGATCGCATTGTTCTTCCATCTAAAGATGGTGACTACACAAAGGATTTTATGAAAAAAGTATATGAAAAAAATGGTGATATTTTTCTTCTTAATATTAAATCAGATAAGAGGACTCAAATAACAAAAACAATCACTCTTGAATCTTCTCCTTTATTTTCTAGTGATGAAAAAAGCATAACCTACATTTCTAATGGGAATCTATTTAAATGGGAAATAAACACTGGTTCTACCATTCAAATGACCGATTTTAAAAAATATCAAAAAATACAGGATGATCCCATTTCAGATCAACAACAATGGCTTAAAGATGAAGAGTTAGATCTTATAAAGACTATTAATAATCAACGGTTGGAAATGGAAGAAAAAGAACTAATCTTAAAAGCTGAAAAACCTAAAAGGCCTTTAAGCATTATTCATGGAGAAAAAATAATTCAATCCATTCTTCTTAGTCCTAATGAAAAAATTATTACTTTCCACACTTTTGATCCTTCACCAAATATTGAAAGAACAATAGTTCCTAATTATGTAACGGCAACAGGGTTTACCAAAAATTTAGATGCACGAGAAAAGGTAGGTCGCCAAGATGGAAAGTATGAATTTGGTATTTACAACATTATCGCTGATACTGTTACTTATTTATCTACTGACAGCCTACCAAACATTTTTGATACCTCAAATTTTAATCTCTCTAAAACTAACATTAATAAAATTAAAAGAGAGGTCCATTTTACCGGTCCAATCTGGTCTGAAGATGGTAATCATGCTGTCTTAATATTGCAATCACTAGATAACAAGGATCGCTGGATAATATTGATCGATCCATCTACCAGTCATATCAAACTATTGGATCATCAGCATGACGAAGCTTGGATTGGAGGTCCAGGTATACGATGGTGGCGAGGTCCTGTGAGTATGGGATGGACCCCTGACAACAAAAGTTTCTGGTTTCAATCAGAGGAAACAGGCTATTCTCATCTTTTTTCAGTTGATGTGATTACAGGGTTAAAAAAACAATTGACTTCTGGTGAATTTGAAGTAAGAGATGTTAGAATATCCCGAGACAAAAAATGGTGGTATTTCCGTTCTAATCAAGTGCATCCAGGTGAACTACATTTATATAGAATGAAAATTCAAGGCGGGAAATGGGAAAAAGTCACTTCGATGGTGGGAAATAATGAAACATGGTTGTCGCCAGATGAGAAGTTTATTGCAATAAGACATTCTTATAGCAATCGACCATGGGATCTTTTTCTTATGAAAAATAAAATAGGATCACAAATTATTCGATTAACAAAATCACAAACAGATGATTGGAATTCTTATCCATGGCGCGTTCCTGATATTATTACTTTTAAAGCCGAAGATGGTGCAAAAGTCTATGGAAGAATATATCTCCCAGATAAACAAAAAAATAGTGGTGCAGCTGTTATTTTTGTCCATGGTGCAGGATACCTTCAAAATGTACATAAATGGTGGAGCAACTATTTCCGAGAATATATGTTTCACAACCTATTAGCAGATAATGGATATACTGTTTTAGATATTGATTATCGAGGAAGTGCTGGCTACGGTCGAGATTGGCGAACTTCCATTTACCGTCACATGGGAAGTAAAGATCTCAATGATCAAGTAGATGGAGCAAAAATGTTAGTTAATGAATATGATGTTAATCCTGAAAAAATTGGCATCTATGGTGGTTCTTACGGCGGATTTATTACTTTGATGGCAATGTTTACAAAACCAGGTGTCTTTTCTGCTGGAGCCTCGCTTAGACCAGTAACAGATTGGGCACACTATAATCATCCTTATACATCAAATATACTAAATATTCCACAAGTAGATAGTATCGCGTATAGGAGAAGTTCTCCGATCTATCATGCTGAAGGATTAAGAGATGCACTTCTTATATGTCATGGAATGATTGATACAAATGTTCATTTTCAGGATGTCGTAAGACTAGCACAACGACTTATTGAATTAGGTAAAAAAAATTGGGAAGTTGCTATTTATCCTATTGAAGGACATGGATTCAAAGAACCAAGCAGTTGGACTGATGAATATAGAAGAATATTTAAGCTATTCGAAACTGAATTGAAGTAAACTATTGTTTTATTAAATATTCAATTAAATATTTTTTCTTAATAAAAAGTGACATTCATCAAAAATTTATTTACTTAAAGTTCAAAAATTATGGTTTAATTATTTTAATTTATCGGCATTAAACACTTAATAAGAAAAACCTTGATATTGCTTAAATCGGCAAGTAAACTTTAATAAGATGATAAAGAAAGTAAAGATTATCCCTATATTGGCTTTTTTATTCCTTTTTCAGGGTTGTTATACTCAATTAGCTTGGTTGCATCAACCTGAATCTGAAAAAGAAGAGTTTACATTTAATGAAGAGGACCCATATGGATTGAATGGAATGGAAAGATATACAGATTTTATCCCATATTCGCAAAATCCATATGGATATAATCGCTATGGATATGATTCAAACTTCTGGTCATATCATGGAAATTATGGATCTCCTTTCGGACTATATTCTCCTTATTCATCATATTATTCAAATCAAATGTATTCTCCTTATGGATATGGCTATAATCGTTATGGCTACTATCCTTATAGCACAGGCTATGGTTTAACAAGTCCTATTATTTTCAATGAAGTTAATAGTCAACCTCAACGTAAATGGGATCGTAGAGATATGACTTCTTCTGGTTCAAACTTGGTTATTCGAAGAGAGGTTCCATTAATGATGGTTACAGCACAACCAATACGAAAACAGTCCCCTAATTCTAAGTTTATTTCATCTCCATTTTTTTTGGCGAAAAATTCAAATATTCCTTCATCACGAGTATCTTCTTATAACACTTCTACGACAAGATCATGGAATAGTGGTGGTTCTTTCTCAGGTACTAGAAGTTCTGGAAGGACTTCCTCATCAAGCACAAAATCTTCATCCTCTGGCCGAGTAACACGCCGGAGATAAATAACTCTTTTTATTCCGAAAATTTTGATGAGTAGCTGGGCAAAATTCTGTCTAGTCTATTGTTTTCTCTTTTTATGTTTAGCAAACAGTCAAACTGCATCTGATGCTATTCGAATTAGTAGTGATGAAATAGGTTTTGGAGCAAGAGCGTTAGCCATGGGAGGAGCATATACAGCATTGAGTAATGATTTTTCTGCTGTCTATTGGAATCCAGCTGGTCTAGCAGCAATTCCAAGAGGCGAGGTATTTGCTGAGGGATTAGGCACTTCTATATCAAATAAAATCACCTATCTTGGAACAACAGCATCCATAAATGATTATAACAGAAGTCTAGGGGCAATAGGTTTAGTTAGTGCTTTGCCAACCATAAGAGGAAGCTTTGTTGTTGGAGTAGGAATTAACAAAATTGCCTCATATGATGATATAATAAATTTTTCTGGTTTCAGCAATGTAGATAATCAACTTGAATTCAGATTCATAGAAAATGAAAAACTCATCTATCATATGTTTAATAAAAATGTACAAAGATCCGAAAAAATAAGGAGTGTTGGTGGAGTAGATCAGATATCAATAGGGATGGGCATAGCACTTTCACCAAGAACTACAGCGGGACTTTCATACTCTTCAATTTCAATACAAGAAGAATATAGGTTTATTTTTACACAAAGTGATTTAGAGAATTTATACGAGAATTTTCCAGCCGATTTCAATGATTATTTTGTAACGCAAGATCTAACTCTTGAAGGTAGATCATCAAAATTTAGATTGGGATTCCTTACCGCAATTAGTCCCAAAATTAAGACAGGAATTAATATTGCTCTACCATCAAATTTTACGATTACTGAACAACATTACTTAGAGGAAGAACTAACCTTTGATGATGGCTCTAGCACTGATTCAACTATGTCAGGATTTTGGGATTATGGTATTAAAACCCCACTTTCAATAGATGGTGGACTTGCAATAACTGGTACTTCATTAACTATTTCAGTGTCAGCTCGTTTTAAGGATTGGAGAAAGACAAGATTTAACTTAAACAACATTGATAGAGGTACAGAAATATATGATGATCTTTTAACAGAAAATCGAGTCTTTTCTCAAGAATATAAATCGACAGTAGAATTTCATGCTGGAGGAGAATATGTGATAAGAATAAAAGGAAATGCTGTTAGTCTAAGAGCAGGTTATACTAATTTTCCTTCACCGTTACTAAATTCAAAAAATAGGGAAAAAGAATACACCACTGGAGGAATTTCTTTTTCTCCAACAAAACAATTTATAATTAACGTAACCTACATTGGCACATCATTTGAAAGAATCTCCTCAGATGAGTATACTCCCTCTGGTACTATTGAAAATTTTACCAAGGGAACAATTGTAATTAATGCAATACACCGGTTCTAAAATGTTTAAACTGTATTCACAGTTTATTTATAATAAATTATTTATGTACAATCTATTGAACTAAGTATTATAAAGGGTTAAAGTATGTTTAGAAACAGTTTATATTATTTTTTATTCATAATTTCTGTATTTTTTATTTCAAATATAAGGGGCAATGACAAGGCAATTCAAAAAGCTGTAAAAAAATATGCCCAAGAAACTATAGAATATCGACATCAAATACATCAGTTCCCAGAATTAAGTAATAGGGAGTTTAAAACAGCTGAACTAGTAGAAGAACACCTCAATTCTTTGGGAATGGAAGTGAAAACTGGAATTGCTCACACTGGTGTAATAGGTATATTAAAAGGTAGAAAACCAGGTCCCGTCGTTGCTGTAAGAGCTGATATGGATGCACTCCCAGTAACAGAAGATACTGATTTTTCATTCAAATCAACGGTGCGTACTAACTATCTTGGAAATGATGTAGGTGTTATGCATGCATGTGGACATGATGTTCATACCGCTGTACAATTAGGTGTTGCATCTGTGCTTAACTCAATAAAAGAAATACTCCCAGGAACTGTCAAATTTATTTTTCAGCCCGCTGAAGAAGGACCACCTCCGGGTGAAGAAGGTGGTGCTATGCTTATGATAAAACAGAATACTATGGATAATCCTCGTCCAGTTGCGATTTTTGGACTACATACGCTTGCGAATTTAGAGTCAGGTACCATTGGTTATTCATCAGGTCCCGCATTTGCTGCTGTTGATCAATTTATTATTAAAATAAAAGGTCGGCAAGCTCATGGTGCTAGTCCAGAAAAATCTATTGATCCTATCGTAATGGCGTCGGAAGTTGTCTCAGCCTTACAAACTATTAGATCTCGTTCACTTAATCCTCGCGAACCAAGTGTAGTAACAGTTGGAATAATTCGGGGTGGAAATAGATTTAATATAATCCCAGCTGAAGTTTACCTTGAGGGTACTGTTAGAACATATAGCAAAAAAGCTCAAGATACAGTTGAAAATAGAATGCATGCAATTTTATCGGGAGTTACTTCAGCCTATGGTGGATCTTATAATTTGAATTACAAAAAATGGATTCCGGCTACAATAAATAATCCTATGTTAACATCACAAGTAGTACCTAGTCTTGAAAGAGCAATCGGTACAGATAATGTTTTTCAGATTCCTCCAACCATGGGTGGTGAGGATTTTTCACTTTTCGCAAACATAGTACCTGGATTTTACTATCGTCTTGGCATGGTTAAACCTGGAACAATTTCAGGAGACCACCATACTCCCACTTTCCGAGCTGATGACTCTTGCATACCGATTGGAATGAAAGCGATGAGCATTTTAATTTTGGATTTTTTAATTGCTGGTGGAATAAAATAATTTGTGATGAAATTTCATTTTTAACCCAATTTTCAACATATAATCTTAAATTGAACGTGCTATGCAAACTGAACCACTTGTAAAACCAACACCTACTATCACTTGGAATAATGGTAAGGTTAAACTGATTGATCAAACCAGGTTACCCATTGAAGAAGAATTTCTTGAGACATCTGACTATCGCATTCTTTGTGATGCAATTTTAAGACTTGCTATAAGAGGTGCACCTGCAATTGGTGTTGCTGGAGCTTATGCTTCTGTCCTAGCCGCTAATGAAATCCAAGCTGATAATCTGAATACTTTTAAAGATAAATTTTTTACAACCGCTAAGATTATTCAAGAAACAAGACCTACAGCGATTAATCTAAAATGGGCTGTAAATAAGATGATAGAAACTGTTAAGAAATTCAATGGGTCAGTAAATCAATTAAAGCTAGAATTGCTTGATCTAGCAAACTCTATAAAAGAAGATGACCTTTCAAGATGCCATCGTCTTTGTTTACATGGATCTGAAATTATTCCTAAACATGGAAAAGTTATGACAGTATGCAATACAGGAGGATTAGCTACAAGTGGCATTGGAACAGCCTTAGGTGTTATACAATATGCTCATGCTCAAGGAAAAGGTGTCCATGTAAACGTTTGTGAGACCAGACCATTGCTTCAAGGATCTAGACTTAATACATGGGAGTTAAAAAGAACCAGCACACCATTTACGCTCATTACCGATAGTATGGCCGCTTCAGTTATGAGAAAATATGATTTAGATGGTATCTTTGTCGGAGCTGATAGAATAGCTGCAAATGGTGACACTGCAAATAAAATAGGAACGTACAGTCTAGCTGTCCTAGCCAAATATCATAATATCCCTTTCTATGTAGCCGCACCACTGTCAACTGTAGATTTTCAAATTCGTTCAGGAAAAGAAATTCCTGTTGAAAAACGTTCTCCTAAAGAAATTACTCGAATAAAAGGGGTGCAATTTACAGTTGAAGATATAGATGTCTCGACACCAGCATTTGATATTACTCCAGCTGATCTGATTAAAGGGATCATTACAGAAATTGGGATAGCTCATAATCCATATATGAATTCATTAGAGAAACAAAGAAATGTCAGATAATAATATAATAATAGGCATAATTGGTGGCTCTGGCTTAGAAGATCCAGCTATTATTAAAAATCACTCCCTTAAATCAGTAACAACACCGTATGGTGCAATGAGTTCAGATATTGTATGTGGCCTAATTTCTGGCATTCCTGTATCAATAATATCTCGTCATGGAAAAAATCATTCCATTAATCCTACAAATGTAAATTACCGGGCGAATATTTGGGGATTAAAAGAACAAGGATGTACACATATCCTCGCCACGACAGCATGTGGATCTCTGAAAGAAAATATCAAACCTGGAGATTTTATTTTTCCAGATCAATTTATTGATCGAACTACAAAACGTTTAGGAACTTTCTATGATCAATCAAATGTCCAACATGTGTCTATGGGAAAACCATTTTGTAGAAAAATCTCAGATAAATTGCAAAAACAAGCCGAGCGACTAGATCTTACTTACCATCCCGCTGGAACTGTCGTCACTATAGAAGGCCCTCGATTTAGTTCTAAAGCTGAAAGTTTAATGTTTAGATCATGGGGTTGTAATATTATCAACATGTCTACAGTTCCAGAAGTTGTACTTGCAAGAGAACTTGGTATATGTTATCAAAGTATTGCCATGAGTACAGATTATGATTGTTGGCATGAAAGCGAAAAAGAAGTAAGTTTTGAAATGGTATATGCAGTTATGAAAAAAAATGCTAGTAATGTTAAAAATTTAATTATTCAAACGATTCCTTTGTTGAAACTATGGAAATGTAATTGTCAATCATTTTATAGGAGCATTAATGGATAAAGAAAAAATTATTAACTCAATAAGAACCATTTCTGATTTTCCAGTACCTGGGATTCAATTTAAAGATATAACTACCCTTTTAATGGATGCCGATGCTTTTAAAGACACCATAAATATACTTTCAAATCATTTTAGAGGAATGTCAATTGATACTATTCTTGGAATTGAAAGTAGAGGATTTATTTTTGGCGCACCTATAGCATTAGAACTAAATTGTCCTTTTGCTATTGCAAGGAAACCAGGAAAACTTCCTGGAGAAACAATTTCTATAGAATATGATTTGGAATATGGAACAGATAAAATAGAAATTCATAAAGATGTAATTAATGAGCACGACAAAGTATTGATTGTTGACGATCTAATAGCCACAGGAGGAACAGCAAAAGCTGTTGGAAAATTAGTTAAAAGTGCTGGTGGGATAATAGCAAGCTATGCTTTTTTAATTAATTTAATAGACTTAAAAGGAGAAGATGATCTTGCACCAGATCCTGTATTTTCTGTGCTCAATATTTAAAAAAACTAACTTCTAAATTTCTTTAGATATAAAAAAATGACCTCAGGTGTTCTTACATTAGATTTTTCATCCCCTAGTACTCCTGAACTATTTGTGCAATCACTTCGGACAACTGGTTTTGGGATCTTAAATAATCATCCAATACCTCCTGATAAAATTTTAAATACTTACCAAGCTTGGGAAAGTTTTTTTCAATCTGAGATTAAGTTTAAATACACTTTTGACAAACTCAATCAGGATGGGTATTTCCCCTTGCTAACTGAAAATGCTAAAGGAAATTCAATTAAGGATCTTAAGGAGTTTTATCATTTTTATCCTTGGGGTCGTTTCCCTGAAAATATTGGCTTAGTTACAATAGATTTGTATAAAAATATGGTTGAGGTTGGATCCACCCTTCTAAGCTGGATAGAAAAATACAGCCCAGAAAAAATAAAGAACAATTTCTCTATACCACTTAGTGAAATGATTCATAATAGCAAGAACAACCTTTTAAGAATTATTCATTACCCACCCATAACTGACACTCAAGAACAAGGTGCCATTAGAGCCGCCAACCATGAAGATATTAATTTAATAACAATCCTTGCTGCTGGGACACAACCAGGCCTAGAGGTAAAAGATGTACAAGGGAAATGGCATAAAGTATCATGTGATCCTGGAATGCTAATTGTTAATATAGGTGATATGCTTGAATTGGTTTCTGAAAATTATTTTCCTTCAACTACGCACAAAGTTTCAAATCCTTCTGAAGAATTAAAGAAAAAATCAAGATATGCAATGCCATTATTTCTCCATCCCAGAGATGATGTGGTTCTTTCTTCTAAGCATACTGCAAAAAGTTTTTTAGATGAAAGACTGAGTGAAATAGGTTTAAAATAGTAAAATACTAGTGTTTTTTCAGTTTCCATTTTAGATATGTAAATTTAGATTAGATTTATTAGCTCACTATTTTCAATAGATAATGAATTTAATATGGTGGGGGTAGCTCAATTGGTTAGAGCTCCAGGTTGTGGTCCTGGTGGCTGCGGGTTCAAGTCCCGTCCCTCACCCTAGTTCCTAAAATAGATCCAAAAAAGTAATTCTTAACGTTATATATATTTTAACAGTTTGAATTCTATATTTATCATTCTTCAAAACTTATGAAGCTGGTTACTAAATACATTATTAAAGAACATTTCCTTCCTTTCATTTATTCACTTATCATAGTAATATTTTTACTTTTTACTAATTTTTTACTTAGAGCCATTGATCGTTTCCTAGGGAAAGGACTTCCTCTAAAGATAATAATTGAATATCTTTTTCTAAATATAGCTTGGATTCTTGCGCTAGCTACGCCTGTTGCTGTCCTTGTCGCTACTCTTATGGCTTTTGGAAGATTTTCTGAGGATAATGAGATCGTAGCTCTCAGATCTTCTGGTATAAGTTTCCCTCGTATTTTATGGCCAGCACTAACTTTTGCTGCTCTAGTTGGTACAGCGCTAATTGGTTTTAACAATTCTATTCTCCCAGAAATGAACCATGATGCACGAATGTTAGCTAGAGATATTTATCGAAAAAGGCCAGATCTTAATGTTGAAGCTGGCTATTTTATCGATGATCTTCCTCAATATAGCTTTATCGTCAAGGGTAAACGGGGTGATAAGTACCAAGATATACATATTTATAGTAAAGACAGATCCGTAACTCAAACTTCTATTCGAGCAAACGAAGGTTCTTTTACACCACTTGATGATGCAATCCTAATTACTTTATATAAAGGTGAAATTCATGAATTAGAGGTAAAAAATTACCAAAATTATCGCCGAATACAATTTGAGCGCCATAGGATTACAATACCAGCTGATGATCTAATGCTTCAGAGACGAGAAACAACGTCAAGAACTGATAGAGAGATGACTGTAAAAATGATGCAGGAAAAAATTAACGGTTTTAACGAAAGAATCGATGCAATTGACAAACGAATCAATAATGAGTTTGAAATGAGTCTCATTGGAGATGAAAAACCTAAAACTATAAATCAAATGCTTCTTCTCATTGATGAAAAACTAGATTTAGAAAGAGTTACTACCATAAAGAATCCTAATCACCCATGGACAAACAGGGAGAATTTAGAGAGACTCGCTAATAGAGTCAGAACAGATTACCAAATGAGACAAGGCTATGAAAGAAGTATTAACCGTTATATAGTTGAGATTCATAAAAAGTTTGCATTACCCACTGCATGCATCGTTTTTGTCTTAATAGGTGCTCCCTTGGGAATCATGACTAAAAAGGGAGGATTGTTTACAGCAATCGTTCTTAGCTTTGGTTTCGTTCTTATTTACTATTTATTTTTAATCGGAGGAGAAGAATTCGCAGATAGAAATTATTTAAATGGTGCTATTGCCATGTGGATTCCCAATATTGTACTAGGTACTATTGGAATAGTAATGACTTACCAAACAACATTTGAACGGAAAGTTATAAAGTTTTTCAATCTTTTTTCTCAAAAAAAGTTGTGAATTATATTAATGTCATCGCGGATTTTCTCTTCTTGATTTCATTTCACTATGAATTCTACAAACTTTAGAAGGGGCATACTTTTTAATAAAGAATTCATCCTCTGTTGGACAGAAACGGGTAGGGTAGGCTTTAGAAGTAGCACAAATTTTTTGTTGAATCACTCCATCTGGTTTAGAAAAATCTTGATGGTTCCAATCCATACTATCATGAGCAGCTCTCATGAAACGAGCCCATGCTGGCAATGCCGCACGAGAGCCATCTTGTTTTTCTCCTAAACTAACCTTAGGATCATCCACTCCAAACCATACCCCAGTAGCAAGGTAAGGAGAGAATCCTACAAACCAAGCATCAGTCCAATTTTGAGTAGTCCCAGTCTTTCCGCCTGCTGGATGGGTAAATTTATACATCCATCTTGCTCTACCACCAGTTCCTCGATCAATTACTGTTCTAAGAAGATCAGTCATAATAAAGGCGGTTTCTTCATTTAATACTTCCTGCCTATGCGGAGAATATTCTTTTACAGTAACGCCAAACCGATCAACAATCCTTTCTATAGCCATGGGCCTACTCCAAACACCATTATTAGCAAAGGTAGCATATGAAGATGTGATTTCTAATGGTAAAACTTCAGAAGTTCCAAGAGCAATAGCATCCACAGCTCTTATAGGAGTACTAAGATGCATTTGCTTGGCTGTTTTTGCTACTACTTCAGGAGGTACCAATTCCTGAACCATCCTTACAGAGATCAAGTTAAGAGATCTCCTTAGACCTTCTCTAAGAGTAGTTAAGCCTCCTGTAGTACCATCATAATTACTAGGCATCCATTTCTCCCACTCACCTATGGAATTTTGTACATTTAATACCACAGGTTGATTTAATAATTGATGCGTAACCGCATAACCATTATCTATGGCACTTGTATATACAAATGGTTTAAAAATAGAACCTGGCTGTCTCCTTGCCTGAGTTGCTCTATTATATTGATCGTGATAATCAGGACGACCACCAATCATTGCTTTTATATAACCAGTTTTAGGCTCTACAGCAACCAATGCCGCTTGTACTAGTAACTGGTCGCGTAATTCTTCATAAAGAGGACTTTCACCCGCAAGCATAACTTTCACAGAATCCTCAGGGTAAATACCAAGGTAAGCAAGTTCTTCAAATTCTTCTCTATCTGAAAAAAGCCTACTATTAAGTCTGCTCTGATTAGTTATAATACTTTTCATGATAGCATCTTCGGCAGCAATTTGCAACCGGCTATCTAAAGTAGTATATATAATAAGTCCATCACGATAAATGTTTAAATCTAAAACTTCATCTTCTTGTTCAAGAATTCTACGAACATATTCCGTAAAATAAGGCGCTATTCCAAGATCATCACGATCAGGTGTTACTTTTATTGTAAGTGCTTTTGCCTCAGAATAAGTAGATTGAGTAATCATATTTTGCTGGCGCATTAATCTGAGAACAATATTACGACGGTGAATTGCTCGCTCAGGATAATTTACTGGACTATAAGTAGCTGGACGAGGTAGAATCCCAATAAGTAAAGCACATTCACTCAGCGTTAAATCTGAAGCATCCTTTTTAAAATATCTTTTTGCTGCAGCCTGAGCACCAAAAGTCCCGTGTCCAAAATGGATTGAATTTATATACATCTCAAGAATTTCTTCTTTAGTATATGTCTTTTCAATTTGGATTGCAGTAATCATTTCTTTCAGTTTACGAGTTATAGTTTTTTTAAAACCAATAGTATCATAAAGATTCCGAGCTAATTGCTGAGTAATTGAACTAAAACCTTGTCTAAATTTAGGTGGAGGTATAGAATTGATTAAAATCGCTCGAATTACATCACGAAGAGATATACCCCAATGAGAATAGAATCTTCTATCTTCTGAAGCAATTGCTGCACTTATTAATTCCTTAGGAATTTCCTCTAAATCAACGAATACACGCCTTTGAGTATAGAGTTCTTTCAAGAGAATCCCATCCGAAGAATAAATTCTTGTTACCAAATCTGGATCATAATTCTCTAACTGCTCAAGAGAAGGCAAATCTTTAGCAAGGTTCCAAATAGTAATTAAGCCAACAATAAATATTGCGAAAAAAATCAATAAAACTCTTTTAATAATTTTTTTCACTAGATGTCACTCTCCCGCCCTTTTACAATTTTCTACTAAAACAAATAGGTTCGTAAGATTCTATGTAGTTTAAACAACTCTATACAAGAATGCACAAAAAAGTAAAAATGTTTAGATTAAATTACTTGGTGATATCATTTCTTCTGGCTTTACTTTTTCATCAAATTCTTCACCTGACATATAACCGAGAGCAATGATAGCTTCCCTCAAAGTAGAATTATTTTTATGCGCTGTCTTTGCTACTTTTGCTGCTTTATCATAACCGATAAATGGCGTCAAAGCTGTTACAAGCATTAATGAATTGTTAAGATTCTTTTGAATTCGGTCAAGATTAGGTTTAATACCGGATATACATTTTTTATTAAATGAAGAAGCAGCATCGCCAATAAGTTTAATAGATTGCAATAAATTAAATGCTATAACTGGACGATATACATTTAGCTCAAAATTACCTGATGAACAAGCCATAGTAAGAGTAGTATCATTACCCATTACTTGAGCTGCAACCATTGTAATGGCTTCAGCTTGAGTTGGATTCACTTTACCAGGCATAATTGACGATCCTGGCTCATTTGATGGTAAAATTATTTCTCCAATTCCTGACCTTGGTCCACTACCCAACCAACGCAAATCATTGGCGATTTTATTAAGAGAAACAGCAAGTGTTTTTAATGCACCAGACATTTCAATTGCTGAATCATGCGCACCCATTGATTCAAATTTGTTTGGTGCTGATTTAAATGGTAATCCTGTTTTTTTGGCAATTAAATTAGCAACCATTTCTGCATAACCTTCAGGAGAATTTAAACCTGTACCAACAGCCGTACCTCCCCATGAAAGTTCATAGATATGAAGCAAAGCATGTTTTATAGAAGTAATTGCGTGATCTATCTGTGATGCATATCCAGAAAATTCTTGTCCTAAAGTTACAGGAGTAGCATCTTGTAGATGGGTTCGACCTAATTTTACTATATCTGAAAATTCATCCGCTTTTAATTCTAATCCTTCTTTAAGTAAATTAATTTCAGTTAAAAGATGAGAATTTATTTCCATTGCGACTGCAATATTAATTGCTGAAGGAAAAGTGTCATTTGTTGATTGAGATTTATTAACATGATCATTAGGATGAACAGGGATTTTCGACCCCATTTTACCACCTGAAATTTCAATAGCACGATTAGCAATTACCTCATTGAAATTCATATTTGTCTGAGTACCACTACCCGTTTGCCATACAACTAAAGGAAATTGATCATCTAGTTTTCCATCAATTATTTCCTGTGAAGCATCACAAATTAAACATGCTATTTTTTCATCTAATACTCCAATCCTTGCATTCACATCAGCAGATACCCATTTAATTAGGCCATAAGCCTTAATAAATTCCGATGGGAAATATTCCTTTCCAATCTTGAAGTTTTCCAAGGAACGCTGAGTCTGTGCACCCCAATATTTTTCAGCTGGAACATTAATTTCACCCATGGTATCTATTTCAATTCGGTAAGACAAAACTTAAATCCTTAAAATGGGCTTGACATATAAATAACTAATTTGAAAATTAATAGCTTAAAAGGGAATCCTACGTTACCTCCCATGTGTCTGTCCCTGATATTAGTTTTTGAAGATCTCCCTCACCAAGTTTTTCTTTTGCTAAATTAATTTGTTCAATCATTAATTCTTCATATCTAGGTTGGTTATTAGTATAAATCACACCTAAAGGAGTTGGTAGAGATTCATCTTCAGTAAAATTTGCTAATAACCCAGCTAAATCTCGATCATGTTGATTATGGACAAGAATATCTTCTTTAGCTATATTTTTTCCTATTTTTACAACTTTAGCTTTGAACCCCTCAAGACGAATCCCTTTGTCAAGTTCCTTACCAAATATCATTGGCTCATTATGTTTAAGATCAAGGATATTATCATCTTTTACTGATTTATCTGAAAGATGCGAAAATGCACCATCATTATAAATAAGACAATTCTGATAGACTTCAATAAAAGAAGTACCTTTATGATAGTGAGCTTGTTTTAAGGAGTCTTGAAGATGTAGTGTATTAGTATCTATTGTCCTGGAAATAAATGTAGAATTAGCACCAAGAGCCAAAGATATTGGGTTAAAAGGTCTATCAAGAGACCCAAATGGTGAAGATTTAGTCTTTTTTCCAAATTCAGAGGTAGGAGAATATTGACCTTTGGTAAGTCCATAAATTTCATTATTGAATAGAATAATATTCATGTCCAAATTACGTCTTAGTAAATGGATCAGGTGATTCCCGCCAATAGATAGTGCATCTCCATCACCAGTGATAACCCAAACAGAAAGGTCTGGGTTTGATACTTTGATACCTGAAGCAATAGCTGGGGCCCTACCGTGGATTGTATGAAAACCGAAGGTATCCATATAATAGGGGAAACGACTCGAGCAACCAATTCCTGCTACAAAAACTATTTTTTCTTTAGGTATATCGAGGTCTGGCATAGTCTTCTGAGTTTGTGCTAAAATAGAATAGTCACCACAACCTGGACACCATCGTACATCTTGATCTGAAACAAAATCTTTCTTTTTCAAAGGTGCTATAGAAGTTTTAGTCATATTGCTCCCTATAAAATTTCTTTTATTTTTTTTATTATTTGTGATTTACGAAATGGTTTTCCTCTAACAAAGTTCAAACCTTCCGCATCAATAAGAAATTCCGAACGGATTAATTTGATCAGTTGACCAGAATTAACCTCTGGAATCAAAACCTTTTGGAACTTTAACAGTATTTCTCCAAGATCAGCTGGGAAAGGATTAAGCCAACGTAAATGTGCATGAGCTACCGATTGACCTTCTTCTCTTAAGGCTTCAACTGATGTTCTGATCGCTCCAAATGTACTACCCCAACCTAGCACCAGTAAATCCCCAGTTTCTTCACCATAAAGTTCGGTAGGAGGAATTTCATTTTTTATTGCAGCTACTTTTTCTGATCTCAGTTTAACCATAAGATCATGATTGTCAGGATCATAACTCACATTTCCTGTAATATGTTCTCTTTCTAAACCTCCTATTCTATGTTCAAAACCAGCCATCCCAGGAATAGCCCAATGTCGCGCCAAAGTCTTTTCATCTCTTTCATAAGGCATGTATTGGCCATCTCTAGTTTCTGCAAATTTAATTTCTATAGATTGAAGATCATCAATATTAGGAATCATCCAAGGTTCAGAACCATTAGCAAGAAATGCATCAGATAAAATGAATACTGGTGTCATATATTTTAAAGCAATGCGACATGCTTCATAGGCCATAAAAAAACAGTCCCCAGGAGTAGCAGGAGCAATAATAGGTGCAGGGGACTCTCCATTACGTCCATACATGGTCATGAAAAAATCTGCCTGCTCAGTTTTTGTAGGCATACCAGTACTAGGACCAGCTCGTTGAACATTGATAATGACTAATGGAAGTTCAGCAATAACCGCAAGGCCAATAGTCTCGGCTTTCAAACATATACCTGGACCAGAAGAAGCAGTAACAGCAAGGCTACCTGAAAAAGATGCGCCTACAGCTGATCCAACTCCTGAAATCTCATCCTCAGCTTGAAATGTTTTAACACCATAATTTCTGTAATGAGCAAGTTGATGCAAAATATCGCTAGCCGGAGTAATTGGATAACCACCAAAAAAAAGTGGCAGTTTTGAGCTTTTAGCTGCTGCTAGCAAACCAAGCCCCGTAGCATAGTTTCCAATAATATTTCTATAAGTACCTACCTCAAGTGGTGCGGGTCCTACCTCAAATTGTGTCGCAAATGATTCTGTAATATCACCAAAATTAAACCCAGCTTTCAATGCTCTAACATTGGATTCAATAAGTTCTGGTTTTTTTTTGAATTTACTTTCTAGCCATTCAATAGTTGGCTCCATTGGTCGACCATACATCCAATATAAAAGCCCTAAGCCAAAAAAGTTTTTTGTTCTTTCTACCATTTTACTTGTGATATCAAGATCTTCCATAGCATTAGCAACAAGTCTACTTATTTCAATATCGTATACTTGATAAGTTGAAAGAGAGCCATCTTCAATAGGATTTTTTTCCCAAGTAGCCAACTTCAAATTTTTTGCTGTAAAACTTGATTTATTTAAAATAAGAATTCCACCATCTCTTAAATCTTTAATATGCATTTTTAAAGCTGCTGGGTTCATAGCAACAAGGACATCAAGATTATCTCCAGGAGTAAAAATATCTCTACTACTAAACTGTAACTGAAAAGCGCTAACGCCAGCAAGAGAACCAGCAGGTGCTCTTATTTCCGCTGGAAAATCGGGAAAAGTTCCAAGATCATTTCCTACAAGAGCCGCGGTATTAGTAAAACGATCTCCCATGAGTTGCATCCCATCTCCCGAATCACCAGCAAAACGAATAACTACACTTTCTAAACTTTCAACTTTCCGATCAGGCATAACTAAATTTTACTCCTGTATAAACTATTAGATTTATATTCTTTCATGAAAAATTATTTTAGGCCATCATTTTCACTTTTAAATTTAACAACTTGAAAATAGTAACACAAAGCCAAAGCATTTAAAATTTATGGTCACCAGCTTCAAATATAATATGTTAAATTCTGATCTCAATGCAACAAAAGCAAAAGAACATCTTCGTTTTGCAAAATTCTATATTAGCAAATGAGTAAAAAGAATGAAATAGTCAATACTATCCTAACTGAAAAGGTGAGTGCTATTATAAGAGTTAAGAATAAAACCATAGCAGAATCATCCATGATAGCCGCTATAGAAGGTGGCTTTAAAATAATCGAATTCACTTTAACTACACCTAGCGCATTAGATTTAATTACACAATTTCGATCTAGAGATAAATCTTTATGTATTGGTGCTGGAACTGTAATGAATCAAGAGTCTGTTGATCGTGCCGTTGATGCAGGTGCTGAATTTATTGTGTCTCCAATATTTAATCATAGAGTAGTAGAAAGGTGTAGAGAATTAGATGTAGTTGCTATCCCTGGCACTCAAACTCCTACAGAAATGCAAGTTGCAGATGATGCTGGCGCTGACTTTGTAAAACTTTTTCCTTCGCCCCCTAACGTAGCAGAATATATAAGTTATATTTTAGGACCTCAACCTCACCTAAAGATCTTTCCTACTGCCGGAATAAACATAAACAATATGTTAGATGTTCTTAATGCTGGTGCCGCTGGTATCGGATTCGTGAGTCCACTTTTTGAACCTAAAATGATGGAAGATTTGAATTTTGAAGGTATAAGAAAAAAAGCAGAAACTATCTTTCAAGAACTAAGCAAATTTAATGGAAATCAGAAATTATGAGTTTTTGTGCCGTAATTAATTGTATTGATGGACGAGTTCAGCAACCTGTATCTAAATATCTAAAAAATTATTTTGAGGTAAAATTTGTAGACTGTATTACTGAAGCCGGGCCTGTTTCAATTTTGTCTAAAAAACAACCGAAGGCTAATGTTGAAGCAATTCTTAAAAAATTGAAAATCTCCATTGAAGCACACTCTTCTATAGGAATTGGAATTGTTGCCCACCATGATTGTGCTGGTAATCCTGTGAACAAAAGCCAGCAACTCTACGACCTAAACCAATCCAGTTTATTTCTACAATCACAATTCCCTAAACTAAAGATAGTAAAGTTATGGGTGAATGAAAATTTTGAAGCAATTGAGTATAAAAGAGAAAAGTAATCCTATTTTCCTCTCCCTTGCCACATTCTTCCTCTCTAAATTTGATGTATGACACAAAAACATGCAAAACGTTTAACACAATTTAGTCATGGAGCTGGCTGAGGATGTAAGCTTGGTCAAAATGACCTATCTCAGGTTCTGAGAAATCTACCAAAAAATATTGATGATGCAATACTGGCTGATTTTTCTTCTTCTGATGACGCCGCCGTAATACGTCTTGATGAAAAAACAGCTCTAGTACAAACAGTAGACTTCTTCACACCAATTGTGGATGACCCATTCATTTTTGGCCAAATTGCAGCAGCAAATTCCCTATCTGATATATATGCAATGGGTGCAAAACCCCTATTCGCACTAAATATCGTTGGTTTTCCAAAAGATGATCTACCCTTTAACATATTAGAAAAAATACTGCATGGTGGAGCAATTAAATCTCAAGAAGCTGGAATACCTATTTTAGGAGGACATAGTATAGATGACAAAGAACCAAAATATGGATTAGTTGTAACTGGAAAAATTCCTTTAGATCAAGTAGTTACTAATGGAGGAGCACAACCTGGGAATACACTTCTTTTAACTAAACCTTTAGGTTCAGGCATAATTTCCACTGCAATTAAAAAGGATAAAGCCTCAGTAAATTTAATTGAAGAGGTAAATAAATTAATGACAACACTAAATTCATCAGCTAGTGAACTCATGGTTAAGTATGGTGTTAAAGCCGCAACTGATGTAACAGGATTTGGTCTTCTTGGCCATCTTTTTGAAATGTGTAAAGCTAGCTCTGTCTCAGTTGAGATCAAGTTTAATGAATTACCATTTATTAATGGAGTTCGTGAACTAGCAAGTAATGGAATTGTACCCAGTGGGACAAAAAGAAACCTGGATAATATTACAAATGAAATCAACTTTCATGAAAAGTTTGATACAATTGCAAAATTAATGATTGCTGATTCACAAACATCGGGTGGTTTGTTAATTGCTATACCAACAGAAAAAGTAGACTCTTTTGTGAAAGACTTCAAAGGCAAAACACCGTACGATGCTAGTATTATTGGAAAGTTTATCAAAACTTCAAATGATAAAAGGATTCATGTATATTAATTATAATTAAATGAGACGTTTTGTCTCAAATGAGACAAAATCAGTCTGATATTCCTTGACTCCTGCCGATTAGCGAAATTAATTTCTATATATATTAAAAGGCTATTATGATGAAAGATAATGAATCATCTGTTCAAACTCTAACAGACGAGATGCAAACAATAGAAAGTCAACTTTCTCAGGAATATAAATATGGTTTTATAACTGAGATTGACCAGGAAACCATTCCACCTGGTCTTAATGAAAAAGTAATCAAGCTTATATCTTCCAAGAAAAATGAGCCGGAGTGGTTACTTGATTGGAGACTGAAGGCCTATCGACAATGGCTCAAAATGGAAGAACCAAATTGGCATATGGTAAAATATGAGCCTATTGATTACCAATCCATTAGCTATTTCGCAGCCCCTAAATCCAAAGATGATGCTCCTAAAAATCTTGATGAAGTAGATCCGGAATTATTAAAAACATATGCGAAGCTAGGCATTCCTTTGGAAGAACAAAAAATGCTTGCTGGAGTTGCTGTAGATGCTGTATTTGACTCCGTCTCAGTTGCAACTACCTTTAAGAAAGAATTAGAAAAGGCCGGTGTAATTTTTTGTTCTTTTTCAGAAGCTGTAATCAATCACCCCGAATTAGTTCGCAAATATCTTGGATCAGTTGTCCCTTATACTGACAATTTTTTTGCTACTCTAAATTCAGCTGTTTTTAGCGATGGAAGTTTTGTTTATGTACCGAAAGGTGTCCGCTGTCCTATGGAGCTTTCCACTTATTTTAGAATTAATGCTGCAAATACTGGTCAATTTGAAAGGACTTTAATTATCGCTGATGAAGATAGTCATGTTAGTTATCTTGAAGGTTGTACTGCTCCTATGCGGGATGAAAATCAATTACATGCAGCAGTGGTTGAGTTAGTAGCTCATAGAAACGCTACGATTAAATATTCCACTGTTCAAAACTGGTATCCTGGTGATCCGAAAACTGGAAAAGGTGGTATCTTTAATTTTGTAACAAAACGTGGCTCATGCCTTGAAAAAAATGCTAAAATTTCTTGGACACAAGTAGAAACAGGCTCAGCAATAACTTGGAAATATCCTAGTGTGATACTTAAAGGTGATAATAGTATAGGAGAATTTTATTCAGTTGCCCTAACAAACAATTTTCAACAGGCTGATACGGGTACAAAAATGATACATATGGGTAAAAACACCTCAAGTACAATTGTGTCAAAAGGAATTTCAGCTGGAAAGGGTCAAAACACTTACCGTGGGGCTGTTTCAATTCAGAAAAAAGCAGAAAACGCTCGAAACTATTCTCAATGTGACTCTTTACTAATAGGGGATAAATGTGGCGCTCATACTTTCCCATACATTGATGTTAGAAATCCAAGTGCTCAAATGGAACATGAAGCCTCTACTTCAGCTATTGGTGAAGATCAAATTTATTATTGCAACCAAAGAGGAATTTCTACTGAGGATGCCGTTTCTATGATTGTGAATGGCTTTTGTAAAGAAGTTTTCAAAGAACTTCCTATGGAGTTTGCTGTAGAAGCACAAAAACTTTTAGAAGTAAGTCTTGAAGGTAGTGTTGGATAACCAATCATTTCTACTCTATATTAACAATTTTAGGAGATCATAATTACATGTTTGAGATAAAAAACCTTACTGCTAGCATTGAGGGAAAGGCTATATTAAATGGAATTAATCTAAAAGTTAACGATGGCGAGCTTCATGCAATCATGGGTCCTAATGGTTCAGGAAAAAGTACTCTAGCCCATATAATTGCGGGTCGAGAATTATACGATATTGGAAAAGGTACAATTATCTTTAAGGGAAAAAATCTAATTGAAATGGATCCAGTAGAACGTGCTTTAGAAGGTGTCTTTATGTCCTATCAATATCCAGCCATAATTCCTGGGGTTAATCTTGCATACTTTTTGAAAGCTGCTGTAAATGCTGTAAGAAAACATCGCGGTGAAACAGAAATGGATGCTGTTGATTTTCTTGATTTTATTAAACAAAAACTTGCTGAAGTAAAAATGGATGAATCTTATCTCAAGCGATCAGTAAATGATGGTTTCTCTGGAGGAGAAAAGAAGCGAAATGAAATTCTTCAAATGCTTGCCTTAGATCCTTCTCTTGCTGTTCTAGATGAAACTGATTCAGGCCTTGATATAGATGCTGTTAAAATTGTCGCTAATGGTGTGAATAAATTTAGACGTGAAGACCGTGCAGTCATTGTCATTACTCATTATCAGCGGATACTACAATATATGTCACCAGATTTTGTCCATGTCCTAATGGATGGACGTATTGTTCGTTCAGGTAAAAAAAACTTAGCAGAAGAACTCGAAGACAAAGGATACAATTGGCTTCGTGAAAAAGAAAGCTTATAAAGCTATGCAATATTTCGAAAAAGAGTTTTTTACTTTATCTAATTCAAACCAGGAGTCCCAATCTCTTAAGCAACTTAGAAAAAAGGAATTCAATCGGTTTAAAAAAATTGGTCTACCTAAAAAACATTGGGAGGCATGGCGTTTTACTAGTTTTAATGAGTTAGTTAAAAACTCATTTCGCTTATCATCAACTGATGATTTACCTTTAGATAAAAATATGGTCACTGACGGCCTTTCTATTCCCACCTTAGTTTTTTTAAATGGCAATTATCAGTCAACAATGCCAACAGAACAAGAAGGGCTTACAATTAATCCTTTTCTTGAAAATTATAATAATAAAGAAAACCTTTTGATAAATGACTTAGAAAGTGATCCTAATCCATTTATTATTCTTAATACAGCTATGATGAACAATGGGCTCCATTTACATTTTTCCAAAGACTTCCCTAAAGATTCAATCATTAGATTCCTTTACCTTACAACAGAATTGTCTGAACCTATAATGAATCATCCCCGTTTAATAATAGATTTGGATGACAATATAGAAGCAACTATTATCGAAGAATATCAAGGTAACTATTCTGAACCTTATTTTAATAATGCTTTAACAATGTTTCGCTGTGGTAAAAATAGTAGTGTAGAGCATGTTAGAATTCAACATGAAGGAATGTCAGCCTCTCATCTCTCATCAACTTATTATAATGCACTACAAGACTGTTCTATTAGAGCAAGTTATATTTCTAAAGGATCCATTCTTCATAGACATGATGTTAAGGCTATTCTTTCAGGCAAAGGAGCCGATATAACTCTTAATGGTCTTTGTTTGGCGGATAACCATCAACACATGGATCATAATATCATTATGGATCATGCATCTGAACATGTAACAAGCCGTATGCTTTTTAAGTATATTTTAACCGATAAATCCTCAGGTGTTTTTAATGGGCGAGCTATTGTTCGAGAAAATTCTCAAAAAATAGATGCGAATCAAACAAATAATAATCTTTTACTTAGTAATACAGCTCTAATGAATTCAAACCCTCAACTTGAAATTTATGCCGATGATGTGCGCTGTACTCATGGCTCCACTACTGGCCAGCTTAATGAAGAAGCACTTTTCTATTTAAAATCTCGAGGATTAGATGATTTTGTGGCTCAAGCTCTTCTTATAAATGGATTTGCTGGAGAAGTATTAAATGAAATAAAAAATGATAAAGTTCGCAAATATAGCCAAGACCTTCTTGAAAAGTGGTTAGAGAAAATATAATATGAACGATCTTCGAGAACTTTATCAAGAGGTAATCTTAGACCATAATCAAAATCCTCAGAATTTTGGTGTACTGCAAAAATATACTCACTCTGGCAATGGCTTCAATCCTCTATGTGGAGACAAGTTATCCCTCATGATGAATATAAATGACCTAACTATAAATGAAATCAGGTTTAATGGATCAGGTTGTGCAATTTCCAAAGCATCAGCTTCTATAATGACAACCATTATAAAAGGTATTACTATTACTGAGGCTAAATTAATTTTTAAGTCTTTCCACAAATTAGTTACAACAGGTGAGGTAGAAGATGAAGAACTCGGAAAACTTTCTGTGATGGCTGGTGTCCATAAATATCCAGCTAGAGTAAAATGTGCTACCCTTCCATGGCATACTCTTTATAATTGTTTATCAGGTTCTAATAAAATTACAAAAACTGAATAATGACTTCTTCTGAACAAGATATCATCATTATTAATCGAGATTGCGAAGCAACTCTTATACCCTTTGGAAATTCATTTATATTAAAAAAGGGTGATGAAGTACGAATAACTCAAGCATTAGGTGGAAGCTATACTGTAATGGCACGAGGATCTCTATTTAGAATTGAAGGAAAGGATGCCGACGCTATTGGAAAAGAGGTGATGACAGAATTAAATGATGACAGCGAAGTCATTGGTTCTGCCAATGAATCTGATATTTGGGATGTATTAAAAACATGTTATGACCCTGAAATCCCTGTAAATATGGTCGATCTAGGACTTATTTATTCATGTGAAGTCAATGATGCTGAAGATGGAGGATCATTTATTGATATAAAAATGACCCTTACCGCGCCAGGTTGCGGAATGGGACCAATGTTAGTAGATGAAGTTAAATCAAAAGTTGCGAATGTTTCCGGAGTTAGAGATGTTAATGTTGAACTAGTATGGGATCCACCTTGGACACAAGATATGATTTCTGAAGCTGCCCGTCTTGATCTTGGAATGTACTAATGAATATAATTGATACAAATTCATCGAAAGTATTGAACTCACTTCCTTTGGATGTGAATATCATAAAAAATGACTTTCCCATTTTTGCTAATCAATCGAAAGAAAAACCATTTATTTATCTTGACAACGCGGCTACTTCTCAGACACCTACACAAGTAATCAATTCGGTAAATGAATATTACTATAATTATAATTCTAATGTTCATCGGTCTATTTATTCAATTGGGGATAAAGCTACTGAAGCATATGAAAAAGCCCGTAGACAAATTAGTCGTTTTATTGGTGCTAAGGATTCACATACTGTTATATTTACCAAAGGAACTACGGAATCAATTAATCTAATTGCCTATGCTTGGGGTTTAAAAAATTTAAAGGCAAACGATGAAATACTTTTGACTGAAATGGAACACCATAGTAATCTTGTTCCATGGCAAATTATCGCTAAACTAACTGGTGCAAATTTGAAATTCATTCCTTTTACCAAAGATGGAAATCTTTTGGATATAGAAAAATATTTCAACAAAAATACTAAAATTGTATCATTTATTCATCAATCCAATGTGTTTGGTACTATTAATGATGTTGAAAAAATACTTGATCATGCTAAATCTGTTGGCGCAATAACATTCCTAGATGGTGCCCAGAGTATTCCCCATCTAGGAATTGACATATCTTCTATCGATTGTGATTTCGTAGGTTTCTCAGGACATAAAATGCTAGGACCAACGGGTGTTGGGGTTCTTTGTGGAAGAAATGAAATTCTAAATGAAATGGAACCCTTTCTTGGTGGTGGCGAAATGATTCAAAGCGTTAATCTTGAAAAGTCTAGTTGGAATCAAATACCATGGAAATTTGAAGCAGGTACACCAAATATTGCGCAAGCTATTGGCTTAGGTTCTGCAGTGAAATATATCTCAAATATTGGGATTCAAAAAATTAAGGACCATGAATCAACATTAACTAATTATGCTCTTAAACAACTAGCTGAAATTGATAAAATTATAATTTATGGCAGTCCAAAAAATAGAGGTGGATTAATAACATTTAACATTGACGGAATTCACCCTCATGATGTAGCCCAATTATTAGATGAAGATGGCATTGCTGTCCGAGCTGGGCATCATTGTGCTCAACCAATTATGAATAAATTGAATGTTTCAGCCACTGTAAGAATTAGTTTTTATCTATATAATGATATAAATGATATAGATAGTCTTGCAGAATCTCTATTAAAAACTATAAAATTTATGACTTAAGACTCTTGATTGCTAAAATTCAAACCTGTAATTTGCAATACTATATTATAGAATCATGTTAAAGTTGACTAGAAAAACTGAATATGCACTTATTGCATTACGACATCTACGCTTTGTTGATGAAGGTAAGGTTGTAAGTGCAAAAGAAATAGCCAATCAATATAAAATTCCTCAACCTCTTTTGGCGAAAGTTTTACAAGAATTATCCCGACAAAAATTTATTGAACCCATTCAAGGACCAAACGGTGGCTACAAACTTAGAGCCAAACTAGACAGTTTTTCCATGACAGAGTTCTTTGAAATAATGGAGGGACCTTGGGGTATAATGGATTGCTATTTTGATTCTAATTGTGAATTAGTGGAAACATGTAATATTCGATCTCCTATCCAAAGACTAAATGAAAGCATGAGAACAATGTTTGATAATATGACTGTTAATGATGTAACACTTTAATATGATAACCGAAAAAAAAGTTATTCAAATTCTTAAGCAATGCTACGACCCAGAAATACCTATAGATCTATATAATCTAGGTCTAATCTATGAGATCAAAATTCAAGAGGCTTTTGAAGAGGATAAGTCCGATATAAATATAATCATGTCTCTAACAACACCAGGCTGTGGAATGGGACAAATGATGGCTGATGACATCAGAAATAAACTTGAAGCACTGGATGATGTTAACCAAGCTTTTGTAGAAATCACATTTGAACCTCCATGGACACCAGAAATGATGAAAGATGAAGCGAAATCGAAACTTGGATTCGAACCAAAACATCATGAAAAAGAAGAGTCAGAGAGTTGGGAATAAATATGGCTGAAATTCAAGAAGAAATATTAGAGGGAATTACACTTACTAAGACAGCTGCTGATCGTTTACTACAAATTCGTGTGGATGAAGATGGTGACTATCTACGTGCTTCAGTCTCTGGAGGAGGTTGCTCTGGAATGAACTATAACCTTGAATGGGATAAAGATTTAGGAGAGTTTGATAAAATTTATGAACATCATGGAGTGAAAGTTGTTGTGGATTTAAAATCTTTATTATACTTAAGAGGTATGACTATTGATTTCTCAGCCGATATACTTTCTGGCGGATTCAAATTCGTAAATCCTAATGCATCTCGAACCTGTGGTTGTGGAACTTCTTTCTCAGTTTAATGGAAACTATTCATCTCGATGATTTTCTTGATGAAGGAGTAATCAAAGAAAAAGTTTTTCGAAAAAAAGTTTCACAAATTGATTGGACCCAGTTTATAGGAAAAAGAGTTTTAATTCGAGGTTGTGCAAATGCTATAGTTCCTACTTGGGCATTTCTTATTTTAACAGCACATTTGGCTGAACATGTAGATCGAATATATTTCGGTGAACTACGATCTGCAGTGAAAATTTTTGTAAAACGCTCCTCTTAACATGAGCAACAATCGAATAAGTTGGAAACAGTATTTCATGAATATCGCTAAAGAAGTAGCTTCACGTTCCACCTGCGATAGAAAAAACGTTGGTGCAGTTATTGTCCGAGATAAAACAATCCTTGCTACAGGATATAACGGAAGTATTCGTGGATTAGATCACTGCGATGATAAAGGTCATGAAATCGAAAATGATCACTGCGTGCGAACCATACATGCAGAAGCAAATGCTATTGTCCAAGCTGCCAGACATGGCGTAAGAATTGAAGAAAGCACAATCTATGTAACTGCTTCTCCCTGCTATGACTGTTTCAAAATGATTGCTAATTCTGGAATCATCGCCATCTATTATGCGGAATTTTATCGAGATAAGCGAATTAAAAAATATGCTGCTGAATTAAATATCAACTTATTCCATTTATAATAGTAGTTCGAATAATTTCTCTAATCTAAATTGAAAAAAGTCTAAATAAATCAACATAATATATAAAGTGGAATAGTTTTTAAGGTTGAAACCAATAATTCAGCTTCAAGAAAACAGTATTTGTTCCACTTCCTGTCCATTTTTTTTCATCAGATGAATAGTAATTTGAATCATTAATATTGTAAACTAAATAGACAGTACTACCTAGAGAATACTCCCACCTTACAACAACAGTACCCACCGTGTTGTTAATTCTAAAATCTGATTCAAAAGGGATGTTATCTATAGGAACAAAATCTAAAGTTCCTTCATTTTTAAGTTCTTTATAATCATAATAATCATTAGAAGCATAAAATGGCTGAGTAAATAGCTGTAATGACAAGTCGGGAGATATTGTCCAATTAATCCTGACAGTAAGATCTCTAACATTTTTATTTAAGCTACTATAAAGACGTGAATAGTCTGTCTCAAGGATGGAATATGGAAGATCTGACCTAGGTAAGACAGCAACATAATCTTCCATATCTGTCTCACGCTGGAAACCATTCTTTATTGAAATACTAAAATTATCTTTAGGATTAAGAGTCATCCTAATACTGGACCAAAGAGATAAACCTCCAGTTTTTGTATGTCCAACTGCGAACGCTGGGTTTACAACAACGGGTTTTCTGGGATCACTAGAGAAATAAAACCACATACCCCAACTTGGAGGCCTAGCAACCATCCAAGCATTTGTATTTTTGAAAAGATCATCATCATCTATGGCTGTTAAATCAATTCTACCACCAAAACCAAACATCCAAAAACTTTTTAAGGTATTTTGAGAATCAAGCATTAATGTCCGAGCAAGAGCAATGTGATCTGTTCTGGAATAATGGAAATATCTTGTCATTAACCTATTTTTTCTGAAAGGACCCCATGGATCTTGTTTCCTTATTGATCCTCCTACTCTAACGCTCCAGACTCCAGAACGCCTAAGAAAGCCCAGATCATTATTCTTAAAACCATTATCATAAAAAGTTGATAATAGATCCATTGTCCACCATTTAAAATTATCATATTTCACATGGAACCTGCCAGCCCCACCTTGACTACCCATTAGATTAGAAAATGCTGCTTGACCATTAAAACTAAATCTATTTTGTAAGAATCGAACTCTCCAGTCAAATACCCCTACAGAAGCATTTTCTCCCTTTGCTCTTCTTACATCTGTAAATGTTATTCCTAGTATTGAAGCATTATTAATAAATGGAGCTTCTATTCGACCAATAAAATAATTGGTACGTGGCTCTAATAGAAATTCACTCCTCGAGCCATCTTCCTTTTCCACAATTCCAATTTCATTGTCTGTAATACTTTCAATAAAACCATAATTGATACCCGAAGGAGTCTTTCCTAATACTTTTGCTGCACCTAGTATCGTAGTATTTTCAGATAAACTTATAATATTTCCATCATTAGGCGTAAAATAATTTGGGTATTTACCTATCCTTCGTGAATGAAAAACTCTTATTGGCTTATAGGTAAAGGAGCCTCTTTGCCAACCATCTCCTGTTTCACTCCATTGAGGTGTAAAAAATGAACCTCCTTCTACAAAGAAAGGTCTTTTTTCAGGGTAAAAAGTCTCATATGCTGTAAGATTTAATACTGAAGGGTCTGCTTCAACTTGCCCAAAATCAGGATTAATTGTGATTGATAAAGAAGTATTAGAAGAGATACCATATTCCATATCTACTCCTACCCCCTTCGTTGTATTCCTATCATTACCTATGCTTTGGCCACCCAGAACATAAGGAAGCAACTCTAGTTGTTTTGGATTAGGAATGTTAATAATTCCATTTAGCGTTCCAAATAATGAAACAATTCCTTTTACACCTCTAGCCTGTCCAGGCCATTTCTGTACTTCCTGTTTTCTATAGATTCCTCTTCGAAGTTCCATCCCCCAAGTTTGGATACTGTTAGAATTAAATTGAAAGATTGAAAAAGGAATTTTCATTTCTGCCGTCCATCCATCAGAACCAAGATTCACTTTAGCATCCCAAACAGCATTCCAAGCTGGATCATAATTTTCATCATCGGGAACAAAAACATCTATTTTTATTCCAGCGGCATTTACAATAAAAATATATCCCGTTTTTTTGTCATTCTGTGGATCTAATGCGATGGAAACCCAATCCGCATTATTTGAAGCTGCTTCCTTCCATTGATCACGACGAGCTAGCCGGCTCATTATTTCTGAAGGATTTGAATCAAAACATTTAAAACCTATATATAATGCTTCATCATCAAACAATATTCGAACTGCTGTATTTTCAGTTATTGGAGAAAGATTATCTGGTTCATATTGAATAAAATCAGAAATAGGAATAGCATTTTCCCACACTTTATCATCCATTCTACCATCAATATTTGGTTGAGAACTTGTTCTAACTGCCTTAGTAGATTTATTCAATAGAGTTTCCATAGTAGGTTTATCCTGAGCTTTTAGAGAAAACTGATAAATCATCAAAATAATCATTAGAATAAGAGATGGATGGTTGAGTTGATTCATTATATAATCCTAGAATTTAAACATATACTCTACTATACTGAAATATACAAAAACTAAAAAGTTTACTAAATTACACCAACCATTGTAGGGCTTTATACATTATTAATTATGAAAATTGCTGTATTAGTAAAACAGGTTCCAGGGACTGAGTCTCAACTTCAAATTTCTGATGATCAAAATTGGGTTAAAGAAGATAATCTCACTTTTTTTACAAATGAAAGTGATAACTATGCCATTGAGGAAGCTCTGCAAATCATTGCAAAACTTGATGATGGTGAAGTTGTCGCGGTAAGCTTAGGACCGGAACGTGCTAAACGTACTATTCGCGAAGCATTGTCTAAAGGAGTTGATAGAGGGATTCATATTGATGAACCCTACCCGTACAATTCAGATCCATTACAAATAGCCAAAATAATTGCTGAAACAATTAAAGAAGAAAATTTCGATCTTATCCTATCTGGTCTCCAATCAGATGATAATGGTTTTGGTCAAGTGGGAGTGCTGATTGGTGAACTTCTTGGAATGACAACGGCTACTTTAGTAATGGAGACTGAGGTGACTGATACAACAGTAAGAGTAAAACGTGAGCTTGAATCAGGATGGTATCAATGGGTAACACTTACTCTACCCTCTTCAATAACCATTCAGTCTGGTATTAATAATTTACGCTATCCTTCTTTAAAAGGACTCATGAGTGCGAAGAAAAAAGAAATTAAATCTGTCACAGTCAATAATAAACTGAATCCAAACCAGTCTATTTTAAAAATTTTTAATCCTAAAAAATCAAAAAAGACAGAAATGATAGATGGTAGTGTAGATCAACAAATTCAACGTATTTTAGATATCTTAAAAAAAGAATTAAAGCTATTTTAATTATTTATGCATTCCAATAATATAACTTTTCATTTTATTCATTTTATTATCCAATGAGACAAATTATTTGATGAGCATATTAGTTATTATTGAACAAACTAAAAAAGGCCCGCATCAAATAAGTTATGAAGTTCTAGCTGCTGGACAAGCATTAGGAAAAGATTTCGACCTTCCTGTCTCTGCTCTTATTTTAGGATATAAAACCGCTAGAATTGTTGAATTATTAAAAGGTATACAACTTAATGAGATTTTATTTGCAGAACATCCTTTATTAATTAATTATAGTAGTGACGGTTTCTCTGATGCCATCAGAGAAGTAGTTAAACAAGAGACTCCAAAATTTATTCTTGCAGGACATACATATATGGCTCGCGATTTCTTGCCCCGAGTTAGTGCTAAACTAAATTTTCCTTTTTTAGCAGATAATATTTCATATCGTATTGAAAAAAACCATTCATTAATTTTAAGAAAACAGATTTTCTCAGGTAAACTTTCTGCTGATATTATTCCAAACTGTGATAAACCGGTAATCATTTCATTCCAATCCTCAGCATTTAAGAAAGAAGATATCATTGAAGGCAGACATTCTGCAATAAGGAAAATTTCTTTATCAATGGATGCTGATACTATTCGCTCCATTTCAGAGCCACCATTCCAAGAAGTAACGGGTGATATTGATTTATCAAATGCAGATATTATAGTTTCCATAGGTAGGGGAATAGGTTCGGAAAACAATGTCCAAATTGCAAAAGATCTAGCAAAGATTATGGGAGCGAAGATGGCCTCATCAAGACCAGTTATTGATGCTGGCTGGCTTGAACCCTACCATCTAATTGGAAGTTCTGGTAAAACTGTAGCGCCAAAACTTTATTTTGCACTTGGAATTTCAGGGGCGATCCAACATGTTGTAGGAATTAAAGGCTCTAAAAATATTATTTTAATAAACAAAGATGCTGAAGCACCTCTTTTTGAGTTTGCAGACTATGGTATTGTAGGTGATATTCTGGAAATTATTCCAAAACTAATAAAAGCCTTAAGAGAATAAATTCTATTTTTAATGTCTTGCGAGCATCCGTATACAAAAAAACTCTAACTTTGTATCAAATAGTGTAGTTTTATGATGATGTATTTTTCTTTTACAGAACAAATTATAGAATCTAGGGCTGAAACAGTTGTCACAAGTTGTAATTTTTGTTACGGAATGTTCAACCAAGGTTTAGGTCCTTTAACTCCAGAAGGTAAAGAAGAGGTTCGGGTTAAAGATCTTGCTGATTTAGTTATAGAGAATATTACAGAAAAATAATTGCAAATTATGATTACACAATTTTTTTCAGTTTCTGTTCTTTTACTGACAATAGTTGGAATTGTCAAGCCTCAAACCATAACAGGCACCTATCAATTACATTCATTACGGGTAAAGTTTGAGAATATTATTCGTCAAGCAAATCATGCTGATGATTTGGATATTAATGGAGTTTATGCCAAATGGGTTCTTTTAAAAAACGGGGATTATGTAGAAGTAGATGAAAATTTAGATGGAAAAGTTGATCTTAAACTAGCAATCATAGGTGGAAAAGTTGGTGAATCTGTAATTGTGGAATCCTATAGAGAGGCAACAGATCCATACTTACTAATCAATAAAGTCGGGATTGATTTTACCTTTGCACTTAACATGGAAAATGGTAAAGGCATTATACCTGGACAACCAGAACAAGTCTCCAGCTCATACCTTTTTAACGAAACTGAAAATTGTCTTAATCAATTAATGGTAAAATCTTTTTCGGAAAACTTGGAAATTGGATTTAGTAAGCCCGTAGAATTTCCAAATGGAAATATAGTCTGGGGATTTGGTCTTAAAGAAGCAGCTCACTTAGATTGGTTTAAACCAATTAATCCCCGAGTTCACTATCCTAAGAAGGGAACACTTCCTCCTTTGCCTGGTGATCCTGATTCATCTTGGGGAATGATCATAGGACGAAATAAAACAGAAAACTTTGATGGAACATCTAGATATAAAAATTTAGATATCCGATGGCATGCTATTGATGGAAACTATGAAACAGGTGGGTCTAATAAAGGCATTGATGAAAACGGAGAATTAAATAGACAATTAGGTATATCTGTTACTGCTGATAATGTAACCATTGAAGGTATGGCAGCTTGGGGAGTTGAAAAAGGTGCTAATATTAATGTAGGAAAATATCCAATGATTAATGGAAAAGGCTTTGATCATGATAAACTTGATTCTACTCCATCTCAACAAATATTAATACATAAATCAATGGGGGGTACTTGGGATGGTATAGGTTACATTTTTGACGCCTGGGGTAAAGATGACAAACCTTTCTCCGGTGATGAACCTTTCCAATTCACAGGATATTATCTAACTGCAAACTTTTTTAGAGCTTCTTCCGCTTTTAACAGAGGGCTTGATGATGCTCTTTCAACCAATCCGAATGAAAAAAAGAATGCCATGCTGGAAGGAGCAAAAAATGTAGCGGAAAATTTTGGGTTGGATAACGCAACGGCTCAATCAATTGGACAGGCTTTAGCTGAAATATTATATTCCGATTTCAACGCCAATGTAGATACCATCATGGCACATGGAATGGAACGTGTAAAAGCCGAAGAAAAAGCGTTAATAGAATTTAGAGAATTAGCAACAGGAAAAATCATAGGTTCACTTGAAAAATTTGGTTTAAATATCAATGATGGAGCACATGATTTTGACCCCACTATGCCAGATTCGGGTGGACGACTTCTAATGAAAATTGATGAATCTGATCAAGGTGGAATTTGCATTCCAGTTGTCCAACAACGAAATGTTTTCGCTCAATTCACAAATATTGATGATTGGGACTCGCCCATTGGTCCCATTGAACCACTTGTAATTATTACAGATGAGACTGCAATTCCGAATAAATTTGAATTATATAATAATTATCCTAATCCATTTAACCCGGGAACAATCATTAGTTTTGATTTAGCAAAAGATACTTTTACAGAATTAACCGTTTACAACCTAAAAGGCCAGAAAATTAAAACCCTTCAATCTGGGATGATGATAAAAGGGAAACATCATGTATTTTTTGATGGTAAAGATAGTCAGAATAGGATTTTAGGTACAGGCATCTATTTTTATCAATTAATTACTGATCATTTTTATGCTAATAAAAAAATGATGATAATAAAATAAATATATAAATGAATAGCCTTAGATCGTTTTAATTAGTGCATTGTCATGATTAATAATCACTTGAATTCACAAAAAGTATTAACAATAGTAGCCATATTACTAATTATTACTTTTTTTGCCGAACTCCTTGGTGGCATAGTCTTTGGAAGCTTAAGTCTTATTTCAGATGCTTTTCATGTCATTGCTGATCTTGGCTCAATATTAATTGCATCTCTGGCACTTTCAGTTGCCCAACGACGAAAACCTACCCAACAAATGGCTTTTGGATATCATAGGTTAGAGGTTATTAGTGCTCTATTCAATGGTGTAATATTAAGTATTATTGCAGCTTTTATTTTTCTAGAGGCTTGGAAACGATTCCATAATCCAAATATAATTGATACTAAAGGTGCTCTCTCTATTGCAGTTATTGGACTTTTCATAAATATTATTGTTATCCGATTTTTTCATTTTTCTAATGATCGTCACCATGATGTAAATATTAAAAGTGCCTATCTTCATATTCTGGGTGATATACTTGCTTCTATATCAGTAGTTTGTGGTATGATCGCAATTCAAATTTTTGAACAGCCTATAATTGACCCTATTATTGCTGCTTTTGTGGCATTAATTCTAATTGTAGGAGCTAGCCGTGTTTTATATTCCAGTGCTGAAATTCTTTTGCAAAAATCACCTCAAGACATCGAAAATGTCCGCCAAAGAATTATTAAAATAGATGGTGTAAAAGATTTTCTTGATATTCGATTATGGCAGGTTTGTTCACATTTAACAGTTGGAACTGCTCATGTAGTCGTTAATGTAGAGTCTCTTCAAGAAACAGAAGTTATAAAAGAAAATATTCGTGTAATTATCCAAGAAGAATTTGATGTTAGAGATATGACTCTTGAGTGTGAAACAGAAAAAATTGCAATTAATCATTCACATAAGTTTGAGCATCATCACTAAATATTTCTTATCTTTCCAAATATTCAAAAAATCTCTGGGTGATTTTATCTTATTTAATTTGGCAAACCATCTTCAGGTATTTTTACACCATATTGATCGAATGAATCATTTTGAGGAATAGAAATTTCACCATATTGTTCTTCATACCTAACAATATTTTCGGTTAAAGCTTTTTGAAAACTTTTTACATGAGAAGGTGCCATAATTATCCTAGAACTAACTTTTGCCTTCGGCATACCTGGTAAAAGCCGAGTAAAATCCATAACAAACTCTGCTGGAGAATGTGTAATTACAACAAAGTTAGCATAATCACCACTACCTACTTTTTCATCTAGTTCAATATTTATTTGTTGCTCTTGTTTTTTATTCACGATTTTTTCTTTCTACCTCTACGGGATTTTTTCTTATTCTTTAATAGTGGGTTTTTAGCTTCTTCCTTATTGCGAAGATTAAATTCCTCCCAATCCTCCTCTAGACCTTCCCAAACATCCATTTCTTCGGTACTGTCTTTTTCCACTGTTTCAACTTCTTCTTCAAATAGAGAAAATGAGTCTTTCTTTTTTTCAAAATCTTGGGGGTCAATTTCTTCTTGATCCGTTGGATCAAGACGCTCAATCTCATCTTTATATATTTTCATATCAAAAAAATCAATATCCTTAACAATACCATTAGAAACAAGATATTCAATGAAATCAAGATATTTTGCATTCTGTAAATCTGTTTTGCATTCCTTACATACTAAGGATTCTATAATATCCTCTTCATTTAACGAAATGCTACATTCTGGACAAATCAAACCTTCTGAACTCATAATTTTCCTTCTATTTATCCTCTATGAGGAGGGATAATATAATTGGTGTCTGTGCCGTCAACAACAGTATTTTATTATAATTCATAAAGTATTATTCTCTGCAATTAGACGAAAAAGTTTCTCTTCATAATCAGAGAAAGATTCTCCTCGTCTATTTTTGACAACAGTTGCTGTTTCAACAAATTTTTCATATTTGTGTTTAGAATGTTTATCATTAACTAGCCAAGAAAAAGATGGAATGCTTTTTGGAACAAAACCACTTAATGCAATATTACAAGCCACTCCAACTACAGAGCCTGTATTAAACCTTGTTCCAATTCCGCTTTTTGAGTGATCACCCATAAAAAGTCCAACAAATAAACTTTTTGTATCTATCCATTGACCATCTATTGAAACATGCACTGAAGAATAGTTATTCTTTAGATCACTATTATTAGTACCAGCTCCAATATTTATCCATTCACCCAAGAATGAATGCCCTAGGAATCCATCATGTTGTTTATTTGTCCAACCTTGAAGAATAGATCCCGTTATTTCTCCACCGACTTTACAACCTTTACCAATACTAGTATTACCAAAAATTTTTGCTCCCGTATTTATAATTGAACCCTCACCAATATGGATAGGTCCTTCAATATAAGCACCTGGATTAATGATTGTATTGTTTTCAATTATTACTGGCCCAGATTCACCATCAATAATAACACTATTTCGGATTTTTGCTCCAATATCAACATAAATATTGTTTGATTTTAATAAATGAACATCTTCATCAATCTCTCCTTGAATTTTACCCATATCAAAAAATTTAGAATCTCGTTCTAAAGCTTTTCCATTTATATTTATACAATCCCAAAGAAAATTTATAGAATCTATATTATAATCTCTTCCTTTAAAGTTAGGTGTATTTTCAACTGGACCTCCCTTATCTATGTATTCAGTAACATCTTCAGATGACAAATTACCCCCAATAAAGTTTCCATCATTAGATAGATAAGTTCCAAATTGTTTTTCTAAATTCTGAAGAGCTTCTTCATTCCAAAATACTCCACCATTTAACCAAAGACCTTCAACAGGAAAGTCTGGATTTACAGAATAATTTGGAAATCTGTGTTTGGTGATCTCAATTAACTCTTTACGAACAAATAAAGATATAGATGCATTTGGTCGCAACCTATAAATTCGTTCTATAAATGAAAAAGCTCCACACCTTAGTTCAAAAACGGGACGAGTCAAAGCAATAGGTGAAAGCCTTGTTGCCAATTCTCTATTTTCAAAAACAGTAATATTCATATATTTAATAGTTTTTGAACCGCAAGGTAACTTCTTTCAAGAAATTCGCTTTTAGAACTATCAATCTGAACATTAAAAAAGTTCTCAGAAAATCTACTAGCAAAACCCACTCTTATAGGAGCACCAGATAGAGATGTAAGATATGCTGATGCAAGATTAAAAAAAGGATGCATGTCAACTACTGCATCATATTCTCGATCAAAAATACGTTCGGCAAACCCTAATTTAGGAAGATTAAACCAATTGAAATCTTGCTCATCATAGATTTTTACCCGTTCAGGTAGAGATCCCTGAAAAGTATGGTATAGAGATTTTTTCATCAGGAAATCGATTTCTGCTTGTCCATTAGCATAAATTGATTTCAAAAAATAACGAGCTATTCTTGAATTATCTCGTCCTTCAGGAAAAATTATAAGGGCTGAACGAATTCCAGATCCATTTTTACTTATTGAACCCGTAAAATTAGGATTTGATAATTTATGACCTAATTTAAACCATTTAACAATAATGCCAGTTTTTAATTCCTTTAGACCCTTTCTCATTGGTGCAATATAGGGAATTTAGGGAAAAAACAAACTTTTTTGTTATTATCATTATGAACTATAATATTATAATTATAATAATTAAATGATTGACTTGTTTTACATATAATGCCTGTAGGTAAAAAAATCTTATGGAGTGGACTTGGATGGGTGTTGGCTGGACCAATTGGTGCTCTGGTTGGATTTTCCTTAGCGAGTTTAAAGAACTCAAGTGGACCTTACCATTATTCTAATTACGATGATTACGAGCAATATCCTAAAACACGTCCAGGAGACTTTGCTATTTCATTGCTTGTCTTATTTGGCCAAGTAATGAAAGCTGATAATAAATTGCTTAAATCTGAACTCGATTTCATCAAGGAATTTCTAACCAAACATTTTGGAATAGAAAACTCTAAGGAATTGATGATTGTTTTTAAAGATATCCTAAAACAGGATTATCCTTTAAACCCAATATGTCGTCAAATAAAAAAAGAGATGGACCATTCATCAAGACTGGAATTAATCCATGGACTATTTGGGCTTGCCTATGCCGATGGAACTTTACATTCTCATGAAGATATTTTAATTAGAAAAATTTGTGATTATATAGGGATTTCAGACTCAGATCGTCAATCAATGCGGGCTATGTTTCTCCAAGAATCTATAAATGCATATATCATTCTAGAAATAGATGCTAGCGCAAAGGATCAGGATGTAAAAAGAGCCTACCGAAGAATGGCCGCAAAATTTCACCCTGATAAAGTTTCCCATTTAGGTGATGATTTTGGTAAGCTGGCTGAAGAAAAATTTAAAGCTGTAAATAATGCGTATAAAATAATAAAAAAAGAACGTGGTATAAAATGATTAAACCAATTATAAAAAAGTAACTCTTAACAAAAAAACATGTGGAATGCATCATAATTCTTCGGTTAAAATATTAGTGTTATCTTAAATAAGTTTGAGATATTTTTTTCAATTGTATAAAAAAGACATTGACTATTACCTCTCTTTAAACATATGTTGATATACGTCCATAAGGAAATATTCCTTGTTTTAAGCAGTTGGTGTTCGCGGGAACTGATTGTTGGACTTAGCGTAAAACTCATAAGAGCTTTACAATAAATATGGAGAAAAAGATATGCATAACACCAAATTATTAATTGGTTCTCTCGCCTTAATGATGCTTTTAGCCTCGTGCGGAAAACAAACCGCACCATCTGTATCGCCTGAGGACACCCGTGATCTTGACTCGGCTAATGATCTAGACAGAATGGGCCTAAATCAATCAGACAATAATATTGATTCCGATCAAAGTGGGCCTTCCATAGATATCACTTTGCCTATTGAGAATATATCAGAGAGTCCAAATATTGATAGTAATATCAATCTAACGGAGTGGGATACATATATGATCGTACCTGGTGATTTCCTCATTAGTATAGCAAGTGCTGAATATGGAAATTTCCGTAAATGGCAAGAAATTTATTCTTGGAATAAAGAAGAAATTGGTGACAATCCTAATCTTATCTACCCCTACCATTATCTAACTTTGAAAAGGGAAAACAAGGTTGAAGAATATCAACCAGGTTTTTCTCCGTATGAAGTAAGCTCTGGTGAAACGCTTTGGAAGATTGCAGAAAAACTCTATGGTGACCCAGTTGCATGGATCATCTTATATTTAGACAATAGTGAAAAACTGAATGGAAATGGGAATTTCTTAGATCCTGGTATGAAACTTCAAGTAAGAGATAATATTGATCCAAAAACTTAATTGATCCAATTATCTCTAAGTATTCCTTAAAAGCCATTGGTTAACCAATGGCTTTTGTTTATAGTAATATCTATGATTTTCACTCAATTAATTAAAGCAAACTTAAAGACTTCCTATTTAGGACACGATATTCAATATTATCAAAGACTTCCATCTACTAACCTAGAAGGTTTTGAACTTATCGACACTAATAATACATCTGATGGGACTTTAATTATCACTGATCAACAATTTCAGGGAAAAGGAACAAAAGGTCGATCATGGTATGCTTCTCCTGGAAAATCTATAACTTTTTCCGTTCTCATTAAGCCAAATATATCTGTGAAAAAGAGTGGCTTTCTAGCTCTTGCAACAGGCATTGCAGTCTCAGAAGCAATAAAAAGATTTGGGTTGTCTCCTACTTTAAAATGGCCTAACGATATTTTATTAGCAAGAAAAAAATGTGGTGGAATTCTATTACAAACACGAGTTAGACATGATATGATCATATGGGGAATAATTGGTGTGGGAATCAATGTTAATGAACAAAAAATAGAGCTCCCAAAAGAACTTCAATCGAATGCAACGACTATTTTTACTGAAAAAGGATCACCTATCCAACGCGAACTGCTTATTGCATGGATTTTGAATTCTTTGGAACCTTTCATCAATATGATAAAAAATGGAGAAATAGATCTAGTGAAAAAGACATGGTTAACACTATGTGATCACTTAGAAGAACCTGTGAGATTCAAATTAAAGGGAGCAAATATGTCTGGTAATTTTTGGGGAATTAATCAAAATGGATCAGCATTAATTAAAACAGAAGATGGTAATATTGTAGTATCAGCTGATGAGATTTCTCTTAAATTTTCTTCAGCTTAATTACGTAAAGTACTTATTTAACCTTTCATCATCAAAAGTTTTTCCCTTAGCTCACTTAATTCCCGAATATTTCCTTTTTGAATTTCCCCTGATTCCCACTTGAGATTAAAATCACTCTTTTCATCTTTTCCACCATTTTTTTGATATAAAGGATAAAGATCTACATCATTTTTATTGTCATAGATAGTTGCTGTAATAGAATATGTAATATCTTCAATTAAGTCATCAATGACTCTATTAGGAAGTTTTTGTTTCAAAAGGTTTTGTTCTGAATTAGAAAATCGTAAACCTTTGACAACATAGTCCTGATATGCTTCCCATGCAAAAGGTGCTATACCCTTTACGAATTTTCCCATAGCATCTGAAAAAACTCGAATTTCATATTGGGCATGAGAATCTGATCTAAGTCCAATAAAATGAAGAAGATTATGCAGATCATTCTTCCAATACCACTCGGTATAAAGATTGACTGGCAAAATAGCGCGTGCAAGCTCTCTAGCAACGCCTTCATCATTCATCTCTTTATATAACTGGAAACTTCGTTCAGAAATTTCTTTAAAATATTTTTGGACCTTTTCCTTTAAATCTTTAGGTACTTCTTCACTTCTACCTTGTTTATTCAAAACACTTTGAAATTGAATTTGTTCTGGATTAGGGATATAAAATTCATCTCTAGCTTCTGAGTATCGGAGTGAATATTCGTTAATATTAGCTGTCCTATGTCTAACCCACTGTCTTGCTACAAAGATAGGCATTTTAGCGTGAAATTTAAACTCTACCATTTCAAAAGGAGTAGTGTGACGGTGGCGCATTAAATACCGTATAAGTCCTCTATCTTGACTAATCTTCTTAGTTCCTTTTCCATAACTAACTCGTGCGGCCTGTACAATAGCTCCATCTCCTCCCATTGAATCAACTAAACGTAAAAAACCTTTGTCCAAGCATGGTATAGCATCTTTAGGCAAATCATTCATTTTTTTACCACCATAAGTTTTTGTATCTATAAAGTCAATAAACGTAATACCTTCTTTACAACCATAGGATTTCCCGCCACTAACCCAGGACTGAATAGAGGATTCTTATTATTATAAGTTACTTCATTCCCTTTCAAATCAATCATCATTCCTCCTGCTTCATTGATAATGCAGTGTCCAGCACAAACGTCCCATTCATTTTTAGGACGTAAAGTCGCAAATATATCAGCTTTAGCTGCTGCCGTCAATCCAAGCTTGTAGGCAACACTACCTACTCCCTTCAATTCTTTAAATACTTCTTTAAAGGGAAGCCATAAACCATCTCTGGTCTCTGTCCTACTATTGAGAATAATCATTTTGGAAAGCTCTGTCAATTTAGAGCAAGTAACAGATTTACCATTATAAAAAGCTCCTTTACCTGTTACAGCTGTAAATATTTCTTCTTTTTCTGGATTATAAAGTACACCTAATATTGGTTCTTTATTCTCAACTAAAGCAATGCTTACAACCCACATCGGAATTTTATCAATATATTCCTTTGTACCATCTAAAGGATCAACAATCCACACTCTATCCTTATAAAGACGATCTGGAGAGTCTTTAGTTTCTTCAGAAAACCAACCATACTGTGGGAATTCAGAGGTTAATATTTCCCTTAAATAATTATCAGAGGCACGATCTGCATCTGTAACTGGATTTAGACCTGAATACATCGGAGATGTACCTTTATCTTTTACATCATAATTCCTATAATAATAATCGAGGAGAATCTCGCCGGCTTTTAAAGCCGCATTTATCGCAACATCAAGCTCATACTGCATACGTTAAAATTAGACAAATACAGAAAAAAAGAAGACAGTTTTTCATTAGATATTATTGGAACCAACTGAAAAATATTGGGAATCAGGATGAGAAAAATACCATCCTGATACTGAAGAAGCAGGTAGCATAGCTCTAGTTTCTGTCAGTGAAATACCCGTATTCTTTTCAACTTCTAGGAGCCTCCAAATTTTATCCTTTTCTCTATGATCAGGACAAGCAGGATATCCAGGTGCTGGTCTAATGCCTTTGTATTTTTCTCTTATTATATCTTCAATTAGAAGACTTTCTTTTTCGTCATACCCCCAAAATTCTTTTCTAACCCTTTGGTGCATTCGCTCAGCAAACGCTTCCGCTAATCGATCAGCAATTACTTTTGTCATAATTGCATTATAATCATCATTCTGAGACTCAAATAATTTAGACAATTCTTTTACACCATGTCCTGCTGTTACAGCAAAAAGTCCGAGCCAATCTTTTTCTGGTGCAATGAAATCTGCTAAACTATAATTTATTCCATCAGGACCTTTATCTACTAATTGTCTTGGAAAGTGAAAATTAATATCCCTCAAAAAAACAGTTTCGTCTTTGGCATAAGCTGGATATATACTAAATACTCCTTTAGCAATAATTAATTTCTCTGAAATCATTCTTTCTAATAGAACTTGACAATCTTGAAATAGTTTAGTTGCCTCACTACCATACTTCTCATTTTGGAGAATCATTGGATATTTTCCTTTGAATTCCCATGCATGAAAAAATGGTGACCAATCAATATATGATGTTAATTCCTCAAGAGAGTAATCATCAAATACGACCAATGTTTCTTTTTTTGGTTTTGGAGGTAAATAGTTATTCCAATTGATGGTCAATTTTCTTTTTCTAGCTTCTTCAATGGTAAGTTTTTTTAATTCCTTTTTATTCTGACGTTTTTCACGAATGTTTAAATAGTTATTCCTACAATCATCAATAAATGAATTTCTTTTTTCTGGATTCATCAGTTTACTAACTACACCAACACAACGAGATGCATCTAAAACATGTACAGTAGGACCAGAATATTGTTCTTCAATTTTTACAGCTGTGTGTGTTGAAGATGTAGTTGCACCACCAATTAAAAGAGGGATGTCAAATTGCAGTCTTTCCATTTCTTTAGCAACATTAATCATTTCATCTAAACTTGGTGTAATTAGACCTGATAATCCAATTATATCAGCGACTTCATCTTTCGCCACTGAGAGTATTTTATCCGATGAAACCATCACACCTAAATCAATGACTTCATATCCATTACATCCTAATACAACACCAACAATATTTTTACCAATGTCATGAACATCTCCTTTAACAGTCGCCATAACAATCTTTCCATTTGATTTCCCGATAATTCCTTGATTTCTTTTTTCTTCTTGAATAAATGGAATCAAATGTGCAACAGCCTTCTTCATAACTCTAGCCGATTTCACTACTTGGGGCAAGAACATTTTACCAGACCCAAATAAATCACCTACAATATTCATCCCATCCATTAGCGGTCCTTCGATAACTTCTATGGGTTTGTCAAATTTTCTCCTTGCTTCTTCTGTATCTTCTATCACAAAATCACTTGATCCTTCTACCAGTGCATGGATCAGGCGCTTCTCCACTACACTTTGGCGCCACGATAAATCTTTTTTAGCTGGATTTTTTGTACCTAAATGCTTTTCAGCAATATTTACTAATCGCTCAGTAGCATCTTCAGAGTGGTTAAAAAGAACATCTTCAACACAAACTTTTAATTTTTTATTAATTTCATCATATACAGCTAACTGACCAGCATTTACGATACCCATATCCATTCCAACCTGAATTGCATGGTAGAGAAAAACTGAATGCATAGCCTCTCTTACGCCATTATTTCCTCGAAACGAAAAAGATAAGTTGCTAAGACCACCACTGATGTGAATATGGGGCAGAGTCTCTTTCAACGTTCTTGTTGCATTAATATAAGCTAGGGCATATTCATTATGTTCTTTTATCCCTGTTGCTACAGCAAAAATATTGGGGTCTAAAATTATATCTTCTAACGGAAATCTAACTTCTTTTAATATATTATATGCTCTTGTACATACGTTTACTTTTTTATCATAAGTATCAGCCTGCCCTTGTTCATCAAAAGCCATTACTACGACAGCAGCACCATATTTTTTTATAAGTAAAGCTAGTCGTTTAAATTCATCCTCTCCCTCTTTCAAAGAAATAGAATTTACAATCCCTTTTCCTTGGATATTCTTGAGACCTATTTCTAAAACAGACCACTTAGATGAATCTAACATTATAGGAACCGTTGCAATTTCTGGTTCAGATGCAATGAGACGGAGAAATAGTTCCATAGATTTTTCTGAATCCAAAAGTCCTTCATCCATATTGATATCAATGATCTGGGCTCCATTATCTATTTGCTCTTGAGCTACAGATAAAGCTTCTTCAAAATTTTCTTCCTTGATTAATCGACGGAAACGGGCAGAACCTGTAACATTAGTCCGTTCACCTACATTAATAAAATTGCTTTCAGGACGTATAGTCAATGCTTCAAGACCACTTAATTTTGTTAAAAAATTTGTGCTAGATATAATTCGTGGCTTCAATTTTTCCACAACTTGAGCTATCGCCTTTATATGTTGAGGAGTAGTTCCACAACAACCACCGACCATATTAACTAAACCACTTTGAGCAAATTCTTTAATTACTAATGCCATAGATTCTGGCGATTGATCATACTCTCCAAATTCATTGGGAAGCCCCGCATTAGGATAAACAAAAACATTTATATCAGCTATACTTGACAAGTCATTCAACCAAGGTCGGATTTCTTCAGCACCTAAGGCACAATTTAGACCAACAGCCGTTAGTTCTCCATGGCGAATAGAATGCCAAAATGCTTCAACGGTTTGCCCAGAAAGAGTTCGTCCACTAGCATCAGTAATTGTACCAGATACCATAACAGGAATTTTGATTTTACGATCATCGAAGATTGACCGTATAGCAAATAAAGCTGCCTTACAATTAAGAGTGTCAAAAACTGTCTCCACTAACAAAATATCTACACCGCCATCCAAAAGTCCTGAGATTTGTTCACTATAAGCAATCACTAACTCATCAAAATTAACATTTCGAAATCCTGGATCATTTACATCAGGAGATAAAGATGCTGTTTTATTTGTAGGGCCAATTGCACCACAGACAAAGAGATTGCGATCACTATAATTTTCTATAGCTTTTTTTGCAATTCCAACTGAACGAACATTCATATCATAAACTAATTTCTGTGTTCCATAATCAGCTTGGCTTATGGAATTTGCATTAAAAGTATTTGTTTCTATTAAATTCGCTCCCGCCTCAATAAAATCTGTGTGCACCTTTTCTATGAGATCTGGACATGTTAGGCTTAGGATATCATTATTACCTTTCAGATCTAAGAAATTGTTTTTTAATAATTCACCACGAAAATCAACTTCTTCTAATCCATAAGACTGTAACATTGTACCCATGCCACCATCTATAACAAGAATTTTATTTTTAAGTATTTCTTTTATATTGTCCATAATAAAAAACCCCAGTGTTAATCGGGGTTTTTAGCCTTTAAGTATTATCCTGTTCACATTAATTTGGCATATACTCACCTTATAGATTTTACGGATCTTTATTATCTAAACGGAAGAATTTTAATCAATTTTACAAAAACCTTTTGTAAGGCTATTTTTGGGCTTATTTTTAAGTGTTGAGGGAGACCATGGAAGGTCCCTAGTTTTTTTGAGATAAGTGTTTTCGATTTTGCCTAATGGCATCGATTTCAGTAAAAAAAGAGTTTTTTTTACCTTCCTTACTAGTACCTCCCTTATAGCTTGCCATAGTAAGCAAAAAATAAGTCAGTGCACACTGAACAAACCTATTAATAAAATTATGTGCACTCTATTTATAATTGAGAAGAGTTCGCCTAAACAGTCTTGGCAGGTGCTGTTTATATGGCACTAAGCAGAAAGGAAATCCTTATGCGTAAAGAAATTTTTGTTAGTGATACGGCAACCGAAAGGCGTATAGCTATCCAAGAAGATGGATCCCTAGTTGAGTTCTTTGTAGAAAAACCGGAAGATATGGGTATAATCGGTAACATCTACAAAGGTAAAGTAGAGAATGTGTTGCCCGGAATGCAGGCAGCTTTTGTAGATATTGGTCATAAAATCAATGCATTTCTCCCTTTTTCTGAAATTAATAACCCAGAGTACCTAAAACATGCCACTACAGAAGATGAAGAAGATGAAGCATCAATTAAAAAAAGGCCCCGTAAAAAGATAAAACATATAGTTCATAAGGATATTGAAGTTGAGCTTCAAAAAGAACAAGAAATTCTTATTCAAGTAATCAAAGAGCCATTCTCAGGAAAAGGCCCTAGGGTAACCACAAATTTAGCCCTGCCAGGTCATCTTGTAGTTTTAATACCAAATACTAACTTTATTGGAATATCAAAAAAAATATGGGATAAATATGAAAAACGCCGATTAAGAAAACTTATTCAAGAATTTTTGCCTAAGGATATAGGTCTAATTGTAAGAACTGAATCAGAAGGAAAAAGTGATACCATTATCAAAAAAGATTTTGACGCCCTATTGAAACAATGGAGAACTCTGGAAAGAAAATCCAAAAATGCTGAAGCACCTACAATAATCTTTAAGGACATGGAAACAGTGTCAACTGTTATCAGAGACATACTAGGTGATGATATTAATAAAATTACATTGGATTCAAGAAAAATTCATCGTCAAACACATAGATATATTCAAAATGTGTCACCTGAAATGGCTTCCCGTTTAGAACTTTATCGTGGAAAAACTCCCATGTTTACTCATCATAAGATTGATGAAGAGATTATCAAGTCAATGAAACGGAATGTTTGGTTAAAAAGCGGTGCTTATATAATTATAGAACATACAGAAGCCATGGTTGTAATTGATGTTAATAGTGGGCGTTTTGTCGGCAAGGGAAACCATGAATCAAATTCTTTAAAAATCAACCTTGAAGCTGCCAAGGCTGTTGCTCAACAATTGAGGCTTCGAGATATTGGTGGATTAATTGTTATAGATTTTATCGATATGTTTGATGAAGCTAATAGAAAAAAAGTCTATAATGAATTAAAACGTGAACTAAAAAAAGATCGCGCAAAAATGGCTGTTTCTCCTATTAGTGAATTTGGATTATTAGAAATGACCCGGCAACGTATTCGTCTCTCTCTTAGAGATTCTCTCAGTGAAGTTTGTCCTACTTGTAGCGGAAGTGGTAGGATAACATCAAAGGATTCTATAATTAGTGAGATTGATAGTTGGATAAGAAACTTTAAAAGAAAGAGACGTGAAAGACGACTAACACTGAAAGTTCATCCAAATATGTTTAATTATATTCAAGAGTCTAAGAAGAAAGTTATTCGAAATTTTATGTGGAAAAACTTTATCCACATTGAGTTAAAACAAGATAAATTATTAGGGCCAACTGAATATCGTTTTTTTTCAAGAAAAAATGGAGAAGAATTAACTAAAGAAGTATAGCTTGACACATCTATAAACAAATAGATAACTTTCCAAGCTTAAAAACTCATAAAAAACTATGTATGCAATAATAGATATATCAGGTAAACAATTTCGTGTTGAAAAAGGTCATGAAATAAAAATCCCACATCAGAATGAAGATATTGGTAATAAGGTTTCCTTTCATAAGGTGTTGCTTATAGATGATGGGGATGCAATAACTGTTGGTCAACCAACTGTACCAGGATTCAAAATTGAAGCCTCAATTCTGTCACATGGACGAGAGAAAAAAGTACCTGTTTTCAAGAAAAAACGTCGAAAAGGTTATCGAGTAAAAAACACCCATCGTCAAGATTATACCTTAATCCAAATTGAAGCGATTAAAATAGACAAAACAAAAAAGATTAAAAAAACCTCTAAATCAGGAGAATAACTATGGCTCATAAAAAGGGAATGGGAAGCACCAAAAATGGTCGCGATAGTAATTCTAAGCGACTAGGCGTTAAAGCTTATGATGGTCAATATGTGACAGCTGGATCAATTATTGTTCGTCAACGTGGAACCAAAGTTCATCCCGGGATGAATGTAGGCATTGGAAGTGATGATACTCTATTTGCTAAAACTGATGGTACTATAAAATTCGCACGTGCGGGTCAAAAACGGAAAATTGTTAACGTTCAAAATTAAATTCTGATTAAAGAAAAAATCGGTTTTGGCTAGAAAAAAAATAGCACTTATTGGTGGTGGACAGATCGGGGGAATTCTTGCTTTAATTTGTTCCCAAAAGGAACTTGGAGATGTTGTAATAATTGACATACCACAAGTGGAAGGAATGGTTAAAGGAAAAGCTCTTGATATTATGCAGGTTCGGCCCCATGATGGTTATGATTCCAATATTCATGGAAGTGCGAATTTCAATGATCTAAAAAATGCAGATGTTGTAGCTATAACAGCTGGCATACCACGTAAACCTGGAATGACTCGAGAAGATCTCCTATCAACTAATGTAAAAATAATTTCAAATGTAGCTGAAAATGTAAAAAAATATGCACCGAGAGCTTTTGTTATTGTCGTTTCGAATCCTCTTGATGCTATAGTTTATGCTTTTCATAAAGTAAGTGGCTTTAAAAAAAATATGGTAGTCGGTATGGCTGGCGCGCTAGATAATGCACGTTTTAGAACTTTCATTGCTATGGAAACTGGATTATCTGTTCAAGATGTCTCATGTATCGTCATGGGTGGTCACGGTCCAACAATGGTTCCTCTCACTAGAACAGCTTCTGTTGGGGGGGTACCTTTGACCGATCTGTTATCTCAAAAAAAAATTGATTCTATTGTAAAACGAGTTCAGGAAGCTGGAACCGAGTTAGTTAAACTATATGGAAAAGGTAGTGCTTTTTTCAGCCCAGCAGCAGCTATTACCGAAATGATCGAAGCTTACCTTAAAGATAAGAAGAGAGTTATTCCTTCAGCTGCCTATTGTACAGGTGAATATGGAATTAATGGTTACTTTATTGGTGTCCCAGCAATTATCGGTGGTAATGGTGTAGAAAAAATTCTTGAAGTTAATCTTACTAAAGAAGAACAGGCACAACTTGAGGCAACTGTTAACAAAGTAAAAGATACTGTATTTGAAACTGGCCTATAATTCTTCTCCTTTTTTCTTATTACAAATAACTTATATTTAGAATAAATAAAACCAAGTTGGAATAATGGTAGATCTATTTATTCCATTTTAACACCTAATGATATTATATCTATGAAATTTTTTATTTATACTATTATTTATTTCTTTTCTATATCTTTTATCTACACTCAAGATATAAAACAAGTATCATATAATAATTTTTTTGCTACATCAACCAATGAGTTGTCGTCAGCATCTTCAGGTGAACTTGTTATAAAAAATTTTCAGGGCAATATTTCCATTATTGGAAATTCCGAAAATAAAATTTCCGTTTTAAGAAAAACATTCCTAACTGTTTTTTCAAAAGATAAAGCAAGACTTTATTTTCAAAATAGTTTGAATATCAAGGATATTGAAGAAAAAGATGGTTCTAAAACTATCTTTATAGAAAGTGTTATGCCAAGAACTAAGCGATTAAATGACAATCTAGAAATACACTTACCTAATAATTTTTCAATAGTTACCCATTGTCAAGCAAGTGAACTAGCTATACTATCTATGCAAGGTAAAATGAACATATCAAACCATGGTGGAAATATAATCCTTGAAGATCTAGCGGGAAAATTCACCCTCCTAAATTCAGATGGAAAAGTTGTTTGCACCAAAATCAGAGGGACTATGTCTATATCAACATTGAATGGGAACATTCAATTAAACCATGTTAAAGGTAATGTTAATGCCAATACATCTATTGGACATATCAATGCAAAAAATATAAATGGTAATGTAATAGCTAAAACTATAAATGGAAAAATCGAACTACATAACATCACAGGCAAAAAAATTTATGGTCAAACAGATAGTGGTGATCTTGTCGCAAGAGATGTGATCTCGACGAAGACAATTGATCTGCACACAGATAATGGCAATGTATTACTTGAAAATTTGAATGGGGATATTGAAGCTTCAACTACAACTGGAGAAATTATTTTAAGAAAGATAAAAGGCAAGAGTAAAGTATGGAATACTACTGGAAAAATTGATGCACAAGATATTTTTGGACCTTTCAATGGAAAAACCTCTTTTGGAAATATTTCTCTTTTCAAACTATGGAATCATCAATATGGTGACCATGAAATCGATCTTCAAACTTCTTTTGGGAATATAGATATTTTTTTACCAAATAACTTTCCTGCAAATTTTACTGTTTTAGTTCGAGATCCAGGTGCGAAACCAGGAGAAGTAATTATTTCTGATTTTCCTTTAAATATAAAAGTTCAGTCAGGAATATCTTCAGGTAAGGGAGTACAGAGCAACGGATTATATAAAGTCAATCTTGAGACAAATCGTGGAGTAATAAAAATAAAAAGTTAAAGACATGATAGATAAAGCAAAAATCTTCAGATATTAAGTTTTTTAATTAAGAAAGTCTCAAGCTCTAATTTTTCAAATTCTCCTTTAACACAACAAACCTTATTTAGTCGCCCACCGATAATCATAAAATGTAATGGGACACCCCATTTACGTTTATCATTTACTAAAGTTTTTATCATATGATGATTCGTTAGAAACCTTTTCTTTTCATTCTTTTCAAGCATCTCACCAAAAAAATAGGTTAATTGAGAATCTAATTTGTTAGTTATAAAATCTTCCCACTTTTTAGAATCACTATATTCAACTATCACAATAACTTCAAAATCTTCCTTTACAAATTTTTCATTGATTCTATCAATTACTAATGCTTCATGCTGGCAATTAGGACACCATTCTGAAAAAAAAGAAATCAGCAATACTCTCGGAAAACCTCTTGCTATGAATTGATTCAATAGTAATATATTGTCTCCTTCTATTGATTGCACTCTATAGTTCAATAAATCAGTAAGTTGTTCATTTTGATAAATCTGAATTTCAGCATATTCATGAGCATGATATTCAGCAATTTTTTGAACTTTGGTTAAATTAGCCATGACCTAATTAAATAAATGGTAGATATATATCCTCGGAAAATTAATATCGTTGAGGTAATACAAAGAAGAAATGCTATAACGATAGTCCTAAAAATAATGTATTTATTGTAAAGTTTTTTAATAGGATCACCACTATCTATCGCAACTTCAATTTTTCGTAGTATACCTCTGGAAGCATGAAAAAGACCTATTGCAATCAATGCTATAGTAATCTTAAAATGCATAAATCCAATTGTAAGCCAATATTCTCCATCAATAAGCATCAAAACACCTAAAAGTGGCAGAAAGAAGGACGCTATCATTTCTGTTTTATCTGATAAGGAACGGATCCTTGAAATTAGATTTTTCTTTTCTTCCATTGATACTTTATTAAACTTTTTTAGAAATATATAATCAAGAAATAATGCTGAGATTAGCCAAATCAACGCAAGAACAAAGTGCCCGATTAAATATATATAATACATTATTCCACTTTCAACCATTGTACAATCCTTTCAGTATTTTTTAAAGAATTAACTAACCATGTTGGTCCAATCTTTTGAATATCAGTAAATCGTTCTGGATATCGACAAACAATCAAAGATCTAACATTATTCAATTTTGCTGCACTAACATCATGTACAGTATCGCCAACTAATACCATACGATCATGTGTAAATGATTCACCAATTGATATCCATGATGCTTCTTCAGCCAACCATACAAGATCTTCTCTACTACGAGCATCATCTCCAAATAATCCAAATGGAAACATTTGCCATAGATTAAACCTATCCAATTTGATTTTTGCAGCCTTCCGCACATTCCCAGAAAGTAGTCCAATTTCCCAACCTTGCACTTTACATGCTTTAGCAAATTTAATTGCGTCATTGTAAACAAAAACACCTTCATCATTATTATAGATTTTTTTTAACCTTTTTGGATAATCCTCAAGGATTTCATTGATTTTTGAGGACAATACATTTTCTTTGACTCCAGTCCGTCGTAAAGCCTGTTCCACAATTATAGGATCTGTAAATCCTGCTACATCTTCATATTTAAGTTTTGGTGAACAGTTGCTTATATCCTTTACCATCAAATTCAGTAGTTTACGACCAGAAGTTCCTGGATTAATTAAGGTACCATCTATATCAAATAAAATCAGTTGTTTACTTCTATTTCGCATTATTTTATAATAAGTAACCCTATTAACGCAAAAACTAAATAGTTCACAAGTACCGCTGACCCCACATAATCCTTATTAATTCTTTTTCCCATCAAAAGAATAGAGTTATGATTACTGAAAGAAAATCTAATTTGGCCGTATACACATGTTAGTCCAGCTGTAATATCCAATCATAAATTTTATATTAGTACTACAATTAATAGTTTTCTCACAACCAAACTGAAAAAATAAAACTAAAAAACTAGTTATTACAATTGTATTATCCATTCTATTAAAATAGAAATAGTAAAAATAGTAATCATTTTCTTATTAAGATAATTTGTTATCTCTTCTAAGAAGTTCCAACATTTTTCCACGAACATGAGACTGGAGCTCCTCAATTGAACAATCTTTATAATCTTCATATAAAATAAAATCACCCACATCTATATTTACTCTTCCTGGTTTTATTCTCCAATCCGTCTTCCTTTTTATTTCAAATGCCCCTTTAAAAGCAACAATCAAAATATCAGCTTTTGCGCCAAAGGCTAGATGAAATCCACCCTTTTTAAAAGGCTTTAATTCACCATCATCTGTGCGTGTTCCTTCAGGCGCTAAAAAAACGCAAATGCCATCTTCAAGTTTTTTCCTTGCCATTTCAACAGCTTCAATTGCTTCACTTGTTTTACGCCTTTTTAAAGGAATAATTCCATACCTCTTTAACATGATACCCCACAATGGTAGTTTAAATTGATATGCGGCGCCAAGTGCAGTTACCTGACGAAAGGTTAGACAACCCATTAAAAAAACATCAAAAAGAGATTCATGGTTGATTAAAAGTAAATATGCTTTATCCCGTTTTAATTTGTCTTTGCCATTTAATTTTACAATCACTCCAAAACTTAGTAACATTAATCTACCATAAAATCGAATTGCCCAACCTACTCGCTTTGGATGAACAATAAAAACCAATGGAGTAAGCGTGAGTACTGTAAAAATAAAAGTTGTCAATCCAATAGGATAGAATAAAATTGAAAAAATTGTATGCCGAAAATCAAGAGGGATCTTTGCATGTATAGGAGTCTTTTCACTATGAAACTCAGTGGTATTAAGAATTTTGAATCCTACAATACCAAAGAAAAAGACTAAAATTACCGCCCCCCAAATAAATATATTCATTGAATTAATTTAATCTAATTATAAACCATTGTCCCAAGATTGTGATTCAAGCATTTCAAATAATTTGTGGTTCGCTTTTGGAAATGCAAATTTGGATTGATTGCCTGGAAAAATCCAACGCTGGGATTTAGAACACAATATTTTTTGGGAGTTATTAATTAATTGACAGTTAAAAAGGTGAAGAGATATTGAAAAATGACTATATTCGTGTTTGATTGAGCCGACCTTTTTTCCGACAGAAATACAGAATCCTGTCTCTTCATAAATTTCTCGGACCAATGCATCAATTAATTTTTCACCCTTTTTTAATTTTCCTCCAGGAAATTCCCATAGTCCACCTAATAATCCATTATAAGGTCTTTTTTGAATAAAAAATTTTTTGTTTTTCCAAATAATACCAACAACAATGGTATTATGAGGTGGCTTTTTTTTCTTAATTACTACAGGGAAATTATGAGTTGTGCCTTCTTTATAAGATTTGCAAAACTGAAACACAGGACAATGGTTGCAATCAGGTTTGGTACGTTTACAAATTATGCTACCTAATTCCATCATAGCTTGGTTAAAATCACCAGGAAATTTTTTATCAATTAATCCTTCTAATTTCAATCTGAATTCTACATCTCCTTTGTTTACGATTTTGTCATAAGACATAATTCTTGCAAGTACTCTCCTAACATTACCATCAATAACAGGATAACTATAATTATATGCTATTGATAAAACAGCAGCAGCTGTATAGTCGCCCACTCCAGGTAATGATCGAAAAGAAGTCCAATCAAAAGGGATAGTGCCTTCATACTTATCAACAATAATTTTACATGCTCTATAAAAGTTTCTACATCTTGAATAATAACCTAAACCTTCCCATATTTTTATCACATCATCAATATCTGAAGATGCAACATGCTGAATAGTTGGAAAACGTTTCAGCCAGTTATTATAATAGGGAATTACAGTTGAGACTTTAGTTTGCTGCAGCATCACTTCAGACAACCAAATTTTATATGGATCTTTATCTTTGCGCCAAGGCAAATTTCTGCAGTTTTTTCTATACCAATCTACAATCAATTTAGAAAAATAGATCTCTTCTTTTGTATTATACAAATTATTTCCTATACATTCTTTCCCTCGTTAAACACCAAAGCACTAATTCTAAAGCTTCTTTTACGCTCTCCCGCTTATCAATTGAAATGTCCTCAAAGATTTTTTTCCCTAGAGATTCTATTCTTTTAGAAAATTGTAGCATTAGCTCTTCCCCACCTTTTGTCAAAAACACATTAATAATCCTTTTATCAGCCTCATCCCTTTGGCGAAAAGCCAATTGTTTTCTTTCTAAATTTTCAACGAGTCTTGTTAAAGTGCTATTGTCAACACCAAGCTTATATGCAAGACTGCTCATTTGAATTCCTTTATTTTGAATAGAAGACAGCATAAAACAAAGAGACAATGTTTCACCTTTTTTACATATATCACGCCTATGCAGTGCGCTAAGAGACACTGCCAGTTCATTCAATAGTTCACCAAAATCCATACTTGTAAAGTACAAATTATTTCTCAAAAAATTAATTTATTTTATACTATCTTTTAGCGATGCAATATATTGAGGAGTAGAGCCACAGCAAGCCCCGACAATCTTAGCACCACTTGCAATTGCTTCTTGCATCATTTTAATAAATTCTTCCTTAGAATAAAGCTCTTGAATAAAACCGTCAGGCTCTGGATCAGTTTTCCCTAGGTTGGGGTATACCCCAATTGGAATAGAAACAGTATTTGCTAGAATTCTCATAGCTTTAATAGAATCGTTAAGCCTTGAACAATTAATTAATATTACGGATGCTCCTTCACTTTCAGCAATTCTGGCGCCTTCTTTTAAATTAGTACCATCAAGAATTGTTTGAGGATCCTTAATTATAAAACTTACCCATTTTGCTATTGGATATTTATTAACTGCCCGAAGAGCGCATTTTGCCTCAGCAACATTTCCCATTGTTTCAATTAAAAACAAATCTACACCTAATTCAACTAACCATTTTCCTAGCTCTCTAAATTCAAGAAATCCAGATTTTTCTCCAGGAAATAATTCTGGAATATAACAATCTTCAAGAGGTGCAATAGAACCTGCTACAAAAATATTCTTTCCAGCTACTTTTTTGGCTGCCTTGACAGCTATCTTACAATTATTCCAAGCGTACTCTCTTGCTTTGTCTAAATTCCCTTGTGTAACTTTTAAAAATGTTCTTGTTGTGGTACGGAAGGTATTCGTAGTAATTATTTCAGCACCAGCATTTATATAATCTTTGTGAATTTCTTCCACCACTTTTCCAGATTTTTCTAGAGTCTTCGCTGACCAAAGGGGTAAGCTTACATTCAAACCTCTATCTAATAAAAGAGTCCCCATTGCGCCATCAATAATAATTGCAGGGTCCAAATGTAATCTAATAGAAATATCAGACATAAAATCAATTCTAAAGTAACATAGTCAAAAATGTCATTTCATTCAAAGAACCATTATCATTTTTTTCAGTGAATTGGTATTGAAAAACGAATGTAAAAATCAGTGGTACGTTTATTAGAAGAATCCTTTCCTAATGAATTAAAAGCAATACTGAATCCTCGACCTATCATTGTTCCTAATGTTGCCCCAGCAATTACATCTGTAAACCAATGCTTATTTGAAAAAACTCTTTGAGCTCCAACCAGTGATCCTACTACATATAACAATGAACCTAATTCTTTTCCATATAGTTCATGGGTAATTGCTGCCAAAACAAAACTTCCTGAAGTATGCCCAGAAGGAAATGAGCGTCTATTGCTACCATCAGGTCGCAGACGACTAATGCTGAATTTAATTAAATACGTTGTCGCAATAGTTGCCCCAATCGATGATGAAGCAAAGATAAGCTGGTTAGCTTTTTCTTTTTTTGCAGTTGGACTAAAAGCAATCATTCCAAGTAAGGTTGGATAGGCCCAACGGCCTCCATAGATATCTAATAATTTTGATAGTTTTTTAGACATTACAGGCTTTTTTTGACTTAATTCCCTCATATCATCATCATAATTAATCAAACCAAAAATAGCTAAAGAAGCCACTGTCATTAGTTGCAAATTTTCAGGAGAACCATATGATTCTCTTATCCCTTTACTAATAAATTCATTAATATCAAATTCAGCTGATAAGGTAGAAATAAATACAAAAATGAAAAGAAGATTTTTTTTCATTAGACCATTATATTTGTATAATCTATAGACATATCAAAATTTCAGTTTGATCTTAATCAAAGCTTGAAATTCTTTCATATCAAAGAAATTATAGAAAATTCATTTACTTGATCTCTAATAATTCCTTGGTTGAATGATTTAGTATTTCATATCCATCCCTTTTTATAAGAATATCATCTTCTATTCGTACACCACCAAAATTTGGAAGATAAATTCCAGGCTCTATCGTCATTATATAATTTTCATACACCTTATCATTGCTAACAGGAGAAAAACGAGGGTTTGTATGAATTTCTAAACCAAGGCCATGACCTGTGTTATGGTTAAAAAACTTTTTATACCCTTTTTTATTAATATATTCCCGACAAACTGAATCGATCTCTTTGCATTCTATTCCATGAATAGCTGCTTCACAACCACATTTTTGGGCTTCATATACAATATTATATATTTCAGAGTGTTTAGATGTAGCCTTCCCGGCAACTATAGTTCTTGTCATATCAGCATGATAACCATCATACTTAGCACCAAAATCAAGTACTACAAAGTCACCTTGTTCTATTATCTTTTCCGTAGGCTTAGCATGAGGCAAAGCTGACCTTACTCCAGAAGCGATAATGGGTTCAAAGGCATCCGTTTCAGCACCTAATATTTTGCAAGCAAATGAGATCTTAGCTGCTATCTCTTTTTCTATAGCACCTGGTCGAACTTCTGGAATAATTTGTTCAAATACAGCATCAGTTATTTCAATGGCAGTTCGGGTAGATAGAATTTCATGCTCGTCTTTAACCATCGCAATTTTTTCAACCAGTTGAGTCGTTTCCACCCATGTACAATCTGATACTATTGTTTTGATATTATTTAAACCGTTAATGCTTATATCATCTGCTTCAAATGCAATTTTTTGTTTACTAGTAATTATTCCTTTAGAAACTAATGTTTCAATATGTGGTTTATTGGAAATAATTATTTCCATATCACGAACCTCTTCTTTTGATTGTGTTTGATACCTGCCATCTGAAACAAAATAGGCCATTTTATCTGAAATAAAACAACTACCGGAGGAGCCCGTAAAACCCGACAAATATCGTATATTAGTAAGATTAGTAATATAGACAGCAGAACAATCTTCTTTCTCCAAGGAACTTCTAACAGCTTTTATGCGTGATTCATTGTAATTCAATTACATTGATCCTTCTTTTGCTATTAATGAAAGAATTGATTTTTTCTGTTGAGATATTTTTTTTTTATTTACTCCATCCTTGCGTGACATAACTGACAATACTTCAAGGGCTCGATCATATAGTTTTTGACTTCTTAACACCTTTACAAGAGTAAATGTTGCGAGGTTCGGTGATATTTCAAAAGTGCTATGGCCTAGATTTTTCTGAAGAGACGATTTAACCTTTTCTTTTGCAATTTTAGGGTTAGCATTTTTAACGGCTGAAGATTTGCTACGTTTCACACTTTTTTTGTTCTGAGATTTATTCGCTAAACTATTTTTTTTATTTTGCTTATTTCTTTTATCTAAACTTGAATGTTTTAATTTTTTCCTAGTTATAACTTTTTTTGTTCCATGAATCTTATTTAATTCTTTAAGTTTTTTCTCTGCTTGTAAATTACTAGGATCTAAGGCGAGTATGTCCTCACAATACTTCTTTTGAATTAATTTAGGTTGTTTCAATTTGGATTGAACTTCTAACATCAAAACTAAAGCGTTTAAAAAACCTGGGTCAGATGAAATAATTTTTTTTAAATATTGTTCTACCGCAATAAAATCTTTTTTTGCCATGAGAATTCGAGCTTTTAGAAAAAGTCCAATTATTGAACTCTTATTAAGTTTAAGGCCAATATCACATACGCGTTCGGCACGGTCTAAATCACCATCTAACAGATAGTGTTCAGATAAAATTGGGAATAATGATGAGTGGAAATTTTCCGCAAAATATTCCTCCAATTCTTGTCTGTTTTTATAATTCAATTGAAACCTCCCTTTCTAACAAATGATTCTTTTATCCTGTTGTTTGCATTGAAGCAGCAACCCCATTGATACTAGCAAAAATAGATTTTTGCAAACGATCAGTCCTTTTTTCATCACGCCAACGATTAAGAAGCTCTAACTGAATTAAATTAATTATATCAGCAAGAGGGTTGCGGAATTTGATTGATTTTTCTATCACGGGATTCCTTTCTAAAAGTGTTTTGTTTCCAGTGATAAGCTTGAACATTTTTAAACAACGTTTATATTCTAAAAGAATGATTTTATGGAACTCTGCACTTGCGCTTAAATCTGAATATAGCTTCGATATATCTAAACGACATCTTGCCATTTCAAATGACATGTTATTAAGCAAATGATTAAAAATTGGTGAATTCAAATAAAGTTGTTGAAGAGCATCAATAGAATTGTCTTTGTTAGAAATTGTTTCCAATGCTGTACCTAATCCAAACCAACCTGGAATATTGTACCGAGTTTGCACCCATGAAAAAACCCATGGTATTGCTCTCAAACCATCGAAATCTACTCTTTTAGTTTCCAAGCTTTTCCTGGAAGCTGGCCTAGATGCAATTGGCAATCGACTAATATGTTTAATTGGTGAGCTATTAATAAAAAACTCCCAACATTGATCTGAAAGGATAAACTTTTTGTAAGTTTTCTGAGATTGTTCTGCAATACTTAATAACAAGTTATTTCCTTTTAAAGACTGAGAGTCTGATTTTGTAATGAACCCTTTAATTACAGCACTTATAATTTGTTCTAGGTGCCGTTTTGCTGTAGGAACCGACCCATATCTATATGATATAACCTCGCCTTGTTCTGTCATTCTAATACGACCATTTTGACATAACGGTGGCAGAGCAAGTATTGCTGCATTCGTCCTTCCCCCACCTCTACTTACAGATCCTCCACGACCATGAAAAAGTCGCAAGCCAATATTCTTAGCAGATAAAACTTCAGCAAGACTTTCTTGAGCCGTATTCAAAGCAAAGGTTGCCATTCCCATTCCACCATCTTTGTTACTATCGGAATAACCAAGCATTATTTCTTGAAAAACTCCTCTACTCTTTACGTAACTATTGTACAGAGGTTCTTCGAGAACATCAGAAATTAAATTTGCTGCATTACTTAGATCATCTATTGTTTCATATAAAGGAATGATGTCTAAATATGAAATTATTTTTCCTCCTTTTAGAATAACTGATCCAGTCATTTTCAATAGAAGAAACACTTCAAGCAAATCTGAAGTTGTATGTGTCATACTTACTATATATGATCGAATGGTATCTGGATCATCAAAACACTTATCTTTTATCATAAAGAATGTTTTTAATGTCTCTCTAACTGGATCAGAGAATTTAGTTAACTCCTCAATTGCAATAGATTTTTCTTCTTTAATTGCTTTTTTTATAAATGAAATTTTCTCGTTTTCAGATAGTAAAGAATAAGATAAGTTCTTTCTTACTTTAAATAATTCATCAAGTGCATCACTGTGTCGATCAGAATGTTCTCTAACATCCAAACTCATCAAAATAAACCTAAAGGTTTTAGCCCGAATCAAAAGATCATTCAATGGTCCCGTTTTGAATAGAGCAGGGTAGACCAAACTCTTAAGAGCCCCAATTAATACCTCAATATCCTTAATAAAGCTATCTGAGGAATAACAATCTGAAACTTCATCTGAACTTATACTGTCCATGAAACTATCTAGTTTGGTTTGCATACATATGACTTTAAGTCTAAGAGGTTCATTCTTTAAACGATCACGAATGAATTTTGGGATTTTATTGTTTTTTATATCTTCATCAATTGATTTTATTAACCTATCATCAGTTAATGATTCCGGAATCATCAAGCTCAAATCCTTGTAAAGTTCATCAAGTGATTCCCTATACTTTGAAAGAATAGCTATTCTTTGAGATTTAATTGCATATTCTGTTGTTGTAGCTTTTACATTTGGATTGCCATCTCTATCTCCACCAACCCATGAACGAAAATGAAGGAAAGGGTTTATTTCCAAATCGTGTTCATAATAAATCAAAAAAGCTCCCTTTAGATCTTTGTAAATCTCAGGGACAGCATACCATAGAGCTTCAATGCAATGGTATATAGTATTCTTTATCTCATCTTCAATGGTTAAGTTGACAGTTCTAAGATCGTCTGTTAACATTAACATAACGAGTGACCTTTTTGTTTTTTCTCTAAGAGCTTTTTTTTCTAATTTTCCTAAATGCCCAAAAAGATAATTCTCAAGATCAGCAATAATTATCTTTTGTTTTTCCAAAAGCGATTGCCTTCTTGCTTCAGTTGGATGCGCAGTAAAAGTTGGGATTACATCTAAGCGTTTTAAAATCTCTATAGCATCTTCAACCTTAACATCTCGGTCTTTAAGATATTTCACCGCTTCATAAATAGAATCAGATAGTGGATTAGCAATTGAACTTTGATTTTTTCTTTTTTGATTAATTGAGTTTATTTCTTCCAATTCAGCCTGATTTAACAGATTAAATAATGTGGTAAAAAACCTTAAGCTAAACTCCATATTATCCGAGTTCCATTTGTTAATAATAGAACGTAACTCTGGCAAAGAATCTTTCCTCCTGGAGTAATCAGCAACTTTCTTCAATACCGAATATTTCAAGTTCTCATATTGTGAGGATTCAACCTCAGAATAAATTTCATCAAGGAGAAGTGTGATTTCAACAATCCGTTCTTTAAGTGTTGGCGAGAGATACTTTTCAGCCGAATATGCCACAAAAGACTCGGTTATAGAATCAGTTGTTTGATTTTTTCCCTTTTCAGGATACCATAATGTCATATGCAGAAGACGCCTTTAATTAATTGTCGAACTCTTTTCTAAATTACTGAAAGCCAAATCATGTCACTAATCTACCAAAGAACTGTATTCTCTCAATCCCTCACAATATATAATCAACAAACAATCTGCAAAATTCCATTGATTTCTCATATTAATTTCGTAGTTAAAACAACATTAATTTGACATAATTAAGGTCAAATTATAAGTTTAGGAAAAAAAAGGGGTCTCTTGCCTTCTAGAAGTAACTGGCAATAAATTTAGCTGTGATCAAAACAAAGTTGATTTTCACCTTTTACATGACTCTCATAGGAGTATTGCATGCCAGCTATATTTCGGTGCATTATCCAAACGATCCTTCCAAACATGAAAGAGTTAAGACGTTTGAAACAGGTAATGCCACCTATATTTCAACCTCAGATATGGTGAGGATACTTAATGCAGGAGTGTTTAATAACAATGCAAGAGGTAAAGTTGTAATCTATTTTGGTCGCCATAGAATAAAAATCTCAGCTTATAGCTCATTTGTTGTTATTGATGAGCAAGTATATCAAATGCCATTTCATTCACTTTCTGATGGGATTGATATTTATGTACCAATGCATTCTTTTATAAATGTGTTACATCGTCATGCTGTTCCTGGAATTACTTTTGATAAAAAGTTGAATAGTATTGTGGTTGAATTACTTACCTATAATATCAATCAAATAAATATTGAAGAAAAAGCCAATGGTACTGTTATAAGGATTTCTACAACAAAAACATTTGCAGAAGGTTCATTTACCGGATGGTCGGCTCGCAATAGATGGTTTTATCTTACTATTTCTGGAGGAATAGCAGATTCCACTACCTTGAGAAAGGCGAAATTAGCGGGTGTTGTACGGGGCATCTCTGTTGACCAAACAGGTCTATCAGCACAAATTGCTTTTCAACTAAGAACTGAAATTCAGGACTTTGAGATTTACCAAAATAATTCTCCAAATGAAATTGTTCTCACTTTACGCAGCCCTTTAAGTTCTAGCGCTAATAAAATACAGAAACTAAAAAATGCTTGGTACATTGATACAATCATAATTGACGCTGGCCACGGTGGAAAAGATCCCGGAACAACCGGAAAATATGGGCTAAGAGAAAAATTCGTTACATTAGATATTGCAAAACGTTTAGGCCGTCTTATTGAGAAAAATACAAATGCAAAAGTAGTTTATACTAGAGATGAAGATATCTTTGTGCCATTATGGCAGCGAACTAAAATAGCGAATGAAAATAACGGAAAACTCTTTATTAGTATCCATGCAAATGCTAACCATAATAGGCGGGTTAAAGGCTTCGAAACCTTTATCCTTCGGCCAGGAAAAACATCGGATGCTATTGATGTGGCAGAAAGAGAGAACGGAGTAATAAAAATGGAAGAAGAAGCCTCTCGTTATGACCATCTAACCGAGGACAGTTTTATTATTGCCTCTTTGATGCAAAATGCATTTATGAAAGAAAGTGAAGACCTTGCTGCCACTGTTCAATCAGAGCTAAAAAATAGCATACCTTCTCCTGATCGAGGTGTTAAACAAGCTGGCTTTTTTGTATTGGTTGGTGCGTCAATGCCACATGCATTTCTTGAAGTTGGCTTTCTTTCAAATCCTCTAGAAGAAAAACAACTTAGGAAACCAGGGTATCGTCAAAGCATTGCACAAGCGACTTTCAATGGAATTCAACGATTCAAAGATAAATACGAACGTGTTCTTGAAAATGAAGGTTGAAAAAATAATTCTTCTGCCTGACACGTAGGGGATCATGTCAAGACTGGATCAAGCTACTCTAGATTACCTGTATACTTTAAAACGACGAGGAATTAAAATTGGCTTACATCGTACTATAGAACTTCTCAGTCGTTGTAATAATCCTCATAAAGGCATTCCTATCGTTCATATTGCTGGGACCAATGGTAAAGGTTCAACAGCAGCAATGATAGCATCTATACTTAAGATTTCTGGTCTCAAAGTAGGACTTTATACCTCTCCTCACCTTGTAAAATTCAATGAAAGAATTAGAATTAATGGCATTCCAATTAGTGATGAATTCATAATATCATTTTTAAAGCATTACCAAGAAACAATTAATTTACTAGGCTCAACCTTTTTTGAAACAACCACAGCTATGATGTATAGTCTTTTTGCTCATGAGAATGTTGATATTGGGGTAATTGAAGTCGGCATGGGAGGAAGGCTTGACTCAAGCAATGTATGTGAATCAATTGCATCAGTAATTACAACTATTGACTTTGACCATATGGAATATCTTGGCAACACCCTTACTAAAATTGCTACTGAAAAAGCTGGGATAATTAAAAATGGCATCCCTGTCATTACAACTAACCAAAAAGAAGAAGTGTTAACAGTGATAGAAAAAGCTGCAAAAAAAAATGGGGCTCCTTTATTTTTCGCTTCAGATTTGTGTCCTATATCAAATTTCAAACAAAATGCAAATGGAATCAGCTTTAGATCTCTAGACACATTTTTTTCCTCCCCGTTTTTAGGTAGCCACCAAGTTGCAAATGCTCAAACAGCTATAGCTACTTGTCGTATGCTTGAAAGCAAAATAAAAGAAGAGAAAATAGCGCAAGGTATAAAGAAAACGATTTGGCCTGGAAGATTACAATTAGTATGGCAGAAACCAATAGTCTATTTTGATGTAGGGCACAACCCTAATGGGGTTCATGCATCACTAAATACACTGATTGACATTTATCCTGACATACCAATTCAAGCAATATGTGCAATTAAAAAAAATAAAGATGTTAAGGAAATTGCAAAAGTGCTTTGTAAAAAAGTAAAAGATGTTATTACTATAGAGCCTACAAATAGTGAATTTTATAACTCTAGATCACTTGCCACCTTATTATCCAATGAAGGCATCAAGGCTAAAGCTGCACCATCACTTTTGGAAGGTATCCAACAATGTAAATTAAAACCATCCTATATTTCATTTATTTTTGGAACCCATTACATTGCAAATACAGTTTTTTCAGTTTTCGAATTTCCCTTTGACAAAGAGTCAATATAATATAAATTGAAATTGGTTTTACTGTTATAACAGCAAAACTCTCTTAATCCCGAATTAAAAAAAGTTTATTATGGATGTAACTGAGTTACAAGGACTCAAAATAAAAGATCTTACCAAGCTCGCCCAAGAGATGGAAGTGCCTGGATACTCCGGTTTGAAAAAACAGGAGTTGATTATGCGTATTCTTGAAACAAGGGCTGAGAAAGAAGGTAAACTTTTTGCCTCTGGTGTTCTTGAGGTAATGCACGAAGGATATGGTTTTCTTAGGTCTCAAGATTATAATTATTTACCTGGGCCTGATGACATCTACGTTTCCCCTTCTCAAATAAAGAGGTTTAGCTTACGAACTGGTCACCAAGTTGCAGGTCAAATTCGTCCGCCTAAAGACAATGAACGTTTCTATGCACTTTTAAAAGTTGAGACTGTCAACAGTCAAGGTCCCGATCAAGTAAAAAAAGCAATCCTATTTGACAATCTAACTCCATTATACCCTGAAGATCGGTTTACACTTGAAAATAATCCGAAAAGTTTCTCAATGCGAACTCTTGACCTTATGGCTCCTATTGGAAAGGGGCAAAGAGGACTAATTGTAGCACAACCGAAAACTGGAAAAACCGTTTTACTTCAAAAAATTGCTAATTCGGCTTTAGAAAACCATCCTGAGGTGAAAATTATTGTGCTCCTAATAGCCGAACGACCTGAAGAGGTAACTGATATGGAACGTAGTGTTGATGCTGAAGTTGTAAGTAGCACATTTGATGAACCACCTGAACGCCATGTCCAAGTAGCGGATATGGCTTTAGAAAAAGCAAAACGCATGGTGGAATATGGAAACGATGTGATGATTCTTTTAGATAGTATTACTCGTCTTGGTAGAGCACACAATGCTGTAATCCCTCATAGCGGGAAAATTTTATCGGGGGGAGTAGATGCTAATGCTTTGCATAGGCCAAGAAGACTTTTTGGTGCTGCGCGAAATACAGAAGAAGGTGGTAGCCTTACTATTATAGCAACAGCTCTAATTGATACTGGAAGCAGAATGGATGATGTAATCTTTGAAGAATTTAAAGGAACAGGAAACATGGAATTAGTCCTTGATCGTCGCTTAAGTGATCGACGGCTTTTCCCTTCCTTTGACCTTATTCGTTCAGGAACCAGAAAAGAAGATTTATTGCTCTCTAAAAAGGCTTTATCTAGGGTGTGGATCCTTCGAAAACTTGTAAATGATATGACACCTATTGAAGCAATGGAATTCCTTCTAGATAGAATGAAGCGAACAAAAAGTAATGAGGAATTCCTTGACACAATGAATAACTAGCTTATAATTTTGAATTATTCCACCTGCTCCTAGTGCCTAGCAATCAATATTAAATGAAATATATAGTTTCCCGTTTAAAAACAGATAAACCTGTTCGAAAAACCTCTTACCAAGTTAAGGGAATCTTAATGAAGGAATTTCCTAATGAATCATTAATTCCTTATATAAATGGCAGTTATCGCAATCAATTTCTTTATCCCAGAATTCAAGTTAAAATCATAAATGAACAAATTTATCTTATTGGTATCAAAGAAGGTGTTGAGCCAATTGAATCAATAATGAACAATTTGGAAATGTTGAATTTTGGCAACATAACATTTAAAATAGAAAATATTGAGAAGGAAATAAATGAATTACAATTAGGTACAACTGACAGAGCTATTCATTATAATTTTCTTTCTCCTTGGATAGCACTCAATAGGGTTAATCTGAAACGTTACCAAGGGTTTTCAGACAAAAAATCTAAAAGTAAAATCGACTTTCTTAGACGTCTTTTAAGCCAAAATATAGCTTTCATTGCTAAAGAATTTAACCTTTCTTTAGAAAATCGAATCTTTGTAGATATTTCACTTACATCTCTATTACCAAAAATTTTAGATGATGGAAAAGCTGGTGCGTTCGATGGTAGTTTTAATTCCAATTTTGTTCTACCAAATTATATTGGTCTCGGTAATGGTATAACAAAAGGGTTTGGTGTTCTTATAAGTCATGCTAACGAATCTTCATTGACTGAAAATATTGAACAAACCGTTGAACCAATTCAAGACTTACCAGAAGGTTGGGAAAATGATGCTATTGATCCTAATGACATTCCACGTAGCAAAAGAAAGAAACAAGTAAAAAATAAACCGAAAAATAAGGTGCCAGATAATGAACCAAACTTTAACACAGCTGAATATCATTCGAAAACACATTAGATTATGATAGCAAATAGAGTAAATCGTATACAGCCGTCATTTACACTCGAGATGACATCAAAAGCAGCTTCACTAAGAAGTCAAGGTATTGATGTGATTGACCTTGGAGTGGGCGAACCAGATTTTAATACTCCTATAAATATAAGAGAGGCCGCTATTAAAGCGATGTCTGAAGGACATACCAAATATACTCCGGGAAGAGGAACCCTAGAACTTAGAGAAGCTATCTGTGTAAAACTTGAGAGAGATAATCAAATTATTTACAATCCTGACCAAATTATAGTTTCAAATGGTGCTAAACATTCCCTTAGCACTATTTGTCAAGCAGTTCTAAATCCTAATGATGAAGTAATTGTTTTTTCTCCATATTGGGTATCATTCCCTGAAATTATTCGCTTGGCTGACGGCATACCAGTCATTGTAAAAACAATACCTGAGAAAAATTTTACTCCAGACTGGAATGACCTTGAAAAAAAAATCTCAACAAATACTGCAGCTATCCTTCTGAATTCTCCTTCAAATCCAACAGGTTCCGTATGGGATAATGAAACAATAAAAAACCTATTAACAATTTCTGCTAAACATAATTGGCTTGTTATATCAGATGAATGCTATGAAAGGCTAGTATATGATAAAAAATATGTAAGTACTGAATCCTTAAATGAGGCTGGAGCGAATGTACTTACTGTCCAAAGCATGTCTAAAACTTATGCTATGACAGGTTGGCGAATTGGATATACAGCTGGAGATGTTGAAATTATTCGAGCAATGGGTAAAATTCAAGGACAAGCGACTTCCTGCCCTAACTCCATAAGTCAAAAAGCAGCTATTGAAGCTCTAATGGGCAATCAGTCTGAAGTTAATCAAATGAAAAAAGTCTTCTCTCAACGAAGAAACTTAATGATTAATAGATTAAACAAAATTAATAATCTATACTGCTCAACACCTGGGGGAGCATTTTATGCATTTCCTGATTTAAGTCACTATATTGGCCTAAAGAATCAGGGAAAGATTATAGACACTTCTTTCGCTCTAAGTGATTATATTTTGGAATCTGCTAGAACAGTTACTGTTGCTGGTTCTGGCTTTGGTCTTGAGGGTTATATTAGACTATCATATGCTACAGAAGAATCGGTTTTTCTAGAAGGCATTGATAGAATTGAACTAGCTCTAGAAAAACTAAAGTAGGGAAATTATATGAAAACTAACATTCACCCTGAATATTCTATTGGGAATGTTACTTGCGCATGTGGGAATACCTTCCAGGTAAGAACCACTGTAGGTGACATGCGAGTGGAAATTTGTTCATCATGCCATCCTTTTTTTTCTGGTCAACAAAAACTTGTAGATACTGCAGGTCGTATCGAAAAATTCAAGAAAAAGTATGGTAATCTGAATGATAATACTGACAATTAGCTAATATAAAAAAGTTTTGTTCCTTCTTGCATAGATAATCTGAGACTTTTTTCAAAGAATTCTTTATGATAGATAAAGTAAAACAAATCATAGAGCGATATAAAGAGTTGAATCAACTGTTAATTGACCCTGATATACTTACTGACCCAACAAAATATGGCCAACTAGCAAAAGAACATCATGAAATTGAACCTTTATCAAAGAAAAGTCACCAATATATTCAAACTATCAAGCAAATTTCTGAAGGTGAAGCAATTTTAGGTGGAGATGATGAAGAACTAAAGGAAATTGTTAGAGAAGAAATTGAACAATTAAAACAAGATAGTCTAAATATAGAAGAAGATTTAAAGATACTTTTATTGCCTAAAGATCCTCTTGATTCAAAAAATACAATCATGGAAATAAGAGCAGGCACAGGAGGAGAAGAAGCAGCTCTTTTTGCAGCAGACCTTTACCGAATGTACAATTACTTTGCTGAACAAAATCATTGGGATTGTGATCTAATTTCAGCAAATGTTACTGGAAATGGTGGCTATAAAGAAGTGATTTGTTCTTTTAAAGGAGACTCTATTTTTGGAAAGTTAAAATATGAAGGTGGAGTTCACCGTGTACAACGTGTACCTACAACCGAAACAAGCGGACGCATTCATACATCGGCGGCAACTGTTGCAGTCCTTCCTGAAGCAGATGAAGTTGATATAGAAATAAATCCACAAGATTTAAGAATTGATACATTTCGTGCATCAGGTGCTGGAGGACAACATGTTAATAAAACCGAATCTGCTGTTCGACTAACACATATTCCTACAGATACAGTTGTAACCTGTCAAGATGAAAAGTCACAACATAAAAATCGAACCGCTGCAATGAAAGTTCTTAGATCACGTTTATTAGCAAAAGAAAGAGAGAGACAACAAACAGAACGTGCTAAAGTTAGAAAATCTATGGTCTCTACTGGTGACCGAAGTGCGAAAATCAGAACTTATAATTTTCCTCAAGGTAGGGTAACTGATCACCGAATTGATGTTACTTTTTACAGGTTAGAAGAAATCTTGAATGGTGATATTATTGAACTAATAGAGCAATTAAAGATTGCCGATCAAATGGAGCAACTAAACGCCATAGATTGATTTGATAAAGTCATTTAACGTCATTGGAATTCCAACAATTGGAAAAATCATCAATGAAAGTTCCTCTTTCCTTCGTTCTTTGGGGATTCAAGAATCTATACAAAAAACTAAATGGTTGCTTTCATCTATTTGCAAGTTATCCTTTTCCGAAATATTATTGTTTCAAGATAGGATCCTTACCGAACAAGAGTTTGATTTATTTGATAATTGGTTACATAGATGTGCCATAGGAGAACCGGTTCAATATATAACTAACGAAACAGACTTTTTTAGTTTAACATTTCATATAAACAGAGATGTGCTCATTCCTCGCTCAGAGACAGAACGACTGGTAGAGATTGCTATTGAAACTATAAATAATACCGAAGTCCAATCTGTACTTGATATTGGTACAGGGAGTGGTTGTATAGCAATTAGTTTAGCTCGGAACTGTAAAGAGTTATCAATTCTGGCTGTTGATAAATCTAGAGCAGCATTGGAATTGGCTAATCGTAATAGTTATATAAATAGCGTGAATAATCGTATTACATTTCTTCAATTGAATATTTTCAAACAAAACCCCATAAAAAAATTTGATTTAGTAGTCACGAACCCACCATATATATCACTCAATGAATATAATAACTTAGATAAAACAATTAAACTATATGAGCCAAGAACTGCATTAACAGATGAATTTGATGGATTAAAGTTTTACCGGAGAATTTCTCAAAAAGGGATGAATTGGTTAAAACCCAACGGGAAAATCCTTATGGAAGTTGGTAAAGATAAACACCCCGAAATGGTGGCTGAGCTTTTTCATTCTGAAAATTGGCAAGGAATAAAATTTTACCCAGATTATAATAAAGATATTAGAATCATAGAAGTGTCTAGATCATGAAATTATTTATATCAAGTATAATACTATTACGACCTATAAATATTTTATTAAGTGGTTTAACAATAATAATCTGCGCTATAATCACAGATAGTTTATCAGAAACAAAATTAATCATGCAGGGAGTAATTATTGTTATGACGTTTACAGGTGGTGCAAATGCTCTTAATGATTATTTAGACATAGAAATAGATAAAATAAACCACAGAAATCGACCTTTGACAAAAGATATTTTAACATCAAACTTTGTACTTAATTTATCCATGCTCCTTTTTACAATAGGTATCGCTGTGGCTATCTTAACGCCTATAACAGCTATGATTTTATCAGTTGGCATTGCTCTACCTTTGATTGTTATTTATAATCTACTTTTAAAGGGTACTATACTTATGGGAAATTTTGTTGTCTCAATAATAATTGGCATTACTTTTCTTTTTTCAGGAAGTCTTTTCAATGAATTAAATAGTATGATTTTACCAGCTTTTCTGGCTATTAATTTTACATTTGTTAGGGAATTCATTAAAGATATGGCTGATGCAAAAGGAGATAAAGAAATGGGGCTTAATACATTACCCGTAAGGCTAGGGCTCGTTAGATCATCTAAGATTGCTATTGGTATGATTTTTTCTCTCTTATTAATAATTATACTTCCATATATCATTGGATTGTATAATGAAAAATATTTATTTATTTGCATTATAGGGATTGGGATTCCGCTAACTTATATCATAAGTTTGCTTATTAAAACTCCTTCTCCAAATAACTTTCTAAAGGCATCTAAACTATTAAAAATATGTACATTAATTGGTTTGACTGCTATTTATTTTGGATAGCTTATGGCTCCTGAGTTCGTACATCTACATAATCATACTGATTACAGCCTTTTAGATGGCGCTCAAAAAATCCCGACTTTAATTAATACTGTAATTGATAATGGGATGGATGCTGTAGGTGTAACGGAGCATGGTAATATGTTCTCAGCTATTTCTTTTTATAAAAAAGCTCACGAAGCAGGAATAAAACCTATAATTGGTTGTGAAGTATACGTAGCCCAAGGTGATCGTTTTGATAAGACCCCAAGACCTGGGGGTGGTTGGGGAAATAACCATCTTTTATTAATTGCACAAAACAATACTGGCTATAGAAATCTAATGAAACTTTCTACAGCTGGCTATCTTGAAGGTTTTTATTATCGACCTAGAGTAGATAAAGACCTATTAAAAAAATATAGTGAGGGAATAATTTGCCTCTCTGCTTGCTTAAAAGGTGAAGTACAAGAACTTGCTGTCAAGGGTGATTTAGAAGGTGCAAAGAAGGCAGCTATAAGTTTCACTGAAATTTTTCCAAACCGATTTTATCTTGAGCTAATGAATCATGGTATACCTGAAGAAGAAGCGGCAAGAAATGTGATTAGTAAACTAGCTAAGGAATTAAATATACCTCTAGTTGCAACTAATGATTGTCATTATGCCAAAAAGGATCATTGGGAAGCTCATGACATTATGTTCTGTCTAGGAACGGGTAAAGATAGAGACGATCCAAAACGTCAACGTTATGCCACGTCTGAATTTTATTTTAAAACGCAAGATGAAATGTGGAAGCTATTTAAAGATTATCCCAATGCTCTTGAAAATACTCGGCTTATTGCTGATTCTTGTAACCTTGATCTGCAACTTAACGAATATTTGTTACCGAACTTTCCTATACCTGATAATAGTGGTGTTGAATCACCCGATGATTATTTGAAGCTATGTTGCCAAAAAGGGCTAAAAAACATATACCCTTCTATTACTGAGAATATTCAATCACGTCTCAATTATGAACTTGGTGTTATTAAACAAATGGGTTTCGCTGGATATTTTTTAATTGTAATGGATTTTGTTAAATATGCTAAAGACACAAATATACCTGTAGGACCAGGAAGAGGGTCAGTTGCTGGAAGTCTGGTAGCTTATGCATTAGGTATTACTAGTATTGATCCGATTCAATATAATCTGCTGTTTGAACGTTTTCTTAATCCAGAAAGAATATCAATGCCCGACATTGATATTGATTTTTGTTATGAACAAAGATCCAAAGTTATTGAATATATAAAAGATCATTATGGTAAAGATTCCGTAACACAAATCATAACTTTTGGAAAATTAAAAGCTCGCCAAGTAGTAAGAGATGTCGGAAGAGTGATTGGAATGCCTTTAGGTGAGGTGGACAAAATAGCCAAATCAATACCTTCTGGACCTGGAGTTTCACTAGATACAGCATTAGAGGTTAGTTCAGACCTGCAGGGTTTTTATAATAAAGATCAACACCATAGAAATTTAATTAATTTCTCAAAGACTCTAGAAGGTATGAATCGTCATCCATCTACCCATGCTGCTGGTGTCGTAATTGCTCCTGGGAACCTTACTGACTATATCCCACTTTATAAATCCAAAGAAGGAGATATTACTTCACAGTATGACATGAAAAATCTAGAGGATCTTGGTTTGTTAAAGATGGACTTTTTAGGTCTAAGAAATCTTACGGTAATAGATCAAACTCTTAAACTTCTCTCTAATAGGGGAATAAGTATAAATATAGAAACTATACCCTTAGATGATGAGACCGTTTTAAACCTATTTTGTGAAGGAAAAACTATTGGGGTATTTCAGTTTGAATCGAATGGTATGCAAGAATATTTAAAAAAATTAAAACCTACAAGTATTCATGATCTAATAGCAATGAATGCACTGTACCGGCCTGGTCCGATGGACAATATTGACGAGTTTATCAAACGAAAGCATGGCCAAAAAAAGATTAAGTATATTCATCAAGGTCTTGAAAGAATTCTTAAAGAAACTTATGGTATTATTGTATATCAAGAGCAGGTTATGCAGATAGCAAATAGTATCGCTGGATTTTCCCTAGCTCAAGCAGATATGATGCGACGAGCAATGGGAAAAAAAGAAGCAAAATTAATGGCCAATCAAAGAGAAGAATTTCTTGTTGGAGCATTAGAGAAAGGTACTGATAGAAAAAAAGCAAATGCGATTTTTGATTTGCTTGAAAAATTTGCTCAATATGGTTTTAATAAAAGTCATAGTACAGCCTATGCCCTTGTTGCATACCAGACAGCTTATTTGAAAGCTCACCATCCTTCTGAATTCATGGCAGCAAATCTAACTAGTGAAATGGGCAATGCAAGTCGAATAGTAACCTTATTAAATGAATGTAGAAAATTAAACCTTACAGTTCATCCACCAGATGTAAATGAATCGGAAATAAATTTTTGTGCTATTGATGAAAGAACTATTTCCTTTGGGCTTAATGCTATTAAAAATGTAGGTGCTAAAGCATTACACAACATTTTAGATGTTAGAAATAATTTGAAAAAATTCCGTACACTTTTTGAGTTTTGCGAACAATTAGATCTTCGTCTTGTGAATAAAAGAGTCATTGAAAGTCTGGTTGGTGCTGGCGCTATGGATTCATTGGAAGGGAATAGAGCTCAGCTTTACCATTCCATTGATACAGCATTAAAATTTGCTCAACAAATTCAAAATAATGCAAATGAAAATCAATTCTCAATATTTGGAAAAGATTCATCAGATTCTTCTATCGTTCGCAAGCCCTCTCTTTCATCAATTAATGATTGGGAGGATTCAGAAAAGCTTACTAAAGAAAAAGAGTTAATGGGATTTTATCTTACAGGACATCCATTACTTAAATTTGCTGATATTTTAGAAAAGTTTTCTAATTATGATTTTTCTTTAATGCCCGATGATTTGGACATTGATCAAATTCGAATTGGAGGAATTATTGGAGAAATACGATATCATTTTGACAAAAAGAATCAGGAGATGGTTTTCTTCAATCTTGAATGTCTAGGAGGAAGTGTTGATGTCTTAGCATTCCATGAATCATTTTTAAATTTCAAACATTTAATTTTTGAAGATAACCTAATCTTTTTAAAAGGTCGTGCAACATCTCGTCAGTCTGACAATAAGCCTAAGATTATTGTTGAATCAATTGAATCTTTGGAAGAGATTGATAAAAAAAGCCCCTCTGTTGTCAATTTAATTGTTGAAGTAAATAAAATGAATGAAGATGATGTATACACACTTTTTCAACTTGCAAAAAATCATTCGGGTAACTCTCCTTTACTTTTCCATCTTCATGATAAAGATGGAGAGAGCGGAAATTTTTATTCAAAAACAGTTAAGGTTACCCATGAAGATGTTTTTATAGATAAACTAAGAGACCTCTACGGAAAAAACAATGTGTGGATAGAAAAATGATTGTACTTTTACAACGTGTAAAAGAAGCTAGTGTCTATGTCAATTTGGAAATCATAGGCAATATTAAAAAAGGTTTGCTCATCTACATTGGCGTTTCAAAAAATGACACTTATAACGAGGCGATACTTCTTGCAAATAAATGTGCCAATATTCGCATATTTAATGACAACTCTGGAAAAATGAATAGGTCCTTATTAGAAACCCAAGGAAGCTGTCTTATTGTAAGTCAATTTACATTATGTGCTAATACTTCTAAAGGGCAAAGGCCTTCATTTATGAAAGCAGCTAATTCAAAAAAGGCGAAGAAAATTTATAACTCTTTTATAAATCAATTCCATGAGAATAAAATAAAAGTAGCGACTGGTTTATTTGGTGAAAATATGGATGTACACTCTGTAAATGATGGCCCCGTCACATTAATTATAAATAGTAACAACCAATGAATTGTCATTTTATTAAAAAGAAAGGTTAATATTGGATTTTGGCACAGCATTCGGATTACTTTTAGGCATTGGACTGATTTCAATTGGGATAATTTCCAATAATGGAGATCCTATATGGTTCTTAGATTGGGATTCAATCCTTATTGTAATAGGAGGTACTTTTGCTGCAACACTTGTTAATTATCCTTTAAAAAATATTCAAGGCTTGTTCAGTATACTTTCCGCAGCATTTAGAGGACAAGAATTGAGCCATGAGTCCGTCATCAATGAACTAGTAGATAAAGCGGAAAAAGCACGGAAAAAAGGTATTCTATCATTAGAACCTGAATTAAACCAAGTTGCTGATAAATTTTTGAGAGATGGACTTGATTTAGCGATAAATGAAAAAGACACAACACGACTCAGAAGCTATCTTGCATTAGAACTTGGAAATATTGAAAGACGGCATAGTCTTGGTCAAGAAATTTTCTTGTATATGGGGGCTTATTCTCCTGCTTTTGGTATGTTAGGCACAGTACTTGGTTTAATAATTATGATGAAAAATTTTGCTGAATCACAAAATGTATCCATGATGCAATTGGAGTTTAACATTGCTGATAGATTTGCTGACTTATTAGGTGGAATGGGGCTTGCACTAATTACAACATTTTATGGGGTCTTACTTTCGAATCTTGTATTTCTTCCACTAGCTGGAAAATTAAAACGAAATTCTGAAGAAGAATTGATGGTGAAAGATATCATGGTAGAAGGAATTATTGGTATCCACGCAAAAGATCACCCTTTAAGCCTTAAAGAAAAATTGATGACATTTGTTCCTCAAAGTCAACGACTAACTAAATAGAACCATTGACAAGAAACGTCTCAGGTATATCATTTGGAGAGTCCAAAGCACGTAGTACGGCTTGGGCTGTTACTTTCGGTGATATGGTGACACTATTACTGACCTTCTTTATTTTAGTGATTGTAATGATGAACGAAGCGGAGAAACATGTTGATCGAATAATCAATATGTTACTTGATGAGACATATAAAGAATTAAGCTTAGAGTTACAATCACAATCAATTAAAGTAGAACGCGTAACAAAAGGAGTTAAGATTACTATAGCAAGTGGTCAGCTTTTTCCTTCAGGTCAAGCGGAACTACGTTCTGAAGTTATTCCAATAGTTGAACAGATCGCTTTATTACTCAAGACTTCTAAAATTACGCGATTAAAAGATGATCTTCAATTCAAGCCATTTGTACAAGCCATTGAAAAAAGCCAAAAGAAACTGAGTATGGAAATAAGAACAGAAGGACATACAGACAATATTCCTCTCCCCTCTGAACTTATGTCTAAATGGGAATCAAACTGGGAATTATCAACAGCTAGAGCATTAAATATTGTAGAATTATTATCAGAGTTTTCTGAATTAGGGCAGGACAAATTTTCTGCTATGGGTTACGGAGAATTTCGACCTCTATATAACAACAATTCTACCGAAGGTCGATCGCAAAACAGACGAGTAGAAATTTATATAGATGCATTTGTTACTGATAAAATAAAATAAATTCAACGGTTAGAGAATCAATTGTCTTGTTCTACGACTCTAAAAACTTTTTCACCTGGCTTTGCCATTCGATGCCGTTCACGAGCAAGTTGTTCAATATACTCTAAATCATTTTCCAATCGCTCTTTTTCAATCATCAGAATTTCATGTTCATTACGTAGACTATCAATATCTTCTAATAGCTCTGATTTTTCCTTGTGTACTGAATAGAAGCGGTAAATACCATGGTCTCCAAAGAAGAAAATGATGATAAGGATAAAAATACAAAGAAAAAATATTTTTGGAAGAAGATTCTTAGTATTGCGTGAACCTCTAATACGTGGGTTTGACGTTTTTCTACGTCTAGAAAAAAATTTTGTCTTTCTAAATCCCGTTACTAACTCCTAGTCTCATGTCCTAATATTTCCAGACTTGGGAAGTTTGCTTCAATACCAAGTTGTTCTTCAATTCTTAATAACTGATTATACTTGCAAACACGGTCTGTTCTTGAAGCTGAACCTGTTTTGATTTGACCCATGCCCATTGCAACAGCAAGATCAGCAATACTTGTATCTTCTGTTTCTCCTGATCGATGAGAAACAATAGCTGCAATTCCATTTTCTTTTGCGAGACTCATAGCATCAATAGTTTCAGTAAGTGTCCCAATCTGATTTAATTTAATTAATATAGCATTGATTGCTGATCTATCAATTGCTTCCTGCAGTCGAAGAGGGTTTGTCACTGTAAGATCATCCCCAACAATTTGAACACGATCTCCGATAAATTCTTGTAGTTTTTCCCATCCTTCCCAATCATCCTCAGATAAACCATCTTCAATTGAAATGATGGGATACTTAGATATGAGCTCACTATAATAATTTATAAGTTCATTACTTGAAAATTTTTTCTTTTCTGAAGATAAAAAATAGATGCCTGTATGTGGCTCAAAAATTTCCGATGCTGCTACATCTAATGCAAGGAATACATCTGAACCTGGAGTAAAACCTGCCTTAGCAATTGCCTCAAGTATAACTTCTATAGCTTCTTCATTTGAACTAAGATTAGGTGCAAAACCACCCTCATCTCCTACTGATGTATTAAGTCCTTTTGCACTTAAAACTAATTTAAGGGCGTGAAAAGTTTCTGTACCCATTTGCAATGCTTCACTAAAAGAATTAGCACCTATGGGAAAGACCATGAACTCTTGAATGTCAACATTATTATCTGCATGACTACCGCCATTTAATATATTCATCATAGGAATAGGGAGTTGCACATTTCTGCCTTCTGAAAGATATTGATATAAAGGAATATCTTTATGCGACGAAGCAGCATGAGCAATAGCCATAGAGACTCCAAGAATTGCATTTGCTCCCACTCTACTTTTATTATCTGTACCATCAATAGATATAAGCATTTCATCAATAGCCCTTTGATCAAAAGGGTTTTGTTCACATATAACAGGTTCAAGAATTGATTTTACATTTTTTATAGCCTGTTTAACACTTTTCCCAAGATAAAATTTTTGATCGCCATCTCTAAGCTCCATAGCTTCATGAGTACCGGTAGATGCACCTGATGGAACAGCAGCTCGTCCAAAACTACCATCAGATAAATATACATCTACTTCTACCGTTGGATTTCCTCTTGAATCAAGAATTTGTCGAGCATTAATTTGTGATATACTAATCATTAAGATTATTCCTTCTCATATATTGACTAAAAATAATTCATTATTTCGCCTTTAACCTCTAAAAAAATAAAATTCTAGGGGAGGTTGTTCAAATTCATCTAGCCCTGTATATTAGACCTTTGGAACTAGATTCAACAGGGTTTCGTATGATCATTAATTGGCTCAATACATAAGAGAAATTACTTTAATTAGGGAAAACGTGACAAATACTATCAAACATTTAACAAAAGAAACTGCGATATATGGAGCAGGAAATGTAATTACAAGACTAATCACTTTTCTGCTTTTGCCAATTCTTACAAACTTACTTTCTCCAAAAGAATATGGTCAAATAACTCTAATATATGTTTTCTTGGGTTTTATGAATATTATTTATCATTATGGTTTAGATATAGCTTTTATGCGTAATTATAGTAAACTCCCAAGCAATAATGAAAAAAACCAATTATTCTCAACTTCTTTCTGGCTGGGAGTTCTTACAAGTGCATTTCTTTCAATTCTTTTAATATTTAGTTCCCAACACATTGCATCGTTTATACTAGGAGACCACATATACAGTCATCTCTTTAAGTTATGTGCAATGATCCTTTTTCTTGATTCTATAAGCCATGTTCCTTTTGCTTTGTTGAGATTGCAAGGAAATGCTAGTTATTTTGTAATAATTAAATTATTAAACGTTCTAATCACTCTAATCTGTAACATATATTTTGTGGCTTTAGAAGGTTTAGGTTTGTATGGTGTATTTATTAGTGTTGCAATAGCCTCAGTATGTACTACAATTTGTGTTTTTTCTACTTCACTAAAATTTATCGGTTTCAAGTTCCAGAGAAAACTTGTTAAGTCTCTACTAAAATTCGGCTTACCTTTTTTGCCCGCAGGTTTAGCTTCTATTGCAATGGAATCATTGGACCGTTACCTCCTTGCAATCTTGACTAATGCTGATACTGTGGGGGTTTATTCTGTTGGCTATAAACTTGGTATTTTTATGCTGCTACTAACCAATGCTTTTCATTATGCGTGGCAACCATTCTTTCTTCGAGCGGGAAACCAATTAGAATCAAAAGTGTTGTTTTCAAAAATATTTAATTATTTTTTAGTTGTAAGTACATTTGTGTGGATTGGAATAACACTCTTTCTTCCTGAAATAATCAATATAAGAATAGGTGGTTATTGGCTAATAGGGCCCGCATTTCATGAGGCTAAAATTATTGTACCAATTATATTATTGGCATATCTGTTTCAAGGGGTGTACTTCAATTTTCTTCCAGGAATTTATTTTAAAAATAAAACACATTATATTCCAATTATTATTGGGTTGGGTGCTTTAATAAACTTAGTGGTTAATTTAATTCTCATACCACGATACGGAATGCTTGGAGCAGCTTATGCTACTCTTATAGGGCATAGCACTATTGCAATAATTACATTTTTTGTTTCCCGGAAAATGTTTTTAATTCCATACAATTGGGCAAAAGTCCTTAGACTGATAATATCTCTATCTTTTGCACTTCTTCCAGCTTATTTGTTTAACTTCATAACCATAGGTAGAATACTATCTCTTATTTTTTTTGGAGTTGGAATTATTATTTTTCAAGTAGTTTCCATTCAAGAAATAAAAAAAGTGTTTATTAAAAAATAATAAGCTGTAATAATTGAATACAACCAAACCAAAAGTTGTTTTATTTTCAACAATTGATACCACCTTTATAAATAGGGATTTTAAACTTCTAGAAAATATAAGCGATGTAAAATGGATATGTTCTAAAGGAATTATTTCTATTATTAAACTTAACTGGGCAATGCTTTTTAGAGATATAGGAATTGCTTGGTTTGCATCTGTATATAGCGCTTTTATGGTTTTCTTTGCAAAAATTTGCAAGAAAAAATCCGTCATTATTGTTGGTGGTGCAGATGTTATAACGAATCCAACTTTAGGATATGGACTTTTACTTTCTAAATGGAAAAAAAGTTTTGTTAAATATGCTTTAAGAAATGCAACGCATGTTTTACCCACATCTGATTTTCTAAGCAATGCCTCCATTGAGGTAGGGCAATACAATGGCGATAATATTGCTGTGACTTACCCTGGCTTAAAGCCGGTTTCGTGGATCAATGATAAAAAAAGAGAAAGATTAGTCCTATCCGTAGCACATTGTGAAACTGTAGATCGAATAAAAATAAAGGGTGTTGATTTAGTAATAAAAACAGCTGAACAAATGCAAAATGTTAAATTCAGGATTATTGGAACTAGACCTCAGCTATTATTAGAGCTTGGTATTGTTATTCCAGATAATGTAACCATGCACCCATTCATTCCTTATAAGAAGTTAATTCCTGAATATAATAATGCCTCTATTTATCTTCAAATGAGTAGGATTGAATCATTTGGAATTTCTACTTGTGAAGCTATGATGTTTGGCTGTATTCCCATAGTTTCAAATATTGGAGGGCTACCAGAAACTGTTGGCCCTATGAACTATATTATTCCCCCAGAAGATGTAAATGCTGCGGTAACTTCAATAAATGAAGTATTACATCACACTTTAGATTCAAATCGAAAAGAATATTCTAAATTTGCTCAGGAAAAGTTTTCCATGAAAATTCGACAAGAACGTTTTCAAGCAATATTAATATGAATCACACTAGCACAAATATATTATCGCTATTAGGGGCCGATTCCGTTAATAAATTAATTGGCTTTATTTCAATCACTTTTTTAGCAAGAACATATGGGCCTGAAACAATAGGAATATTAGCTGCTGGTATGGGCTTTCTATCTTACTTCAATATTATTGCAGAAGCGGGACTACCAATTTTAGGAACTCGTAAAGTAGCGGGAAGTAATAGAGTATCAGTAACTTTGATCAATAGGCTAGTTAACACAAGACTCTTTTTGAGTGGCTGTTTATTCTTAGTTTCGACAACCATTCTTTTCTTTAGTCTAGAAGATTCTAGGTTAAGAAATATTACGATAATTTACCTTTTATCTCTTTTCCCCTGTTCATTATTGCTTGAATGGTTATTTCATGGTTTGAAGAAAATGATTTTCCTTTCCTGGGGTAGAATCTTGTCATCCTCAGTATATATTCTTTGGTTATTGGTCTTTGTTAGATCAGATTCATCATTGATTTTAGTTCCAATTGGTTGGATTCTTGGCATAACCTCACAAGCTATTTACCTATGGAGAAAAAGCCTACCTTATCAAATGTTATCCAAGGCAAATCTAGGAAGTAGTTTGGATTTAATAAAACTATCTCTACCCTTTGGTTTAGCTGGTCTAATTGCACAATCAGTTACCCAATTCCCCATTATTTATCTTGGCATAACCAATCCTCAAGAAGGTGGGTTGTTTAGTATTGCTTTCCGTGTCATTATGCTTATCCTAGTAATTGATAGAGTCTTCTATACCCTTTTTTTCCCTTCAATTACATCAGTAATTAAACAAGATTATAAGAAACTTGACATTTACTTTCCCCGCATTTTAAAAATAGTGGCAACCTCAGCAACTTATCTAGGAATTATGGCCTTGATATCAAGTAAGGAATTGCTACCTCTTTTCTTTGGAAAAGAATTCATTGAATCCATTATAATTTTTCAGCTACTGGTTGTATACTTTATCTTTTCTCTAGTTAACTCAGTCTTTACATTTACTCTTATAGGAGCAAAAAAAGAAATTGTATATTTGAAATCCCTATTTTTAGGCTCTGTAGGTTTTTTTGCTATTATGCTCCTGCCCGGACCATTTCCATTATCTCATCTTGCTAGTATAGGTTTAGTCTTATTTCAATTGATTTCACTTTTTGTAATGCTTAGAGAAGTACAATCTTTTATTAATTTTTCTGTTGTTAATACAATCTTAATTCCCCTGTTTATAGGAATTGCCATAATGATACTATTAGCTACATTCTATACATCTTTCCCTGGCTTTTCTTTCTTTATTGCTTTTATTGTTTCTCCTATAATTCTTTATTATACTGTGGGAATTACTCAAGAAGATAAAAAGTACGCTCTAAAAGCAATTTCATGAGACTCTCTATTGGAATTACTCATTTAACTCCTGCGTGGGAAATTCTCCTCAAACAAATCGGACCGCCATTTGAAAAACTTAATCCTGTTGATGCATGGGAACCAGATAGATATAGCTGTATTATCACCTCGGGTCGGCTAGATTTTTCTTCTATTGAAAGACTTCTTCACTTCGTAAAGAGAGGTGGGTCAATCTTATCTGAAACCGATGCAGCAGAACAACTTTTCAATACTCGCTGTAGCCCGCATTTCATTGAATACATTAATACTGAAAATGATGGAATTTTTAAATCTGTTCCATCAGGATTCATTGGCTGTCAACTCATTATCCCAAATAACGCAACATTTGTTAAAGAAAAACATGGAAAAAAACTCATTGAATTTAAAAAATTAGGGCATGGACAAATCCTAGTATTACCTGGAGGATTAGTAAATAGCATCCTTTCTCAAGCACCTAAAAGGAGAAATTTCTCAACCAAAGGACCTTGGCTACCATCAGAACGTGTTGCAAAAGTTTCAAAACATACAGTTCGAGAACTGATAACACAATCCTTAAAAAAACTAATTTGGAAACGCACATTACCATTTGTCTCTTTATCTCCTTTTCCAAATTCCAATAATTCAATATTTGGTTTTAGAATTGATACTGATTTTGCATCAATTTCTGAAGTTGAAAATATGTATCGCCTTTGTACAAAGTATGAAATACCAGCAGCTTGGTTTGTAGAAACAGGAAGTTGTAAATCTTGGTTACATAGATACTCAGAAATGGTAGGGCAAGATATCGGACTGCACTGTTTTAAACATCGAATAGCCAAAAAATATATTCTTAATGAAAAAGATGTAAATGAAGGAAAAACTGCTCTTAGGATTAATGGAATAATTCCACGAGGTTATGCTGCACCATTTGGAGAATGGAACCATTCACTCAATAAAGCACTTGAATATCATGGCTTTCAATTTTCTTCTGAATTCTCACTTGATTATGACAATCTTCCTTTTTATCCAGTGCTTAATGAACGTTTTAGTACAGTTCTCCAAATTCCTATCCATCCAATTTCAATAGGATCTTTACGAAATGCACGACATTCGAATAAGGAAATGGTTCAATATTTTGAGACTGTGATTGAAAACCATACTGCAAATCAGTTACCAATTATTTTTTATGACCATCCAGGCAATACAAATCTTGATGTTTTAGAGCAGGTATTCCAAATAATTAGAGATAAGAATATCTTAAAACTATCTATGACAGATTTTTCAAATTGGTGGAAAAATCGAGATGATATTGTTTGGGAAGCAAAATTAAATGATGGGCAACTTCATATTTCAACAAATAATTCTAGGAATAGTATTAAAGTAATTATATCAAAAAGTCAAAAAAACTGTTCTATTCCACTTGTTGAAAATCAACTTGCAATTAATGAATTAAATTGGATGCCTAGCCAATCAATTCCTTTACAAGTTCCACATATATCCGTTCGAGCACATGTAAATTACAAAATGATCATTAATGATTTATTACATACATATTGGAAATACAAACTTTGAAAATTGTTTTAGCAAGTTATAATACTGTAAATATTAAGCATGGTGGTCCAAGAACTCAAATGTTGCAAACAAAAACTAATCTTGAAGCACTGGGTCATGAAGTAAAGCTATATGAAACATGGGATGATAGTTTTAACAATAATGATGCAGACTTATATCATCTATTTGCATCTAATTTTGCCGTTTATGATTTGGCACGACACCTTAATAGTACAGGAAAAATCTTTGTTACGAGTCCTATTTTTTTTACTCGAAGATCCGAACACACAATTCGTTGGACAATTAGAGCAGATAATATCATGCGAAAATTCATCTCAGGGATCTGGTCAGATTACGGTTTTACTAAAGACATCTGTGAATGGTCAAGCGCTATACTTCCAAATACTTCATCTGAAAAAATGTTGCTAGCTAATGGAATGAACATTCCTTCAAAAAAATTATTTTTAATTCCAAATGGAGTAGAAGAAAGATTTAAATCTGGCAATGCCAAATATTTTTATGATAAATACGGAATCAAAGATTTTATTCTCAATGTTGGGCATGTTGGTGTTGAAAGAAAAAATACCCTTTCTCTTATACGTGCACTTTCAACAATCGACCACCCTGCTGTAATCATTGGAAAAATAAGTAATACACAAGAAGGAAAACAGTGTGTTTATGAAGCAAAAAAAAATAAAAATCTATTACTAATCAACGGTATTGATCATGATTCAGAATTGCTTTCATCAGCTTATGCGGCCGCAAAAGTTTTCGCATTACCAGCTCGATATGAAACACCTGGAATTGCAGCACTTGAAGCTGGATTAGCTGGTTCACAAATTGTTATCACACCCTTTGGAGGAACTAAAGATTATTTTGAAGAAATGGCACATTATGTAAACCCTTATTCAGTAGATGATATTAGAAATGGAATCAAGATTGCTTTGCATACTCCTAAAAACAATAAATTAAGTACTCATATTCAGAATAAGTTCTTATGGAAACATATTGCAAAAAGTACAGCTGAAGTCTACAATGCTGTATGCAAAAAATAATAATTAATTTGTATGAATGTATCTATAATTGTATCAGTTTATAACGCGGCGGATATACTAAAAAAAACCTTACCTCCGCTTCTAAATCAAGATTATCCCACAGCAAGTCATGAGATAATTCTAGTAAATGATTCTTCCACTGATAACACAATTAAATTAATCACTTCAGAAAATTGGAAAGATAGACTAACTATTCTTAATCATGACGAAAATCGTGGTAGATCTGCTACCCGAAACACAGGATTAAGACAAGCTACAGGGGATATTGTAATCTTTATTGATTGTGATATAGAAGTTCCACTTGATTTCATCTCAAAGCATGTGGAATATCATAATAATGAAAAGATAATTGGACTATTATCAAACCTTCAATCTGGAACCCCTGCGATTGATAAGTATCACCGATACCTTTTTAGTAGTAAACGAGGTGCAAAGCGGTGTGCTATAATGGAACCATTGCCCTACCGATACTTTATTTTGACAGCTACATCCATCAAACGTTTAGCTATAAATAAGACAGGCGAATTCAATCATAATCTTAAAGGATATGGAATCGATTTACATTACTCATATCGACTTTGGAATAATTTTCCTAATAACCTATTCTTTGCATCGGATATCATAGTAAAGCAATATAAACTAAAAACTTTTTTTACCACTCTCTCAGACTTGAAAGATTATGGTGCTAATAATCTGCCAAAGGTTTTAAGTGAATTTCCTGAACTTGCAAAAGACACGGGAGCTGATTACATAGCAGGTTACAATCCTAAAGTTCTATTAGGAAAAATATTATTTAATAAAATCATAAGACGGATTGTAGAAATAATGTATTATATACTTCCCACACCTCTTTGTAATCCTTTTATTCGTTATAGAATGGTTGACGCTTTAACAGGTAGCTATCGAGATTTTTTGAAAAGAAACAAACTAATTGAATAATAATAAAAACCCTAAATGAGATTAGCCTCTATAGACCTTGGCTCTAATGCTTTAACTGTCACCATATTAGAACAAAAATATGGAAAAATACATCTTATAAAAGAATGGGTAAAATTTATACGTTTAGGTCAAAGTTTAAAAATAGGAGGTCAACTTCATCCTCATGCTAAAATGCGTTGTTTAGAAGCATTAAGAAGTTTATCTAAAAAAATTAATGATTATAGTGTTGATAAAATATTGGCAGTTGGCACAGCTGCTTTAAGAAATGCTAATGACGGGGAAAAATTTATAGAAACAATCGAGAAAGAATGTGGAATTTCCTTTAAAATATTATCTGGAGAGAAAGAAGCTGAACTTACCTTTAAAGCTATTACCCATGAATTTGGATATATAGGAAAGTCTTTCTTTATGATTGATATTGGAGGAGGAAGTACAGAATTAGTTAAGGGAGATAAAGTAAAAATTAAATCTAGAATAAGCTTAAATGTTGGCACCGTTTCCTTTTCTGAAAAATATTTTAAACATGATCCTCCAGATTCAAAGGATCAGAATTCTGCAATAAAAGAATTGGACAAAATGTTTTCACCACTTTCTCTTGAAAAACCTACAAGTCTTATAATTGGTGTGGCAGGAACTATCACAACTTTAAAAGCTGTGGAACTAAAAATGGATAATTATGACCCCTCTCGCGTTCATGGGAAACAACTAACATTAAATTCAATAATTGCATTGAGTGACTATCTTTTAAGCTTATCAAGCCAAGAGCGTGCAAAATTAAAAGGATTGCCTCATGAACGTGCAGATATTATTCCCATGGGTGCATTAATTCTGCAAACTATCTTAAGAAAGATCCATCATCAAAGAATTGTAATTAGTGACCATGGTTTACGTTGGGGAATGATATATAGATGGATGACTGAAAACCTATAATATTTAATTCCGATCTTCTCCTTTTGAAAGTTTTTTACTTGCTTCGTATAAAAACTTTTTTTGTTTATCAGATAATCCATTGTAACCCACCTCATTAATACGATCAAGTAATTGATCCACTTCAAGACGTAAATCTTCATCGCGACGTCTTTTATTCTTTATTATACGATGACGTAGTTCATCTTTCTGCTTAACAAAAATACGCTTTAACATATCAAGTCTGAAATTAAATTTCATATAACCTAAACCTAATAACATTCCAGACAAGTGAGTAAGATGACTCACTCCTGATGAAACAGATCCAATAGATGAAAAAAATGCAATCATACCGATAACAATTACAAAATATTTCACTTTCACAGGAATTAAAAAATAAAGGTATACATAGCGATTAGGAAAAATTATCCCATAAGCAAGAAGTATACCATAAACTGCACCGCTTGCTCCAACCACTGGGATAAGAGAGTTAAAACTAAATAAAAGAGTAATTATACCAGAACCAATACCTGTAAAAAAATAATATTTCAAGAAATCTTTTTTCCCCCAAACTGTCTCGAGTTCAGAGCCAAACATCCAAAGCACAAACATATTAATTAACACATGCCAAATACCTCCATGAAAAAAAAGATATGTAAATGGTTGCCATATCATTAATTGGCTCCAAGTATTTCTAGGAACAATTCCAAACAGTTGAAAAAGAATTCTTTCCTGACCTGAAAGTTCTTGTAGAAGAAAAACTAAAAAATTAATTGACACTAAGAGTTTAATAGCATCAGTGAATAATCTAGGCCCAAAATAGTCCCCACGTGAAAAATTGCTTTGATAATGATATCTCATTGATTAATAATATTAGACCTACTAATGAGGAACTGTAAAGTTGAATCCCAAACTAACTCTTTTTCACAATCATACATAAGCATATGAGTAGAATGTGCAAACTTAATGAACTCTTTGTCCTTTGCACCAATTGCTTCATAAACCCGTGGACCATTTTCATAAGGTGCAGTAATATCTTTAGTAGAATGCATAACTAGTGTAGGAACTTTTACGTATTTAAGTTTACGTCTCAATTTTATTGTCATTCTCAAAGCTTCTCTACCAGCTTTGATTGGATAGACCGCGTAACCAAATCGTGGTAACTGTACATTGTTATTATTTATAAAACGTTTTATTTCATACTCTTTAAAATAACATAGAATTGGAGAAAGATATACTTTTCTAGACCTAAACTTAAACATTGCAGGCGCCATAATAATCAAACCATTTGGATCACGCTCAAGTGCAAGATGAAATGCAAGTACAGCACCCATACTGAATCCAATAATAAAAATCTCATTAAATTCTTGTGCCAAACGATCATACCCCTCTTCAACCGATTGTAACCATTCATAATGACTTCTAGAATTACAATCCTTGACAGAAGTACCATGACCAGGCAATAAATCAGCAACAGCGGTTATACCGTTTGAAGATAAAAATTTTCCTAATTTTCTCATTTCAAAGGTACTCCCGGTATAACCATGTATTATATAACATGCTACACTACTATCCCCTTCATATCTAAATGGCTTTGATGAAATTCTTTGGGTTAAAAGATCCCTCATCTTAGTATACTTTCCATAACACGTAATGATCTAATATGGTGGAGACCCTCAACATGATATTCGAGATATTTTTTAATAAAATGACCGAATTCTTTTCTTTCTAGGGGACTGCATTCTATACTGCTTAGATCATCAAGATTACTTGTACTTAGGATTTTAATAATGTTAATTGTTCCAGCTGACAATTTGCTAGATGAACCGGATATACACTTTCCACAAACTAACTCTCCATAAATTAAAGAAAAAAAGGCTGAATACAATTTTTTATTACATTGAGGACAATTTGATAGATGGGGTCTAAGGCCTAAAATAGAAAGGAGTTTTATTTCGAAGTACCAAAAGATTCGATTAAGGTTGCCCGAACTTTTGTCTATAGCTTTAAGAACTGCTTCCGTCAAAAAATAGAGTTCTTTATTTGGCTCTTGTCCAGTTACCGTTCTGTCAATTAATTCCATTATTGCAAAACCATAACTCAGTTTTTTCATATCATTCTTAATAGATATTAACGCATAATTAAATTCAGCTTTAGAAAAAATTTGAAGTTGTTTTTTGGGGCTATAATAAAAATTAAGATTAATACAATTAATAGGTTCAAAATAACTACCTTGAAGAGCCTTAGATGACATTACACCTTTCCCAATTATTGATAATTTACCAAAATCTCGAGTATAAATTCTTGCTATCTTACTAGTATCACCATATGGAAAGCTCTTTAATACAATAGCGGAAGTAGATTCAAGAGGCATAAATTCGAATTAATTAATAGGCTTTTCCAAAAATTACTTTATACTTTGCCCTTTTTCCTGAATAAATACATTTTAGATCTTCATGATCCCCATTAAAGGGAATACACCGTATTGTTGCCTTAGTCTCTTCTTTAATTGCAAGTTCGGTATTGGGGTCTCCATCCCAACCACATTTTACAAATCCTTTTGTATCAGAAATTATCGACTTGAATTCATCATATGATTCCGTACAAAATGTGTTCTTTTCGGAAAAAACTTTTGCTTGATCAAAAAGTGATTCTTGAATTTGTTTAAGAAATTTTGGAATCTTTGATGCAAAACCTTCAATATTAAGCTGTATTTTTTCTCCATTATCGCGTTTTACAATAGTGACTATTTTTTCTTTCATATCTCGCTTACCAACTTCTAGACGAATTGGTACACCTTTCATCTCCCATTCATTAAACTTAAATCCAGGCGTAATACCAATGCGTTCATCAATGTGAAACCTAATTCCATTATCCATGAATTCTCTTATGGATATTTTTAGATAATTAAGAATACTACTTATATCTTCTTCCGTCTTTCCAATCGGTACAATCACGACCTGATATGGAGCTATTTTTGGAGGAAGACGTAGACCTTTATCATCTCCATGTACCATTACAACAGCACCAATAAGGCGCGTAGAAACACCCCAACTAGTAGCATAAACATATTCTTCACGATTATCCTGAGTTTGAAATGTTACATCAAAAGCTTTCGCAAACTTCTGTCCTAGATTATGTGAGGTTCCAGCTTGCAAAGCCCGATAATCTCCCATCATTGCTTCAATACAATACGTATGTTCAGCACCAGCAAATTTTTCTGCTTCTGTTTTAAGACCAGCAATAACTGGTATTGCTAATTCTTCTTCAGCTACCTCTTGATAAATATTTAAAATTTTTTGAGCTTCTTCTTCAGCTTCTTTAGCTTTAGCATGAGCCGTGTGCCCTTCTTGCCATAGAAATTCTGTGGTTCTAAGAAATAATCTGGTCCTCATTTCCCATCTTACAACATTTGCCCATTGATTGATCAGGATAGGAAGATCTCTATAAGATTGGATCCATTTTTTATACATTGACCAAATAACTGTCTCTGAAGTCGGTCTAATAATCACTTCTTCATCTAACAATGATGTGGGGTCAACTACAAGTCCTTCACCATGTGGATTGGAAATTAAACGGTGATGCGTTACTACAGCACATTCTTTTGCAAAACCAGCCACATGTTCAGCTTCTTTGCTTAAAAAAGACTTCGGGATAAACATAGGAAAATAGGCATTGACATGACCAGTTGCTTTAAATCGAGAATCAAAAGTTTCTTTCACAGAATCCCAAAGTGAAAAACCATAAGGACGAATTACCATGGTACCTTTTACAGGACCATAATCAGCTAAATGTGCTTTAGTGACTACATCGGTATACCATTTAGCATAACTCGTACTCTTTGCTGTTACTGCTTTAGACATTTTATTTCGCACCAAATTTTACGTGAAATTTACTCTGCTAATTAGAATTAAAAATTAGACTTTTAAATAGATTCGAAATAAGATGATAATTCCGCCAATGTCCTATCAATATCAAAACTATCAATACCTCTGTTAGTCACCATTCGAAAACGATTCAATCCAGTAGCAAAAAACTTTATGCCCTTTTTGTCCAAATCAACGACAACTTTATCTATTGCTTGTAAATTATCCTCAAGTTCAAAATAAACAATATTTGTTTTTACTAAATTCAATTCTACATGAAGTCCCTTAATACTATTAATTCCCTCTGCTAGAATTTTTGCATTTAAATGATCTTCTTTTATTCTAACAATCATTTCATCTAATGCAAGTAATCCAGGAGCAGCAATAATACCTGCTTGACGCATACCTCCTCCTAAACCTTTGCGTATACGGCGTGTTTTTGATATAAAATCCGATTTTCCACAAATCACTGATCCAATTGGGCAAGATAATCCTTTCGATAAACAAAAAGAAATTGAATCAACATTTTCAATTAAAGTGTTTACTGGCAAATTAAGTGCTATAGAAGCATTGAAGATTCTTGCACCATCAATATGCAAGGGGAGATTATTGCTTTTTGCCACAATGGCTACTGAATCAATGTATTCTTTGCTCAAGGGTGATCCATAGCAAATATTGTGAGTATTTTCTAAACTAATTAGTCCAGTACGTGGAAAATGAACATTATCTGATCTAATAGCTGATCTAATTTCATCTAAATTAATAGTTCCATTTTTTGCATTTGGCAAAGTTCTTGGATGCACACCTCCAAAAGCAGCAATCCCTCCCGCTTCATATAAAAATGTATGTGCTTTATCCCCAAGGATTACTTCCGTTCCACGTTCACAATGAGCCAGCACGGAAATAAGGTTGGCCATGGTACCACTTGGAACTATCAGTGCTGATTCTTTACCAAAAATTTCTGCAGATTTTTCTTCAAGTTTATTAACTGTAGGGTCTTCTTCAAATACATCATCTCCTAGATGTGCATTCTTCATAACTCGGAGCATATTATCTGTTGGAAGAGTTACAGTATCACTTCTTAAATCAATAATCTTCATGAATAATCACCCTTTTTACATTGACAATATATAGGCGCCTAATGGCTTTTCAATGAAAATGTTATAATTCCAAGTTAGATTTTCACATGCTATCTATAGATGAAAGGAAGAAACTCTCTAGGCTTCAACACAAAAAATATCGGCACATAGTAAATAAATTTATTGTGGAAGGGGTGCGTGTTCTTGAAGAAGCACTAAAAACGAATAGAATTGAAAAACTGTATTATAGTAATGATTTATCTTCTTCAAAAAGAAAAAACCAATTAATAAATGATACGCATAAAAAAAATATTCCTATAAAAAAAATTCCTGATAGTGAATTAAGAGAAATATCAAATACAATTTCAAATCAAGGCATTCTAGGAGTTGTACAAATACCTCCAAAAAGAATGCCAAAATTTGAGAATAATTGCATTTATCTGGATGAAATTCGAGATCCAGGCAATGTCGGTACTATTTTTAGGACAGCTGATTGGTTTGGTGTTCATGAAATAGTGCTCTCTAAATCATCTGTTGACCCATATAATCCAAAGGTTGTACGTAGTGGAATGGGGGCACATTTTCGTATTAATATCCACACAGACTATGATTTAAAGAAAATTAAATCTTCTGGCTATGTTATACTAGCAGCTGATACCAAGGGAAACTCAATTCAGACCTTTACTCCTACCAATAAAATAAAATGGTGTTTGATAATGGGAAGTGAGGGTGATGGAATTTCAAAAAAAAATAGATGCCTAGTAGATAATTTTATTGCTATCCCAGGTTCAGAGAATAGTGATTCATTAAATGTGGGTGTTGCCACAGGTATTTTATTAAATCACCTTACACAATAATACATTTTATGCAAATAACGGGTCCACCTTTTCTGGATCTATTTCTAATTTTTTGAGCGCCATTTTAACTATTTTAATTTCTAATTCTCCTCGACGAAAAAGCTCATAGATAACAGCTAATGCTATTGTCCCAGCATCAATTTCAAAATGTCGTCGAAGAGCTTCTCTACTGTCACTCCGACCAAAACCATCTGTACCTAAACTTCTTAGTCCGCCAGGAACCCAGGGTGCAATTTGATCTGGAACAAGTTTCATATAATCTGACACAGCAATAAAGGGGCCTTTTTGATTTGAAAGAAGTTTTGACACATAAGGTATTTTAGGTTTTTTATCTGGGTGTAAAAGATTCCAACGTTCAACCGCAAGTGCATCTGCCCTTAAACTCTTATAGCTAGTAGCACTCCAAATATCAGCCGCAATATTAAATTCTTCTAGAAGTATTCTTTGAGCTTTTAATGCTTCATTCATAATTGCACCGCTACCTAGAATATTAGCTCTAAGTTTTTTTCTTTTTGGACCGGATTTAAATTTATATAAACCTTTTAAAATACCTTCTTCAGTACCTTCAGCTAAAGGAGGCATATCATAGTTTTCATTATGAAGAGTTATATAATAGAAAATATCTTCCCGATTCTTATACATGCGTTTGATACCATCCCGAATTATGACAGCAATCTCTGAAGCAAATGCTGGGTCATAAGACAATACATTAGGTACTGTAGCTGCAAGTATATGACTATGACCATCTTGATGTTGCAAACCTTCACCATTAAGAGTTGTTCGGCCCGAAGTTGCTCCAAGGAGAAAACCTCGGCCACGAAGATCACCAAATGCCCAAATAAAATCTCCTATTCTTTGAAAGCCAAACATGGAATAAAAAATGAAGAAAGGTATCATATCAACACCATGTGTTGCATAAGAAGTTCCTGCTGCTGTAAAACTACACATTGATCCAGCCTCAGTTATTCCTTCCTCTAGAATTTGACCGTCAGTTGCTTCCCGGTAATATAGAAACATATCAGCATCAACAGGTTCATAAACTTGACCCACATGAGAGTATATACCAACTTGCCTGAAAAGCGATTCCATTCCAAATGTTCTCGCTTCATCTGGTACAATTGGCACTATATGAGATCCAACAGAATCATCCTTTAATAGAGAAGCGAGTATTTTTACAAAAGCCATTGTAGTGGAAACTGGTCGATTACTTCCTTCATTAAACTCCTCGAATACACGATCTTTTGGCAAACTTATACCATTAACCAAAGTCTTCCTTTGTGGAATAAAACCACCAAGCTCTTGTCTCCTTTCCATAACATATTGAATTTCGGGACTATTATCAGAAGGTCGATAAAAAGGAGCCTCATGAATATTATCATCTGTAACAGGAATGTCGAATCTATCTCGAAAAATTTTTAGTTCTTCATCATTCAATTTTTTCTGCTGGTGAGTAATATTCTTACCTTCACCAGCTTCCCCCATACCATATCCTTTGATAGTTTTTGCTAGAATCACAGTAGGTTTATCAATAGTCTCTACTGCATTTTTAAAAGCAGCATAAACTTTTTCAGGATCATGCCCACCACGACGCATTTTTTCTAGTTGATCATCAGTGTGGTTTGACACCATTTCCAATAATTTGGGATATTTTCCAAAGAAGTGTTTTCGAATATAACTACCAGACTCTACAACATATTTTTGATAATCACCATCTACTGCTTCATTCATTCGTTGAATTAATAGACCGGTAGTGTCCTGGTCTAATAAAGGATCCCAATCATCACCCCAAATTACTTTTAAAACATTCCAGCCAGCACCACGAAAAATTGTTTCAAGTTCTTGAATAATTTTTCCATTGCCTCGGACCGGGCCATCAAGTCTTTGAAGGTTACAATTAACAACAAAAATTAAATTTCCTAGAGCTTCTCTAGATGCAAGAGTTATAGCTCCTAACGCCTCTGGTTCATCAATTTCACCATCACCTAAGAATGCCCAAACATTTTGTCCCTCAGTATTTTTAATCCCACGATCACTGATATAATGATTAAATCGAGCCTGATATATTGCTGAGATAGGACCGATGCCCATTGATACTGTAGGAAATTCCCAGAAATCTGGCATTAACCAAGGATGTGGGTATGATGAAAGACCTCCACCTTCTTGCAATTCTTGACGGAAGTTTTCCATTTGCTCTAACTTGATACGACCTTCTAAAAATGCATGTGCATAGATTCCAGGTGAAGCATGACCTTGAAAGAAAATTTGGTCTCCATTAAAAGAATCTCCTTTCCCACGAAAAAAATGGTTAAATCCTATCTGATATAATGTTGCTGCTGATTGAAATGTTGAAATATGTCCACCAATTCCTTCAAAATGTTTATTTGCACGCACCACCATTGCCGTAGCATTCCATCTATTAATACTTTTAATCTTTCTTTCTATTTCACGATCTCCTGGAAATGCTGGCTGATCACTTAAAGGGATTGAATTTACATAAGGAGTATTTGCATTGAATGGAAGTTTAACACCAAGTTCGTGGGCTCTCTCAATTAGTTTCCCAAGAATGAACTGACCACGACTTCGACCCTCATATTTTACAATTTCATCAAGGGATTGTATCCATTCTTCCGTTTCTGGAAGGTTATAATCAGGTGATACGGAAAGGTTCTCATTATCTTTTTTTAATTCTTCAGACATATTTACCCCATCTTGCCATTACATAATGTACCTAATTTATTGCGAAATCATGACCCCATAAAGTTTTTCAATAACATCGACCTATCTTGGTTTTACATATTTCATTCTTTAAGTTACACAAGGATGATGGAAGAATTTCCATATATGAAAAAGGATCCAGAACCTCATGAGCTATATATTCACACCAAGAGGCGCATTTTTTTTTGTTACGCTTTCACTAGTTTTTTCTGGGCTATTTACATCAGCCTTGATCCTATTTCTTAAGCCAACAAATCAATTTCTTACCCTTTCTCTTACATTAATTTTAGGCGAACTTTTACTTATTATACCATTAATATATGTTATTGCAAAAAGTCAGGGAAGTTTTGTAAAAATTCTTCGATTTAATAAAATAAATATTCAAATGATTATCCTTTCCACTTTACTCTCAATTGGTGTGATCATCATTGCGGATGAAATAGAGCGATTAATTTCATTAATTATACCCCCGCCAGAATGGTTAAATCAATTAAGTCATTTTCTTTCTGTTGATGATTCCTTTGCATTAATTCTTATTTTTTTTGCTGTAGTTCCTCTAGCTGCTATATGTGAAGAAGTTTTGTTCCGAGGTTTTCTACAACAAATTCTTGAAAAACATTGGGGTGATATTACACGCGCAATTTTAATTGGGAGTCTATTTTTTGCGATTATACATCTTGTTCCTTATTGGGTAATTCAGATATATATATTGGCTTTAATTATGGGATATTTGTCATGGGTTACTAATTCAATTTTTCCGAGTATGATTCTTCATGCTATAAATAATGGTATTGCATTTTCCTTTGCTAATTGGAGAACTTTTTTTGATGGATGGTATGATTGGAATGGCCATGTTTCACCAATAATTCTTACTTTAGCTATGGCAATGGCATTCTTAGCATTCAGACAGATTCAGCAGCAAGCAGCAATATCGAGGGCCTCATGATTCAAAATACTCGTGTAACATCAATTATAGGTACTGAAGTTGTCGTTTTACTAGATACTTTCCGAAGATTAATTAGACGAAAGGCTAAATCTAATCTCCGTCGTCTTATTCATAAAACACATGCAGCAGATATTGCTTTATTACTTAGATACTTCACAAATCAAGAGAAAAATTTTGTTTTTGGATTAATTCAAGGGAACCATGAAGTGATAGGGGAGCTTCTAAGTGAACTTGATGAAACATTACTTTCAGAATTACTATCTCCACTTGAAACAAATGAATTAGCTACAATATTAGAAAACATGGGCTCTGATGATGTAGCTGATATTTTAAATCTATTTAATGAAGAAAAAGCTAATGCAATACTTGAAACCCTACATAAAACTGACTCCCAAGAAGTAGAGGAATTAATGGCCTATGCTGAAGACAGTGCAGGCGGAATAATGTCAGTCAATGTTTTTTCATTACCCGAATCAACAAAAGTTATGGATGCTATCACAGCAATTCAAAGTTCTGAAGAAGCCGAAATGGTATTTTATCTTTATGTTACTGATGAAGAATCCCATCTAACCGGCGTGGTCTCTTTAAGGGATCTTGTGACAGCTCCAGCCGGAGCAGAATTGAAATCAATTATGCAAAAAGATGTTGTTTCTGTCCATTCAGAAACAGATCAAGAAGAAGTCGCAAGATTGGTCTCTAGATATAATCTTTTAGCTATCCCAGTCATTGAAAGTGATTCTTCTTTACTAGGCATTATTACTGTAGATGATGTAGTAGATGTCATTCGGGAAGAAGCAACAGAGGACTTCCTGCAAATGGCCGGAATTGGCAAGGAACGGGAAATACTTATGAAATCAACTTTTGAGAATGTAAAACTTCGTCTTCCATGGCTTTTTGCTAGCTGGATTGGTGGAACAATTGCAGCTTATGTTATCGGTACTTTTGAATCATTCTTAGAATCAGCGATTGCTTTAGCAGCATTTATACCTGTTATTATTGGTATGGGAGGGAATGTTGGAACGCAATCCTCTACGATAATAGTAAGAGGATTTGCAACAGGTCGCTTAGAACTTTCTAGATTAGGATCCGTAATATGGAAAGAAATGCGTGTTGGATTAATCCTTGGAGTTTTTTACGGACTTCTTCTTGGTAGTGTTGCCATGTTTAATTTTATTCAAGCACCACCTGAATTAGGCTTAGTAGTAGGATTATCAATCTGCGTATCTATGATTATTGCAACTTCAATAGGAACCCTTGTTCCTATCTTACTTAGAAAGTTTGATATAGATCCTGCTATTGCTTCAGGACCATTTGTTACAACAGCCATTGATATTCTTGGGATTCTAGCGTACTTCCTGATTGCTATTTCTCTTATCTCATCCATCTAAATAATTATAATGTTTGATATTGTTTTATTATGTCTAATCAGTTTTTATAGTTTTATCATTCTATCGTTCACTTGTGGATTATTTATAAATAAAGAAAAAAGAGTCAACATACAGCCTTTTGTATCCATAATCATAGCAGCATTAAATGAACAAGATCATATTGAAAAAATATTATATGATGTTACACATCAAACCTATCCTTCTGAAAAATATGAGATCTTGGTAATTGATGATGAATCCTCAGATAATACAAGCAACCTAGTAATTGAATTATCTAAAAAATATCAGAATGTTAAACTGCTGAACGCAAAATATGGAGATCCCAGTTTAAACTATAAAAAACGCCCTCTTGATTTAGGAATTCGTAATGCATCAGGAGAGATTATACTCCAAACTGATGCAGATTGTCGAGTAAAAAAATACTGGATTGAAACCATGGTCTCCTATTTTTCAGATAATGTTGGAATGGTTATTGGTCATTCACAAATAAACAAAAATCAATCTCTTAGCCAACAAATTGAAGCTCTTGATTTTCTGATGCTTTCAGCTACTGGTCGAAGTACTGCACAATTTGGTATTCCATTTGCTGCGACTGGTCAGAACCTTTCATTCAGAAAAAAAACTTTTTTTCAAGTTAATGGATTCTCGGAATTCGCTGATGCATTAGGAGGAGATGATACATTTTTATTGCAATCAATCCGTAATAAAACTGATTGGGATATTGTTGTGGCCCTTGACAAAAACTCATTTGCACAAACAGTTCCTTCATTAACTGGCCAATCTTTTATTTCACAAAGACGTCGATGGGCATCTGATTCCCTTTATTTTAAAAATACAAATCCTCTCTTCTTTATTGTAATTACAACAACTTTTTTAGCAAATATGATCATCATCATATCTTTAGGAAAAGTTTTTATTTTCTCTGAACCATTTCAATTCCTAATTAATATCCTTATAATAAAATTTATAATAGAGGGACTTTTAATGATTAAAGCAACAAGTGTTTTTAATTGTGCAACTCTTAGAAAAGCTTTCCTCCCGTGGTTTTTTCTCCAAATACCATATATTGTTTATATGGGTATAGTTACTCTAATGCCAAAAAATTCACGATGGGGTGGACGACACACAATATAATGTTGTTAGTTAAGCAAATTCCAATTCTTTTATTCATAGCTTTTCTTGGAGGAAAAGAAACGCTGAATTACACAATAAATTTTTGGGGATTAACGTGCGTAGATGTTGAAATGATCCTAGAAGAAAAAAAAGAACATAATATTAAACTTAAGTTCTTAGCTAAGACACGGAATATAATGGATTATTTTTTTCCAATTAATAACCAATACACTACTTGGTACGATAAGGAATTATTTTCAATAAGCAAATATGTGGTCTCAATTAATCAACCAAATGCTGATTATAACTATGAACTGACTTGGAATAATAGAATCAAACAGTTTAGTACCTCTGAAATATCTTATAGTAGGCCAGAAAAATCCCATAATATTTTTTCCCTACTCATGCGAGCACGAAATATGGAATGGGAACAACTTGATACAAGTTGGTGGCCTATTGAGCATGATGGAAAACCATATCAGGGACGTTATCTATGGGTAGATTCTTTAGCAATATTGGTTGGTAAAGAACAAATTTTTGCTGATCATTTTCGATTTGATATCCAAAAAATTAAAGGGGATTATCAACAACTAAATGAAATTAGCGATGTTTTTTCCTGGGGAATTGTATTAGATAATTGCATTCGACAAATATGGGTTGAACGATATGGAAAACGTAGAATTTTGAAAGCAGAGGTAACAATAAAAGGTTTTAATCTACGAGCTAACCTTATTAATGAATAAAGAAATCCATAAAAATATATAAGTGAATATCACTTGTTCTATTTCAATCATTGTATTTTTAACAAAACAAATTATGGTTGCAAATAAGTTAATCGATAAATAACTCCAGCATGATCATCTGAAATAAGCATACTCCCATCTGGCAGAATTAATACATCAACTGGTCGGCCCCAAGGTTTACCTCTCTGTAACCATCCCTCAGCAAACACTTTATATGATTTTACTTTATTACCTTTTAGTTCTACAAACATAATTCTATAACCAAGGGGATTACTTCTATTCCATGAACCATGTTCAGCTATAAAAATTTGATTTCTATAATTCTTTGGGAACATACCACCCTTATAGAATCGCATCCCAATAGCTGCTACATGTGGTCCAAGGTTTCTTGCTGGACTAACATAATCTTCACAATTTCGACCTGAACCAAATTCTGGATCCTGAATTCCATCACCATGGCAGAAGGGGAAACCAAAGTGTAAGCCAGCTGTTGGCGCTCTATTCAACTCATCAGGTGGCAAATCATCCCCTAGCCAATCTCGTCCATTATCTGTAAACCATAATTCTTGGGTGTCCGGGTGCCAATCGAAGCCTACAGTATTACGAACTCCATGTGCAAATATTTTCATATCTGATCCATCAGGTTTTAAACTCGTAATTGACGCATACATTTTATTCTTCTCATGGCAGACATTGCAAGGTGCACCTACAGGAATATACAGTCGTCCATCAGGGCTAAATCGAATAAACTTCCAACCATGGTGACGATCTCTAGGATAGCCATTATAAATGACTTTAGGGTTAGGAGGATTATTAAGATTATGTTCTATATTTTCGTATAGCAAAATTTTATTAACCTCAGCAACGTATAGATTTCCATCAAGCACGGCAACACCATTGGGCATATTTAAACCTTTAGCTATTTCATATATTTTTTCTCCTTTATTGTCACCATTTTCATCCCTTACAGCGTATACTTTTCCTCCTCGACGAGTTCCGATGAAAAGTGTTCCCTCATCACTAGTAGCCATAGAACGAGCATTTGGAACATCCTTTGCGTAGATATCAATTGTAAACCCTTCAGGAAGCTTTATAAGATGTAAAGGCAAATCTTTACAGAATGAATAAGAGATTGTCACAAAAATTTTACACAATAGAATGGTAAGAAATTTCATTCTAAATCCTCAAGGCTTATCTGTTGTATTTAAATTAGTTTTATTGAAGTTATATGACCCTATATCTACAAAACATGATCTTGTTCCATTATGGCAAGCAGCACCTATTTGTTCAACTCTAATTAAAAGAGTATCATGATCGCAGTCTAAAGCAATAGACTTTATAAGCTGTCTATGTCCACTTGTATCTCCTTTTCGCCACAAAACTTGGCGACTTCTGGACCAAAAACATGTCCTTTTTTCCGTTATAGAAATTGATAGGCTTTCAGGGCTCATGTATGCCATCATAAGAACCTGATCATTTATATCATCCTGAATAATTGTTGGGATTAGGCCATTGTCATTTAGCTTGAGGTTTAGTGAATCCACGGACTTTTTTACTTCATCATAATTCATTATCGTCTCCAGTTAACCGTACAGGGATGTCCTGTGAGTTAAGATACATTTTTATTTCATTAACCGCCAAAATTGACCTGTGAAAAACAGATGCTGCTAAAACTGCATCTGCTTCACCTTGGACAATGGCCTGACTGAAATGTTCTAGCCTTCCTATACCTCCAGAGGCTATAATTGGGACATTGACAGCCCGGCTAATTTTACGTGTAATTTCAAGATCAACACCATCTTGTGTACCATCTGCATCCATACTTGTTAGAAGTATTTCCCCAGCACCTAAAGAAACTGCTTGACGGGCCCATTGAACAGCTTCATTCTTTGTAGCAATAGAACCTCCGTGAGAATAGACTGTCCATAAATTATTGTTAAATTTGACATCAATTGCTAACACAATACATTGAGATCCGAAAACTAATGCGCTTTCATATAATAAATTAGGGTTTTTAAGTGCGGCAGAATTAATTGCAACTTTATCAGCACCAGCTCGAAGTATTTCTGCTATATCTCTAATAGACTGTATCCCTCCTCCCACTGTGAAAGGTATAAAGACTTTCTTAGCAACTTGTTTTACTAAATTCATTACATTCTTACGTGATTCCAATGTAGCGGTAATATCAAGAAAAACTAATTCATCAGCACCAGCTTTGGAGTATTTTTCAGCTAACTCAGCTGGATCTCCTTCTGAAACCAGGTTCTCAAAATTCACTCCTTTCACTACATCACCATCTTTTACATCAAGACAAGGGATTATCCGCCGGGTCAACATAATATCATATCCTGAATAGTAATCTTACCTTCATAAAAAGCTCTACCAATAATTACGCCAGCAGTGCCAAGAGTTTTAACCATTTGAATATCTTGTACTCTAGATATACCTCCCGATGCAATAACAGGTAAATCTGTTGTTTCACACATTATTTTCAATTGTTTCATATTCGGGCCAGCAAGAGTACCATCTTTGTTTATATCAGTATAAATAATGCGTGAGAATCCAAGAATCTCAATTTTGCGCACAACTTCTTCAATAGTAAGGGTTGTATTTTTCTCCCATCCATGGGTTGCCATCAAGCCATGACGAGCATCTATACCAGCTACAATCCTACCAGAAAATTCCTTAGAAAATTCTCTCAGCACATTTGATCCCTCTGTTAAATTAGAGCCAATAATAAAATCCGTCACACCAGCATTATCAGCTTCCCTAAAATGTTGGATTGTTCTAAGGCCTCCACCCAATTCAACTGTTATACCAGTAGATGATATCATTTCAACAATAGAAAGATTACATGGCTTCCCATTTTTTGCGCCATCTAAATCTACAACGTGAATTAGATCAAGGCCTTCATCGAGAAACATTTTTGCTAAATCCGCAGGATTATAATTATAAATAGTCTTTTTTGAATAATCTCCTTTTACTAGACGGACACATTGGGAATTGAGGATGTCAATAGCAGGAATTATTTTAAATGAGTTTATTGCTGAACTCCTTCAGTAGTTTTAAACCAAACCGTTGTGATTTTTCTGGGTGAAATTGGACACCAATCATATTTTTTCTTTTGAACATTGAAGTAAACTGATCACCATAAGTTGTAACACCAATAACTATATCTACATCTTCAGGATAACAAGCAAAAGAATGTACAAAGTAGGCATATTCCGACTTTTGTAAGGCTCTAAATGACTGAACAGGTTTTACTAGGTTCCAACCAATATGGATTGACCTAGGTGGATCAACAAGCGGAGATACTTTGCCTTTGATTAAACCAAGACCTTCATGCTCTCCATCTTCTTCACTAGAATCAAGCATCAGTTGCATACCAAGACATATACCAAGAAATGGTTTGTTACTTATTGCCCAATCTTTAAGAAAAGGAATTAAATCACAATTTTCTAATTTTTGAATAGCAGCTTGAAAGGCTCCAACACCTGGTAAAATGATTCCATCGCATATCGATAGTTTTTTTGGTGTGCTTGAAATTTCATGTTTGATTTGAAGATGAGTAAGTGCATTGCTTAAACTACCAATATTACCCGCACCGTAATCAACAATCCCTATCAAAGCATACCTTTTGTTGATGAAACATCATTGTCTATTTTTTTGAGACCTCTAAATAACGAAAGCCCAAGCCCTTTAAACATTGTTTCAATTATATGATGAGCATTATCCCCATAAAGTGATGTAACATGTAATGTAATTCTAGCTTCTTGAGAAAATGAACGAAAAAAGTGGCTTGTCATTTCTGTATCAAATTCACCAACTTTTTCAGTATTAAAAATAGCATCAAAAGTAAAAAAAGGTCTATTGCATATATCAACCACTACTCGACTAAGTGCCTCATCTAAAGGACAAAAAGCATAGCTAATTCTTTCAATGCCTATAGATTCCCTCCACTCACTATAAAATGCTTGACCTAGAGCAAGTCCAGTATCTTCAATTGTATGGTGAGTGTCAACATGCAAATCTCCTTTACATGAAAGTACTAGATCCCATTTTCCCCAAAATGCTAGTAACGTAAGCATATGATCGAAAAAACCAATACCCGTATCAATACTAATTTTTCTGGAGCCATAGATATTAAGTGAAATATTAATATTTGATTCAGTAGTTTTACGATTAATAGTACTCATTTTTTTTGCTCCATAGTGTTTAACATAAATTCTGCTGATGGCATTGTCAAATCATAGTCATTAATTTTGTAATGGCTTTCAATTAGGCAAAAATCCATTTTCCCCCCTGTTTGAAGTCGATAATTTTTTACTAATTCTAAATCATCTCTTGTATCACCAAGATAAACTGGATAATTACAATTCAGTTTTTCTATAATATGAATGATTTTAGTGGGGTTAGGTTTATCTAACTCAGGTGTTTCAAAAACAGCTACAACACTATTTGGCAAAGTCCATCCTAATAATTCAAATGCAAGTTCCATTTCAGAGAAATTACGCCCAGTAAAGATACCAGATTGGGTTATGAATGGTTTTATCAAATTAAAAGATACAAGAGGGATTTCTTTACGCCAAAACCCTTCATGCAAAATAAATTCCGGTTTAAATCCATACAAACGATGACATGCTAATGTACCTCCATAGGATTCCTGGAAAAGTCTAATAAGCATTTCTTCAAATTCTGGACTTAATCTTTTGATAAATTTTCTTAGCCCTTTTATTCCACCACCGTTGTCTTCGATTGCTAAAACAAAGGAAGAAAAATCCATCTCTTGTCTCCAATTAATCCAAGAAGCACCCGCAATAGCTACATAACAATCATTATTAAATCCAGGCACTGTTTTTAATTGACCAAATTCCATTTTGCCAAAATTATGGGAGGAGGTTGCATAAGATACGGCTTCTAAAACAGCAGATGTAAATGATTCGTTTGTATTAACTAAAACACCATCTACATCAAAAATATATCCATCGTATTTCATAATAAATTAGTAATGATTTTGTAAAGACGTTTATTCTCCTTGGCTGTGCCTACAGTTACACGAATTACTTTCTCACAGAGGGGGTATGAAGAAATATCTCTTACAAGAATTCCATTTTCAGCAAGTTTACGAAATGTTACTGAGGGAGAAAGTGGAGTCTCAAGCATAAAAAAATTTGTTCTTGATGACCATGCTTTTACTCCATGAAGTGCGTTTAATTTAATTGCAAGTTTCTCTCTTTCGTCAACTATAGCTGATATTGTTTTTTTAATGTGATCCATATGATCTAAAAGAAAATGTCCAGCTAATGCAGAAGGACTATCTATATTAAAGGGAAGCATACATTTTTGAATTTCTAATGCAAGGGAATTATGCATTATACCATATCCCAACCGAAAAGATGCTAAAGACCATGCTTTAGAAAAAGTTCGGGTAATGATAATATTCTCAAATTGTTCAATTAATGGAATAGCACTTCCTCCAGAAAAATCAATATAAGCTTCATCTACAATAACAAGACCAGAAGTTTGTTCTGCTACTTTTTTAACTATTTCAATTGGTAATAATTTTCCAGTAGGAGAATTTGGGTTTGCAATAAAAGTGAGTTTGGCCATAGCAGATTTATTAATTAAGTCATCTAAAACCACATTGAATTCATAATCTAATTTTGATTGAATAATTTTTGCACCTCTGTGTTGAGACAATAATGAATAGAGTGCAAAGGTTGGAGATAAATGACAAACAATATCTCCACTTGAAAGTGTGGCTGTAGTAATAGCTTGGATTACTTCATTTGAACCTTTTCCAATAATTATCTGATTCTTGGACAAGTGGAATTTTCTAGCCAGTTTTTTTCGAAGATTCTCACCATTTATTTCTGGATAGCGGTTCCATACACAATCATGCAAATATAATAAAAATTGTTTTTTAATATCTTTGGGCCAATCAATTGGACTTTCATTTTGATTTAGTTTAATAGGAGTATTTAGATTATTTACTGTATACAATGATTGATTAAGAATTTCTTTTCTTATCCATCCATTTATTTTGGATTCAATCATTTTTTACTCTTTTTTTTATTGATTGGGCATGTGCTAATAGACCTTCTGTTTCCGCTAAACGAATAACATTTTCTTCGCTTTCTAAAAGTGTATTAAAAGGAGTATGAACAACACTATATGATACCAAAAAATCATAAACAGATAGAGGCCCTCTTACTCTAGCCCTCCCTCCAGTAGGAAGTGTATGATTAGCCCCTGACCAATAATCTCCCCATGCTGGTGGTGTTTCATTACCTAAAAAAATTGCTGCAGCCTTAACACTTTTAATTAATTTTTCTGGATCACGAACCTGTAAAGAAAGATGTTCTGGACTAATACGATTAATGATTGAAATGCATTCTTCAAGGGATTTCCCTACATAAGCAAAGCCTGATTTTGTCAGTGCAGTCCTTGCTGTATTGTCTATTGGGAGTTCTTTTAACGCATTATGTATGTAAGTGTTTGTCTCTAAAACAATTTTTTCATCTAAAGAAATTAATACAGGCCAAGCTTCATCATCATGCTCAGCTTGAGCTATAAGATCCAAGGCAATTTTTTCTGGAAATGCCGTATCATCAGCAAAAACTACAAGCTCTGTTGGACCCGCTAACATATCAATATCAACATCTGAACTAACTAGTTTTTTTGCCAAAGTAACAAAATTATTTCCAGGACCTGTAATTTTATCAACAGCTGGAATACTATCTGTACCATAAGCTAAAGCAGCTATTGCCTGCGCTCCTCCTATAGAATAAATCTCTGAAATCCCAAGCATGGAACAAACAGCCAATATTGTGTCATCAACAGTATTTGATTTACATGGGGGAGAACATATAGCAATTTCTTTTACACCAGCCACTTGAGCTGGAATAACATTCATTAATAATGTTGAAAAGAGAGGATACCTTCCTCCAGGAATATATAATCCTACTCTATCTATCGACCGCCATTCAAAACGAGCTTGAGTACCATCCATTTGATCAATTCTAAATCCTGAAGGTAATTGTTTAGTATGAAATTTCTGGATGTTTTCAATAGCTCTCTTAATAGAAAAATTGAGTTCTTGGGAAATAGATTTAGTGCTTTTCACAATTAAATTATCAGAAACACAAAATTCACCTAAACTAATATTATCAAAACGTTCTGTAAATGTTCTGATAGCTTTATCGCCATTCAGTTTTACTGATGAGACAATCTCTTCAATTAAAGCATTCTCTAGCAAACTGCTTTTAGAACGGAGCTGAAGCTTTCTATTTAATTCTTCTGCAGAATTAATTATTGATAACATTATGGAATTACTTTATTTAACGGATATTCAATTATATCCGTTGCACCACATTCAATTAATTTCGGAATAATATTACGAACTTCGGCTTCTTCTACGACTACTTCTAAAGCAGCACCAGAACCGTTAAAAAGAGGACTTACTGTAGGAGCTTTCATTGAAGGAAGCAAATCAATAATTTTTTGAACATTATCATCAGCAACATTCATTTTAAGCCCTACCTTTGATGCTGCTACTATTGCACTTTCAAGTAAACATGCTAGACTATCTATCTTGTTTTTTTTCCAATTATCATTATACGCTTCTTTATTAGCTATAAGTCGAGTAGAGGATTCCATTACAGTATCAACAATACGAAGTTTATTGGCTTTCAAAGATGCACCCGTTTCAGTTACTTCAACTATTGCATCAGCTAAAAGACCAGCTTTAATTTCAGTGGCACCCCAAGAAAACTCAATGTGTGCTTTTACGTCAAATTGGTCGAGGTAATTCTTAGTAATATTAATTACTTCAGTACTTATATGTTTACCCTCCAAATCTTGAGGTTTTTCAATTGGAGAATCCTCCGGCACCGCAAGAACCCAACGTACAGGTTTCATATATGATTTTGCATAAACAAGTTCACAAACCTCAATAACATCTGAATTGTTTTCAAGGATCCAATCTCTTCCAGTAATGCCAGTATCAAGAATCCCTTGTTCAACATATAAAGACATTTCCTGAGCACGAATTAGGAGTGACTGAATGTCCTCATCATCACAGTAAGGTTTATATCCCCGATCAGAAACGGCAAAGTTCCACCCCGCACGTTTTAATAGTCCAAAGGTACTTTGTTGTAAAGATCCTTTAGGAAGACCCATTTTTAATATGTTTTTCATTCCTCCCTTTCAATACAAAACACTCCAGATACAAAGGAATCTATTTGTATTTTAATTTTTCTTTTCCTTAAAAAATTCTTTTGCTATCGTTTTATATGCTTCACGAAAAGGCATACCCTTTTCAACCAAAGCATAAGCACGTTCAGTTGCATATATTTCATCTGTCATAGCTTCTTGACATCTTCTAGTATTTAAAGAGAGATTCCTTATTACTAAGGATGCAATTTCTAAGCTATCCAATGTTATTTCTATGCCTTTCATTGTAGGTTCTTTTGTAAGTTGAAAATCCCTATGAAAACCAGTGCCTAAATCACTTATAAGTCCAGAAATTTCAATTTCACAAGACTTAACACTATGATACTTTCCTCTCAAAATTTCTAACACATCAGGATTCTGCTTTTGTGGCATGATAGAACTGCCAGTGCAAAAATCTTCTGGTAAATTAAAAAACCCGAATTCCGGCATAGAGAATAAAATCAAATCTGATGCAAGTTTATTTAGATCGAACATAATTTGTCCCATACAGTGGATTAATGTGAGTTCAAATTTCCCTCTGCTGATTTGAGCATAAATAGGATTTGTTTGAATTCGGGAAAAACCGAGTTCGTCTGAAGTGAATTGTCGATCCAATTTCATAGGAACGCCATAGCCAGCAGCGGTTCCAAGAGGTGATTGATCAATTAAAACTTTGGATGCGTTTAATAAACTTATATTATCTTCTGCAGAATCAATAAATGCCTGACACCATAGCGTTAATGATGATGGCATTGCCTTTCTCATATGTGTATAACCAGGCATAGGTATATCCTTATATTGAAGACTAAGTTTTTTTAAAGCACTAGTGAATCCTTCCGAAAAGTTTTTGCAATCATCAATCTTGTCTAAATAATACAACCTTAGGGCTGTAAGTATTTGATCATTTCGGGACCTAGCAGTATGAATTTTTTTTCCTATATCACCCAATTTTTCTGTCAAGTAATTTTCAATAGCTGTATGGCAATCTTCTTGGTCTGGTTGGATCTCTAATATTTGTTTTTTTATGAGTTCCTTTAAAACTTCAATGATTTTTTTCACTTCCTTCTTATCAAGAACATCAATCTTTCCAAGCATTTTACAATGAGCAATGGACCCTAAACAATCATACTTAATTAGTTCTTGGTCAAGAACATAATCCTTTCCAACTGTAAATTTCTCTATCCTTTTATCAATCTTACTATCTTTATCCCAGAGTTTTTTCATCATCCATATCCTTTAATTCCTTCGAACGTGACACTAGATTATGAGCTTTCAAGCGTATAGAATGAATATTAATGAATCCCTTGGAATCCAAAGCATCAAACCCGCCTTCTACTTCCATACTAGAAAAATCCTGATCATAAAGCGAAGTGGGAGAATAGCGATTGACGGGCATAGCATTACCTTTATATAATGACAGTAAGACTTTTCCCTCAATAGCTTCCTGACTCTTCTTAAATGCACTCATAATAAATTCCATCTCAGGCGAGAACCATAAACCATTATAAATTAATTCACTGAATTTTGGTATTAGCATGTCTCTTAAATGCATCACTTCTTTGTCCATGGCTAAACCTTCTAGATCCCTATGAGCAATCCACAATATAGTACCAGCGGGTGTTTCATAAACTCCTCTAGATTTAATACCGATAAATCTATTTTCCACCATATCAAGACGACCTATTGAGTGTCTGCTTCCTAGCTCATTAAGATATATAAATAATTCTAAAGGATCTGTTTTTATTGTACCATCATCTTTATTATATACTTTTATTGGCAAACCATTGGAAAAGGTAATCTCGATTAAAGCTTCACTATCAGGTGACTTATCTAATGGTGAAGTCCGAGAAAAAACTGATTCATCTGGTCTATATGCTGGATCCTCTAAGACTCCAGCTTCATGACTGATGTGCATTAAATTTTCATCCTCACTAAAGGGTCGTTTTTTTGATGCAGTAACTGGTATATCCCATTGTTCTGCATAGTCAAGTAAATCTTGTCGACCTTTGAACTGATCAAGAAACTTTAAGTCTTTCCATGGTGCAATCACCTCAATTTCAGGTTTAAGCGCATAATAAGTCAGTTCAAAACGTACCTGATCGTTTCCTTTTCCTGTTGATCCATGACTAACAGCAATTGCACCAACCTGAGAAGCTATGTCTATCTGGGCTTCAGCAAGTACAGGTCTTGCTAAAGCAGTACCTAATAGGTATCGTCCCTCATATACAGCATTACCTTGAAGTGCTGGAAAAATAAAATTTGTAACAAAACTTTTTCTTAAATCTACAATATATACATCAGTAGCTCCCGTATCGTAAGCTTTTTTTTCAACAGCATCAAAGTCTTCTTTCTGCCCTACATTTCCTATAAAACATATAACTTCATAATTTTTATTAATGAGCCATTTTAAAATTACTGATGTGTCAAGTCCTCCGCTATATGCTAGTACTACTTTCTTAGTATTTTTCATAATCCTTTTTTCCTTAAAATTTATCACACAAAAAAAAACCCCCGGACTACCGGGGGTTTTTTAAAATTAACCTCGTCAGATTATAAAATACTGACGAATATCCCGGTGGAACAATATCTAAAACGATGACAATAATATCGCATTCTATCTTTCATAACTACTTAAAACCTACCGTCTTTCCAATCATTATCCAAATAATTTTAGTTAATCAACCTTATCCATGAATTTCTTGAATTGAACGAACAATATTTTTTGCTGATGATCGAATAGCTCTTACAACAGCTAGAGCTCCTGAAAGAGTCGTAACTAATGGAATGCGTGCTTGTATTGCAGACCTTCCTATAGAATATTCATCATAACGCGATTGAGATCCTAACGGAGTATTTACAACTAATACAATATTTCCATTTTTTATTTCATCTACAACATTTGGTCGACCTTCACCAACCTTGAAAATTTTTTCGGCTTTAATGCCATTACTTTTACATATATTAGCTGTTCCTTCTGTTGCTACAATTGTAAAACCGAGTGCAGCAAGGTCTCTGATGATTGGAAGTACTTTTATTTTATCATTTTCATTGACTGAAATAAAGGCACTCCCAGAAGACGGCAATGCATGTCCATCACCTGTCATAGCCTTAGCAAAAGCATCCCCAAAAATAGGAGCCATACCCATCACTTCACCTGTTGATTTCATCTCAGGGCCAAGAAAAACGCTTTCTTGAGGAAATTTGTTGAAGGGGAAAACTGGTTTTTTTACAGCAACATGGTCATTTGTTGATGCTTCTGCAAGATTAAAATCAGATAATTTCTTACCCAACGCAATACTTGTTGCTATTTTTGCTAATGGTACATTCGTGGCTTTACTAACAAATGGTATAGTTCTACTAGCCCGGGGATTCGCTTCTAAAACATAAATGACTCCATCTTTCCCAGCAAATTGGATATTAATTAGACCTTTTACACCTAATTCTAAAGCAATCATTTGGGTATATTCTTTTATCTTTTCTAGTTCATTACTTGCTAGCCAATTTGGAGGTAAGACACAAGATGAATCACCGCTATGGATTCCCGCTTCTTCAATGTGTTCCATTACTCCAGCAATATATACTTCCTCTCCATCGCAAATAGCATCCACATCAAACTCAAAAGCATCTTCTAAAAAGGCATCAATTAGAATTGGATGTTCTGGTGAAACTTCTGCAGCACGTTTAACATAATTTACCAGTTCCCCATTATCATAGACAATTTCCATAGCTCTCCCTCCTAAAACATAAGAGGGACGAACTAACACGGGATAGCCTATTCGATCTGCCACCTTGATTGCTTCATTTTGAGACAGAGCTGTACCATACTCAGGCTTGGGTATCCCTAATTTATCAAGTATTTCCCCAAACTTTTTTCGATCCTCAGCTAAATCTATTGCATCTGGGGATGTACCTAAGATTGGAGCTCCAGCATCCAATAATGCTTTAGCAATATTGAGAGGAGTTTGCCCACCAAATTGAACTAAAATACCATTAGGTTTTTCCATATCGACAATATTCATAACATCTTCAAATGTCACTGGTTCAAAATAAAGTCGATCCGTAATGTCAAAATCTGTGGATACAGTCTCAGGATTACAATTCACCATAATAGCCTTCCACCCCAAATCTTTAGCTGCAAATACAGATTGAACACAGCAATAGTCAAATTCAATACCTTGCCCAATACGATTGGGGCCACCACCTAAGATAATTACTTTTTTCCCATTTAAAGATGAAATTTCATTTTCTTCTTCATACGTAGAATAGCAATAAGGAGTCTGAGCTTTAAACTCTGCTGCACAAGTGTCCACAACTTTATAAGTTGGAATTACATTAAACTTTTTTCTTAGTTCACGAATTTTTGATTCCTCCAATTCAAACATCCGAGCAATCTGTTTGTCTGAAAAACCGTCTTGTTTCAACTCTCGGAGCCCATCAGCATCAATTATATTTGGTTTCTCTCGAAGTGATAATGCTGCTATATGTCTTAGAAACCATGGATCTATTTGAGTAATAGATTGGAGTTCTTCAACTGACTTTCCTTGGAGAAATGCTTCTCTTATTTTTAGTAATCGAAATGATGTTCCAAATCTCAATTTCGACATATCTAAAGGTCTTTTTCCTGTTTTAGGTTCCAATCCATCTAATCCTACTTCAAGCGAACGAAATGCTTTTTGCAAGGATTCCCTAAAAGTTCGACCAATTGACATAGCTTCTCCAACTGATTGCATTTGAATACCTAGATGCCCTGTTGAAGAAGGAAATTTTTCGAAATCCCATCTTGGCACCTTCGTGACTACATAGTCTATTGTGGGTTCAAAAGCCGCTAAGGTCTGACCCGTTATATCATTAGGGAGTTCATCAAGAGTATATCCAACAGCAAGTTTTGCTGCTATTTTGGCAATTGGGAACCCTGTTGCTTTAGAAGCAAGTGCTGAAGAACGAGATACCCTAGGATTCATCTCGATTATTACAATCCGACCAGTTGTAGGATTCACAGCAAACTGAATATTAGATCCACCTGTATCTACACCTATTGCCCTGATACAATCAATTGACCAATTACGCATTTTTTGATATTCATAATCACTAAGGGTTTGGGCTGGTGCCACAGTTATTGAGTCACCTGTGTGAATACCCATTGGATCCAAATTTTCTATAGAACAAATAATTATAACATTATCTTTATTATCTCTAATTACTTCTAACTCAAATTCTTTCCAACCTAGCAATGATTCTTCAATAAGAACTTCCGTTATAGGACTTGACTCCAAACCATTTTCAGCCAATTCTAAAAATTCCTCATTATTATAGGCTATTGCGCCTCCGGTTCCTCCTAAAGTAAAAGAAGGCCGAATAATTATTGGAAACTGCATCTTGAGTAATATTTCTTTAGCATCATTGATTGAATGAGCAAAACCCCCTCGAGGAATATCAATCCCTATATTTTCCATTGCCTCTTTAAACTGTTCTCTATTTTCAGCACGTTGTATAGCATCAATATTTGCTCCTATGAGTTCCACACCATTTTTATCAAGAACACCAGCTTCTTTAAGCTCAACAGTTAGGTTCAAAGCCGTTTGACCGCCAACAGTTGGTAAAAGGGCATTTGGTTTTTCTTTTTCAATAATAGCTGATATTGATTCAAGGGTCAATGGTTCTATATATGTGGCATCAGCCATATCTGGATCCGTCATTATGGTAGCTGGATTAGAATTAACTAGAATAATTCGGTATCCTTCTTCCTTTAATGCTTTACATGCTTGTGCCCCTGAATAATCGAATTCACAAGCCTGTCCAATTACTATAGGACCAGCTCCAATAATTAGGATAGATTCTAAATCAGTCCTTTTTGCCATTATCCATCATTTTTAAAAATTTTTTAAAAAGATATCTACTATCATGAGGGCCAGGACCAGCCTCAGGATGATATTGTACTGAAAAAGCTGGTATATCTGTACATTGTAATCCTTCAACAGTATTATCGTTAAGATTCCAATGAGTAATTGTTGCTGTGGTAGGTAAAGAATCTGGATCAACTGAAAAGCCATGATTGTGACTAGTGATTTCAACTTCTGAAGTCTCGATATTTTGTACAGGATGATTGATTCCCCTATGTCCAAATTTTAGTTTATAAGTTGAACCACCAATAGCTAATGAAAGTAATTGATGCCCAAGGCATATACCAAAGATTGGTTTCTTCCCCAAAAGACCTTTTATCGTATTTATACCATATGTAACAGATGAGGGATCACCTGGACCATTGGACAAAAATATGCCATCAGGATTAATCGCTATAATTTCCTCAACAGTGGTAGTTGCAGGAACAATTGTTATGTTACAACCATGATGAGCAAGTATCCTTAGAATATTGTGTTTAATTCCAAAATCAATAGCAACAATTTGGTATTGTTTTGTTGAATTTTCATTGGACCAATTATACAATTTTTCGCAGGTAACTTTTGGTACAAGGTCTAAGCCTGACATAGTAGGAATATCCGAGATTTTGTTCTTTAGACTACTTATCAGCAAATCTTTTGAACTAATAATCCCATTCATAGATCCTTCGTTTCTGATGTGACGGGTAAGAGCTCGTGTATCAACACCTTGAATTCCAACAATGTTGGCTGATTGTAGATATTGGTCAAGCGATTGTTCCGAACGGTAATTGGAAGGCATCTCTGTACCATCTCTAATCACAAATCCAGCAACTTGAATACGTGATGACTCTACATCATTAGTGTTTACACCATAATTACCAATATGTGGATATGTCATGGTAACAATTTGTCCGCAATAAGAAGGGTCTGTTAATATTTCTTGATATCCTGTCATACCAGTATTAAAACATATCTCTCCTACTGTTTCACCTATAGTTCCAAAAGCAAAACCTTTAAAAGTACGGCCATCTTCAAGCATAAGAATGGCTTGTTTTTTCAATTACTTATCTCCATAAATACAACTAGGCAAAAAAATAGCCCCAAAAATGGGGCTTCCACAAAAATACAATGTTACAACATAAGTCAATAGATTTTCCCTACAGGAAAATATTTCCTGCTCAGCAATTTTTGTTCGCTTGTTTTTATTTTTTTTAATACGTTCATTGTTAATTGATCAACCTATACCACTTATATTTAGGGTAGGAATTTAGCTTCACACTGAAAGGTCAGCAACCTAAAACCTAAAATTAAATGAATATAATTATTCTACATGGTCCCAACATGAACCTTTTTGGTCTTCGCTCAGCTAATAATGACGAGCGAATTACCCTTGATAAAATCAATCGTTCCCTTAAGCATGAAGCAAGAAAATTAAATACAACACTAAAGATTTTTCAAACTCAATCTATAGCTAAGGGTATTAATTTTATTCATAGAAATAGAAATACAGCTGACGGTTGTATTATTACACCTTGTGCCTGGTCTAGAAATGGATTTGAACTCCTTGATGCAATTGCAGTATGTAGAATACCAACCGTTGAGGTTCAATTGAACATTGCATTTGATTCTTTATCATTTGGAAAAAATTCTATTTTTTCTAAAGTATGTATATGTTCAGAAACTGGCAATCCATATCAAGCATATTCATCAGCATTGGCTACTATTACGACATATTTAAACTCTGATTAATTAATTTGTGAAGAAGACTTTGCCATTGCTAATCTTGATTACAGGTTGTGTGTCAACTCATTATACTACTGATATTGTTGAAGACCCTGAACCCCCACCTTTGTTGGAGATTATTACATCATCAAAAAAGGATAGTATAACTTTTCACATTCCTTTTCCAGGTGATTTTGATAAAGATATTTTGACAAAAACTCTTGAAATGAATTCAAAAGCATTCAACTATGAAACATTATTACAATTAGATCAAAAAGATTCAATTACAATCTTAACTTCAGCTTACTTCTCTTCTGGAAAATATTTCCCTTATAAGCCCGGGTTCCTTGTAACTAATGATAAAGGCATATCACTCCATTTCGTAATTGATAAAGATGCAATCATATCTGTCGCTCAAAATTTCAAAAAAGAATATTCTAGTTCAAATGCTAGCACTACCCCTATTGTAGATATAGATCAAATTGAAAATGATGACTTCTCTTATCTACCTAATAACCTATTATTGGAACCATGTCCTGGAGTTCCTTATCCCAAAATAAAAAACCTAATTCCTAATGCACCTAGAAAATATAGAAGTGGTACTCATCGTGGTATAGACTTTCCTGCACCTTATGGTACAAGTGTTCGTGCTGCTGCGGATGGAGTTATAATTAGAGCAGATCACGATTACCAAGAAGTAACTAATGAATTCAGAAACTCTCTGCTCAAAAAAGCAGCAATAATCGGTAGAACTCCTTCAGATATTTTTGAGCATATACTCTTTGGTAGAGCTGTCTTTATAGACCATGGTGTTGACCTTATTGATGGAAAAAGATTAATCTCTATCTATGCACATTTGTCAGATGTTGATGATAAAGTTAATGTTGGATCCATTGTGAGAAGAGGAGACACCTTAGGTAAGGTTGGAAATAGTGGAACAAGTGATGGTGCCTTAAAGAACAAAAAAGGTGCTCATCTTCATTTCGAACTTATTATTCAAGATAAAGATGGAGAACGATATATGGGAAAGGGATTGAATTACAAATTATTAACAAATCTGCTTGATCGTATTTTTACTTCAAATTAATCATTTAAATCATTGTCAATATTTTGTTGAACTTCTTTTTTTAAATGTTTCCTATTATATTTTTTTTCATTTGGTTCTACTCTTTCAGTTGAGACCGGATGTGTGGATTGTCGAAGAGATTTATTAAATGACTTTGATGAGCCTTTATTTCTTTTTTTTCGTTTCCTATTAGATTTTCTTACCATATATCAATTAATTCAATAAGCTTTTGCCCCTTCTCCATTCCTTGTCCGAGGATCAGCAGCTCCAACATATGTTTGTAATTTTTCATTCCAAGATACAGCTCTGACTGTCCCTAGTCCATTTCGATTAATAACCGTATAGCCCTTTTTTACCATGGCACTACGGTGTGAGTTTGAGATATGCGATTCAATAAAAAGTGCATCTGGTCTATACTGATGGTGAAATCTAGGAAGAGAAAGAGCTTTGCCAATTGTAAGATTGAAATCTAAAACCCCAATTATGGTATGCAGAACCGCTGTAATAATCCTTGGCCCTCCAGCGCCACCAAGTACAAGTATTGGCTTGTCATCTTTTACTATAATTGTGGGTGACATACTAGACAATGGTCTTTTACCAGGCTCAATAGCATTTGCTTCAGCTCCAATCAGACCAAATGCATTAGGTACACCTGGCTGTACACTAAAATCATCCATTTCACAATTCAAAATGACACCCGTCCCAGGCACAGTTATTTTTGCACCATAAGTAAGGTTTACAGTATGGTTGATTGAAACCGCATTTCCCCATTTATCTACTACAGCAAAATTAGTTGTATGTCCTTGACCATAGTTCAAACTAAAGCCTTCAATTGGAGGTGCTAAAACTGCTTTGGATGTAATTTCATCCACAAGGATCTCAGCATAACTTTTGCTAATTAGCCTATTTACCGGAACAGGGTAAAAATCTCCATCACCCAAATGATTGGCACGATCTTGAAAAGCTCTATTCATAAACTGCGAAACAAAATACATACTTTCTTCATCCCATTTATTCTTATTTTGAAGTACACCCGATGCTTCAATCATGTTTAAAATTTGAACAACATGCACCCCTCCTGAACTCGGTGGACCCATCCCATAAATTTGATAGTCTTTATAATTTCCAATAATTGGAGGGCGTTCAATTGCCTGATAATTTTCCATGTCTTTTTTAGTTATAAGACCACCATTTTGAACCATAAAACTCTCAAGTCGATCTGCAAAATCACCTTTGTAAAAATATGCAACTCCTCTTTCAGCAAATTTTTCATACGTTTCGGCTAATAGAGGTTGCTTAAAAACATCACCAACAGCTAATTCAGAATTATTTTCATGAAAATAGATTGCTGCAGAAGCAGAATCCTTACGTAATTCATTAATCGCCCCTTTATATCGATCCAAATATGCTTGATCTAAAATGAATCCCGTCTTTGCTAAATTAATAGCAGGTTGAGCAAGTTCTTTGATTGTGAGAGTGCCAGCAAGTTCCAATGCTTTTACATAAGCCGCTGGAACACCTGGTACAGCTACAGCTAAAGGACCTGTTTTACTTATTTCAGAATTAACTGTTCCATTTTGTATATACATATTTCGATCCGCTTTTTCAGGCGCCATTTCCCTGCCATCAATTGTATGCACTGTACCATCTGCTAACCTCATTACTATAAAAGCGCCTCCGCCTAAACCACAATTGGATTGATCAACAACACCTAAAGCCAACCCAGTTGCAATCGCTGCATCGATTGCATTACCTCCAACTTTTAGAATGTTTATACCAATATCTGAAGCTAACGGATGAACTGAAGAAACAACCCCATTCGAACCAATGGCTTCTTCAATATTCTCTCCCATGCTTTTTTCATAAGAATACAATTCAATATTGTCCTTTGCACAATGGAATAATGCTAGGGTAGAAAAGAATAAAAATTGTATACGCTTTTTCAATTGAATAAAAGTTTTATTTTGGTGCCAATGCACTTCCTTCCCAATCTGGGTCAGCCGCACCAATCCAATGTCCTGATATAGTATCCCGTGCAATAGCATGCACTCTACCAAACCTGCCTTCTTTACGCTGAACCGAAACAATATAGCCTAATCTTGAATAATATATGCTGTCTGCAGAAACCCATCCATTATTATTAGTAAATTCAAGATCCATACCCTTTTTCGTAGGATGTATTCTAGGTAAACTAAGTGCTAATGGCAGTGAATGGTGTTGATCAATCATCCTGCTTATCACACATACTATAGAAGAAGGAATGCGACTACCTCCTGCAGCACCAAGAGCTAAAAAAGGATTGTTCTCTTTTTTTACTAGAACTGGTGATATATGACTTGACGCCCGTTCTCCCGCATGTATTTCTCCTAAATATCCCCCAAGTGTCTGAGCATAGGCAAACCCAAGTCCTGGTGTCGCTACTTTTGATCCTAGAATAGTTCCTAAAGTTTGGGTTAAAGCAACAATCATTCCTTCTTTATCAACAACTGTTAAATGTGATGTATGCCCCATACTATCTGTACTGGATCCAAAAGATTTATTTAATCCAATCGGAGTAGAAATATCACCATTTTTTATATCATCAGCTCTTTTCTTGGCCCACTCTTTTGATGTAAGCCTTGCAGCGTCTTCAATAGTCTTCTGTTCCCTTCTATCTAAATACGAGGCTAAAATAGCTTGAAAAATTGCCTCTCCCCATAACCTGTTTTTCTTCATGTCTTTATCAAGAAATTCTAAAATTTGTAGTGCTTCAATAGTTATAGCCCCATATGCTGGTATGTAAAGAGCGTTCAGTTGAAATCCTTTGTAAGAGCCTTCTAAAACATGAGATTCTTCTGCTTTGTAATTCCTCAATGCATCTAATGTAAGAACGCCACCATTTGCCTGGCTGTCTTGTACTATCATTTTGGCAATCCATCCTTCATAAAAAACATCTGATCCTTGTTCTGAAATAGCACGCAACACTCTCCCCAAATCCTTTTGAATGATCCAATCCCCAGCTTTACGCGAGCTTCCATCCTTATTTAAAAAATACATCCGTGATCCTTTAAATTCATTTAACTGTTCATGAATTGTTGCTTGACGAATTGCTTCACCGGCAATTAATGCATGACCATTTTCAGCTAACAAAATAGATGACTTCATAACCTTAGTTAATGGCAAGGAGCCATACTCAATTAGTGCTTTGATAAGTCCCCGAACTACTCCTGGTACACCTATGCTGGGGTAACCATAGCGCTTTTTTGGTGATTTCTGATAATCATAGTTCAATGGAGCCTGAGTCGTAGCATCGATACCATAAACTTGTCCTGAAGGGAGAGAAATTAATATTTGACTTCTACCTCCAATTCCACCCATACTTGGCTCTACAACAGATAATACAAAAGCAGCTGCAACGGCAGCATCTACAGCATTCCCTCCCGCTTCCAGAATATCTATACCGGCTTTAGTCGCCAATGGGTGGGATGTTGATACTGCCCCATTTAGGGAACGAGATTCCTTATTGAATAATCCTAAGTAAGAGTTATCTAAATAAGACAATTCTCTATTGCACCCCAAAAAATTTAAAATGAATATCAATAAACCACCTATTAATACATTTCGAAATTTTCTGATTCTATTTTCCTTAATATATTGTTTTACGGAATTTTTCACTATTTACCACTATCTATAGCGGTCGATATTATCTCAAAGCATCAAAAAGATAGCTATACTTAATTATAACAGATTTTGATTCTTTCTGAATTGGTATGCCATCATAATCTTGTGTCTCATTATATACAATATATAGACCTGTAGCTGCAGATTGTTGCCATATGAATCGCCAATTCATTGACCATTCATCAGACTGATTGTTGTATTGTAATAGAGACTGAATATAAATTTTAGGAGAAAAAGAATAGGTTAGTCTTGCTCTAATTAAATTTGTTATAAAATCTCCTCCAGGCAATTTTACTTTATTATACTGTGAGCTAAACTGAGATGTAAACTTATCTCCCAACCGAATCTGAATTCTAGGCGATAAATTGATTCGTCGACCACCAAAAAATCCGCCAATTCTATTCATAGAACTAAAACTGATAGTTTTGGTACGATTAGTCATTATCATAATTTGCAATTCTTTATCATCATATGTTGACGCTGGGACAATAATTCCTGAAGCAATCTCAAAATCATCAAGTACACCTTCTTTTACAAGATTTACTCCCGTATGAATTTCCAAACCAGACCTGAATTCCCAGTGAGTATCTATATGCCAGCGACCTGATTCTTGAAAACCATCTAATTTCCAATAACCATCATATTGAACATGTGGACGATATTCAAGAAGACCAAAAAGATTTTCAGGTCGAAAACGTGTAAATATTCTTCCAGTCCACTTCCTATAATTATCACGTTTAAGAAATCCCATTTCAGGATTAAATTGAGGGCCTACTTCTGTATATGCAAGGGAGGAAGTTACTTGTTTAGTATTTCTACCAGCTTGTAATCTATAAGCATAGGCCTGATCCATTTTTAAACCTGGTGTCTCCGTAACCGCAGCAAAACCAACAATTTGACTTAATTCTCCAATGCCAAGCTGACCATCGACAGCATAACTTCGGTTAACATAACCGTTTTCACCAAGATGATTAAGGTCAGTTGCTATACCTCCAAAATAAGTTCGATTGGGCAACTCTTTTTTTACACGCAAAACTGAATAATGGTTTTCATCAGTTATATCCTCCACAGCATTAGTCCTCATGCTTAATGCTCCTACTTTCATCCCTGAAAATGTACCTGTAAGTCTTCCTCCTCCTAAAATCGGTACTTGTGCACCATCACTTCCAATGCCAATCCTTCGGCTAAAAAACATCTCTATATCAGGGCCAAAAAAACCGCTTTCTCCCACTGAGAATAGTCCAGCATTCTCAAGAAAAAAGGCGCGCTTCTCTGGGAAAAAAAGGCTGAATCGGTTTAGATTAATCTGTTGTTCATCTGCTTCAACCTGAGCAAAATCTGTGTTATAGGTCAAGTCAAGAGTCATGCCTGATCCAACTCCCACTTTAGCATCAACACCAAAATCTACAGCGCTAGCAATAGAAGATTCCTCTCCTTTATTTTTGTTTTGTTGACCTAAAGAATATGGCATGAATTTTAGGTTTCGAGGCGGGGGCGTAACCATATTGCTTAGTGTTCCAGCTGATACGAGGCGAGTCATAGAAAACTGTCTAGGTATTGGAGCCCACTGAGTTTCCTCCTGTTTGCGGGCTATTATGCGTTGGAAGTTTATCCCCCAACTTTGTTCTCCATCTCCTTTATACCTAAGAGTTTTGAAAGGTATAGCAAATTCTGCACTCCATCCAAAATCACCAATTACTGTGCGAACCTCCCAAGCTGCATCCCAATTAACATTATATCCTCCACCACTGCCAACTGAAAAACGGGCCATAAGGGAGCTTTGTTCTCCTCCACCAGTAATCTGGGCATCGTACTCTATACCTGCCGGGTTAGTACCAAATACATAACCATTTTGATAATCTTTAAAAGTATCAAGTAAAAACATAAAGCTATCGCTATTTAATAGAGGTGCATCCCTTCGCTTATCTGCAATAATTATACCATCAGATTTAGTATCATAGCACACTACGGAAAGATAAAAGAATGTTTCAGAATAAATCACCTTTACAACAGTTTTTTCAGTACTAGGTTTACCTTCATCAGGAGCTTTCTGCGTAAATTTTTCTGCAGTTGGGACTCCTTCCCAAGCTGGATCATTTAGTACGTCTCCATCAATAGATGGTTCAATATCAACTTTTTTTGCTGAGGTAACGTAATCTGGGTTTTGAGCCAAAACGTAAGAAATTTGACTTACAATTAATAAAAAGCTTACAATGATCGAATTTTTTCTAGCTTTTTTCATTTAAGAATGTAGTTGTAGACTAAGGTTTTTTCTATGTTGAAATTTATCTGCAAACACAAAGTCTCCGTAATAAGACTATTTACGTAAAATAGCTTTTTCAAATCGTGAATCAGGAATCTCTGTATCAAAAACAACATCCTCTATAAGCCATTCCGTTCCCTTACTATTGCGCTTCAATTCATCTTTATAGTTAAATCTTGAAGGAAACCAACGACCTTGGATTTTTTTTACCCCATCCATAGAAGTTGTCTTCAATAATTTTCCACTTTTGGCATATAGCTCTTCTTTCATAGGCAGGAGATATTCATTATCTATCCAAAGTCGACGCTTAGGATAAGAGAGTCCGGTTATTTTTGCTTCTAGAAAAAGAATCCAATGCTCCCGGCCATCAATTATTTCTGACCCTTCAATGGTCGCATTATAAAGATCCACTAAGGGGCGATCTTCCATCATATCGGTATAACTCATATCAGAACCCATAACTGACTGTCTCAACATATGGCCTGATATCTGGATTACCCTATCAGTTTGAGGGGAATAAGTCCATAACTTATCTCCAGATTTTAACATTTTAGTGCCAGCCTCCCGAGGAGGAGCTAAATATTCGGTATATGCCTGATTAATTCCTTTTACCCAACTTTTAGATACTATGGTACGGCTTGTTCGCCGTCCATGAACAATCATTGTACTTTTTAATACCCGGCTTTTAGCATTAAGGTTGCTATCAATAGCATCTACTAGTTTTTCTGCCGACAACTCTTGTGTATTTCCAATCGACACTAAAGTCAGGGAAAAAATGCTTAATAGAATTAGCTTTATCATGTTTCGAGTTCCTTGAAAAGCTGAGCCATTTCTCTTTTATAAACTGCAAGTCCTGCAAGCATTGTTCCAAGGACTGTTGCTAAGACGCCAGGAATAAAACCTATATAATATAAATCCGTCGTCACCTTAGCATAAAAAATGTTTGGCATAACCATTGACGAATTAGATAATGCTTCTATTCCTTTGGTGTAATCAATACCATTCTCTTGTACATAATAAGTTAGACCAAGCCCAATTCCAGTTCCAATTATAGTTCCTATCATACCAAGCATCAAGGCTTCTGATATCATGGAACGGTAAACTTGACCTTTAGATTCTCCAATAGCTAAACGTAATCCAACTTCTCCATAACGTCTTAAACCATTCATTAGCCCCATATTCCACAATACGATCATAACAATGACAAGAAAAACTCCTCCGATAATTGCCAGCACTGCTCCACTTAGGTCAACCATAGTACCCATCTGATTACCATCTCTAAGAGCTAACATTAAAGGACTAAATATGTCCAGACTATCACTTTCCATTTCATTATACGTTTTCCTAAGATTAACGACTGTTTCATCCTCATAGTATAGTGAATTAGAGAACCCGAATATTGCTGAAGCTGCATCTTGCATATCCAAAGCTTCACGTGCACCAGAAATATCTACAAGTATCATCTGTCTATCTGTTTGCCCTTTCCTCAGATTAAATGTCCCAGATATATAAAAGTTATAAGTGGTAAAAGCATTGTTCATAGTAGAGCCAATGAACGTCACAGATTCTCCTACTGAAACATTAAGCTGATTCGCTAGTTTTGTGCTGATGAGCACATCATTTATTTTTTTTGGTGAATTACCCTCTTCAAGAATATTATCTATCTTCCAAATCTCTGCCTGCCTTGAATTAGCTGAAAAAAAATCTATGCCAAGAGCCATAACAGGCCCTTGGGATTTAGTATCGCCATTTTCATCTGGAACATCTAATAAACCCGCAAAAGTTATTCGGGGCGTCCAGAAAAATTCTGGGTATTTCTGATTAAGTCCATTTACCAGACTATCTGCATTTAAAATTGCCAAATCATTCGGTAAGAGTTGGCTTTCTTCATTGTAAGCTCTTGTAACAACTTTCGCATGACCTGTTAAAATAACAGCTGTATCTAGGAAGAAACTATTGAACATCCCTCGCATGAAACCCATGGTAAAAATCACTATGGTAACGGTGAGAATTATCACTAAAAGTGGAAACAAGCTCCTAGAACGATCTCGTAACAAACCTTTCATTAAAAATTTTATCATGTTGAGGCTTTACCTCTAAGTGCATCAGTAGGCTTCATCTTGGCAATACGGCGAGAAGGTAAATAACTAACAATCAGTACTATGATGGATATAAGGATTGCTGTAGACAATACAAGGCCTAGTGTATATATAGGTATGAGACGTTTTGCAACAATCATACCCATCTCTGAATAATCTAAAGGAAGGGGAATACCGTAAGAACCAAAATACCAAAGTATGGGTCCAAAGAAAATTAGTGTTGCGAACGAAGCCAGAAGTGCATTCAGCCCACCTTCAAGAGTAAAAAGGCCAATAACCTGACTACGTGGCATGCCAATAGCCATAAGGGTTCCAATTTCTTTCCCTCGACGGAAAATAGACAATACCTGAGCATTAAAAATACCCATGGCAGCTAAAATCAAAAGGATCATATACAAGAATTGAGCGGAGGGCTTGTCAGCCTCAATAATTGCCTCCATATCTTGAACCAGATAATTTATATCCCGTTTAATCCAAGCTTCATTGTTTTGGACAGGCGCTATACCTTGTTTATGGGTGACATAAGTAGCTTCTTCATCCATTGCAAGCATAGTCTGGGCCTTTTTTAGTGGTATCCAAATATGCCCTATATCTAGTTTAAAATTTTCTATATCCATTATTTCAACTACGGTTCCCTCATCCGCATCATATGTACGATCCTTATCTAGCCAGCGTATGGTGAAAGAATCTCCCACTTTAAGCTTTGTATCACTGGCCATTCCTTTTCCAATTAATACAGGAATGGTCGCATCATAATCACCAGACAATACTTTTGAGGGGATACTTACGATGTCTTGATCTGGTGGTATCCCTTTCATGATGGCAGGCATAATTCGACCTCCAGGATAAATAGATGCCTGAGTTACTAATACTGGAAAAGCCTGCTTTGCATCTATTAATTTTTGAATGTCCTTTGGAATAATCGAATGAGCCTTTTCATAGGACATAGGATCCATTGGGTCATATTTGGGATGCCAAAAAGCTCCACCAGCTATTTCCGTCTCAATTGTCACCCTCTTTGCATGTTCCAGCATACCATTATACATAGCCGACATAAATAGGATAAGAAAAAAAGAGAATGCTGTTACAATAACATTTAAGAAAGTCCGAAGCCTAGCACCCAATAGATTTTTTAGCGCAAGTTTAAATAACATTTTTACTAGCTGTCTTTGGATTTTTAATTACTTCATCTTGAATTATTTGCCCATCATCTAAATGGACAATCCGCTTTAAATAGGCCATAATTTTTTCGTCATGAGTAGCAAAAACAAAAGTGCTAGACAGTTCTTTATTTAAGCCCAATAATATTTCCATTATATGATGAGAGTTTTCAGCATCCAGATTTGCTGTTGGTTCATCAGCTAAAATAAGCGCAGGGCGATGAACTATGGCTCTAGCAATTGCTGTTCTTTGGCATTCACCTCCACTCAACATAGCTGGTCGGGAATTCATTTTATCTGTCAGGCCAACCCATTCCACAGCTTCCTCTACCATATTTGTTCTCTCTTTTTCACTAAACTTATTAAGTATAAGAGGCAATTCGACATTTTCAAAAACTGTATACACAGGAAGCAAGTTGTAGCTTTGAAATATAAAGCCCATGTGCTTTCGTCTAATAAGGGCCCGTTCCGCATGTGAAGTATTCGCTATACTTTTATTAAGTACATTTATTGTACCCTCTGTGGGTGAATCAAGTCCGCCAATAAGGTTAAGCAGAGTTGTCTTACCAGAACCAGAGGGCCCAACAAGGCCAGAAAATTCTCCTTCAGAAAAAACAAGATCCACCTTTTTTAGAGCGGTAAAAAAATCACCCCCTACAGGAAATTGTTTTACCAGTTGATTAATAATTACAACATCTGTAAATCTCATTTTTTACTCCTAATGATTATATATAAGCATCAGATTCAAGGTTTGTCCAAACCCAGATAAGCTGGTGGGAAGATAACTTGTTGGAAGATCATAATCGACTCTTTTTGGATTAGCTGAAAATAAAATATTAACACTGAAATAGTCAAAAGTAATACCCCACCGGAAGTAGTAAAACCTCTGCTTATTTCTCCAATCAATTTGAGAAATAGCCATTAATTGGTGTAAAAGTCCAACAGGAAAACTTGCCATAAAAACTGAATAACTATGAGTATCAGTTCTTGAGTTTAGCAATGAAGACCCTTTGATATTCATGGTCTCCGTCATTAATAACAACCCATTTCCTATAGGTACTGTAAAATCACCACCTGCACTGATCATTGAGTATCTACTGAAACCAGAATAGTTTTTATTTTCAGAAATAAGCGCAGATCCTTCAAACCAAAAACCTATGAATCCATCATACCTATAATCTAAGGCAAATCGATCATGAGGGCCGGACATCATTATAGAAAAAAGTCCTATTTTTTGAGGAATAACTGTAGGATCGTGGTGGTAGGTAACCCCCCAGTCACCTGAATCCAATGATAATTCAGCCCTACCTCCGTACGATAATGTGTCAGTTTTGCTATTAATTGCCCAACTCCAAATAGACACATTATTGATAGGAAAAAAACGCAACCTGAATGATTCTACACCATCTGTTTGTCCAGTTGGGTCACGCAGATCTATAGTGTCAAACCAAGAAGTTGGCCGAAGAAATTGGGCAGGACCAAAAGCTATTTTTTGAAGTCCCAATCGGGCTTCTACTTTAGGTGAGGAATATCTTAACCATCCACGGTAAGGTTTTTCACTAGTTGCTAGTAATACATTTCCTCCATGCATTCTGTTTATACGATAAGCCCATTCAATATCCAGTAACTGGCTATTATCAAAGTTTTGATATATAGATATAGTTGGGATATAACCCAACTGTGTTTCATAGGAAGATTGATCTTCCGCAGGATCATTGCCTATTATACCGCTACCCCAAAGTTGCCCTTTTATAGAAAATGTTTGCCCATAAACTATTGGAGTATGAATAAAACATATAATAATGAGAAAGTATGATCTTAATATATACATCTAGTCTTTATACAAATTAGAGCAGGAAAAAGTTTATTTATTGAAAATTTGTAGGATGCCTTACCTTACTAATGTTTATTTTGATATTCAATAGTAGACAATAAGTAATATTATGTTACAGAAAAAGAAAACTTTTCATCAGCTTTGTCATTCAGGTCGTGTCATTTAAATTTCATACCTACCAATGAAACTGCACTGGAAAATTATCATAGGTTTAGTACTCGGCATAATCTATGGTGTCTTAGCCGCTTCAAATGGCTGGAGTAAATTCACATCAGATTGGATTTCTCCATTTGGCACAATCTTTATAAACCTGCTGAAATTCATTGCTATTCCTCTAGTTCTTTCATCGCTAGTTACAGGTGTTGCTTCTCTTTCGGATTTGAAAAAGCTATCACGCATTGGAGGGAAAACTATAGGTATCTATATCACAACAACTGCAATAGCGGTTACGATAGGTTTAGTAGTAGTGAATCTTCTTCAGCCTGGTAATAGAGTACCTGAAAAGATGCAGAAGCAACTTCAACAAACCTATCAACAGGATGTGGAAAAGCGAGAAGAAGTGGCAAAAGGAGTACAAGATCGTGGGCCTTTACAACCAATTGTTGATATAGTTCCAAGCAACTTTTTTGACTCCGCATCAAGTAATCGTAACATGCTTCAAATTGTTTTTGTAGCCATATTTATTGGTGTTGGAATAATTCAGATTCCACAAGAAAAAGCTAAAGCTATTTTAGCAGTTTTTGATGGCTTCAATCATATAATTATTCGAATGGTTGATATTATAATGATTATGGCACCACTAGGTGTGTTTGCTCTCATAGCAGATACTATCACATCCGTGGCTGGTGATAATCTATCGCAAGTTATAGAACTATTAGGTGCACTTGGTTTCTATTGTATTTCTATTATTCTTGGCTTAATGATTCATATGGTTGGTACTTATACTTCTGTATTGAAAATATTCTCCTCAATGCGACTTGGGACTTTTTATAAAGGTGTGGCCCCTGCTCAACTTGTAGCTTTTTCTACTAGTTCTAGCGGAGCTACACTCCCCATTACAATGGAACGTTGCGAAGAAAAACTGGGGGTATCTGAAGAAGTCTCTTCCTTTGTACTTCCTCTTGGAGCAACTATAAATATGGATGGTACGGCTCTTTATCAGGCTGTAGCAGCAGTATTCATTGCTCAGACATTAGGAATGGATCTTGATTTATCAGCTCAGCTTACGATTGTTTTGACCGCTGTATTAGCTTCTATTGGTACAGCAGCTGTTCCAGGGGCTGGAATAATTATGCTTGTAATCATTCTGGAGGCTATTGGAGTACCTAGTGCTGGTATTGCTTTAATATTAGGTGTAGATAGAATACTTGATATGCTACGGACAGTAACTAATGTTACTGGTGATGCTACTGTAGCAGTCTCGGTAGCATCTATGGAGAATCAATTAGGTGATCTAGACTTGAATGAAAAAGAGGATAAGCCTAAGATCAGAGCAAATTAGCTCAGTATGTTACCATAGATGGATCAATCTCTAAAGCCCAAGCGTTTATACCTCCTGCCATATTCATGACATTTTCAAACCCTTGATTCATAAGATAGGAAGTAACAGCTGATGAACGCATTCCAGTATGACAATAAATCACAATTTTAATGGATCTATTGAGTTCTGAAAAATGTAATGGAACTGTATCCATTGGCATAAATTCTGAACCTTCTATTTTTACTAGCTCTCTTTCCCATTGCTCTCGTATATCCAACAATAAGAACGACTCCTCCTGATCTTGCAATTTCTTGACTGCTTTCACACTGATTTCTTGAATAGACATCTTGCCAAAGTTTTAAATTCATATAAATAGCAAATCCTTAACTATTATCAATAACTATATAGTTATATCATAAAATTTATCATTGTTAAATATATATCAATAATCTCCCATAATAGTTTTCTATCTTTTTTCATGACTTTTTCGCAAACTTTTGCACTGAATCTACACTATTTCACAACTTTTTAACGATACACTTATGATGCAAAAAGAATGCAACTTGCTAATCATCGTCATAATTTAATCTGTAACGCTATTCATGAAGCTATATGGGGTTTTGGAATTGCCTTTCATACAACATACGCGGTTGTTCCACTCTTTTTAAAAATGTTAGACGCTCCTCCAATTATTATCGGTTCTGTTGCCGGAGTATTCACAGCATGCGCTGCGATCCCACAAATAGGAATCGCATTTTTTGGTCAACGAATTCAGAACCTAAAAAAGGGAGTAATACTTGCACATGCTGTGCTGATTCCCCCTATTCTTTTCATTGGGGTTTTGTTTGCTTTCTTCACAACTATTGGGACCCAAGCATGGGTTATATATTTTATTTGCTTTATTTTATTTTCAATAGGAGTAGGAGTCGTATTCCCAATTTGGGCTGACTTTTTAGAATTAGTTCATTTACCAGAACGTAGAGGAGAATTTTTTGGAGTTTCGTTTGCTATTTTTAATGGAGCTGGTTTCATAGGTGGATTTGCTGTAAAAAAACTACTTGATTCCGTGGCTTTTCCGTCAAATTTTGGTTTTGGATTTATTATTTTCTCAATTTGTATTATCATTTCGGTAATTCTATTTTTTTTTTACCGATTAGAACCTAAAGAGGAATCTAAATACAATAAGGATTTCAAAAGATTTAAAAAGCTTGTAGCTCATATCATTAAATCTGATAATAACTTTCGTCGATATTTGTTTAGTCGCATGTTATTATCTGCAAATTATCCAGCCATTTCTCTTTACGCTGTCTATACATATGAAAAGTTTCACTTTGATGTTAGCGAAGCCGGTATATTTATAGCAATATCCGTATTGACATCAAGCATAGCTAGCCTAGGCATGGGAAAATTAGGTGATAACATTGGACATAAACACGTTTTAGTGCTAGTCTTCATAGGATACATTGGCGCTTTAATAACAACTTTATTTGCAAAAACAATGGCACATACATATCTCATTTTTGCATTCCTTGGCATGGGTCAAGGTGGATTCCTAACAACGTCTATGAGTTTAATATACGAATTTGCTGGTAACACAGGAGACAAGAAAATTTATTTTGCACTTACAGATAGTTTTATTGCTCCTTTTGTCGTTTTATTTGTAATTCTTTCTGGACTTTTCATTCCTATCTTTGGCATAGAAAAAGTATTAATGGGTTTAGGAATTTTCATTTTCTTCGGTCTGATCTTTTTAGCATTTTTCACAGTGGAACCAAAACTTGTGGAAAGAGATAAAATCATCTAAATTCATAAATAATATAATTAAAATGAGAATTTTGTTTGTGGAAAGTCCATTCCACCATCTAAATTAGCTATAGCTTGAGAACCAAAATGAAAAAAAGAATATACTTGGCTTTGTTTATGGGGTTGTGTTTACTTACTACTGGATGCAAAGATGACCCCGCACGTCATTTTAACTTAGGTAATTGGTATTACCATAAAGGTCTAGTAGATGATGCTATTTTGGAATACAGAGAAGTGATTCGTCTTCACCCCATCGAAACAAGATTAATGGAAAGAGAAGAAATAGACCTCGTTGCTAAAGCTCACTATAATCTTGCAATTGCTTATTCTAAAAAAGGTTGGTATGACTATGCGCTTAAGGAAGCTGAAACCACCTTTGAAATATGGCCGACTAAAGAAAACTATAATATGGTAGAGTTGCTTAAAAAACGCCGCAATCTAGAGCAACTCAAAATTGAAACCGAAGCTTAGATACTTTCAGTTAGTTTATATTCTCATTACAAGTTTAATTTTTTGGGTCAAAAATGGCCCGCCCAAACTAATCCACAAACAAATAATAGTGAGTGCCATAAAAAGTGAGCCTTCTCCAATATATGCGATTGGCTTTACCAGTAAATAAAGGAGATAGATTCCTATACAACCTACAATTATAGAAATTATATAATCTAAAGGAACTAATCTCTGGGTAGGAAAATCTAACCTTTCAGCAATCACCCCTCCTGAAACCAGACCAAATAAAGTCCCCATTACTATGCCACCGTATTCCACATTTGAAAATATAGAAATTAAAACAGTGAGTGTAAATAATAAGGGTAAAAAGATCGATAACTTTACAAAGTTAATTTTTTTTATAAGCCAATTCTCTAATGGAAAAAACCCCGCAAGTAATAACCCTCCTATGATCCAACCACCTACAACATCTAAGGGCCAATGCACTCCTAGATAAAGTCTGGAAATGCCTATAATTATTATTGTTAATATTCCATAACCAAAATACTTCCTTATTTTATAAATTAAAAATCCCCATATTACTACAGTCATCTGTGCATGACCACTTGGGAAAGAATACCCTTCTGCATCTATTAGTGCCACATCTAATGGCCGTTCCTGATGAAAAAATTCTTTCAAACCTAAATTAATAAATATGCTAATACATATTAGAACCGTAAAACTAATTGTATTAACTCTATTAAAGAACCAATAAGATAGCGGAAAAATAATTACATAGAATCCCTTATCCCCGAACAATGATGCAAATCGCATTAAAAAATATATTCCAGGGCTATCAAAACTTTGAAAGAAATCAATGACTACCATTACAATTTGCTTCCAGAAAGCAATAGATCTTTAATTATACGGTAATTTTCTCCCTCATTAACAGAAGGATCAGGATTAAATGGTGTTAGATTTATAACTTCCACGACCTGCCCTTTATCATTTAAAATAAAAAAATCCCGAATATAAACATCCCATTCTTGCCATACCTGCTGATCCGTATTATCTTGGACCCAAGGTAATATTGTCCCATCTATCATTCCTGATAATGGCTTGTTAACATATTTAATCCCATTAATACCTACAATTTGGATATTATTGATGCCTTCAGATCTAAGTTCTATTATGATATTGTTCAAAACACCGAACCGGTGCCTACAGGTGCTTCAACCTTGGTCTCCAAAATAAAACCCTACTACAATTTCTTTCTCTTTATAAAATGCAGGGCCAACAAATTTTCCATATGTTATAGAATTAGGATTTAAATCTTGGAGAGAAAAATCTGACAGCCTGGGATCCTCATCTTCTGGAGATGTTAGACAGCCACAAAAACACATGCAAATTATGGCTATAGAATTCCAAAATAATTGCCATGTGGGAATATTAAATAATTTGGTTAATTGCATTATTAATTTAGAAAGAACCCGATCTATGTTCTCCCCCATCAGTATATACTATAGAACAATTAATGAAATCAGCAGCAGATTGTAAGAGAAGATTAACAACATTAGCAACATCATTAGGTTCAGTAGTTCGGCCCATAGGATTACGCTGTTCTGTTTTTTGAACCCAAGATTCCCAATTTTCTGTGATTTTTGTCAAAGCACGTGTAGGTGTTATCCCAGCTTGTATACAATTAGCTGTAATACCATATTTACCTAGCTCCCATCCTATCTGACGTGTAATACTTTCTAAAGCAACTTTTGCAACGCTTACAGGACCATATCCTTCCATACAAAGATAATTTCCCTCAGATGTAAGTCCTAGTATTCTAGATCCTTTACCCAAAAGTTTATTTTCAAAAAGTAATTGCACCCAATAAAGCATGGATGTACCCATAACATGGACAGTCATTTCCATCTGTTTTTGAGTAACTGGACGTTCACCGAAAAAATTTGTAGTGGTTCCAAAAGCAATGGAATGCAGAAAAAGTTTGAGACTTTCACCATTAGTTATTTCTTTAATCTTTGGAATAAACTCTTCCATTACACCCTTATCAGCAGCATTTTTGTTGAAAAAATGCACCCTGCCATTGTTTAATTCATTTAAATCTTGCCATAATTTCTCAGCCTCTTTCTTAATTTCCCCTCTATCAAAATGAAATCCGATAATTCCATAGCCATTCTCAGCTAGTTTTCGGGCTGTAGCACCACCATGCCCTGTTGAGCAACCCAGAATTAAAACCCATTCTTTCATAATTAATCTCCTTTTCTCAAATTAAATTTATCCAAAAAGATAAGTTTCACAAAAGAGTATGCCCATAGTTAGGTAAACAGCAAATTTCAATGTAAAATTGCATCCTCTAAACGTTTGAGGCATATTAATTTCATGAATAAGAAAAATAATTACAATAAAACAGAATTGTTAAATTTTGCTGATGGTCAGTATGGTGAAGATAGGAGTAAACTACCACTCCCCCCTATGCTTATGATAGATAGGATTAAAAAAATAAGTGAAGAAGGTGGTAAATTTAATAAAGGTCTAATTATTGCAGAAATGGACATAAATCCGAAAAAATGGTTTTTTGATTGTCATTTTAAAGATGATCCTGTAATGCCCGGATGCTTGGGGCTTGATGCTTTATGGCAGCTTACAGGTTTTTTCTTAACTTGGATGGGAGGAACTGGAAAAGGTCGAGCTCTGGGCTGTGGAGAAGTTAAGTTTAAAGGACAAATTAGACCTCATCATGAACGCATTTATTATCATTTAGATATAAAAAAAATTATTACTAAACCAATTTTTATGGGTCTTACAGATGCTACTGTTGGAGTTGAAGATAAAAGTATTTATTTTGCAAAAAATCTTCAAGTAGGACTTTTTAACAATTTAACTTACCCTCCCCCACCTGGCGAATTGGAACCTTTTTAGATATGAAAAGAGTAGTTGTAACTGGTCTTGGTATTGTATCAAGTATAGGTAATAATCGAAAAGAAGTATTAGACTCACTTTTAAATGTTAGAAGTGGAATCGAATTTAGTAAAGAATATGCCGACCTTGGTTTTCGATCTCATGTATATGGTTCTATTTCTGCTGATATCAATGCATTGGTTCCTCGAAAGTTTAGACGTTTCATGGGTGATGGAGCAGCATATAGTTATATTTCTATGGCCGAAGCCGTAGAAGATGCAGAACTTGCAGATAAAGATTTAACTAGTGAAAGAACCGGACTGGTTGTAGGCTCTGGGGTAGCTAGTGGAGCACCTTTGGTTGAAATGGCCGATACTTTACGCAATAAAGGTGCTCGAAAAGTTAATCCTTTTTATGTACCAAAAATCATGTCCAGTTGTAATGCGGCTAATCTTGCAACTGCTTTCAAAATTCGAGGATATAGTTATACAATAAGTTCGGCATGTGCCACCAGCAGTCACTGCCTAGGCAATGCCTACCAACTAATTCAAACCGGCGAACAGGATTTGATGTTCGTAGGTGGTGGAGATGAATTAAGTTGGATTGTCTCCATCGCTTTTGATTCAATGGGTGCATTAAGTTCTAATTTCAATGATTCCCCTGAATTAGCAAGCCGTGCTTATGACAAAGATAGAGATGGCTTTGTTGTAGCAGGTGGTGGTGGTACTATTGTTTTAGAAGATTACGAAAGAGCAAAGGCGAGAGGAGCCCATATTTATTGTGAGGTAACAGGTTATGGAATAAGTTCAGATGGGCATGACATGGTACGTCCATCAGGAGAAGGAGCCGAAAGATGCATGAAGATGGCTCTTAATAATTTTGATGGTAATATAAACTATTTAAACGCACATGGCACTTCTACACCAGCGGGAGACATAACTGAATTAATTGCAATAAAAAATGTTTTCGGCAAAGAAAGGGGCATGCCTAAAATAGGTTCAACAAAATCTTTGACAGGACATTCTTTAGGCGCCGCCGGAGTTCATGAAGCAATTTATTGTATCCTTATGATGAACAATAATTTTCTCTGTCCTTCAGCTAATATAATAAATCTTGATCCAGAAGCTGAGAGTTACCCAATTGTGTTAGAAACAATCAATGATTGCGAACTAGATCACGTTATGTCTAATAGCTTTGGTTTTGGAGGGACAAACTGTTCCCTCATATTCAGTAAAATTTAAGTGTCGTTAAGATCTGGCATTGTTGGTCTTCCTAATGTTGGAAAATCAACTATTTTCAATGCTCTTACAGCATTAGATGTTCCTGCAGAAAATTATCCGTTCTGTACTGTAGATTCAAATATTGGAGTAGTACAGCTACCTGATTTTCGTCTAAAAGAACTATCCCATTTTTTCAAACCTGAAAAAATGACACCCGCAACTATTGAATTCGTTGATATTGCAGGACTTGTTAAAGGTGCTAGCCAAGGAGAAGGATTAGGAAACCAGTTTTTAGGTCAAATTCGTCAAGTAACCGCAATTATTCATGTTGTGAGATGTTTTGAAAATAATAAAATAACACATGTAGAAGGAAGTATTAACCCTATTCGAGATGCTGAACTTATTGAGACTGAACTGCTAATTAAAGATATCGAAACAATAAATAAGAGATTAGAAAAAGCGGAAAAAGAAGCAAAAGGTGGCGGTAAAAAAGAGAAAGAAAATTTAGAACTTTTATTACAACTAAATCAACATTGTAATGCTGGTCATAAGGCAAGAAATTTTCATACTACTTCTGATAAGAAAAAATTCCTCAACCAACTTCATCTCCTAACTCAAAAACCTGTTCTGTATGTAGCTAATGTTGATGAAAATGAAATTATGTCCAACGAAAACAGTCCGCTAACGTCAGAACTTTTTAAGTTCGCTGAACAAGAACAAAATATTGCTATAAGACTATGCGGAAAACTTGAGCAAGACCTAGCCATTCTTGGACCCAATGAACAGGATGAATTTGTTCAAGAATATAATTTGCCTGGCATCGGACTAAATTACCTAATTAAAGCAAGCTATGATTTATTAGAACTAGAAACATTTTTTACTGGAGGTCCTAGTGAAGTTCGGGCTTGGACAATTAAACATGGAACCTTAGCGCCTAAAGCAGCGGGAGAAATTCATACAGATTTTGAAAAAGGATTCATCAAAGCAGAAGTCTATCATTACAATGACATAATAGGGTTTTTATCTGAATCAGAGTTACGAGATGCTGGCAAAATCCGTTTAGAAGGTCGAAATTACATTGTTAAAGATGGAGATATAATCTATTTCAAGTTTAATGTCTGAAAAATTGCTGACGGATAACTTTGGATAAGGATAGTAATATTATAATTAATATGTATAACAGAGATTAACGGAGATTGTAATAATGTTTTTCTTCATGATAACCATTTATTTCTTATCGTTTTTGACACTTGTTTTGTTGGTAATTTCAGGATCTCAAGGAATTTTTGGGTTTCTTTTCTTTGGAGTAAATCACTCCGCTTTCGGTTTTGTTACGGCTATAGTTTACCTTTTTACCGAAGTTCTTGTTATGTTCTTTTTCGTAGGTACTGGTGTAAGCATTAAAGAATATATTCAGGAAAATAATGCAGATAAGAATTATCACAAACGTTCAAACGAAATTAAACGGAAGTTGTATCCACCAACTCTGCTTAATGTATTCCTTATAATGACAACATTTATTATTGGAGGCGGTGTTGATACTGGAGTAATCCCCGGATGGATTCATGGATTATTATTTTACGTAGCTTTCATCCACTTTTTCAAAATGGTCGCTGTTCAGCATTATTGTTTTCGACAAAACACCACTATCATTCTAGAAATGACCGGAGCAAAGCCCAATTTAGATATCCATGATTAATTTAATTTTAAATTAATAATTCAACCCTAATTTCAGAATTATTTTGCTCACCTTATAAAAATATGCGGTTTTTTGAAATTATCTCGATTTTATTAGCTTTTGTTGTAATTATAAATCTATCAATTAGAAAATTTCTTAGAAGAGAAACTCTACTATTAATTTTTATTAATATTATTTTCACTATTATCCATCTTATCATTGAAGGATATAGGTGGCAAATGATACCTCTTTATTTTCTGCTGGGTCTTTTTGTTTTTATTAAAAATAAAGAATTTCGTTTAAGCATTTCTTTAGTTTTAATCATGACTTGGTTATTAGCAATTTTATTGCCTTTTCTAATTCCTATAATTAGCCTATCAAATCCAACAGGATCCTTTAACATAGGTTCAAAAATATATGATTGGACTGACAGTTCTAGGGTTGAATTGTTTACAAATGATCCATTAGACTTCAGAAATATAGTAGTTCAATTTTGGTATCCATCTAAAGAACACCATATTTCTTCACCTTTACCTTATCTTGATCATATGAAATTTCGATCCAAAGCTATTGGTGATCGCGTTGGGCTTCCAAGTTTTATGCTTAGTCATCTAGCTCTTGTCAAAACTAATTCATATCATAATAGTTCTCCCTCAAAGGGTTCGTTTCCACTAATAATTTTTTCTCACGGACTTGGAGGTATGCGAACACAAAATACTATCCTTATGGAAGAGCTTGCGAGTAACGGATATATAGTAGTAGCAATGGATCACGCTTTTGATGCAAATACAACAGTGTTTCCAACATTAAATAGTGATGGAAATTTAAAGTTCGCTGATTATCGTTCAGCTATTCCTGAAGGTACTTCTGATTCATTATGGCTAAAAATTCGTAATAATCAACTTGATACAAGAATAAGTGATATTTTTTTCATTCTTCAGAAACTGGATAAAAAAGAGACATTAATTAGTGAAAGCATTGATTTTACAAAAATCGGTGTAGTTGGTCATTCTTTTGGTGGTGCTACAGCTGTTTTATCCGCTATGAGCAATGAGAGAATCAAGGCAGTTGTTGCCCTAGATGGCTGGTTTGTGCCGTTTGCATTATTGGATAATGAAACACAATTAAATGTTCCATTCCTATATATTGGACAAGAAAGATGGGATTCATGGAATGAGAAACGACATCTTCACTATCTTGATCTGCTTATTAAACAAAGCACAGCAGTTGCTTATCATATTTCAGTTAAAGGAGCAAAGCACTATGATTTTGCCGATGTACCACTATTCTCTCCCATTGCACCGATCATTGGACTAACTGGTTTCCCAAATGGTAAACAAATAGTGAGAATTGTTAATTCTACAACCCTCCAATTTTTTAATAAATATTTAAAAAATAATCTTAATTATAATTTTTCAACTCCTTCATTACCAACAATTTCGGTTAGAAACAATCAACAATCTTATCCTTGATAGTAATCAAGACATGGTCTATTTTTTTTACCTATTAACTAAACTATAAAAGTACAATCAAATGAAAGAAAATTATCAAAAAATAGGTCTTTGGCTTGGCCCAATAATTGCATTTAGTATGTCTCTTTTACCTATACCAATGGATATGAGCCAAGCAGCATGGTACACAGCTACTGGTTCAATATGGATGGCAATTTGGTGGTGTACAGAAGCTGTTCCTGTTGCAATAACAGCCTTAATTCCATTAGTTGTTTTTCCTCTTTTTGATATTGGAAATATAAAAGTTATAGCAACTCCTTATTCTAGTCCAATTATATATCTATTTTGGGGTGGTTTTGTTCTTGCTCTAGCAATAGAGAAATGGAATCTACATAAGCGTATTGCTCTTATAATATTAACATCTGCAGGACACAGTGGTCGTTCCTTAATAGGTGGTTTTATGTTTTCTAGTGCGATTATCAGTATGTGGGTAATGAATACTTCTACAACATTGATGTTATTGCCGATTGGTGTTTCTGTTATAAAAATTGTCAATCAAGCTGGGAATGAAATCAGCGATACTCAGAAACATAATTTCCAAGTAGCACTTCTATTAGGGATAGCCTACAGTGCAACAATGGGAGGTATGGCCACATTGATAGGAACCGCACCAAATGCGTTACTTGCAGGATTCTTATTAGAAAATGGTTATACTGAAATTCAGTTCGGTAGTTTCATGCTTGTAGGTCTGCCATTAACAATAGTTATGGTTCCCTGTGCATGGATAGTGTTAACAAAAATCATTTTTCCTGTTAACTTTATTACTTCTGAAAAAACTCACCATAGTCTATCTAACATGCGGATAAGACTGGGATCTATGAGTAATGCGGAGAAACGGGTTGGAATTGTTTTTTTGATTACAGCTTTAGGATGGATTACGCGCCCAATTTTAAATTCCTTTCCACAACTAATACAACTTACAGATGCTGGTATTGCGTTAATGTCAGCTATATCTTTATTCCTCATCCCTAGCGGAGACAAAGAGAATCCATATCTTATGAATTGGGAAGTGATGCAGAAACTTCCTTGGGGATTATTACTCCTTTTTGGTGGGGGTCTTAGTCTTGCTTCTTCATTTACCCGAACTGGGCTTGCAGAGTGGATTGGTAGTAGTTTAGTTATTTTAGGAGAAGCTGGGATCATAATTCTTGTGATAGCAATAGCAACCCTTATCACTACCTTGACAGAACTTACTAGTAATGTAGCAACAACAGGTACATTCCTGCCTGTAGTAGCAGCCCTCGCAATAGGTATAAATATTAATCCTTTGGTTTTTTCCCTAGTTGCTGCATTGGCTGCTAGTTGTGCTTTTATGCTTCCTGTCGCCACTCCTCCTAATGCCATTGTTTATGGATCAGGGTATATTAGAATCCCAGAGATGGTAAAAGGAGGTATAGTTCTAAATTTTATTGGTATTATCATTGTATCTATAGTTTCATTAATATTAGCTCCTATTGTTTTCGGATAACTTATTTGGATTAATTCAATTATTGCAGGAACTTTACAAGGTAGTTTGTCTTAATTAATGAAAACACGTATAAAAATTTCTTGGAAAACTGGCAATATTTCAGCATTGTTAAAAAACACACCTTCAACTCAAGCTCTTATTAAACTTCTTCCTATAGAGTCATATGCTAATACTTGGGGAGAGGAAGTCTATTTTTCTGTGCCAATGAGCGTTTCTCTTGAAAAAGATGCTAGACAAGTGGTTGCCCCAGGAACAATTTGTTTTTGGGTAGAAGGAAACTCGTTAGCCTTACCCTTTGGTCCGACACCTATTTCAGAAGGTAATGAATCTAGGCTCGCTACAGCATGTAATATACTGGGGGAAATAGAAGAAGAAGCAAATACATTACAGTTTATCCAGCCAGGTGAAAAAATAACAGTAGAAAAATATATTGATTAAACTATAATGTAATAAATTTTCAATTATTTAACATCATGTCTACTTCAGTTCTATTAGGAGCAGATGGCTGAGCACCTAATTTTGTCACTGAAAATGCTGCCGCTGCATTAGCAAATTCTACACTTGCTTCCAAAGTATTCCCCTCAGCCATCGCTACGACTAAAGCCCCGTTAAAAACATCGCCAGCAGCAGTAGCATCTACTGCATCAACATTTAAAGGATTAATTATTTGTGTGCAACTGTTAGTTTTTAACAAGGCACCTTTTTCTCCCATTGTAATCACTACAGTTTTTATACCTTTATATAACAAAACATCTGCAGCTTTTTCCGCACTAGAAAAATCAGTTACAGCAATGCCTGTAAGTGCTTCTGATTCTGATTCATTGGGAGTAATTACTGTTATATTATGTAATAAATCATCGCTGAGCGCTTGAGCTGGTGCTGGATTAAGAACGACTTTTGTTCCTGCAGCTTTAGCTAGTGAAATTACTTTTTCAACTGAAGACAGTGGTGTCTCTAACTGTGTTAATAATATTTCAGCAGATTCAATTATTTCCATTGAATCATCAACGTCACTTGGGGATAAGTTTGAATTAGCTCCAAGTGCAACCGCAATACTATTTTGACCATTTTTATCAACAACAATTAATGCAACACCAGAGGGATCCACTAAATCTCTTTTTATATATTTTGTGTTGATGTTTTCAGATTCGAATCTCTTAATTGCTTCTTTACCAAGACTATCATCTCCAACTCTGGCAATAAAAGTAACATCCCCACCAATTCTGGCTGCTGCAACCGCTTGATTGGCCCCTTTACCTCCAGGTGCTGTAGTGAATTTTCCTCCTAAAACAGTTTCGCCAGGTTTCGGTATATGAGGCACTTTGACTATCATATCAGTATTATAACTTCCCATTACGACAATTTTCATTTTAACAATCCATTTTTTATTTAATTACTTTGAAACAATGATTAAACCCAACCCAACTATAAAAAATAAAAACATAAAAGAAATTAATTTATTAGTACCTACTGGAGCTTCTTCAAACTCTTTCCAAACAAAAACACCCCAAACAGCGGCAACCATTACAGCCCCTTGGCCTAGCCCATATGAAATAGCTGGGCCAGCTGCACCCGAGGCAATTATACTAAATGACATGCCTACACTCCATATAGCCCCCCCAAGAATACCAATTAAATGTAATTTTGTGTTACCATTAGTAAAATAATCCCCTAAGGAAACTGGCTTTCCACTAATTGGTTTTAACATTATTGCCGTTATAAAAACAAAATTAGAAACAAATAGACCTAAAGAAAATATAACTAAAGCTGTATATGGAGTCAAAAGTCCAATTTCTGGACTATAATAATTTGTTATCATAGAATCAGCGACAAACTTATAGAAAAAACCAAGTGAAATGCCTGCAAGAATTGATAATATTAATCCCTTAGCAATACCTTTTTTCGCATTAGTTTGAAGTTTTTTATATGCAATTGCATCTACTATGATTGCTATTAATACTAATGTCACTCCAAAAAATAGTATTAAAGGATTTCCTTCCGGTTTAGCCAGATAATTGACAAAGACCCCTTGAGCTAATGCAATACCAATGCCAACAGGAAAAGCAACGGCCATACCTGCAATATCAATTGCTGCAACAAGTAAAATATTGCCAAAATTGAATACAACCCCCCCTAAAAATGCAGACAAAAGCATTTTGTTGCTTCCTTGATTTAAGTCCTCAATAAAACCTCTTCCATTCTCTCCAATACTACCTATAGTGAATGCTAGCCCTAAAGCAAGTAGCAAAACACCAATAGCATAGTCCCAGTAGAATAGTTGAAATGGCCATTCTTTACTAGCTAATTTCTGCGTGTTTGCCCAAGATCCCCAACATAGCATAGTGATAAAACACATGATAACAGCAACAATGTAAGAATCAATAATTAACATATAAGTACTCCCCTTTAAGACCCCTGTATTTTTATATGGTTACTTTATTTATAATTTTATCTAAATCTGATAAAAAAATGATTTTCTATTATGCCTTGAATTTAAAATTAATTTCATAACTTTGTTGAATCTAATGGATATTTCATTATTGATCATTACTTTCGCCTAATGAGAATAATAAGGAATAGTATGCATTTCATTACAATCAAGATTTATCTGCTTAACATATTGATGGCATTATTTTTACTTGGATGCTTTACAAACAATCAGAAAACCAGGGTAATTCTTGATACTGATGCAAACAATGAATTAGATGACCAGCATGCAATAGCTTATATGTTATTCAATGGCGATTATTTCCAAGTTGAAGGTATTACTGTTAATAGAACTTTTAATGGTGGTGATATAGAAGAACACTATCAAGAAGCAGAAAGAATAGTGAAATTATGTTCTCTCTATTCCCAAATAAAAATTTATCGAGGCGCTAACGGCTCTTTTAAAGAAATAACTGAAAATTTTCAAGAACACTTCTTTGATGGACATAAAGCTGTTGATTTTATTATCGCCGAAGCAAAAAAACCCTCTAATGCTAAACTTGTTTTATTGCCCGTAGGTAAATTAACCAATATTGCTCTTGCGATTTATAAAGACCCCTCAATTATTCCAAAAATAAGAGTTGTGTGGTTGGGTTCTAATTTTCCTGAACCTGGAGAATATAACCAAATAAATGATCCATCCTCATTACAATATATTTTAAATACAAATGTTGAATTTGAAATAGCAACTGTACGTTATGGAAAGACTTCAGGAACAGATGCTGTAAGAGTTTTACTATCAGATATAGAACAAAGAATGCCTGGAAAAGGACCTAAAATTTACGAGCCTGTTACGGGCCGTCATGGAAATTTATTCTATAACTTTGGTGATTATTCAGTTAATCTTTTTAAAAATATTGAATTGGTTGGGAATCCACCATCACGTGCTTTATTTGATATGGCTGCTGTTGCAATTATAAAAAACCCTTCATGGGCAAAATCAACAAAAATCCCCGCCCCCGAATTAATTAATGGAAAATGGTTCGATCAACCCAACAATAATAGGAAAATAATCCTGTGGGAGGAATTTGATAAAAACTTAATATTAAAAGATTTTTACGAATCAATGGAAAAATTTTCACTTGCAAAAAACTAGTGAAAGCACCCAAAAGATTTGAAAATTAAGACTTTGAGATTTGTCTTTTGAGCCATCCAATGTAAAATTGGGCTCAGTTTTAATCTAATAACTATAAATTTGAAAAAGGTTGATTAATGAATCAGACTTTATCCCAAAAATCAAACTCACACAAAGTTATAGGAATATTTAAATTAATTTGCGAACAAAACCACTTTTGTATCGCTCTATACTTCATTTATCCATCACTACTATTGAATAATGACTGATAAATCTAATGTTACTGCTATTGTGGGGACCCAATGGGGTGACGAAGGGAAAGGAAAAATCACTGATTATTTTGCTGGCAAAAGTGATTATGTGATAAGGTTTCAAGGTGGTAACAATGCTGGTCATACCGTTATTGTTAATGACAATGTCTATAAACTACATCATATTCCTTCTGGTGTATTGTATTCAAAACCTATCTCTGTTATAGGTAATGGCGTTTTGATTAATCCTAAAGATCTAATTCAAGAAATTAATTCTTTAGAAGAAAAAGAAATTAAACCTAATTTAAAAATTAGTGATAGAGCCCATGTAATAATGCCATATCACATTGTTATGGATGAATGCTTGACTTCTCATCAAGGTGATCTAGCAGCTGGTAGTACAAAACGGGGGATTGCGCCAGCATATGCAGATAAAGCCTATCGCCATGGAATACGTATCGGAGATCTAGTAGAACCGGCTATTTTTGAAGAAAAACTTCAGCGAGCTTATGAATTCAACGAGAAAGTTGTAACCCAAGCATTTGGTCGACAGTTTGATTTAGCTTTTGAAGATATATATACTGATTATCTTAGTTACGGTGATGCATTGAAAAAATATCTTTCAGATACACAGGTTGAATTATTTGAAGCTTACTCTCAAGGAAAGTCTTTCCTTTTTGAAGGTGCTCAAGGTCTCTCTCTTGATTTAGATCATGGCCTGTACCCTCATACAACGAGTTCAAATACGGTGGCTGGACAGATGAGTGTTGGATCAGGAATTGGTATAAATGGAACTCAACGAGTTATAGGTGTAGCAAAAGCCTATGTCTCAAGAGTCGGCATCTCACCTTTTCCAACAGAGCTAAAGGGAGAAGATGCTGAATATCTTCGGGAGCGAGGTAGTGAGTATGGAACAACTACTGGTAGGCCACGCCGTGTAGGATGGCTTGATCTAGTACAATTAAGACAAGCTGTGCGTGTAAATGGTTTAACCGAAATTTCTCTTACTAAAATGGATATTCTTTGTGGAATGGATACATTAAAGATTTGTACGCAATATGAAATAAATGATGAAAAACTTTCAGAAATGCCAGGAAGTTTAGGTAAAATGCGTCAAGTAAAACCAGTTTACACTTCTGTACTAGGCTGGCCAGAAAAAAATGGGGAAGAGATAGAAGAAATCTGTTCCCAAGGGTACAATATGTTGCCAGATAACATGAAAGTTTTTATTGATTTTATTGAGCAAGAAATTAATTGTCCCATAACTATTGTATCTCTAGGGCCACAAAGACACCAGACAATTTTGAGGTGAACATTGTCCTCTGAGAACGAAAAATTTGACTTTAATTCTCAGACTGAAGAAGAAATAAGATTTACCTTAGGACAATACAATATACCATTAAAAGTTGATGAAGCCCTCAAAATCCAGAATAATATGTTGGGGCGAGCTCCGTCTTTATCAGAACTCATCCTATTTTCCATTCAAGGTTCTGAACATTCTAGCTACAAGAGTAGTCGACCCTATCTAAAACTATTTACAACTACTGGACCTAATGTAGTGTTAGGAGCTGAAGAAGATGCTGGTGTTATCGCCATTACAAGAGATAAAAATGGCCATCGATGGTGTATTGTAATGAGCCATGAATCTCATAATCACCCTTCTCAGATTGTACCTTTCGAAGGAGCAGCAACTGGAGTTGGTGGAAATGTTAGAGATGTAATGTGTATGGGTGCGGAAGTAATTGCTTGCACTGATTCTTTCCGGTTTGGTGAAATAAAACACAATAAAACTAAATGGATACATGATGGGGTAGTTGCTGGTGTAGCAGGCTATGCCAATCCCCTTGGTATTCCAAATATTGGTGGAGATATTTATTTTGATGAAGGGTATAATGAAAATTGTCTTGTAACACTTGTAACCCTAGGCATAGTTCGTGAAGATCATATACTTCATTCTTATGCTCCAAACAATGCTGAGGGTTATGAATTGATTCTTGTTGGAAAACCGACTGATAATAGTGGCTTTGGTGGAGCAAGTTTTGCTTCCTTAGAATTGGAAGAAGAAAAAAAAGAACAGAATAAAGGTGCGGTTCAAGAACCAAATGCATTCCTTGAGAGACATTTATTAAAAGCGTCTTATTCTCTTTTTAAAATTCTACAAGAAAAAGGATTGATTAATAATGTAGGATTCAAGGATTTAGGGGCAGGTGGAGTTGCTTGCGCAAGTGTAGAACTTGCAGAAACATCTGGCTACGGAGCTGAAGTGTGGCTTAATAAAGTGCATGTAAGTATGGATGATCTTCACCCTTCAGTATACCTATGTAGTGAAACTCAAGAAAGATTCATGTGGGTTGTACCTCCTGAACTAACACCAATGATCGTGGATCACTATAATAAAATATTTGATTTACCAGCTGTCAGCAAAGGAGCTAAAGCATCCGTCATAGGTAAAGTGCGCCGTGATGGTCAATATATTGTATATAATGGAATTGAAAAAATTGTAACTGCTCCAGCAGCGCAAGTTACAAAAGGATTTTTATATGACCGTCCATATGAGCCTATCGTAAAAAAAATTCCTACTCCTAATATTCCTCTAATTTCTGATTATAATAACATTTTATTAGATTTATTGTCTCATGAAAATATAGCTAGTCGGGCACCAATATTTGAACAATACGATAAACAAGTACAAGGTAGAGTTCACACAGAAGCAGGATTAGCTGATGCTGGTATAATGTCACCATTTAATTCGGATGACTATCCGGAAGAAATTAGGAAAACAGGAATTGCTGTATCCACAGATCACAATCCTAGATATGGTTTAATAGATCCTTATTGGGCTGGCGTTAACGCAGTTGTGGAATCAATGAGAAATGTAGCAGCTGTTGGGGCCACTCCCCATGCAATAACTGATTGCCTCTGTTTTGGCAATCCAGAAAAACCTCAACAAATGTGGGAATTCATAGAAGGGGTTAAAGGAGTTGCCGATGCATGTAATACTATTACTTTAAAAAACCATCCCACTCATCCTACTCCTATCATTGCTGGAAATGTTAGTTTTTATAATGAATCAAAAAATGGAGCTATACCTCCTAGTCCAATTGTAAGTTGTCTTGGTCGCCTCATAGATGTAACAAAAGCTATACCTATGAATTTCCAGAAATCTAATTCGATAATTATTTTGATTGGCAAGAGAAAAGATGAATTAGGAGGATCTGTGTTTTATTCCCTATATAATGAGCTTGGAAATAAGTTGCCACGGCCTGACTTAGAGGAAGTAAAACTGCAAATCTATTCTTTAACCGATTGTATTGATGAAAGCCTTATATTATCTTGTCATGATATTTCTGATGGAGGTTTAGCTACAGCTTTAGCAGAAATGACTTTTAATAATAATATTGGTTGCAAAATAAATATTGATAGTACCCTTGAAAATGAAAAAATCCTTTTTTCTGAAACTGGGGGGTTCATTTTAGAAGTTTCTTCAAACAATGTTCATAATGTGCAATCAGTTTTTTCAAATGTTGGTTTAGATATATTTGAGATAGGTGTAACGGGTGGAAAATTAATCCAAATTAATAATATTATAAATCTTCCTTGTCGCGATGCAAACCATGCATGGAAGAACGGTTTGCGAGACAAATTATAATGGGAACAATTGATTATAAATCTGCTGGAGTGGATATCGATGCAGGAAATGAAGCAGTAGACTTAATAAAAAATCACGTGAAATCCACCTTCACCTCCAATGTCCTTACAGGACTTGGTAGCTTTGGTTCACTTTATGACTTGAAACCAATTATCAATAATTATGAAAATCCTGTTATGGTACAAAGTATAGATGGGGTTGGCACTAAAACAATAATTGCGAGAAAACTTAAAAAATATGATACCATTGGTATTGATCTCTTGAGTGCTGCTGCCAATGACATTTTAGTCATGGGTGCTAAGCCACTTACATTTCTGGATTATATTGCAAATGACATGTTGCAACCTAAAATAATAGAACAAATAGTGTCTGGCATGGTAAAAGCATGCAAAGAAACAGGTGTGTCACTAGTAGGAGGTGAAACGGCTGAAATGCCTGATACTTACCTGCCCGGTGAACATGATCTTGTCGGTGTAATTACAGGTATTGTGGAAAAAAATGAAATTATTACTGGTAAAAAAATTCAATCAGGAGATGTTGTCCTTGGTATTCCATCAAATGGTTTGCATACGAATGGTTATTCATTTGCTAGAAAGATCTTTTTCGAAATAGGTGGTTATGATGTAAAAGATACTATTAATGGTTTAGATCAAACTATAGGTCTTACTCTGCTAGAGCCACATATTAATTATACCAATCATATTTTTTCTGTTTTAGATGCTGGTATTGAGATCAAAGGTGTCGCACATATTACAGGCGGTGGGCTAGTAGAAAATATTCCACGTATACTGCCAGATAAGTTTGGTGTTGAAATAAAGAAAAATTCGTGGCCTACCCTACCGGTATTTGATCTAATACAATCAATTGGTAGTGTAAAGAAGGATGAAATGTTCCGTACTTTCAACATGGGTATTGGGATGGTATTTGTGGTAGAGCCAGATCATGTCAATCTAATTCGAGACAACATAAGTAATTTGTCAGAAATATATGAAATTGGTGCTATTAATAAAAACACTGGAAAGGTAACTATATATTAAATTCTTAATAAATTAATCTTTCTTTAAAGTCACCTCCCACACAATAATGAGTAAGATCTCTTTAAATAACCATATAAAAATAGCTGTCATTCAATTTCCAGGTTCCAATACAGAACGTGAAACAATGATGGCATGCCAAAGAGTTGGATTAAAAGCTGAAGAGTTTCTATGGAATGATGAGGTGAAAAAATTGTCCCTTTTCCAGGGATATATTATAGTAGGAGGGTTTTCTTATGAAGATCGATCCCGTGCTGGAGTAATTGCTTCACTAGCTCCAATAATTAATCAAATAAAAATTGAATCTGAAAGAGGGAAACCTATTCTAGGTATATGCAATGGAGCACAAATATTAGTTGAAAGCGGGCTAATTCCTGGTTTAGATAGTCTAGGCTTAAGCATGGCACTTACTGATAACAAGCGAGTTAAAAATGGACATGTTATTGGTGTTGGGTATTATAATACTTGGTCAAACCTAAAGCTGTCTTCGCCACCGACACGATGTGCGTTTACACGACAATTAAACCCTGAGGGCTTAATTAAAATACCCTTAGCTCACGGGGAAGGAAGATTCGTCATCCCGGAAAAGTTATTAGAAAAACTCATTGCTAATGATCAAACCGTTTATAGATATTGTAATGATGAGGGCAGTATAATTGATGAATTCCCAACAAATCCTAATGGTTCTATATATAATCTAGCTGCCGTCTGTAACCCAAGTGGTAATGTAATGGCTATTATGCCTCATCCCGAGCGAACCGATAAAGGTGATATAATTTTTTCATCTATGAAAGAATTCATAGAACATGGGAATCCAACGACAATGCATTCCCTGTCATTTCCGGAATCTAAATTTGACATTCCTGATTATTCTACTGCCAAGCATAATCAATTAATAGTTGATATGATAATTAATGATAATGAAGCTGTGTCCATTGAAGATACATTGAATGGGCTTGGTTTTAATGTTATAATAAAACGACAATTACATTGGGAAATAGAAGCAGAAAATTTTAACACCTCATTATTAAAAAAAATTGAGGGTTCTGGTGAACTATTTAATTCAAATAAAGAATTTATAAGTAACATACCTACAGAAAATGATTGGGCTAGCATCTTAATTCGTCAAAAAGAAGATATAAAAGGTAGATCTAAATTGGAATCTTTAGTTGATAGGTTTGAAATTAAGGAAATTAAATCAATAAAATTTGGAGTTATATGGAATATAAAAGTAATGAGAGGTAAATTGGAGTTGGTTTTAAGGGACATTTTAACAACAAACATATTCTTCAATCCATTATCACATGAATGCTATAAAATACAATAAAGACAATACAAAAAGTATCTACGCTGAACTTACTAACACTTTAACAAACACCCATCTTCCAAGTGGTATAAAAAAGAATGGTAAGGTCAGAGATCAGTATGATCTAGGAAATAAAATTGCACTAATCACCACAGATCGCCAAAGCGCCTTTGATCGTGTGTTAGCATCTATTCCCTTTAAAGGGCAAGTTCTTAACCAAACCAGTGCATGGTGGTTTGAAAAAACTAAGCATATCATCCCTAATCATGTAATTTCAATTCCGGACCCTAATGTAACCCTTGCAAAAAAATGTGAAGTACAACCTATTGAATTCGTAGTGCGAGGTTATATCACAGGTAGTACTAGCACATCTCTTTGGACTGTATATAACAATGGTGATCGAGAGTACTGTGGAAATATTCTGGCTGAGGGATTGGAAAAAAATCAAAAACTTGATGCTAATATGCTAACTCCTACAACAAAAGAAGAGGATCATGATCGCCCCATTTCACCAGATGACATCGTAAAAGAAGGATGGATGACTCAGGATGATTGGGACTTCTGCAGTAAAAAAGCGTTGGAGCTTTTTTCTTTTGGTCAGAAAAAAGCCGCAGAACACGGAATGATTCTCGTAGATACTAAGTATGAAATGGGACGAGACGTCGATGGGAACATTGTTCTTATTGACGAAATCCATACCCCTGACTCCAGCCGTTACTGGATCTCCGAAACCTACCAATCTCAAATAGAAGCTGGTAAAGAGCCGCAAAATGTAGATAAAGAGTTTCTAAGATTATGGTTCGTTGATAATTGTGATCCATATAATGATGAAAATCTGCCTGACGCTCCAGAAGAGCTTGTTGTTGAGCTGTCGAGTCGCTACATATATTTATATGAAACCATAACTGGTGAATCATTCCCCTTCCCTGACCAAGGAATGACAGTTCATGAAAGAATTAATAAAAATTTAGAGGGATTATTATGAAAGTAGTAATTATTATGGGGTCTATAAGCGATGAACCACATGCAAAAAAGATTACTGAGAAACTAGATAGTTATAATATCAGTTGGGAACAATATGCCGCTTCAGCTCATAAAGAACCACTAAAAGTTCTAGAAATACTAGAAGCTAATAAAAAAGAGAAGAAAATCGTTTATGTAACAATTGCCGGAAGATCAAATGCTTTATCTGGTTTTGTTGCTGCAAACTCAGAATTTCCAACCTTAGGATGCCCACCATTTTCAGACAAGGCCGATATGTTGGTCAATATTCACTCTACTTTACAAATGCCTAGTAATACTCCAGTGTTGACAGTTATCGACCCTGGTAATTGCGCCTTAGCGATTAAAAGAATATTTGGTGCCTAATCGACTAAAAGCTATTTCTCCTTTAGATGGTCGCTATAGCGATAGCCTAGAGGAGCTTACTGAGTACTTCTCTGAATTAGCACTTATGCGCTATCGTTTAAAAGTTGAAATAGAATATCTAATTGCTTTGGGTAGTGAAGCAACAATAAAAGATTTGCCCCATTTTTCTAAGGTGGAAAAATCTATTCTTAGGAAAATTTACCAAAATTTCAATATTTCCAGTGCTCAAAAGGTCAAGTTAATTGAAGAAAAAACTAATCATGATGTAAAAGCAATTGAATATTATATTCAAACTAAAACAAGAAAATCCTTACACCCTTGGATTCACTTTGCACTAACATCTGAAGATGTAAACAATTTATCCTATTCACTTATTTGGAATGATGGATTAAAAAAAGTTTATTTGCCCACATTAAAAAATGTAAAAAAATCATTGATGCTATTGGCGAATAAGTACAAAAACTCCTCAATGCTATCTCTAACCCATGGTCAGCCTGCAACCCCTACAACTTTTGGAAAAGAATTGGCTGTTTTTGCAAGTCGTTTAGATCGTCAGATAAAGCAGTTCAAACAACATCTTCTTCTAGGAAAATTAAATGGTGCAACAGGCACTTGGTCAGCACACAATATCGCATATCCAAAGGTTAATTGGATTCGGTTTTCAAAAAAGTTCATTAAATCTCTTGGGCTGGAAGCAAATTTGATTACTACACAGATCGAGCCTCATGATTCAATAGTAGAAAGCTACCATCAGTTGATTAGAGTAAATTCAATCCTCAAGGATCTATGTCAGGATATTTGGGCTTATATAAGTAGAGGAATCCTTTCTCAGAAAAAAATCGCGGGAGAAATAGGCTCCTCTGTTATGCCACATAAAATAAATCCCATACAATTTGAAAATGCAGAAGGTAATCTTGGACTCTCAAATGCATTATTAAATCATCTTTCAGAAAAACTTTCCGTTTCCAGAATGCAAAGAGATCTTTCTGATTCTACTACGTTACGGAACCAAGGTGTAATGTTGGGCCACTCATATTTAGCGTTGAAAAATATTCTAAAAGGTTTAAATCGAATTGCTGTCAATAAAACTTATATGAAACATGAGTTAAATAATCATTGGGAAGTTTTAGCTGAAGCAATTCAAACGATTTTACGAAAAGCAGGACATCAGAATGCATATGAAGAATTAAAAAAACTTACCAGAGGACAGCAAGTTAATGCTGATGCTTTAACTGAGTTCGTATCTAGGTTAGATATATCTGAAAATGATAAGAAAACAATTTTGGAACTTTCTCCTCAATCCTATATTGGTTTAGCTCCAGATTTGATAAAGCTAATATAATGTGTGGTATTGCTGGAATTTATTCTCATAAGCCTGTAGCACCTGAACTTTATGATAGTATAATTCATCTGCAACATCGAGGTCAAGACGCTGCTGGAATAATGACCTATGATACACGAATGCATAAAGAGAAAGGACTGGGGCTTGCCAGAGAAGTTTTTACCTCTGAGAACATAAAGTTGCTAACTGGAAATATTGGAATTTCCCATAATCGCTACCCCACTCATGGTGGATTTAGTCATGGAGAAATCCAACCTTTTTGGACTTCTGTTCCGTACGGTATTGCTATGGCGCATAATGGGAATCTGACAAACTATAAAGAGCTAGTGCAACAAATCAGTCAAAACGAAATACGTTATCTGAATACTACAAGTGATACTGAGGTACTACTGCACTTTTTTGCTGATAGACTTCATCGTGATATTACTCCTGACAAAAGCCAAGAGTTTTTTAATCTGTTATGTGAAGCAGTGCAATCTATTTTTCAAAATATTAATGGGGCTTATTCTGTTGTAGCCATAATTATTGGAAAAGGTCTTGTTGTTTTTCGGGATCCACTAGGCATCCGCCCATTAGTTAAAGGTGAAAGATCGAATGGGAATGGAGGTTTAGATTATATTTTCGCCTCTGAAAACTCGATGTTTTACTCTCTTGGTTATGAGCCCAAAGGAATGGTTAAACCAGGTGAATTAATATATATTTCCGATAATGGTGAGATTTTTAGTAAACGTTTAATAAAAAAAGATTTCAATCCTTGCATATTTGAGTATGTTTATTTTGCTCGACCTGATGTGAATTTAAATGATGTAAGCGTGTATAGAGCGCGTTTACGAATGGGTCAAAATTTAGCCAGAGCTTGGAAAAGGAAATTCCCAGAAAAAATTCCTGATATTGTGATACCCGTACCTAGTACTGCAAATACCGCGGCTCTTTCCTTTGCTCATGAAATTGGTGTTCGCTATTCTGAAGGATTATATAAAAATCCTTTTATTGGACGAACATTCATAATGCCTGGTCAGAACGAAAGAAAAAAATCTGTTAGGTATAAGCTTGTTCCTCAAGCAACAGAAATACTTGATAAAAAAGTACTTATCATGGATGATAGTATTGTCCGTGGAAATACAAGTAGAGAAATAGTTAGAATGCTTAAAGATTTTGGTGCTAAAGATGTCTATTTTGCAACCGCTTGTCCTCCTGTAAAACACCCATGTTTCTATGGTGTAGATATGCCTACTCGAGATGAGTTAATTGCTGGAAACATGAGCGAAGAAGAGATTAAGCACTTTCTAAAGGTAGATACTCTACTATATCAGGAAATTGATGGCCTTATAGAAGCCGTAACAAGACGAGGAAATCATAATATTGACCGACCTTGTATGGCATGCTTGGATGGCAATTATATAGCAAATGACATAGATGAAGCCAAAATAACTGAGATGGAGACTACGCGAAATAATGACAGAAAGAATAGCACATAAAATCTTAGTTGTTGGATCTGGTGCTCGAGAACATGCCATCGTACGAGCATTAGATCGCTCCCCCCAAAAAAAAGAGATTTATTGTTTAGGTACCAATGAAAATCCAGGTATTTATACTCTCTGCGATTCTTTTACAATTAAGGATATAAATAACCCTAAAATAGTAAAAGATTATGCCTCTAAAATAAACGCTAATCTTGCAGTTATTGGTCCTGAAAACCCCTTGTCACAAGGTGTTGCTGACGCTTTGTGGAATATTGGTATAAAAACTGTTGGTCCCAAAAAGACACATGCTCAAATAGAAACATCAAAATCATTTACAAGAAATTTATTGAAAGAATACAATATACCTGGTGGACCTGAATATTATTCTTTTGACTCAATGGATGGAGTATCGGAATGCCTAGCTCAATTTGGTGATCAATATGTAGTCAAGTATGATGGGCTGGCTGGTGGTAAAGGGGTTAAAGTTGCCGGAGATCATCTTCACTCTCATGAAGAAGCAANTTCCTATTGCCAAAAATTGATCGATGAAGGAGGAAACTTTATAATAGAAGAAAAATTCATCGGAGAAGAGTTTTCTCTTATGAGTTTTTGTGATGGAGAAAATTTAAAACATATGCCAGCAGTTCAAGATCATAAACGAGCTTATGAAGGAGATAAAGGGCCCAATACAGGAGGCATGGGAACATACTCAGACAGTGATCACTCCCTTCCTTTTTTAAATGACAATGATATTGCATTAGCATGTGAAATAAATCGTTTAACAGCTAAAGCATTGAAAGACAAGTTTAGCGAAGGCTATAAGGGTATACTCTATGGAGGTTTTATGATTACAGGTAATGGGGTCAAACTAATTGAGTATAATGCAAGATTTGGTGACCCCGAAGCCATGAATGTTTTATCAATATTAGAATCAGATTTTATTGATATTTGTACTGGAATAGCTAATGGGACCCTTGCTACTACTGAAGTAGCATTTCAAAAAAAGTCGACAGTCTGTAAATATGCTGTTCCTGAAGGATATCCTGATAGTCCAGTAAAAGGAGAAACTATTGATGTTTCAAATATAGGAAATATTGAAAGACTATTCTATGCATCTGTTGATTTTAAAGAAGGTAAGCTTATAGAGGCAGGTAGTAGAACAATTGCAACTGTTGGTGTTGCCAACTCTATTGTTCAAGCTGAAATAATCGCCGAAAAAGAAATTTCCGCTGTTTCCGGTCCTCTTTTCCACCGCTCTGACATCGGAACCAAAGCAGTAATTGAAAAGCGTATTGATCACGTGAATACTTTACGATGATGAAGCTAGGAGTGATTGGCTCAACCAAGGGAACCGATCTAAAGGCCATTTGCGATTCTATTTCATCTGGGAAACTAGATGCTGAAGTTGCCGTAGTATTATCAAACCGTGCAAAAGCTTATATATTGGAAAGAGCCAAAAAGAATAAAATACCAGCATTCTATATATCACATGTTAATAAAACGCGGAATGAATTTGATCGAGAAATGACCACTATATTAAAAAAGTACCAGGTTGAATTAGTCCTATTAATCGGTTTTATGCGTATTCTATCAAATGAATTTTGTCTAAAATGGAAAGACAAGATATTGAATGTACATCCTTCACTTTTACCAAAATATTCAGGCGGAATGGATTTGAATGTTCATGAAGCTGTCTTGGCCAATGGAGACGTAGAAACTGGATGTACGATACACTTCGTTACTGAAGATGTTGATGCTGGACCAATAATTGTACAGAAGCGATGTCATATAGAACCAAGTGATACAGCTGAATTACTTAAAAAGAAAGTTCAAGCTCTAGAAGGTATCGCTTATATTGAGGCTATTAATCTTTTGACTTCTAATAGGTAAACTAACATGAAAAATATTACTATATCTTTAATAGGGATCCTTGTACTCTTCTCTTGCAATACTATACCAAAAACAGATAATGTTCCTCTAACTAATCCCGTTCCCATAGAAAAGCCTAGGGAACAAGATTTCAGCATTACTGTGCTGGATCAAATCCTAGAAGAACCAATGGAAATGGACATTTTCAATGATGGTAGGATTCTTTTTATAGAAAGAAAAGGACTGATAAAACTTTTCGATCCCAATACCAATTCAACAAAAATAATTTATAAAATGCCTGTCCAATATGATCATGTAGACACAAATTATCAACATAAACTAGAAGATGGTTTACTTGGTATTGCAATTGATCCAAGCTATGATAGTAATAGTTGGGTTTATATATACTATTCACCTGTTGGTAATGATCCCAAACAACACCTGTCACGATTTGTACTCGATAATGATAGCTTGCACATGAGTACTGAAAAAGTGATGTTAGAGGTACCAGTCCAGCGTGATGAATGCTGTCATGCCGGAGGGTCATTAGAATTTGGACCTGATGGGAATCTTTTCCTATCAATTGGAGATAATACAAACCCCTTTAATTCAAATGGCTTTGCACCAATTGATGAGCGACCCTTACGAACAGCATGGGACGCAAGAAGGAGCTCTTCCAATACTAACGATCTAAGAGGAAAGATTCTACGGATAAAGCCTGAAAAAGACGGTGGATACACAATTCCTGAAGGAAATCTCTTTCCACTAGGAACTCCTGATACAAGACCAGAAATATATATTATGGGGTGTCGAAATCCTTTTAGAATCTCAATCGATCCTAAAACAAAATATCTCTATTGGGGAGAAGTTGGACCTGATGCTCGCGAACCTAAAATAGGTCGTGGTCCCATTGGATATGATGAAATTAACCAAGCAAAAGGACCTGGTTTTTTTGGATGGCCTTTCTTTGTAGCAAATAATAAACCCTATAATAGATTTACTTTTGAAGATAGTTCCTATGGGGCTCAATATGATTTAAAAACTCCGTTAAATAAATCCAAAAATAATACTGGAATGAAGGAGCTTCCTGAACCTCAATCAGCATTTATTTGGTATCCATATACTGAATCCGAGGAATTTCCATTAACAGGAACCGGCGGACGCAATGCTATGGCTGGGCCTGTTTACCGGTATGAGAGATTTCAGCACCTTAAGAATAAATTCCCGGAATATTATAATGGGAAACTATTTATTTATGATTGGATGCGAGGATGGGTTCTTATCGTAAATATGGATGATGAAGGAAATTATTTAGGTATGGAAAAGTTTATGCCTTCAGAAAAATTTCATAATCCCATAGACATGATTATGTGGAAAGATGGTGCACTTTATATCCTAGAATATGGTACGCGTTGGTATACCAAAAATGAAGATGCCCGCCTATTGAAGATCCAATATTCAAATGAAAAGTCAACCANACAATAGTCCAGTAACCTCTATAAGGAAATGAGCATAAACAAAAAAATTGTGCCCGTAAAACGGTCTCTTATTTCTGTCTATGACAAAAGTGGTCTGCAACCTTTTGTAGAAAAGCTAACTGCTCAGAACATTGAAATTGTATCAACTGGTGGAACAGCAAAAGCAATTCGTGACCTAGGAATTTCTGTGANTGACATTAGTGATTTCACAGGTTTTCCTGAAGTTATGGATGGTAGAGTAAAGACTATAAATCCTCATGTAGAGGGAGGAATTTTAGGATTAAGAGATAAACACAGTGAGGACGCAATAAAAAATAATATTCATTGGATTGATCTCGTTGTTTGCAACTTATATCCTTTTCATGAAACCATTTCACGTAATGACTGTAATTTAGAAATGGCGTTAGAAAATGTAGATGTTGGAGGTCCAACCATGATTCGTAGTGCGGCTAAAAACCTCGGTTGGGTTGGAGTTGTTGTTGATCCCTTTGACTACTTACAAGTAGCTGATGAAATTGCAAGTAATAATGGTATAACATTTGATACCAGAAAAAATCTCTCAACTAAAGCATTCTCACATACTGCTCAATATGATGCAATCATACATGATTACCTTGAAGAAGAAAAGTTCCCAGAAAAATTAACTCTTACATTTAATAAAGATGCTGAAATGCGATATGGTGAAAATCCTCATCAAGCCGCATCNTCGTATAAAGTNCTAAGAAAGAGACAAAACAATATTCTTTCCGCCAGGATTCACCAGGGTAAGAAGCTTAGTTATAACAATATTATGGATGCAGATGCAGCCCTTGCATGTCTAAGTGAATTTGATGAAAATGCCTGCGTTATCGTAAAACATGCCACCCCATGCGGTGTGGCTATTGGAAAAGATCAAATATCTGTTTACTCTCAAGCTTTTCAGGCAGATAGTATGTCCGCTTTTGGGGGTGTCATTGCTTTAAATCAAACTTGTACAGCGGATACAGCAAAAAAGATTTCCGAAGTTTTCGTAGAGATTCTCATTGCACCAGACTTTGAGAGTAAAGCTCTCGAAGTATTATCAATAAAGAAAAATCTTAGAGTGCTGGAAGTAGGAAATATTCAAAAACCTAAGTCTCGTCTTCACATTCGTGATTTGAAAGGTGGAGTCTTAGTTCAAGAAACTGATATAAGTACATTAGATTCTGATCAACTCAAAAAAGTTACGAATGTATTACCATCAAAATCACACATAATGAATATGCAATTTGGGTGGAAAGTATTAAAGCATATCAAATCAAACGCTATTTTGATTGTAAAAGATGGTGTTACTATTGGTGTTGGTGCTGGACAAGTTAGTCGTTTGGATGCTGTAAATATCGCGTTAAAAAAATCAGGTTCTGATACCCAAGGATGTATCCTTTGCTCTGATGGATTTTTCCCTTTTCGAGATAGTATAGACATGATAGCAGATTCCGGTATTGAGGCTGTTATACAGCCTGGAGGCTCCGTTAGAGATGAAGAAGTTGTTGATGCATGTAATGATCATGGAATTTCAATGGTATTCACAGGTCAGCGCTGTTTCAAGCACTGACTCAACTATCTAAGTAAAACGGCTTTTTTTGTCCGGGAGTGACCATCAATTGATAATCGGATAAGGTATATACCTGATGGAACAAAAGACCCCATGTCATTATTGGCTAACCAATGATACGTATGTTTCCCAGCTACAGTTTTCCCACTTACGAGAGAGGCTACTTGCCTGCCAAGCATATCATAAATCTCTAATGAAATATCTGCTTCCCTTGCTAGGGTAAATTCTATGCTGGTGGCTCCATTAAAAGGATTGGGGTAGTTTTGTCGAAGATCAAAAGCCATAGGAAGGAGTTCATTCGAATCTATAGATAGAGTTGGGGCACCAAGATAATAATAGCCGAATAGGATCATCATTTCATCCTGACTCAAAAGACCGAAGTTTAAGGTCTTATCTGTCCAATTGTCATACGTAACAATTAACTTCAATCCTTCTCCAGCTTTTACATGAAGGGGTGGATCCAGCTCAAGGATTGGCGGATGTTCCCAATCATAAGCTATGTATACCAATTCACCATCTAAGTNTCCGCCTACTTTTTCCACTCTGAACTCCAGCATATGTTCATGTGCATGTGACATTAGTTGGAACACACTGGCCTCATTATCAAAAAAGTATGTTTCTTCTAGAGTAGTTACTTTATTCGGGGGTAAATCAATTTCTGTATTATTTAATGATAAGACTTCCGCTACTCTTTTTACTTCTTCAGGCTTTGCTAGATGCATGTTTATATAAACTTCACCAACATACGAACTGTCCGTTCGATTAACATAGTGAGAGTTAAGATCTAAGCCTCTATCCGCATTGAGGCGCAATGCAACCCCTTTTGGAAAATGATAATTCATAAAAGGCCATTGAGTCCCAAAACCAAAATCGTGCCATATTGTTGGAATAAGGCTTTGCAGAATAACTGTTCCATCTTCATTGCGAATATCTCTATACACTTCTGGTTTAAGTTTAGCGTAAGCTGGTACTGTTTCTGTAAATGTATAAGCAATAAAGTGATGACTTCCAGACCTCATAATTATTTCAGACCTTTCTAAATAAAGATCCCCGGTAGTATCAAATGGTTGAAAGTAATAAAACTCTCGTTCAAAATTTGGCGAGACATTGAATGGTCCAAGATGTAATTGTATTCCCTGCTGAGGAGGTGCAAGGACAACAAATTCTGGTGGTTCATATCGTGTCGTGTCCCTAAGAAATGATTCCTCAGCATTTTTTACAATTCCTTCAGCTGGCGCACCACCGAGTATCCATTCCTTAATGAATTCTAATTGACCATTTGTCAGATATGGTTTTCCAAGAGGCATTAAGCTTCCATAATATGGATGGTCGGTGTTGAAGTGTTCTTGGTTAGGCGCATTAATTTTTTCCCAAAGGTAACTGGTTTCCAAGCTTGCCAAACCTTCAGAACCAACTCGGAGAAGTCCATCACTTCGTGCTGAGGCATTATTTGGAAGCACATCCACAAGTTCTTCATATGCTACATCCTCAGTTAGTAAAAGATCGGATTGTTCGGAAAAAGTAGTTCCTATTTGATGACAGTCTGCGCAGAGAGGAGTCATTATTTCGTCTTGAATTGCCTTCCAAGTTGATCTTTCCTGAGCAAAAAGAAAAGATTGAAATAAGACAACTGCTACTAGCAAATAATTAGAAATTCTTTTCAGGATATATTGCATATGTTTGGCAAATTTAATGATAGAAAATGTCACGTTAATTGACAAAAAAGGTTTATTTTATATCCATTCAAGGAATAGGATGATAATTAATTCGAAGACCGAAAAAATAGCCAGGCTTGTTCCATCTATAGCCTCTGATCTTTTAGTTGCACTCTCCGGTACGCTGGTATTAGGGATGGCGGCTCAGTTGGAATTACGATTGCCGTTCACCCCAGTCCCGGTAACAGCCCAAACATTTGTGGTAATGTTAATTGGTGCTTTTCTTGGACCTAATCGTGGGGTATTAGCAATCTTTCTATATTTGTCCTCGGGAGTTTTTGGCTTTCCTGTTTTTTCTGGTTTTGGTTCTGGTCTTCATCACATTTTAGGTCCAACTGGTGGTTATATTATTGGATTCATTGGTGGAGCCTATGTGACTGGCACTTTCATAAATCCTGGAGTTAAACGAAGTTTCTTATACAGCTTTTTAATCATGCTACTCAGTTGTTCCACAATATATGTTATTGGTGGACTGTGGTTAGGATTTTATCTCGGGTTTAATAATGTGCTAGAGTTCGGAGTGCTACCTTTTATTTCCGGAGATATTGTGAAGTCTGCTGCAGCCGCGGTATTTTTTACTGGAATCCAGAAATTCGGAAAATATCCATCTTAGCTATCAGAGATATCTCGGTAAACAGCTCTTCCTCTTCTGATAACTTCTTCCCCTGATTGATTAGAAACAACAAATCGCTCCTGAGTCTCTCCACCATCTCCATCCACCGTTAATTCATCTTCGGGAAAGACGGGGACAGCAAAGCGAACTTTGATGGATTTCAGTCGCCCTGGATCTTCATCATCAATTAGTCTATTAGTAGCAATACCCATGGTGCAGAGCCCATGAAGAATAATACCATTTAGTCCTTCTCCTCGAGCAAATTCATTATCTATATGAATGAGGTTGAAGTCACCACTTGCTCCAGCATAATAATAGGAGAGATATTTATCTATTTTAATAGGTTTACTCATTTCCCCTCTCTACAATTGTCCATCGACCTACACATACAATTTCATCTTTTTCATTAACCGAATCAGTACGGACTAAAACCAACTCGTTTTTCACTCCAATAGCATTTTCTTTAACAATAATGTCACGAATGGTTGTAGTTGTTGAAATGATATCACCCGCTTTCACTACCTCTCCAAATTCAAAAGTTTGTTCGCCGTGTACTACTCTGGGCACATTCATTCCTAGTTCTTCATCTTCAAAAACCTGTCGCATGGCAAGTTGACAATATACGGAAGCAAAGGTAGGTGGAGCTACGATGACACCATATTTTGATGTTGCCGCAAAATCAGGATCCGTACAATAAGGATTGGTACAGAGTGTTGCTTGGGCATACTCAAGGATTTTTTCCCTGCCCACTTCATAAATCTTAATGGGATAAATCTTTCCCTTAAGCTGTCTGTTCATTTAACGAGGTTTTTCCCTTTACTTAACCCTAAACTAATTTAGCAAGATTATATAATGCTTAAAAAGCTGTTCGAATACTTTTTATCTTGGATAACCTAAATTGATTTTACACTATCCATTTCATAAATAATGTCAGTATTTCTTCTCCAAAAAAGATGGAAATAACCGACCCCATAGCAAGAAAAGGACCAAAAGGCAACATCTGTCCGAAGCTTACTTTTTTATTCATTAGTCCAGCAATACTATAGATCGCCGCCATCAGAAAAGCAGCATAAAGACTAAAAATAGTCATCTCCCAACCAAGAAAAGCTCCCAACACTATGGCTAATTTTACATCTCCTAGACCTAGAGCTTCTTTTTTGAAAAGTAATTTTCCTAAAACTCTTGATGTATAAAGAAAACCCGCAAACAAGCCTGAACCAATAAACGCCTCACGAAGATTCTCTAATGAAAAGTTTACACCAATGAAAAGAGCCCAAAGAAAAACGCCAATAATCAGCATCCTATCCGGAATAATAAAATGGTCTATATCAATACATGATATCACAATTAAAAGACACACCAGCGTAAATACTATTCCGCCATATATGGTTAAACCAAATTGAAGGAATGAAGTAACAGCCATTAAGCCCGTTAGCATTTCAACAATAGGATAACGACTAGATATAGCATCTCCACATTTTGCACACTTACCACCCAACATTAGATAACTCACAATCGGCAGATTATGAATAGGCTTGACCGGAGCTTCACAGTTAGGGCAAAAAGATGCTGGAGTTACAATACTTTTTGTTAGGGGGATGCGGTAAATACATACATTAAGAAAACTTCCAATAATAATTCCCAACAAGAATAAGATAAACATTAACATTATTTAAAACCTTTGATACCGTCCTGTTATCTGACCACATGCAATCACCTTTCCAGACATGGCGCTACGAAGTGCCGCAACATCACCATCATCAATAGAAGTGTCTATGGTAGTATTCAATGCATAGATTTTAAATACATACCTATGATTGACTCCATCTCCTTGAGGTGGACATGGTCCGGCATACTCTACTAGTTCTGTGGCAGGAGATGAGATAGTAATATTCTGTGCAAGTGCTGTAGTGGAAACAGCAATGCCATAGATAGCCCAATGTGTCACATTACCAGCATCGGCATCTGATGCAATAATTACTAAAGATTCAGCATCTTCAGGTACACCACTCCAGTTTAATTGAGGGGATCGATTTTGTCCATTACACTCTGAAACTAACCTGTGTGCACTATCTATAGTTTCTCCCTGATCAAAATCGTCTGATTCTATAGTAATAACTGATCCTCCTGAAACCACTTCAGCTGATTGTCCAATCACGCATAGATCATCAAAAAGAACCGTTCCTCCTTCAAACTCAATGATACCCTGTCCTTTATCTTGTTCTTGATATCCAACAGAACGACCAACTCTTGAGTTCCAATATGCTTGCTTTTCTCTGGCTGCATCCATGGCCCTGCTAGAGCTCAGTATGATCTTCCTCCCCATGGAAGAAATCATAATAGATAGGATAAGAAACATCAATATGGCAAATCCCGTACCAAGCCAGCCTCTATTGGAAGGTGTTATCATTATAAGTCTATCTTCTTCTCTGGGTAAATAACGGTAGAGTATGAAACTGTATCATCCAGGTACTGTAAATCTAATTTGAGTTCTACATAGATGATGGAATTTAGTTTATCATAATGGGATGAATTGGATGAGAGCCATGGCTTTGCCGGAGAATTTTCCAGCTCATCTAAACTTGTATCTAGATATTTAAATTGACTTGTTGGTTGCACCCTGTCAATAATTGTATGGAAATTTTCATTGTCATCACAGCTTGACACACAGAGTTTAATGGAAGCACTAGAATCATCAATTTTATAGTAATACGTCTGAACGGGTGTAGTATTAATTTCAATTTCTATTTCTTTTGCATCAGCCTGTTTTATTTTACTTGACTCATTAATATCGTCTGTAAATCTGCTTAATATAAATTCTGAACTTTTTGTAACCCTGGCCATGGCATTCATAGTACGATAATTGTCAAGGATAGAAGAAAAAATTAATGTCATTCCTGGTGCAAGGATTCCAATTAATGTAATCACAACAATTAATTCAACTAGTGTAAAGCCTCTTGATTTAAAGTTTTTTCTCATTCTATTAATTTTGATTCTCGGCTTCCTTTTTTATATAATATTTTACATCGACTCCATTTTCTTGAGGTGGGTCTGAATTATTATCTGGGTTTGGACTAATCGTACCATAAAACCCATTTAAATCCTGAATAGAAACACCTTCCTGGAAAATCCAATCATCTGTAATCCATTTCCAAACTCCACTTCTTTTTGCACTAGGAGGATTAATTCCTCTTTCTTCGGCTTCATCATTTGATGCTAAATCAAATGGATCCCAAGTAACATATGTTTTATCATTATTTGTGTCATCTCTTTCATCAAAATAAACAATGTAACCAGTTTCTACTTCATATTCTGCTTCTGGCTCTGGTATTACATTATCCAAAAACTTTGCTTGNGGCTGGCTGAAAGTAATGTAACCAAAAGGNCTTCCACCTATGAACTTATGTAGACGGACATCATCTTCAAGATCCACTTCTAATATATCTTCGCCATCAAAATATCCTGTTCCATCACTACGGACTCCATTATTACCAGCATTTAATGCAGCAGCTCTAGTATTAAAAAAATCGGTTGTATAAATTTTGATATTATTCAAGAGCCTCTCTACTTTTATTCGCACATAATAACTTTTCCAATTCTGACTAGCTGTTCTAGAGTTTGGAGGTTTTTCTTCTCGAATGTTCCATCTGTCTCCAGTACCATTGCCACCATCTTTATTCGTTGCTTCATTAGAGTGACTATTATACCACACCCTATTTCCTTTATTATATACTAAACCCCAGCCCTCTCTAGGTTCTGAGCCCATAGCGGATCTGCCAGCGTAAAGAACATAGGGCGTACTTCCTGTTGTTGCACAAGTAGAAGCGTCATGNCCATAACTCCCNCCATTACACGTATTAGAGCCTTCTGCATATGCAACAATAATTCCTATCATGTCATCATCCCCGCTACTACTTTGGAGAGTAACTTCAAGAGTAAATGTCTGATAAGACTCAGGACTCACAAATCCATTGGCTGGATCAACATTTAAAGGCATATAAAAATGATCAAATGTATCATAACCATTGCCTTGAGTTTGGCTTGTACCACTAGGGTTACCATCCGCTGCTATATATTGAGGAACCCATGCTGTTGCTCTTGAATTACTAGCATTCTCAGCCGCTTGTTTATTTGCATATACGTTAGTGCCATCAAATCTTTTCCAGGAGTCAAAAATGTCAGCAAACTCAGGTGCTGTTAACCCAGAACCTGGAGTAGAGGGATTAATTGCATCTTGTAAATCACCCCAATCACTAAAGATATAATATACTCCTGGAACTACTCTAATTATCACTTCATTGGCTGCTAATGTCGAATCTGCTTCTGCAGGCAAACTAATATCAGAAATACAACCGTCACTGTTCCCTCCTATCGAACCTGTTATTGTAGCACCATTAAGGGTGATAGCTGAAACATCTAAATAATCCGTCAATGTCCAGGAGGTGTGGTTAGGGTTTACTGCATAAGTAAAAGACAAGTTTTGTTTATTAGCATCCAAAGCTCCTCCCGTTACAGTAATAGTAGACGCTGGTATTTCACTAATATCATAATAACCATCGTCACCTTCTGCTCTTTGAGTTACGGTTAGATCCAAAACAATATTTTCTGGGTTTGCAATATCAACCGCTCTATTAAAATGAAGTTTAATGATTACTTCATTTGGACTGCTGGCAAATCTTGGGCCTGAGTTTTGATTAGATAACCAATTAGTTGAAATACTAGTTAAAATAGGTCCTTCCTGATTACAGTTTGATCGTAACGTTGTATAGGTAAGGATTTCTTCTGCGCCAGGTCCTGATATAACTACGGAAATCTGTTTATAATTTGAAGATTCATCTCCATCATCTATTGAAGCATTGGATAGGTCTACATCTTTTGGTTCTACGGTTACATTGGCTGTATACCCACTGAACTGAGAAATTGTAAAACTGTCATTTGTGGTAATGTCATCAAAAGTTTTGGCCGAATATATTTCCATAACGCTGTTGCCAAACCAGGATGATTGAGAATTTCGGAAAGCATTGGTAGCCATGGAAATAAGTGAATTATAAGCTCCCACCACGGAAATACTGACTAGCCCAAGAATCATAACCCCTACAATTAAGTCCACTAAAGCATTGCCATGTTTATTATTTGACACAATTATTCTATTGTAATGAAACCAGTTATACTATTGAATGTGATGGTTACAGCAGGTGAAAATTTATTGGACTCATAAGTCAATGATACATTATTGGAAGGTCGACCTCTTGTGTCAAGAGTAATAGTTATATCCGCTTCTGGGATTGACGCACCTTCCGGCATGACTATACTGTGGTTTCCACTATTGTGTGGCAGAATCACCTGAGGCCCATCAGCTGTTTCAAGATTAAACTGGTAAGCGGCTGGCTTTAGGACCGTTTCTTCAGTTATGGAAATGACACACCGTTTCTTGCGCGCAATGGCATGATCACGAGCATATTCCATATCTTCGATAAACTTTTCCACATCCGCAGCATATGCAAGATCTCTATAATAGGTTACTTGATCTACTACAACAAAAGAAGCAAGAATTCCCAAGATAGCAATCACTGAGATTAGTTCAATAAGAGTATAGCCAGCTTGTAAAGAATAGAGCTTTAAATATGAGTGGAATCTATATGAACATTTTTTCATGAATCATAGAAGCTACTGAAAAGTGCCAGTAATAAAAAATGCCGGATAAACCGGCATTTTTTATTCACGTAAATCATTTTACATCATTTAATTCAATCTATAACTAATCGCCGTGAGAATCAGCATCAATACCCGTAGCACTAGTAGCAAGAGTTCCCGTACCACCAGCTTTTGCTGCATTTNCACCATTTAAACTGTAAGTGACCATGAATGCATCTTTATCAGTACTTGCAATATAATACACGACATAATCCGTATCATCAGCAAGTGTAAATGACACATACTTTTCTACATCACCATCGGCGGCCGTGGCTGTTATTGTCCAAGTGGATGCATCAAAACTTGAAAAATTAGTTTCAAAAGTTGCATCTGCTTCAGGATAAGTAGAGGCATCAGCNCCACCAGCAATATCTGACAATAGACTTTCGGCATATTTTTGGTTCGCTGCAGAAACTACGGCTGTAGCCATAGACTTTGTTACCGATTCTTTTGCTTTGGTAGTTGCATTAGTGAACTGTGGAATAACAATAGCTGCCAAAATACCAATGATAGCTATCACCACAATAAGCTCGATCAGGGTAAACCCCTTCTCATTTCTTCTCATTTTAATTTTCTCCTTTTCTCCGTATCTATTTAGCCCGAGGATATTTTCTGAATATATTGCCTTTTACATCTAATGCGAACGTTTTTTTACATGGCAACTTCATACATCTTAAACATGGGTAAAAAGATGCTTGCAACAAATCCGGCAACAAAGATACCAATTACTATAGTTACTATGGGCTCGATAGCCGCAGTAAGACCATCTAGTCTTTCTTCAAGCTCGGAAAGATAATAGTCTGCTATGCTTCCAAGCATAGTATCTAGTGAGCCTGTCTCTTCACCAATGGATATCATATTTACTGCTACTGACGGAATATACTCATTTTCTAGTGCTGTACTTATAGTTTGCCCTTGAATAATCTTTTCTCTAGCATCACCAATAACCTGCTCATATACCTTGTTCCCAATAGTGTTTTTTGCTATTTCCAAGGCATCCACAATCTGTGTTCCGCTAGACACTAGAGTCTTAAGAATAAGAGAAAACCTAGACATAATTGCTGTCCTCAACAGTGTTTTTGACACTGGCATCTTAAGTTTTAGTTTGTCTATAGCAAACCTTCCATAAGGTGTAGATTTAAACTGATTAAAACCAACACCTACCAAAATAAATCCAATTACTACAAAAAGACCATAGGCCTGGGCAAAATCACTGGTGGCAAGAAGTCCTCGCGTAAGCAGTGGAAGTTCCGTCCCCATGCCAGTAAGCATTTGTGCGAAAGTAGGAACAATTTTTGTTACCGCAACTCCACCGGCTATAACCATGACACTCATAACCATGATGGGATACCGGATAGCCTTTTTAATACTTTTTTTTGTATTGACATCAATTTCATTAAACATTTCTAATTGCTCAAGGACCTGACCTAATACTCCTGCTGATTCTCCTGCCTTAATCATTGCAACATAGAGAGTGTTAAATGCATCATCATGATGGCTCATAGCTTCTGAAAGTGACGAACCTGATGAAACTCTTTTTCGTATATCCATTACAATCTTTTGGAGTTTTGGGCTAGTAGCTTGGCGTTCCAAAACATCTAGAGATGCTAATAGAGGGACACCTGAACTCATCATGGTTCTTAACTGGTTTGTGAAAAGTTTCAGTTGCTCTACTGGAATTTTTTTGTACTTCTCAAGATATGAATCAAGATCAAGATTAATGCCTTCCTTCTTCGCAGAAATAAGTTGTTCTTTATTCTTCGCAACAATTTCACTGATATCTGATATAGAATCAGCAGAAATCAATCGTTCCACAATGTTGCCTTGTTCAGTAACTAGTTTGCAGGTATAGTTTGGCATATTAAAGGACCCTATGTATTTCCTCTATAGAAGTAATGCCTTTTTTAATAAAATTATAACCTTCATTCTCTAAAGTTGACATTCCTTGTTTGACCGCCATTTTATGAATCTCATTGTCAGGATGGCGCTGTTGGACCAGCTCATTAAGTTCAGGTGAGGGGATTAATAGCTCATAAAGACCAGCCCGACCCCGATAGCCTCTCTCTCCACAATAACTACATCCATCCTTATTAGCTTTATAAAGCGGTTCATCTGTAGGTGGCATTGCAATAGTTGCAAACTCTTCTTCATCAGCACGATATCGCACTTTACACTTTGAACACAATCTGCGAATCAATCGCTGCGCGATAATAGCTCGAACAGTGGTGCTGAGCATGAAGGGATCCGTTCCCATATCCATAAGACGTGAGTATGATGCGGAAGCATTATTGGTATGGAGCGTACTGAATACTAAATGACCCGTAAGAGCAGCTCGAATAGCTAGATCAATGGTCTCTCGATCTCTCATTTCACCAACCATAATTATATCAGGGTCCTGCCGAAGCATCGCCCTAAGAGCTGCAGCGAAAGTCATGCCAGCCCGTTCGTTTATCTGACCTTGAACAATGCCATCAAATTTGTACTCTACAGGATCTTCAACCGTAATCATATGAATATCAGTAGAATTAACAAGATTGAGCGTAGCGTACAGTGTGGTTGATTTACCACTCCCTGTAGGGCCTGTAACCAAAACAATCCCGTTCGGATGAGAACAGGCTGCCTCCCATTGCTCCATAGTTTTTGTGCTAAATCCAAGTTTCTCAAGAGGGATTGCCCCTTTCGTAGGATCCAGAATACGCATGACCACCTTTTCCCCATACACGGAAGGATACGTGTTTACACGCAGATCTACCTCTTTCTTCCCAGCACGAAAAGCAAAACGTCCATCCTGTGGCTTACGGGTCTCGGCAATATCAATGGCTGCCATGACTTTAAAACGTGAGACAATAGCCGCGGCTTTTGTCTTTGGCCAACCTTTATAAATACGTAGGATTCCATCAATTCGGAAACGGACACGAACTGATTTTTCTCTATGTTCAAGGTGAATATCACTTACACCACTCTCTACAGCGTCCTTAAGGATAGCGTCAACAATTTCAATAACTTCTTCTTCATTTTCTTCCGACACTTCAATGGATTCCCCCTCTCCATTGGCTGATGGAATCTCCTCCTGTTGNCCAACAACAGAATAAAAGGTTTGAATGGCAGAATTAATCTCTGAAGGAGCTGAAATAGCCAAGGTGACCTTTTTTCCAGTGTTTCGACTGATTTCATCCACGGCTGTAATATTCAGTGGGTCAGTAATTGCCAACATTAATTCATCCTCTATAAAATAAAGTGGGATAGCATTACAATTACGGGCCATATCTTTATCTAGAAGGTCAACAGCATCAGAATCAAAATTGAAATGTTCTAGTTCAATGCGAGGAATTTGAAATTGTAATGCAAGTACATTGAGTAAATCTTCCTCTTTAATTAAATCTAATTTTATGCATGCATCTCCAAGTCGCGCTCTATTTTCTTTACGGTACTCTAGGGCTTTATCTAGTTGAGTTTCAGTAAGGTATTCCTCTTGTATAAGTAGTTGACCCAGACTAAGTGGCATCTGCAACTCCCTCTTTCTCTTTCTGATTATATAAGAGATTGATAACATTGTCCCTCAAAATATCGAGGTCCACAGGCATAGTAAGAGAATAGTCAGCCTGAACTCGGCGTGCGTTCAACATCTCTTGAGAGTCTCCGGCTTCTAATACCAATACAAATGGAATATGTTTGAAGCGACTATCACTTTTCACGATTTTACACAAGTGTAGACCGCCTAGATAAGCAAGTTGAGTCTCGGCAATAATAAATTCATACTTTTCTGTTTTCACGCAGTTTAATGCTGCAAGCCCATCATCCTTGTGCTCAACGGTGATCCCAAGACCTTCAAAGTAGGTAATACAAGAGGGATAAAACAACTCATTGTCAGCTGCGATGAGAATTTTACTATTTTCTTCCATTTTACTTAATAAACAATGGAGGGTGTAATAAAAACTAGTAATTCCCGCTGCTCACTCTTTTCTACTGTACTAGAAAAAATCTTTTTTAGGATTGGTAAATCTCCAAGTATAGGCACTTTATTAATGGCAAGAGCATTATCCTCAAAAATTAGACCTCCAATAAGTAGAGAGGCTCCATTCTTTACCATAACGGTTGTATTCATGTCCCGCGAAGAAACCACCGGTCTATCAGCGTCAGGCCCAACATAGCCAATTATAGCTTGGACAGAAGTATTAATCTTAAGCGCTATGAAATCTGCTTTGCTGATTCGAGGTGTTACCTCCAAAGAAATATTAACACTCTGGTCTTCAAAAGTATAAGGGTTGGTGCCAAAGACACTACCTTCTCCCTGTGGGACAAGGATGGGAATGTTAGTGCCAACGGATATAAACGCTGCCTGGTTATTAAATGTAGTAATATTTGGTTCTTGAAGTAGCTTAGAAGTATTGTCAGCCGCTAGAATTGACATTAAAAGGCTAACCATAGGCATCGTTAATTGTACAGCATTAAAACCAGAAAGTTCTCCCGCTAGATCAGTTAGCTGAATGGCACTAAGGGCACCAGACGTATCTATTAAGGTAGGACCAATTGCCTCAGCTCTTAATGTCCAATCAATACCTAGGTGTTCTTCTTCTTTCAGGGTTGTTTCCATAAACTTTATAGCAATATTGATCTGAGGCTGTGGAGTATCCAGCTGAGTTATAATTTTTTCGATCTGGCTATAGCTAGCAATTCTATCAACTACAAGTAACATATCATTTTCTCCACCAGCTCGGGAAGCAATTGGTGTGGCACTACCCTTGTCAGTTAGTACACCCGCTAGTGCTGCTGAAGCAACCAAGCCATCAACATAGTTCAATTCAAATACTCTGGATTCTAATTCACCTGTAAAGCTTGTCTCCGTTGCTTTAACAATAATAATATCTTCTTGCATAAACCATTCATAACCATTGATTTTTAAGATAGCATCAAGGGCTGCCTGAAGAGGAACATTGTTCAAAGATAAAGTAACCTCTCCAGCATCCACAATGTCTGAACCAAGGATCAGGTTTAAATCATTCGTCTCGACAAGTAACCTCACAACATCAAACAAAGCTGCTGCTCGAAAATTGAGAGAAACTTTCTGACTAAATACAGTTTCTTCTCTAGACAACAAATCCACCTTATCAAGATCTTCTGGCTTTTTCCATGATAAAGTCATTGTAGTATCGTTTAATCCTTCAATGGACACAGATACTAATTGGGTCATCATAATTGCAACATCTAATGTCTTCCTGCTTGCAAATCCATCATTAAGTGTAATAGAATATTTTAAAGCGGGCCGAGCCTGAATCCATTCTGAAAAGTCTCCTTTATTCCAAGTAGTGTTTGATAGCTTTAAGGTAAAAATGGGAGGTTCATAATTCTGGGATGTAACATATTCGGGCATCCCATCAAAAATCAAATTAAGCTGATGGTGATCCTCTTTCTCTTGGTGTCTGATGTCTATTAAATTGATTGCGGCACCCAAGACAGTGTTTGTTATAATAAATATTAATACAATAATTTTCCTCAACTTCATATTTGCACCCTCAATTATTCTCCTGTTCACTTTTCAAGCGGGTATGATATACCCGACCTTTATATTCAAATGAATTAAGACCTTTTATTCTCGCTACTCTGAAGGCCTCATTAAAGCCTTCCATGAATAAATAGTTAGCATCACTGCTAGTGGTGGAGGATCCCTTTCCAAGTGAAAGGACCAGATTCTCCCTGTTCCCATATAGAACTACCTGATTTTTTGTGATTTCAATCACTTGAAATCCTTGGAAGAATGAGCCAATTCTTACTGGTTCGCCATCTATAATTGCGGAAGATGATTCAGAAAATTCTATCCCTGTAAGCTCATAACCTATATCCTCAGAAAGCCCTGATGTCTCTATAATTACTGTACCAGAAAATAGGTCTTTATCCCATTCATATCGGTTTTCTACTAAAGTGTCTGGAGTTCTAGGTGTAATTTTTTTAACAGACATTATTTTTGTAAGAGGATTNTCTTCTATNGGTTTATCAGCTGAGAGTGTGTCTTCTGGAGATTCACTCAATACTGTATAGTAAAGTAATGCATATAATCCAAGGGCCCCTAAAAGTCCTAATAAGATTTTTTCTCTATTCATTTTGCTATCAACCTATATGAATACAGTCCGATAATTGCAGTTATATTGGAACCACTTGGTTTTGACTTAAGCTCAAGATTTCTAACTATAAAGTCATTGTCGACTAACTCATCCAATAGTTTCCCTAAACTAAGAAATCGTCCATCCACTCTAAGGTCTAAGGCATAGCGTTCTATAATATGCTTAGAATCCGTTAGCACGCTTTGAATTTGAGGAAGAGTGTTCTCCAGACGGGGCATTATTTCGTCGATTCTTATACCGTGTTTTGAGCAAATAGTATTTAGTATTTCAAGAGAAGAGAGATAATCAATTTCACTATTATATTCAGTTGCCAAATAGGATAAGCTTGTAGTTTTTTCCCGGTAGACCTTCACAATAGTGCGAATATCACCAATTTTTGATCTTGATTCTAATATGTGGGTCTGGATCTGTTCTATTTCCTGTAAACTTCTATTATTGAAAGCAATGGTTGAAATATTGAAATAGAGTAATCCTCCCAGTATTATAAACAGCAAACCAATAAGGGCAAAAAAATTGTTTCTATAATTAATCATATTTACAGTCCAAGGTCCACCGTAAAGTTGAGAGTACCCGTGTCCCCAGCGCCCTGTTCCCTAAGGCTAACATGCTCAAACAAATCGTAATCACGCAGGTAAAACATCATGTTATTTAAAACAATATTTGACTCAGCCCCTGATGAGGATATTCTGCCAATCAATGTAATTACATGGGTTTNTCCCTCTTCACCTTTTGAAAAAATAAGTTGATCTAACAGGATTGTTTCAGGAAGAGTTGAACTGAGGAATTTCAATGCTTGAATAAGTTTTGAACTAATATAGCTATCGTATTTCTTTACTCCTGTGATCAGATCGGTAACAGCTAGTTTATAAGAAATGTCATAGAAAAGATCATTTTGCTCCGTAAGAGATTTTAATTCTTTTTTACTGTTATTCAAGTTTCCATCAATATTAATCGATGAAAAATAATTTCCTGCGGAGAAGAAAGAACCGACAGTTATCAAAAATAATCCAGCTATTTTTGCCAGATTTAATGCGGAGATAAATTTGTTATTGTCTCTCTGTGCTTTAGGTAGAAGGTTTAATCTATCCTTCGGATCCAAGAGCAACCCAATATTAATAGAAAAATCTTCTCCNTCTAGGGTTGGTACATCNTTGACATATTGTATGGAATCTGGCAAGACCAACTTGGAAACTTCTTTTTGAAAATCTTCAGCAATTTGTTGTTCGAGATTTGGGATATTAGTACCAATACCACTGATAAAGATTTGTTGGCTGAGATAGTATCCCTGAGTTTTAAAATATTTAAGAGTAGCATAAATCTCAGATTCCAATCTTTCTAAAATGGCGCGTACTTTTTTGTCATTTTTTAGATCTAATGAAGCAAGCTGAACACCAATGTCTTCAGATATTTCTCCATTTATTTCCTTTTGTGCTATTACCCCTGTTTTTTCGTCTCTTAATACATTTGACTGACCAACAATAAAATTGTCCGCACTAACTACAGAACTTCTCGAGTCTCTAATTCTCCAATCGTTGACTATCGTAATGAAGCTTCGGTGAGNTCCTATATATAAAAGGATGGAATTCCCATTATCTTCAGGAAAATTATATCTATACAAATCATATTGAATTTTGGGTATAGATGTTGTGAATCGGGGTTGAATCTTTTGTGCTGTAAGTATTTCATAATCTTTTTCAATAGGTATACGATCACCTAAAGCAACAATAAACTCTTTTTGAGGATCATCATCCAGAGTTTTGTGCTCAATCCAGTTTACAATAGAGCTTCCCGATTCAACGGAGAACCTTTTAGATATATCAGTTCGTAAGAAACCCTCTAATTCTTTTCCTTTTAAATCTGGAGTTTTAAGAGGATCCATCTCAAAAGAATAGTGATTGCTGTAATAAGCTAGATAAAGATGTTGCCAAATCTTTTTCTTAATCTTATTCCTATACACATATTTTATAAGAGAGGCTAAATCATTGATAGTTTCAGTCCCGTCTTTTATGGGAAGATTATATATTTCTTGATCAAGAATTTTAAAGCCTTGTCGATTTATAGAGGCTCTAAGAAAATATATTTTTTGATCAATTTGTGCAAAGGTAGCAGCATTATAATAGCCGTTTAGTCTTCTGGCTAAATAAAGACTCCAGGTTCGCAACTTAGGCTTGGTAACTGGAGCCCTGTCTTCTTCGTCAGCGATTTGATCAATAGAAAAGTCCACTGAAGATACCAGCTTGGATTCATTTTTTTCAATTCGGAGATATTCTAAATAATCACCTAGAGTTTGTTTGTTTTGAATGGTTATCTTTTTGCCATCATGTCGTTGTGCTGATCTCACTATATAATCAATACCACCAAGAGAATAGTCGGCTGCTGGTATGAGATAAGTCAAATCATCAACAGTAATGGAATGAGTCAACTCATCCAGAGATGCAGTTTCAATATATGTTTTCTCTTCAACAGTATTTTCAACAGGGTGAAAAGTTTTTGTAGCTCTATTAGCAGTACCCGTTAAAAGCTTATCTAAAATACTGCCGGAAGAAGGTTGAGATAAAATACGTTCACCAACTTCTTTCTCAGGCTGAACAGGGTCTGAATCTGGAAAGTTTTTATTATAAATTTTATTTTCAGAAATAGTTTCAGAAATTTTGTCTTCATCATTTTCATTAGATAACGAAACTATATCAGGATTAACATCATTTAGGTCTTCTGTAAGATGAGGGGGGTTTTTATCTATAAAAGAAGAAGTTTGATCAAAACTCTTATTTTCTAATTTTTCATTGATTTGGACAGTTTCATCTGATTTAAGCAGATTGCCCTCAGAATTATTAAAATCATCACACTCTGTATTATTAATAGAATCATTTTCTTCAGAAGAAAGGCTCGTTTTAATAAGGTCGGGAGCATCAACCTTTAAATAGCTTTTTTTGGTAATACCATTAATAATTTCTGTATCTGCAACATAAAGCAACTCTGCAGATAACAGTTTTTTTAAATGGTAATAAATCTTCTCTCTTGGAAAATCCACTTTATTAGATATTTCAGATGCCGATAATGGAATATTTTCAATAGAATCGAGAATGGCCAACCCTATAGGGTTAGAATAGTTTTTATTATTAATTTTTGATTTAGAATTCATTTATTGTAATTGCGTATTTACAACGTTGGATATATTGGATATTACGGAGTTTTATAGAGGGGAACAACCAGATTATAAATAATAATAATTTGAATATTATATTAGATTTGAATNAGATGGGTTNTGAANATTATAGTAAGAGGAGTTTTTTTGNATGAAATTGAATAAAAACAAGGCANCCGTTATAATTACTAGAAGTTAAAGGATTAAAATAAATTAACTGAAAAATAATTATTATCAGAGATGAATTGAATTATAATTGAATTGAATTATGTAATCATAAAAAGNNTTTTAAANGTTAATAAAATTTTNCACNATAAATAATTAATTATTATTGNATTATAAATAAAAGTAATAATAAAAATACGTANATAAAATTAGAATGAAATAGATGACATAAAAGAATGAATATGAAATGATACAATTATTAAGGGGCAATAAAAATAACATTAGGGAAAAACTATCGTAAATTTTATAAATTAAAAACATGTTTCTCCTCTAATAGCTAACCAAGCAAATTATATTGTAAAAACATCATGAGCTGGAATAATAGCATTATTTATTCATAATAATTAAGTAGATAAAATATAGATTATGATAAAGTTTATACAAGCCAACAAAAGATGATTTGACAGTACTAATAAAAATTAATGTAAACTAGAATTTAAATACAATTCATTGATCACAAATTTAAGAGATTATGATTCGATACAAATTTTTTTATGGCAACACAAAGTGAGTGGAGAGAGNTCTGCGCTTGACTCTCCATNGTTTATCTAGCAATGATTAATTCATCAATAAATACCCTTATATGACCAAAATTTTATATTATTAGCCATTATTCAACCAGGTTGGTTAAACTAATAGAATAATATTTCAATTAATAGAGACTTACCGACTGATGTTTTAATACATACAAATAAATTATGCTTACACATACATCGTTGTAATAAATCAAGAACCATTAGAGACTCTGTGATTTATTCAAAAAACTCTAGATTAAATCTTTTCTTCCTTTATGAACTCATAACTTTTTTAAGCCTGTAAATTTTATAATATATTAATCTCTGNATAATTTATATTTGGATACCTANCTANAATATTNAAAATCATAAAATTATATGCTAAGNATGAAAACCTCCTTAATTGTTATAATGCAATTATTATTTTTATAATTAATCTAACATAACATCCTTGATCTAGATGCATGTTTGTTCATAATCATAAGATTCTTCCAGCCTTGTCATTGTAGTATTAGTATACAAACCTTAATCAAGCTGGCTATCTTCATTATACGACAATAATAATCAAATTATCATAGAAGAACTTTGTGTTTACCCTCGTAGATTTAGATGTATTATATAATAATATTATCTTTAGTAATTTTTTTCTCTTTATTCTGAAGTCTTCTCACAACCGAATTTTACTTAGGCCAATTAATATTATTACAATAATTATTATTGAATCCTGAATTCATTTTTANTAATGTCATCTATGTCACCTTTTACACAGTTCTTAATCCTAAATTAATTCTTTAATAATGAATATTATTATCCATTATTTTATATTGTAATTATAAATTTATACTTATAAAAATTCTCTATTAGTTTGTCCTTAAACGGAGTTTTATTCGTTTAATAATTCTTCTTCAATAGCGCAGCAAATATGAGTCATTACTTATATACTACATCCTAACAAATCATATTACCTTAATTGATTAATCCATATTATTCATGTATACAGCGATTATTCTCTTGAACTCTTGTCCTGTCTATTTCTTCATTCTCAATAATTATATATTGTCCTTAACTCTCTCCAGAAAACAATTCTTCAATTCCATTATTCTGTAATTTCTTAACGTTGTAATAATTGCTTTTATTCCCAAATCCTTTTTTTCTTGCTATAGACTTTCTCTCATCCTTATCCTTAATTCGTCTTTATTGACTAATTCATTCAATATTTTANTTTCTTTNTCACTTTTCTGATAATTTTTTTATAATTACACCTTTTACCACTATTCTAACCTTATAGTTTTTTAGAGATTACTTTTAATCGATTATGGTCTACATTTTTTTTAATAAAAACTCCATTGATATTTTATTCTAAAGATTATTTATATAAATAATCTTTAGAATNCTTTTATTAAAGTGTCTATAAAAAATTATAAGTTGCTTATAAATAAAACTGCGTTTGTCGACTATATTCAGTCTGAGCGCATATAGTTTACCTGCACTGTAAACTATATTAATTTCTAATTATTTTTGACAATATTTTGGTCTAATATTTTTAGTTTTACTTAACTAATGTGGTTTTTCTATGTACAGCTCTTGCNCTTGAACCATATGATTTTACTTTAGTNTNTAATTTAAGATTGTTTCCAATTTCAAACCGTTCATCGTCATTCCCACCATCCTCTCGCATTCTATGGATTAGAAATCTGCTTTCTAATTTTACACTTATTTCATATTGATTTTTTCTGTTATCCGCCTGATAAGCGATCACGCACTCTGGTGGTATGGGCTGTGCGGACAAATCTCTAAGTTTCTCGATGTTTGTTTTCAAGTCACTATCCTTTAAAATTCTCTGTAGTTCTTTCAGGTCTTTATCTGAAAGATTTACGACCTCTTTTAAGGTACTTACGTTTTTTTGTATGTCGTTGTCTCTGGCTAATGCTTTTAGTTTTGAAATTTGTTCATTTGCATCCTCAGTATCTTCAAAAATTCCTTCTACACGCTCTTTTACCACTCCTACTAGTTTTTCTGCTTCCTCTATATCATCTGAATTCATGAGTTTGTCATACATCTTAATCAATGCAAATGCATATTCATCTAATATTACTGTTGCGCTTGTGAATACTGGGTCACGAACCATTTTGTCTGTCAATTTTCGATCAAAAAGAAACTGCGACACATTTTCTCGGCTACCTGATGGAGGGAGCCTATGCTCTGTTAATTGATAATATTGAATTACCCTTGATAATGTTTTGCCATTTGTAATCCTTACTTGATCTCTGGCAAACTTTACCGCTTCGTATCCAAAAACCAGCATGGTTGAGGAAACAAATAGATAAAAGAACAATTTTGTTATGTACTTCATAATTTTTTATCTATAAACCGCTTTCTTCGTCAATTTACAAGCTTCAACATAAACAGTCTTCCTTTTTCAAGTTTTTCCATTTTTTTTCCCCCGACGATAAAAATATAGAATTATCAAGCCCGCCAGATTGGGAAACCATACTTCCGGTCGGGCCCAACTTATTCCGTCAATAGTAAAATTAGAGAATGGCCAAAATATTTTTGTAGGAAAAAATTCTCGGGTATGAAAAGGAAAGTCCAGAACAATATGGAACGGCCATCCTAGCATGGCAAAGGCCAAATCCNTTCTATATAAACTTATGATTCCAATAGTTGTAAAAGCGCTAATAAAACTATGCATTAAATCATAATTGACAAAAACCCACCAAGGTAAACTACCTAATGAGGGAGGCCCCGGTTCCAAACTAAATTGCAAGGTAATTATTTGAACAAACATAAATAATCCAAAAGAAAAAAGGTCTGGAGCAGCACCAAAAAACAAGGCCAACCAAGGATGACCCCGGTAGCCAAATAGTCCTCGTCCCCAGAATGCGTGACTAAATGTATCCATTAATAACTACTTAATTTGTTTTCCTAATTTATTTAACAAATATCATGATAGGCACTACTCAATTATTAAAACAATATAATTAGCCATTGGTTACGCCCATATAACTCTATAAATTTATCTTCAATTAAGAGGGTTAAGAAATTGAAATACGTATATTTTTTCGGAAATAAAATAGCTGATGGTACCGCGGAGATGAAAAATCTTCTTGGCGGGAAAGGTGCAAACTTAGCTGAAATGACTAATCTGGAGATACCAGTTCCTCCAGGTTTTACTCTAACTACTGAAGTCTGTACTGAATATTATAAGAACAATCAAAATTATCCTGTTGAATTAGCAAGTCAAGTCAATGATGCTATTTCTCAAACTGAAGAAGTAATGGGAAGAAAATTTGGAGATCCATCAAACCCCCTACTTTTTTCTGTTCGTTCTGGAGCACGAATTTCTATGCCGGGAATGATGGAAACCGTATTAAATGTTGGCTTAACCTCTCGCACCATTCCTGGTCTTATAGAAAAATCGGGTAATCCTAAATTTGTTTACGATGCCTACCGTCGTTTAATTATGATGTATGCTGATGTTGTCATGGAAAAAGCAGCGGGTGTTGAACCTAAAGATGGTATAGGAATTCGGGAACGTTTGGAAGACATCATTGATGAAAGGAAAGAATCTAAAGGCGTTAATCTTGATACTGAATTAGACAGTAACGATTGGCGTGAATTATCTGAGAAATTTAAAGCCACGATTAAAGACGTCCTAGGAGACGAATTTCCTGATGATCCTCATGCCCAAATGTGGGGTGGAATCAGTGCTGTTTTTCAATCTTGGAATGGAAAGCGTGCCGTTTCTTATCGTAAGATTGAAGGAATCCCAGAAGAATGGGGTACTGCTGTTAACGTGCAAGCAATGGTTTTTGGCAATATGGGTAATGATTGTTCAACAGGTGTTGCCTTTACACGAAACCCAGCAACTGGCGATAATCATTTTTTTGGGGAATGGTTAATCGACGCCCAAGGTGAAGATGTTGTAGCTGGAATTCGTACCCCTAATCCAATTAATCAATGGGGTCGAACTGAAAAGAATAAAGACCTTCCCACACTTGAAGAAATGTGGCCTGACCTTTATAANGAATTAGATGGCATTCGGTCCAACTTAGAAAAACATTACAAAGATATGCAAGATGTCGAATTTACCATTGAGAGCGGTCGTCTTTGGATGCTTCAAACAAGAGTGGGAAAACGGAATGGAGTCGCTGCTGTCAAAATGGCTACCGATATGTTAGAGGAAGGTTTAATCGATCAAGATGAAGCTTTAATTCGTGTAAAACCTTCCCAACTTGATGAACTTTTACATCCTATGGTTGACCCAGAAGCTGAAGTAACTGCTATAAAACTTGCTGAAGGTTTACCGGCTGGCCCAGGAGGGGCTTCAGGACAAATTGTTTTTACTGCAGATGATGCTGAAGCATGGGCAAAAGAAGGAAAGGAGGTAATTCTTGTTCGAAATGAAACCTCACCAGAAGATGTCCACGGCATGCATGCTGCAGAAGCTATCCTTACCGCCAAAGGTGGAATGACAAGTCATGCTGCCCTTGTAGCTCGTGGTTGGGGAAAATGTTGTGTAGTAGGTTGTAATGCATTAAATATTGATAGTCACGGTAAAACAATGGTTGTTGGAGAACACACTCTTATAGAAGGAGATGTTATAACATTAAATGGTACAAAAGGTGTCGTTTATGCTGATGAACTGTCATTAACTCAAATTGATCCTGGCGAAAATGCCGCATTTCGGAAACTCATGGAAATTGCGGATAAAGTTAGAACTCTAGGAATTCGAACTAATGCTGAAAGACCCGAAGATGCCGCCCAGGCAAGATCTTTTGGAGCCCAAGGGATTGGACTCTGTAGAACAGAACACATGTTTTTTGATCCAGAAAGAATACTTGCAATCCGCGAAATGATTATAGCTGATGAAGAAAAAGCAAGACGAACGGCAGTGATGAAACTGCTTCCTTATCAACGTGAAGATTTCTATGATATTTTAAAAGCAATGCACGATTGTCCCGTTACGATTAGGCTTTTGGATCCACCACTTCATGAATTTGTTACATTAACTGAAAATCAAATATCTGAACTAGCAAGTGAATTAGACGTTGAAGCTCATAAACTAAAATCAAGAATAGAAGCTCTGCATGAATTGAATCCTATGCTTGGACATCGAGGCTGCAGACTTGGTGTTGCTTATCCTGAAATTACAGAAATGCAGGCACGTGCTATTTTTGAAGCTACCGCTAAACTAACTGAAGAAGGAATTAAAGCTTTGCCTGAAGTAATGATACCACTAGTTGGCACATATACTGAATATGATCATCAAGAAGAAATTGTTAGGCGTATCGCTAAAGAAGTGAAAGATGAATCAGGTATAGATTTTCCCTACCTCGTGGGAACTATGATTGAAATCCCTAGAGCTTGTCTTACCGCTGATCAAATTGCTAATAAAGCGGAGTTCTTTTCTTTTGGTACTAATGATCTCACTCAAACTACTTTCGGTTTTTCTCGAGATGATATAGGTGGTTTTCTTCCTGCTTATCTTGAAGAGGGAATCCTGCCTGAAGATCCATTCCAATCTTTAGATCAATCAGGAGTTGGTCAATTAGTAGAAATGGGTGTAGAAAAGGGTCGTAGCCAAAATAATGGCTTAAAAATCGGAATATGTGGTGAACATGGTGGCGATCCAGCCTCAATAGATTTTTGCCACCGAACCGGTTTAGATTATGTTAGTTGTTCACCATTTAGGGTTCCTATTGCTCGTCTTGCTGCTGCACAAGCTGCAATTAGTAACCGCTAACTTATTAGAATTAACCTTCTATACTTTTAAGTTAAGGATGGAAATGCTCTTTCAATCCATCTTTTTTGTCTGAAAAAGGTTACTTAACTTCACTTTATGTTAAGAATAGCTGCCATTAGCACATTTTTTATCATTGGACTTTATAGTCAATCTGATATTTACTTTTCTCCCACTTTTGATGTTGATGCGGCACGAACTGGAATGGAAACCATTTCCAGAACCGATCTTGAAGCACATCTTACGTTTCTCGCTTCTGATGTTACAGAAGGAAGGGCTACTGGTGAAACTGGTCTTGCTATTGCTGGAGAATATATAGCATCCCATTTTCGTCGGGTGGGTTTAACTCCTCTCCTCAACAATAATTCTTATTTTCAGAGATATGAATTGATAAAAACAAAATTGAGCAATAAAAATCAGCTTACTCTACTCTTAGATTATGGATCAAGCTCTCTTAAAGAAAATTTTCAATACGAAGAGGATTTTTTTGTGTCGCCAAGAGGCCTTTCAGGAAGCATTGAAATTCAAGCACCAGTTGTCTATGCTGGGTACGGCATCTCTAGTAAGGAGTATAATTACAATGATTATGCGGGTATTTCGGTAAACAATTGTATTGTTTTAATTATTGACGGAGAACCCGAACTGGATAATCCGAATAGATTTAATGGCTCATTTGATACTCGTTTTTCGGATCTCCGAGAAAAACTAGATCAAGCCAAAAAAAATGGCGCATCGGCTGTTTTAATTGCTACTAACCCTAAATCAGATGAGCTTTTCCCAGATAAACAAAAGCGTTGGAAAAAGTGGCTTCATCGAGAAAGCATGTCCCTTCCGACTTCTGATGATATTGTACCAGTTATAACGATTTCTGAAACTACAGCTGATAGAATATTATCAGGAACTGGGAAAACATTGCGCGACCTTCAGATAGAGCTCGAATCAGAAGGGAAATCCAATGGCAGATCTATATCAAACAGCTATATACGTCTCAATATTAATCTTATAAAGGAATCAATTATTTCAAATAATATTGTTGGATATTTACCAGGTACTGATCCTTTTATCGGTCACGAAACGGTTGTTATATCCGCCCATTATGATCATGTCGGTAAAAATACAAAGGGAGAAATTTATTATGGTGCTGATGATAATGCTTCAGGAACCTCAGCTCTTATGGAAATAGCAGAAGCTATTACTAAAAATACGACCCCTTCCAAAAGAGGATTCTTATTTCTTGCAGTTTCAGGCGAAGAAAAGGGGTTGCTTGGTTCAAAACATTATGTAAAAAAGCCTCTTTTACCATTATCTAATACTGTTGCTGATCTAAATATTGATATGATTGGAAGGAATGCACCTGATAGTGTGTATATCATTGGCTCAAATATGATTAGCCAAGATTTGCATGAAATTAATGAATACGCTGCGAATCAAATTGAAAACTTGTTTTTAAACTATCGCTTTAATTCAAAAAATGATCCTCAAAGATTTTACTATAGGAGCGATCATTACAATTTTGCTCAATTTGGGATTCCTATTATTTTTTATTTTGCTGGAGTTCATGAAGATTACCATAAAACAACAGATACGATAGAGAAAATTAACTTCCAAAAATTGGAAAAAGTCTCTCGGCTCATATATCTTACTAGTTGGAGTGTGGCGAACAATGAAACGAAGCTAAGAAAAAATGCTGGTGAACTACCAATGTTGCCAGATCAAATAAAACACTAAGTATCCAATAAATAAATGGGAGGTATTTGTATTTTACAATTGTTATCCGAAACAATTATATATTCTTTTGCAAAAACTTTGCTAGAATTTTAGTTAAAGACAAAACTAATAGAATAATCGATTCAACTGTAAATAATAATTAATCAACCATTTTAGCTGAACCAAACACGTCTTCCGAAGCAAATATCGTTTTCGGGGAATGCCCGCCCCAAGCCTTACACTTTGCTAGGCGCAAGACATAAGGCCATAATTATTACCTCAACGCAAATATGCCGTTTCCACTTTCCCCAGTGCTGCCGCTACATCATCCACCTCTTGTGGGCCCCAGTTTTCATGGATAAACATGATAAAATGGCTCTCTACCGCAGCAATCGCGTTTCGGCAAGGAAACTGGGCGTCTCGATCACCTTTGTAAGCCGGCAAACCCCAGGGATAGTCGCTTCCGGGAAAAACCTGCCGTTCTTTAAACCACTTAAAATGCGAGGGAATTTGACGGTACGATGCCGTTACGGGAATGCCTTCTGCCGCCACTGCCGCAGCGAAAACTTCCTTGTCTACCGTTAACTTCTCAACCTCGATGTGAAATCGCACAAACCAGTAGACACCTTCGGTTTTGGGAAGCCGCGAACCCAATCGGATCGCCTTAAGGTCTGCGATCGATGCCTCGATGCTCGACGCCAATTGACGCCGCTTGTCAATCATATCCCCGATTTTCAGCAACTGCACACGCCCGATCGCAGCCGATAGGTCATTCCCATTTAAATTGAGCCCCGCGCGCATATTACTATCGGTATTGCTATTAAAGGGCTTGCCACGATCGGAGAAGCGCTTGGCTTCCCAGCACAAGTCTTCGTTGTGCGTAAAAACCACACCACCCTGTGGTCCTGTAGCATGATGCTTTCCGCTCATCGTAGAAAAGGTGGAAATATTGCCGAGGGTGCCAGCCATCCTACCCTTGTAAAGCGCACCGTGGGCTTGAGCACAATCCTCAATAACCGGAATTCCATAGTCTGCCGCCAACGACAGAATAGGATCCATATCGGCTAGTTCACCGCCAATATGTGCAACGATAATAGCACGGGTGTGCGGCGTAAGCACCGCCTCGATTTGCTCAGCCCCAGCATTGAAGGAGCCTGGCGCGGCATCGGCAACCACCGGCACCAAACACATCAGTGCCACTGGCATTGCACCACCCATATCGGTAATTGGTGGTATAACCACTTCACCCGCAGCTTCTAACTCTAGAGCTCCCAAAGCCACGTATAGGGCTGAAGTCCCCGAATTAACCAAATCGGCATAGCCTCCTCCCATAAAGGACGCAAATTCTTTTTCGTAGGCCAGTTCCTCTGGCCCACTATAGTGGATTGCAACACCGCTCATCATCGCCTGGTCGAAGAGACTAAGCGCTGCCGCACGCTCCTCTTCACCAAAAAGATACCGTTTGGGAAAAGGTGTTTCTCGGACTCTCGTCCCGCCGTCTATTGCCAACATATTACGTACGGCCCTTGTTGCTTATCGTATCGTTTGGTTGAACTAGCGCTGTGACTTGATTGATCGGTACAAAACAATTGCTCATAAGTCCTATGAACAACTAATAAACTGATCATGCTGTAAAAGTTTTTATAAAGTAACGTTCCGCTATTCCACCATTTCGGCGGAACCGAGAACCTCTTCCAAACTGAACCTTCCATCTTTTTCCATTTGGCGCGCGGCATCTACTATGGTTTTTTGGGCTTTATCAACATCGTTTTTTGCTACAGCTCCTTCTACTGGCTCATACATAGCCTGTTTTTTTTGAGGAAGATTTCCTAAAATTTTATCGACTTGATCTTGACTGCTTCCCTTAAGCGCCAATGCAATTGCATCCAACTCTACTGAATTCATCAAATCTCTCAATAGATTCTCTGGGAATGAAGTTAGAATGTCATCAAAAGTTAAATGGTATTTCTTGATTTCTGCTGCAAGCTCAGGGTCTTCGCGGGAAATTGTTTCAAGATACTGCTCTTCTTCAAAAGGAGTCATTTGGCCCAGAATATCAGCCACATCTTTACCACCGCTTCTAGTAAACTCAACAGCTTTTGGAAGATATAGAGATTTTGTTCTGAGCTGAGAAGCAACATTAACGATTCCTTCAAGTGGAACATTGTTCAATGAGCCTAGTTTCATCAGAACTGCTCCTTTTGCTTCGGGGTTTAACCGACTTAATACTTTCATTCGCCTATCTGAGGAAACCTGCGCTAAAGCAATAGCAATTATGCTAGGCTCTTCAACTTCTAACAATGCAATTAACTGCTCATCAGCTAATTCATCTATAAAATCAAAGGGTTTTTTAGATTCCGGCTCACTTTCAGACTTTAATTTTTGAGAGATCACAGAAAGATAAAACTCATCCATAACCTGTTTTTTGAGAGCTGTAGAGACTTGTTCCATTTCTCTAGATCGCGCACGAATCCTCTGGACATCTGTTTCGGATAAACCCTTGAGAAGCTTCACAGCTACATTCTCCCCAATAATGGAAAATACAACAGCAACTTTATCAATACCCGCTAGTTGGTAATATTTTGTAATCATGACTTATTTCTTCTTTTTCTTCTTTTTTCCACCATCATTTTCCGTCTCTGACGGAGCTTCTGGAGTGACAACTTCGGGCTCAGGAGCCGGAGGAGCCTCCTGTTCTAACCAATCCTTTACCACAGCTGTTGCAACATCAGGATCTCCAACACTCATTGAAACCACTGATTCCTTTGTCTGGGTCATTTCAGATTGTAATACCCCTGGATCTTCTTGAAAAGAAGAAGGACTTGCCGACGCAACTGGTGTGGGAGTAACTGGTGTAGGGGTGGAAATTTGTCCTCCTGTATTATGTTCTCCATTTCCATTATTATCATTCACTTTTTTTTTAGAAGGAGGGGGTTGCATCATCCAAGGAGGTGGCATAACATATTTAGGTTGCTTGGAACGGCCATTAAAAAGAATAACCGCTGCTAGAGCCAAAACTGCAAGCAGTGATATTGCACTCATTAGATAAATGGGCATATTACTCATTCCACCACCCATTCCTTCCATCTCTTTCTGAGCTTGTTCTAACATTGCTAGTTTTTGCTCAATAAGAGAATCTAGAGCTGCCTTTTCATTTTCTTTATTAGCAACAGCCTGTTCAGTAGCAACTTGCTCTTCTTCTGATAATTGAGGCCCAGAAAGAATCTCTTTCAATTGAGAAATTTCAGCTGTCAATTGGTTCATTCTAAGTGAATCTCTTTCTAACAAGGCCTGTCTTTCATTCTCAAATTCTCTAGCAATACGATCATTCTCAAGTCTATCAATTTCAGCTCTCCACACAGCTCTTTCCTCTTCCCGACGACGAGCTTCTTCATCTTTCCAGCTTTCTAATTCCATTCTCCAATCATCAGCAACTTGTGCTTCTGCATCAGCTTGTTTTTCTTCTAATTGATCAATTTTTTCAGCAATAGAGCGAAGAATAATTGATTCAGCTGTCCTTTCATCTTTTCTTTGGCGGAAAGAAGCTGTCATTACGGATAGAATATCTCCCCGTGTTCTATCAAAATGGGATGCTACCATAATAATCTGACGAACATTTTCTATTAGTTCTGGCGCTGACCCCTCAGGAAGAATACAACTTACCTCTAAGCGCTCAACTACTGGCACAGATGCTTTAGTGTCTTTGTAAGACTGACTTAAAATTTGTGCACCATTAGAGGGAGCTTCAACAATAGTTGAAGGAGTATCAGCTGTTTCTTCTGGCACAACTATTTCAACAGGCTCTTCATCATCCATACTCTGAAAATCAAAGCCAGGAATGGGAATACCTGTCATCCGCGATCGAGACTCTTGCGTTTCTGAAATTATTGGAGTGGACTTGGATGCTTCTTTACGTCCTGTCTTCACAGCTGATGTAGCATCTTCAGATCCTGCGGGTCTAAAGGTTACTTCTTCAGTAACTGTAGGAGTAAACTTCAGATCCACCGTTACATCTAAAACATATCTATGGTCATCCATAACCTTCTGTAACGCCGATTCAATTCGACTTTTCAGATTATTTTCAAGCATAAGTTTCTGGGCTAGATAAGTTGATTCTTGCCCAGAAATGCTCACTATTAGCAAAAGCCCAAAAATGGGCTTGATTATCCGCATCTTCATATTACTATTCCCCCTTTTACCTCGGAGTAAATCTAACTATTATCATCTGAAGCCTCTTCCTTAATAATAGATTGTTGTGATCCCGAACGAGACGCAAGAAAAGTAATTTCTACACGTCTATTCCGGGCTTTCATTTCTCTTGTTTCATTTAACTCTTTAATTAAATCATCTGTAATAACTTTGTCCGTCGGTCTGTCTCGAGGAACATATTGTGCATATCCAACAGCTTGCAATCTTGTAGGGTCTACCTCCATATTAATCAACTGTCTCACAACCGCTGCGGCCCTAGCTCCTGACAGTTCCCAATTAGAAGGGTATCTTGATTGGATAGACCTTGGCAGGATATCGGTATCTGTATGCCCTTCAACTGCTACGTTAAAATACGAATCTTGAATAGTCGGGACAATTTTGTCAAGAACATTTACAATTTCAGGCCTAAGACTTGCTGAACCTGAAGTAAAACTAATATCTGATGATATTCCTATGGTCACCCCCTTAGGCCCTGTGGTAACCTCAACTGGTTTTTCACCAGTTTCAGGGTCTGCTTCCATTTCTTCAACCATTTTTTCTGCAGCTTTTTTAACATCTGCAAGCGACATCGATTGATTATCAAGCTTTTCCTTTTTGCCTACAGATTTACCTACACCATCAGCCATTTCTTGAAGTTTAACAGGATCAATAGTAGAAATAGCCGCTAGCAATACAAAGAACGCAAATAATAAAGTCATCATATCTGCAAAAGTACCAAACCAACCAGGAAGCCCTTCCTCTACTTCATCACGGCCTTTCGCTATCAACTTTTTTCTTTCTTGAGGAGTCGCTGCCATTTAATCTATTCGTCTTTTTTCCATTCCTTAGGAGGAATAAAAGAGTTCAGCTTTTCTCTAACAATAAGCGGGTGTTTTCTCTGGTGAATCAGCCTAGCACCTTCAACTAACATTGCTTGTAGAGTACTTGTCTGGGAAATCCTTGCATTCAATTTAGCCGCCATAGGAAGAAAGAAAAGATTTGCAAGTAAAGCTCCATAAAAAGTCGTGATGAGAGCTGCAGACATACCAACACCTAATGATTCAGTTCCACCCCCTTCACCTCCGAAACCTGCAAGCATTATAACAAGCCCTATAAGAGTTCCTATCATACCCCATGCTGGAGACATAGTACCCATAGTTTTAAATAGTTCAGCCTGACTCTTTTCCCTTATTTCTCTATAATCTATCCTAGTGTTTAAAATATCTACTATTTCTTCTTCAGAGTAGCCATCTACAACCATCTGAACGCCATCTCTGAAAAAATAGTTGCTAACACTATCAATCCCTTTTTCAAGATCTGCCGCACCTTTTCGACCTACCCCAGCTAATTCTACAGCTTCATCAACTAAACCGCCAAGCTTCGTATCACCACCTTTAAACACAGCGCCCATAGCTGCGCCAAGTTTTAGAACATCAGAAAGAGGGAAAGCAACTGATACAGATGCAACCATTCCACCAAATACAATGATAAAACTAGAGGCTGAAACAAAGACCATCGCTGAAGCACCAGCCGCTATAGCTGCCATGGCAATACCACCTATTGTAAAGCCTAACCCTAGAAGAATCCCTACTAATGTGGCAATATCCATATTCTAATCCTTATTCTAATCCTTTTCTCTTGAAAAACTGGTTGTTTTAAGTCTGTTCTCATGGAGAGCTTTTAATATATTTCGAACATCATCGTACTCAGGATCCATTTGCAAAGCAAGGTTCCAATTTATAGTTGCACGCTGAGGATCACCAAGCTGATAATAAATAGATCCTCTCCTTGCATAGGCTAAAGCTAGATTTGGATTCATCTCTAGAGCTGTTTCAACTTCTTGTAATGCCTCGCGGTAATCTCCTGAATGAAAATATCTTAGAGATCTAGATAGGTGTCTCATTGCTCGATTAATATTTTTTTGAGATACATTTTTTGCAAGATTAAGTGACTTTACAGAATCTGACAAGGATAACGATTTTTGTTGAAGCAATGATACTTGAGTTGCAAGATTTCGAACTTGGTGACGAGAAACTTTTAATGAATCTCTAAGAATTGTAACAGCTCCATCCGCTGCCATGAGGGTAGAATCAATCATTCCCACACTACCTTCTCCCCTCAATCGATCAGGAATAGGAGAGGGAGCCCCACCTGGAACTCCTGGAACTCCTGAAGGACTTTTCGGTATCGTCATAGTAAAATTCATAACAAAACCTGGATGTTTTACACTGTACTTATTAGAGAATTCAGGCAAATTTTCTAAGTGGGTGAATCCTAAGCCCAGACGGTAATCCGAGGTAAGGGGGATGCGGAGTCCCACATTGATGCCTGCACCATCGAATTCACCCACAAAATCAATTCCACCCCATTTAGGCATATAAGGTGTATTTAATAAAACTCCAGCAAAAACGCCCGCGCCCATAGTCTGTTCTGACGTATCTGGCTGAACAGCTCCTGTTGCAACTCCAGATGGGGTTACAGAAAATCCTCCTGTGCCAAAACCCATATAGGTGTTCAAGCTATATTCACCAAATTTCTTCTCACTACCCACAGCAGCAAAAAAAGATAGCTGTTTTGGATCTAGTCTTAAACCATCTTGCGTATCATTTTCAAAAATAATATCATGGAGACCGATAGACACAGACATGTCTTGTCTTACAAAAACTTTATACTGCGTATGGAAACCAAATTCTACAGGAGGAACAAATGTGGATTCCAACAATTTTTCTACAGCTGTGGTATCCGCTCCTTGACCTGAAGAAAAGCCTAAAGTAAAACGGTCAGAAACATCCATGCTGAAAAAAACTCCCTTTGTTGTATTGAAAGGAGAAAAATTGTGAATCTCACTTGTAAAGCCTGTTGTAAAAAGATAGGGTGATCTTTTAATAAAAGTTGTCGGAATCTTCATCATATACCCAGGGTGAGTAAAGGAGACTCTTGTAACGCCAAAAAGAGGGTTAAGGGATATTAAGAGCAGTAAAATAAATGTCGTTTTTTTTGTTAAGTTCATTTAGCAACAGTTTTTCTTAATTCCATCTGAGCTAACCTCAGATATTCACTGTCAGGAAATGAATCTATTATTTCAGCAAAAGCTTGTTGGGCTTGAATATTATCGCCCATAGCTCGATAGACCATTCCTGAAAGCGCCACGGCGTCATCACGCTTATCTGATTCAAAAAGTATGTCAACTTTTTCAAGATGACGCAAAGCGACTTTAAAGCTATTTTGGCGAAAATAAGACTCGGCAAGCCAATAAAGAATATTCCCCGCAGTTACATCATCTAAATCAGAAAGTCCAAGTTTTGTGAAGTGTTCTATTGCGATAGAGAAATCCTTACGTTGATATGCAAGAACACCATTCATATAAGTCATTTTATTAAAAGAATTGTTTGATGTATCTGAATTATGCATGTCTTTTTCAGGCATTAACTCTACATAATCATCAAGAACTATGCCGGGGACAGGCAAACCTTTATCTACAAGTGTATTCTCCGCATTATGAATGATTTCTTGAGAAAGAAAGTCCGAAAGCAAATTACGTAATTCTTTATTTTCCGCTTGCAGGCTTATCATTTGGGAACCTAATGCCTTTTCTAAAAGAGATATTCTTTCATTCATTCTACGGTAGTTTTTTTCTTCTAATTGACCCATTTCATTTTGCAATCTTATTTCAAGGCCATCAATTTTTTGATTTATACTTTTTAATGTTGAATGTAACTCTTTGGTAGATGCCATATATATTGAACCGCTAGGCTTTTTATCAACAACAAAAGAAATTTCTTCAGGAGACTTTTCTATTAAACGGCTAATCTTTTCATTTCCTGTAACTGGCTCAATTACTACACCCAAATCCAAGAAAAATGCATCAGCCTGAGATTCATCATAAGCAGAAACCGATGATTGTTGAGCAAAAACGACCCCCATTACTATTATTAGAACCAATGAGTTCACAAATATTGGATAAATCCTAATCATTCATATTCTTCCCAGTCAATTGTATATGAATAACCTAAGAATGAACCAATATCACTAGGTATAATCAATTCAAAATTTCCCGTTGCACCTGGCAAAAGAGAAGAGTCTGTAGTAATCCCCGAATCAAAAGTGTGGTAAGATCCCCCTACAAAAGTGGTTAATGTTCTTGTCTCTCCACTCCAGTTTTTTCGTAAAACAAAATTAACTTTGACAAAATCAGCTCTATTACCACCTACATTCTTTACTTGTCCTGATAAAGTTTTATTATTTGAACGATCAGTTTTTTCAGCAATATTACCAACCAATACAATATTAGCTACTCTATCTCTGCTTGGAGATCTATTAGAAGCATCCGCTGAAACATAACGTGGCTCAGCAAGTTTTGGCATTGGTGGAGGGCTATAAGACTCACGTATTTGTTCAGGAACGTATTCTTGTTCTTCTTGAGACATTACATTCTCTACAATTCTAACAACAGTACTTCGATCAATAACAAGGTAGCCAACTAAGGATTCTACCTTCAAAATATCTTCATCTTGGTAAACAATTTTACCAAAAACAGTACTACCATTATCTAAAATGATTTCTTTCTCATAAATAGACAAGGGGTTTACCCACATCTCACTTCTTGCTTGAAGGTCTCTAACCTGACCTGATAGATGGTCTAGCTCAGCAGCCATTTTTTTTAACTCAAAACTAATTTCTGTCATTACATATTCTTCTTGTGGCATCCTAGCGGAACTTCCTTCATTACTACCATCATTATTTGTTGAAACCGTTTGTTTTTCCTCAGCCGGCTCAGCGCCAAGAGTTAATTCTAATTCTAGATCTTGATCTTCTACTTTAACTTCCTGACTTGCATCACCAACATCACTTGAAGCTGACAAGGTATAATTACCAGGTAAAATCTTCTTAAATTCAAACGAACCTTTCCCAATTCGTTTTTTTGTTTTCTCAGTTCCAACTTTTTTACCATCACTATCTATAAGAACAACTTCTATATCAGCTACGCCTTCCCCTTCTAGGTCAATTATTTGACCTTTGACAGAATATACGTCACCTTTCTTCTTTAGAAGCTGTCCAGAGAGATCTGAATAGGCCATAATAAAAAGACCCATCAGAACGAATATGCCTTTTGCTGTTCGTTTCACAGGTTACCTCGGATTTTACGTTTAGCTATTTACCCCGGATTAGGGAAGCCAATCACATAAGTGTAAGGTGATTATGCTATATATGTCAAGAAAAAACAATAAAATGGAAAATTATGTTTATAACCTATGCATTCATGGTTATTACTGTGTGTTTTTGATTCCATGCACTATATATTCTATTTTGATTAGAGTAGTCACTATTAAAATAGCAATAAATAATTAAGCTAAGAAAAAGTAAAGGGAAATTGAAATAGTTCCACCAATAATTGCATACGGCATTTGAGTTCGAACATGATCAATATGGTCAGAACCTGAGGCCATTGAAGAAATAATTGTCGTATCTGAAATAGGAGAGCAATGATCGCCAAAGATCCCACCACCAAGAACTGCTCCTAGAAACATGGGAATTGCACTATTTAATTCTATTGCCATAGGAATTGCTATAGGAATCATTACTGCAAAAGTTCCCCATGAAGTACCTGTAGAAAATGCCATTAAACATGATATAATAAAAAGACCAACTGTAGCCATCTTGATATTAAGAACATTGGATATTATGCCAGCTATATAAACACCTGTCCCTAATTCTCTGACAACATCGCCAAGAGAAAAAGCTAACACCAATAAAGTTACTACTGGAATCATGCCAGCCATTCCTTTGATAATAAAATCTATATAATCAGTAAGAGAAAGATCTCTAAAAATATTTAGCATGGCTATTACAATTAAGCTCATGATAACTGACCACAATACTGCTGTAGATCCAGAACTAAATTTAATTATATTCCAAAAGTTAATTTCCTCATTTCCAATATTTAATCGACCTGTTACATAAATTCCTATTATAATTACAAGAACCATGGTTATTAAAGGAGCAACTAGATTATAGGCTTTTGGCTTAATGTTTTTTAAAGGCTTTACACCGAGAATGTCATCTCCAAGCAATGGGCGAGCATTATCATTAAAAAGCTTTCCTTCTTCTTTCGCTCTTGTTTCCGCTATAGACATAGGTCCTATATTCCAATTATAAATAATACAAACGAATACTATCATAATGGCAACTATTGGATAAAAATTAAAAGCAATACTTTGGAAAAGAATAGATACTGGTGACGTTATACCTTGAACTGACAATAGACCAACAATAAATGCACCCCATCCATTAAAAGGAATAAGAATACAAATTGGAGCCGAAGTAGAGTCACAGATATAGGCTAACTTTTCTCGACTTATTTTATATTGATCAGTAAGTGGACGGCCAATTGTACCCGCTATAAGAGAGGTAATTGAACTTTCTATAGTAATTAATAAACCCACTAGAAATGGTACTAACTGTGCATGTGTTGCATTCTTTACCCATTTTCGTTTTTCAAGCCAATGAATGAATCCACGAACACCCCCAGTTGCGGTTATGAGGGTTAATGTTCCCCCCACAGCTAAACTATAAATGATAATGCGAGTATTACCGGTATTAGAAAAAACATGAATTATTGTTTCAATTGTATCAGTAGTTGCAAAAAAAGGGTTCCAGCTATTTAAGACAAAACAGCCTAACCACGACCCAAACAGGAGTGCCAAATATATTTGTTTTTTCCATAAGGCAAAGACTAAGGCTCCCAAAGGTGCCAGCAAGGATAAAATGCCATAATGTTCAATTTTCAAAATAAATTATGTGTTTTTTCCACTTCCGACCGGGAGTTGTATTATGTTCAAGAAAATCCTGTACCTTGCTTATCACCACATGGACAAGCACTTTCAGACTTTGTTTCAGATTGCAATGAGATAGCTGCTGGCACACTCATTATCTTTTCTATTTTTGTGTTTTTACAAAATGGACATTTTGCAGGCTCATCATTCTTAGATAGAATAAGCTCCTCAAACTTGACACAACAGTTATTACATTTATAATCAAAAATTGGCATGATTAATATTTATTACACTGCGTCAACAGCTCTCTGTAAACGTTGGTTCGCTTCACAAGCAATAGAGTTTAAATCAGCTTCCGCAACAGATAGAAGGATTTCAGCATCTCCTGCAGATAAAGTGACACTGCCATCTGAGTTTTCCCATATTACTACATTGCATGGCATTAGCATTCCTACTTCAAGTTCAGTAGTAAGGGCTTTATGTGCAAGTATTGGATTACAAGCACCTAGAATTCTAAATCGTTGAAAATCAATTTGAAGTTTTTCTTTAAAGGCTTCTTTTACATCTATCTCTGTTAAGATTCCAAATCCTTCTTCCATTAATGTTTCTCTTATTTTTTTATCGACCTTTTCAAAATCATAATTTATTGTTCTTTGATATCCATATTTCATATCATTCTCCTATTGCTTTAAAAGAATCATCCATTATATCCAAAGCTTCTTCGATTTCATTTTTACTAATAATTAGTGGTGGTGCAATCCTTAATGCCGTTCCATAAATGCCTCCACGTCCTATTAGCAATCCCCGATTTTTAGTCTCTTCCATAAATTGATCTGTAGCTGCAATATTGGGTGTTCTGTCCCCCTTAAGTTCATCCTTTACAAGCTCAATTCCTTGCATAAGACCTTTTCCTCGGACATCTCCAATAATCTTAGGATATTTCTCTTGCAAATTTTCTAAACCATTGCGAAGGATTCCACCCATTTTTAAAGAATTGTCCTGCAAATTATCTTTTTTCATAATATCAATTGTAGTACTCGCAGCAGCACAACTGACAGGATTACCACCAAAAGTTGAAATTGTATTTTTTTTGAGTGTAACCGCTATATCTTTAGTAGTAATAACAGCAGCAAGAGGCATTCCATTAGCTATCCCTTTAGCAACAGTAATCATATCGGGTTGAACATCATATTGTTCAATACCCCATTGAGTCCCAGTTCGACCAAAACCAGTTTGAACTTCATCGGATATAAAAACACCTCCATAATTGCGAACTATTTCAGCCACTAATTTAAAATATCCATCTGGTGGTGTAATAAATCCACCAACACCCATAATTGGCTCAGCAATAATACCAGCAATCTCACCTGTTGTTGTTGTTCGAATTAGCTCTTCTACATCCTCGGCGCAAGCCATTCCACAATGAGGATGTTTAAGTTTCAATGGACATCTATAACAATAAGGTGCTAAAGCATGTTTAACAGCTGACACTTGGGTCGGCAAAGCACGCCATGATGATTGGGCCGTAAGTGATTGTGCGAGCAAGGATCTTCCTGAGTAACCATGGCGAAGTGCAAGGATTTCTGAATTGCCTGTATAGAGTTGGGCCATCATAACAGCAGTTTCATCTGCTTCAGTACCTGAAGCATTAAGAAAAACTTTGTTAAGATTTCCAGGTGCAATTTTTGCTAAACGTTCAGCGAGTTCAACAACAGGTATTGTTGGATACAGCGATGAAATATGCGTTAAGTGATTTAACTGTGTAGTAATTGCTTGAATGACTTCTTCGTTAGCATGACCCACAGATACTGTTAGAATTCCTCCAAAAAAATCTAGGTATGAATTTCCATCCAAATCATTTACTTTAGTTCCTTTTGCGTGTGACACAACAATAGGTTCTTTATAATAATTTTTTACAGCATCAAATAAGTATTCCTTGTGCTTATTCCGGATAGTTTGACTATTCATTTATATTTCCTTATTATTTCTGAATTGTACACCACAAGAATTTACTAACTTAAATTTGGTTTGTCGTTGCATGTTTATTATAAATTTTGCGATATTCTATAGACTTTCTAGCCATGCTAATATCAAGTCAAAAACATCTATTTAATATTCCAAACAATCTAGTTTACTTAAATTGTGCTTATATATCTCCCTCATTAAAATCTGTGACGAAAGCAGGGCTGAAAGGTGTCTATCGAAAAACAGCCCCATGGGAAATCACAGAAGAAAACTTTTTTAATGAAGTAGAAGTAGCTAGAGAGCTTTTTTCAAAAATTATTGGTGCTACATCAAACGATATTGCAATAATTCCTTCCGTTAGTTATGGAGTCGGAATAGCTACCCTAAATCTTCCAATAAAACGTGGTACAAATGTCCTCGTCGTGGAAAAACAATTTCCTTCAAACTATTATGGCTGGATTGAAAAAACTAAAAGTGTAGGTGCCAAATTAATCGTTTCAAAACGTAGCAAAGATGGGTCAATTACCGATAATCTCATTAAACAAATCCAAAATAATACTAGTGTAGTAGCCATTCCTAACTGTCATTGGACAGATGGTGCAATTATTGATATAAAGTCTGTATCTGAAAAATGTCGACAAGTTGGATCCGCTATAGTACTTGATCTTGCTCAATCCGCTGGGGTTTTACCTCTTTCAATCTACGATATAGATCCGGATTTTATTATCGCACCAGCTTATAAATGGTTACTTGGACCATATTCTTTAACTTTCTTTTATGTTGCGCCAAGATGGCAACATGGAGTGCCTTTAGAACATGGGTGGATTAACCGTCAACAAAGTCAGGATTTTAGTCATTTAATTCATTATCAGGATACTTTCCAAGCTGGTGCTCGAAGGTTTGATGTTGGGGAAAGAAGTAATTTTACTATTATGCCCATGGCTATATCAGCATTAAAAAAAATACTGGAATGGAAAATTGAGAATATTAATCAAACTCTTGTTCAAATGACTAATTTAATTGGAGAAGAAGCAGAAAATATTGGTCTCAAAGTAATGCCATCAGAAAAGAGAGCAGGTCATTTAATAGGTATTCAATTTCCTAAAGGAATTCCTAAAAAAATTTTGCAGCAATTAAAAAAAGAAAATGTTTTTGTTAGTATTAGAGGTGACTGTATGAGAGTTTCACCACACCTATATAATAGCATAGAAGATATCGAGAAATTTTTTGATATTTTGAAATCAAGCTAATTAAGTAAACTATCTTTTTTTATTAGCTGTTTCAGGCGCTTGACATTCTTCTTAAATATTCCATTAATCCAATTAGATTGTGTAGGCCAAATTATTGATTGCACAAATTCTCTTCTTTCACTATCAGAAAGGTTTGTCAAATCATAATTTTTTTCTTCCTTCATAACCTCTGTTTTCCAGTCATAACCACTAGAAAGACCGATTAAAAAAGAAATATTAGTTGCTATATCAAAAATTAGCTTTTGACCGCTATTAATATCTTCAGGTAGTGGACCTAAAAGTTTTAACGAACCAACATCTTCATATGAAAACCACCATAGCACTATATTCCCCATCATATATCCAACAGCATATCCAACAAATGAATGTCCAACAATTCCTACTAATTGTGTTTTTATAGAGGGTCTAATTTTTTCCTTCTTCAAATATCTAAGTTGATAAATTTGTTTTATGTCAATAGTTTGTAAATTTGAAAAAGTTTTTCCTTTTCTTGTAGCAATTAATACTTCTCCTTGAAGTTCTATGAAAGAAAGGTCTCTTGTAGTGTCGCCGGAAGTCAGCACAACTTCCCAAGTTTGGCATAAGATGTCACTTTCTAATACAAAAAGTCCTGTTAATAGTAGTATTCTGTTTATCTTCATTAAATAAATACTGAAATCGCAGAAGGAATAACTTTTGCAGAAAAAGGGGTTTTTCCTTTTAGTTCACCATCCAAATTCAAAAACTCATCATCCGATGGCATAATTGAAAATGATTTTACTTGATAGTACTCAACAATAGGGTCTTCAATATGAGACCCATCAAATATTTTGGGGAACATTTGTAAGAGTTTAATTCTGCTAGCATTCCTAACAAGAATTAAATCGATTAACCCATCATTAAGTTCCGATTTTGGTGCCATTTTCATTCCACGTCCAGTATGTTTTGTATTACAAGCTATTGCAAAAAGGAATTTGCCATTTATTTCTTGATCATCAATCAATATTTGTGCTGATCGCTTTTTTAATTTTAAAGCATGAAGTACTGTCATGATATTATATCTCTGTCCTTTCATCCACCTCAACTTTTCAGCAGCAATATTTATATCTGTTACCATTCCCCAGCCTACAATATTTATACAAAATATTTTTTCATTTGGCATCATTACTTCAACTACATCAATTTGTTTTGTTTCACCTTTTATAATTCGCTTAATGGCCTCAAGTGGCTCAAGACACTCCAAGTCATACATAAATGAATTTCCAGTTCCTCCGGGGATATAACCCAAGGGGACTTTCTTCCCATCTTCCCTCGATAAAAGGCCATTTACTAGTTCATGAAATGTACCATCCCCACCAATTTGACATAGACCACACACTTCTTCCAAATCTAATTCTTGTGATAATTTTTCGGCATGTCCTTTATATTCCGTTTGAATAATTTCAAACTTAATATTTGAATTTTCTAATATAGGAACAACATCACGAACTATTTTAGGGCCTTTTTTGTTACCTCCTTGAGGATTAACTAATATAATAATTTTACCTGTAGTCATATCATTGCTAATGGTTAAGCCTAGACAATATAATTGTACTGAAGATTTTCACCACTACCTTTATATAGTCCTAGTTTTATTTTCAATACTTAATTTTTCCTTTAGACTAGCTTATCTTAACTTTCATGCAATGATTAAAACTATAATAATTGTTTTCACTGCTTTTTTATGTTTACCCATAAATGCAAAAAAAGTTAATATAAAACTTGCTACACTCGCTGCACACGGCTCTCCTTGGGATTTAAGACTTAGAGAAATGGGACAAAACTGGCGTGACAAATCTGCAGGACAGGTAAAATTAACTGTTTATCCTGGTGGAGTTGCTGGTGACGAATCAGCGGTTATTCGTAAGATGCGAATTGGACAGTTAAACGCAGCAACATTATCAACGGGAGGGCTTGCGTATATTGTTCCTGAATTCACAGCAATTTCTCACATTCCCATGTTATATAATTCTGATGAAGAAAAAGATTATGTTCGAGAAAAAATGACACCGGATCTTATAGAAAAACTTGAAAAAAAAGGTTATGTTTTTCTCCACTGGGGAGAGGTTGGCTGGGTTCGGTACTTTGCAAAATCACCAATACGTATTCCTAACGATTTAAAAAAACACAAATTATTTGTTTGGGCAGATGAAGGATCAGATATGACAATGCATGAAAATCTAGGTTTTTCTCCTGTACCACTTGCTGCCACAGATCTCCTTGTTGCTTTACAAACAGGCATGGTTACAGCATTTAACACGACACCTCTTCTGGCGCTTGGGGGACAATGGTTTGCAGGGGCAAAACATATGGCTAATATGAGGTGGGCACCTTTGATGGGTGGAACCATCATGCAAAAAAAACTTTGGGACCAGATAGCGCCCGAAATTCAAACTTTAATTATTAATGCATCAAAAAAAGCGGAAATTGAATTAACAAATGAAATTCGCGAACTTGATAATAAAGCAATAGAAGTAATGGAAGAATATGGTCTTATTTCTCATGAGGTATCTGAGGATGAATTAAAAGAATGGAGAGAGCTTGTTAAAACTGTCTATCCATATATCCGTGGTGATATGGTGCCTGAAAAAGCTTTTGACAAAGCAATTAAACTAAGAGACGAATTCAGATCAAAAAAAACAGTGGATTGATTTATACTATATAATACTTATTAGGAATAGGATATATAATTTGGTGTATATATCATACTTTCAATATCAGCATGTATATTTTTAGGCTTCTCTTGTAACGTGATCATAGATCTATAGGCTTCTTTTGCAACTTCAATACCAATTAGTTAAAATATCAACAATCTTACCTTTGTCCTTTGAAGTAATATATAACCCTCTAGGTCTTCTAAAAATATGTCCATATTTTTGACATGCTTTCCCAACAGTTGGAGTATAAATAATTGGCATTAATTCTTCAATATTATCAATAAGAGTTTTATAAAATAAAGTTTCATTCCTATTTTGCAATCCAATAAGAAAAATATACTTTTCAAGATCATTAGGCTTTGAACGAAGATTATTTAAAACTCTCATTATTTGTTCTTTTTGGCTACAAACTTTTGGTGGAAGGAGTCCTTTTAAATTAAGAATGTTTCGTTCTTCTTCAGTAAAAGCTGTTCCTTTGTTCAAATTCGGATCATTTAAAATTGATTTTCTATTGCTTTTTTGAGATATATCTGGAAGTCTTTTCTTTGATTTTGGCATAATGGCAACTTTTTAATTTAAATCTAAATTAAACTGCGAGTATTATCTAGTCAAGAATGGAAAATTTATATTGATCTTTTTTACCTTTTATAAAAAACCCGATTTGCAATGAAAGAGATTTGTGAAATCAAGGTCTTTGCATAAATTTTGTATTGTAAAAAGTGAAGCAATTAATCCAAGGAAACCCTAATGAGTGCAGAAGATGAGAAAAAATCGTATCGATATTTAGTTACTCTACGTTGGTATATTGAAACAGATGAAGAATTGGTGGCAGGAGCCGATGAAACCGACAAAAAAATTCTTGATATTGTGAGGCATCGCTCCAACGGTTCAGCCTCCTGCTCTACTTGTCCAACACGAAATCAACAAGGTTATGCTATACTACCGCATCATGATTTTATGGGTAATAAACCAATCTATTTGGCTACAAAACAAATAAAAGATTAATTATGATTAACAACAAAGATGAAAAAACAGGTTTAGGTGATATAATTGTTGCTCCGTTAAATAAACTTGTAAACTGGGCTAGAGCAACATCCCCTTGGTACTTTCAATTTGGTCTTGCTTGCTGTGCAATAGAGATGATGGCAACAGCTGCATCTCGGCATGATTTAGAACGTATTGGTATGATGCCACGCTCCTCTCCCAGACAAGCAGATGTAATGATTGTCGCAGGAACAGTTACTTTAAAAATGGCAACTAGAGTTAAAAAATTGTATGAGCAGATGGCTGATCCCAAATATGTGGTATCCATGGGAAGTTGTGCCACTAGTGGAGGGCCTTATTGGCAATACGGTTATCATGTATTAAAAGGTGTAGACCTTGTTGTTCCGGTGGATGTTTATGTCCCAGGATGCCCACCCAGACCAGAAGCATTAATTGAAGGTTTATTAAAACTTCAGGAGCAAATTCTTAATGAAACTCCTGTTCAAGATACTATTTCCAAAAATATTAGAGACTTATTTACTAAAAAAGTTTCTGATAAAGAAAAAAAAGTCACTATCGACACCTGATACCCCTTCCTCGCAAAAAAGAGAGGATCTCTATAAAGAAACCGCCCATAGGCGGTTTCTTTATTTTATAAATAAAAAAAAGGCCGTATTCTTGAGCTCTATAATTCATAAATATTCATTACAAACATTGGTTTCCGCTATATCATCATATTAATTCTTTAATGGTCAAAGAGGCTTTATTCAAAACATTTTCTTCCAAATTACGGAGGGCTAATGACCTTTCTATAGGTGCGGAGATTGAAAATATCATTTATGATAAAAATTTCATTCGCTTGCCAGCAAATACTGGGCAAGTTTTTTCCACTCCTGATTTGATTGCACGTATTGATCAAATAAATTCTTATAATGATAAAAATCCTTCATTAACAATTGAACCTGGGGGACAAATAGAATGTGGCTCTCAACCTTATGCCCAACTTAAATGGTTAGATAATGAGGTAAAACAATATATTAAGAATCTCTTAATTGTTGCTGAAGAACAAAATCTTATTTTATCAGATTTCGCTATAGAACCAATACAACATTCTAATGAGATAAAAATAATTAAAGAAAAAAAATATGAATTAATGCATAAATATTTTTGCGAGACAGGAACACTTGGTCATGAAATGATGCTTAATTCTGCTAGTATTCAAATAAACTTAGATTATACATCTTTAGAATTAGCATCAAAAATGGCTTTTGTAGCAGACTGTCTTCATCCTATAACAGCGCTCATATTTTCTAATGCACCTTTTTTTAGAGGAATTCCTTCTGGACTCAATAATATTAGAGAAATTGTTTGGAGAAATACAGATCCAGATAGAAGCAATTGTCTTTTTGATCATAATATTTCAAATATTAAATCAATGATTGATGATTATAGTGATTATGTTCTTAAAACTCCTACTATTTTCATATGCGAACAAGATGGTGCTGTAAGTACTTTCCCCGGAAATATCGAACAATGGCTTAGTTTGATAGCCTCTCATCGCAAAATAAAAACTTCTGATGTAATGATTGCACTACGTCAAATTTTTACTCAAGTAAGATTCAAACATATTTTAGAAATTAGAGGAGCTGATCGTTTGCCATTTGGCTACGAAATTGTACCAGCCGCTTTTTTTAAAGGATTATTGAGATCTACAAAAATATTAGATGATATTTTTTCAATTTGCAAAAACTGGTCAATTTCAAAACGAAACATTCTAAATACTACGGCTTCCTCTTTAAATTTTAATCAAAGTATATTTGATGGAATAAAAATTAGAGACTTATGCGAAAAGATTCTATTACTAGCTATAGATGGGCTTACAACTTTTGATGAAAGTCAATTTCTTGAACCTTTTGCTGAACATTTTTTGAATGAAGGGCCTTTTTCTCTTTCAACTCAAAAATTGTATCGCAAATCTGGAAAAGAAGTGAAACAATTTCTCAAAGATCGATGGCTTGATCAGAAACAATTTTTATCCGACTATACAAGTAATAGTTAAAACATATCTTTTTGATTCGATTTTTAACTATCTATAGCATACCATATTGAAAAAGTTGAATACGACCATTTTATTTAAAGATTCTCTTTAGACGTCGAAAAATCCATTTTAATGGATCGTAATATTTATCTACTACTCTTTCTTTTATTGGTATAATACCATTATCTGTAATTTGAATATTTTCAGGACAAACATCTGTACAACAACGAGTAATATTGCACATTCCTGAACCAAATTCATTTTTAACTTCAGGCAACCGATCTTTTGTGTCTAAAGGATGCATATCTAATCCAGCAAGCCTAATCATAAACCGAGGCCCCACAAATTTATCTTTTTTCTGGTGGTCTCGTAATACATGGCAAACATTCTGACATAAATAACATTCAATACATTTTCTGAACTCTTGAATCCTGTCCACATCTTCCTGCATCATACGATAATCGCCATTATTATCTTTCTTTGATTCATCTGGCTTAAATGGTGCAATTTTTTTGTTTTGTTCATAATTCCAAGAAACATCGGACACAAGATCTTTTATTATAGGAAATGTTTGAATGGGTCTAATAAAAATGGTTTCGTTATTAATATACTCGTTCATTCGAGTCATACAAGCTAGTTTTGGCTTACCATTAATTTCGACACTGCAAGATCCGCATTTACCAGCCTTACAATTCCACCTTACCGCCATATCGTTTGCACTGTCTGCTTGTATACGATGAATAACATCAAGCACAACCATTCCCTGATCAACTTGAGTACTATAAGATATCATCTGTCCATTAGAAGAGTCGCCACGAAAAATTTTAAACTCTCTTTTTTCCAACTTACTTGTTAGAGGCAACTTCTGCCTCAACCTCCTCAATTGTAAGGTTTGCGATACGTTCTAAATCTTTTTCTGGTAGTTTGCGTTGAATTTTTTCACAAATCATAGAACCATCACTGTGTTTCTTTAAAATAATATTATAGTTTACCCAATCACTTTGCTCTCCAGGATAATCTACTCGAGTATGTGCACCACGACTTTCTTCTCGCATAAGAGCAGCTTTCGCAACAGCTTCTGAAGTTATAATTAGATTACGCAGAGCAATTGCTTCGTGCCATCCAGGATTAAATTGAGATGCTCCATCGGCTTTTATTTTTTTTAAAGATTCCTTTAATTTCTCTATTTTATCAAGACCTTTTGTTAACAATTCTTTAGTTCTCACTATACCCACATTATTCTGCATAACTTCTTGTAGGTCTTCATGTAGAAGGTAGGGATTTTGTCCTGAATCTCGATTTAGTATATCAGTAGCGTTTCTAATAATTAATTTTATCTGGTCATTATCAATAGTCGGAGCTGAATCCATTTTTTCAATATAATTTGCAGCTCCTTCTCCAGATAGTTTTCCAAACACTAAAAGATCTGAAAGAGAATTTCCTCCTAATCTATTAGCTCCATGCATACCACCAGAACATTCACCGCAAGCAAACAGCCCTGGAACTATTGACATCTGAGAATCAGCATCCACTCGTATACCCCCCATAAAATAATGAAGAGTTGGACCGACTTCCATCGATTCAACAGTAATGTCTAATTCAGCTAAAACTTTGAACTGGTGATACATAGATGGCAACTTTCTTTGTATATCTTCAGAGGTTCGTTTAGAAGCTATATCTAAGAAAGCTCCGCCATGTGGAGAACCCCTTCCAGCTTTAACTTCTTTTCGTATAGCTCTGGCTACTACATCTCTAGTAAGTAATTCAGGCGGTCGCCTCGCATTTTTATCTCCAGCACGCCATCGTGCTGCTTCTTCTTCACTGTCAGCTGTTTCTGATGCGAAACGATCAGGTATATTGTCAAACATAAATCTATTACCTTCACTATTTAACAGTACACCTCCTTCTCCTCGAACACTTTCTGTAACCAATGTACCCCTAACTGAAGGTGGCCAGACCATACCTGTTGGATGAAACTGAGTAAATTCCATATCCATTAATTGCGCCCCTGCTTCATATGCCATTCCATAACCATCTCCAGTATATTCCCATGAATTAGAAGTAATTTTCCAAGCTTTACCACCACCACCAGTAGCAATAATAGCGGCTTTTACTTTAAAAATAATAAATTGTCCAGTCTCTCTCCACATAGCCACCATACCAGAAAGCTTTTGTCCGTCTTTTAAAAAGTCAAGGCCTGTACACTCCATATACACATCAATACCTTGATGAATTCCATGGTCTTGCAAAGTTCTTATTATCTCAAGGCCAGTTCTATCACCCACATGCGCTAATCTTGGATAGCGGTGTCCTCCAAAATTCCTTTGATTAATAAGCCCCACATTAGTTCTATCAAACACTGCTCCCCATTCTTCAAGCTCACGTACACGTGCTGGTGCTTGTTTGGCATGTAACTCAGCCATTCTCCAAACATTAAGAAATTTTCCTCCCCGCATTGTATCTCTAAAATGTACTTTCCAATGATCCCGTGAATCTACATTTCCAAGTGCTGCTGCAACGCCCCCTTCAGCCATAACTGTATGGGCTTTCCCAAGTAAAGATTTACAAACCAAAGCGGTACTAAGCCCTCGTTTTGAACATTCTATAGCAGCCCGTAGCCCAGCTCCACCAGCACCTAATACAATAACATCATGTTCAATAATTTTTATTCCTGAGATATCCATCTCTTTTTACATACTCCAAGTATTATAATCAATCCACTTACCCATAGCTACCATTCTAATATAAATATCAGCCAAGGCTACCCAAATCATGCTTAACCATGCCCACATCATATGACGACTATTAAGCCATGAAATACCTTTCCATAATCGGTAACGTATCTTTTGTTTTCCATTTGGGCAGGAAAAACAATTTTTATTTCCACCAGCCAAATGGCGTAGTGCATGACAACCAAATGTATATCCCGCAAGAAGAATGGGGTTGATCATAAGAATAATTGAACCGACCCCTATACCGAAATCGCCATTTCTAAAGAATGCCATTATCGCGTCATAGGTTAGAATAACTATGAAAACTATGGCTATATACATTGTATACCGGTGAAGGTTTTGAATAATCAAAAGTCCCGTTTCTCCTTTATACTCTTTTCTAGGAATACCAACTACAGAACATGCTGGGGGAGAAAGAAAATAAGAACGGTAATAAAATTTTCTGTAATAATAACAAGTCATTCGAAATGATAATGGTCCCATAAGAATAAGAATCGCTGGTGAGGCAGGAATAAGTTTTGGCCACCAAGTTGGCCATGATCCAAACCACGCATGATCAATAGAAGCAGATCCTGCAGCACTTGGGTTAATAAAAATCAGTGGCGAATAAAAAGGTGATAAATACCCTCCAAAGCCTCCTTGGCTGTCACTAAACCAATAAAATTCTGCTTGGAACATCGACCACGTGGTGTATGTAACAAAAGCAAGAAAGCCAAGTCCCGTCCAAAGTGGTTCAAACCACCATCTATCTGTTCTAGAATTAGTGGCTAATTTATTGTTTCTGTTAGAGGACTCCATTTAAAATAACATTCCTCCTTCAGCTGGAAGAATTTTTTAACCTTTCAAACGAAAATTAACAGGTATAGAGATCCAAACACCAACAGCTCTATCACGTTGTTTTGCTGGTTTAAATTTTGTTTTTGTGATAGCTGTCATGGCTGCTTCATTTAAGCCTGTATTGGGAATACCTTTCAAAACAACCGTATCTGTAACTTTTCCTTTTTTATCTACAAAAGCCTGAATCACAACTGTTCCTTCAATTCCTGCTTCTTGCGCTATTTCGGGATAAATAATATTACGCTGAATAGCACCATATCCTCCTAGTGGTACAGGAGGATCATCATAAGGTATAAACCTAACACGAGGCCCTTCATTGGGGGGAGGGGGCGGCGCATCCCATTCCACAAAATCATCTAGTTCAGTTTCTTCTATTGTAACATCATCGGCTAAATCTTCATCCTCAGACTCCACAGGAATAGATGGACGAGAAGGGGGTGGTGGCAATTCAAATTGTTGAGTTTGAGGAATATCAAATTGTTCAATTTCAATTTGAATTTCCTTCTCTAAGAATTCTTTTACACCAAACCTTGGAAAAGCGATAAGAAGGGTGATGAGCATTAGTACTGATATAAGAGTTGTTATTCTCACAATAATCGGATAGCGTAATTTGAGAGATATACTTGGATCTTTTCTAATAATCATAAAGGTGCTGCTGTTTTCGATGAATAATTAATTTTTAACGCATCTGCCTCTCTAAGTTCATTATGCATATCACTTATAAGTTCCATTGAGGCTTCTCTATCAGCTTTTAGAGAAACCGTTAATTGCGGATCTGCGACCCTTTTGTCATACATCACATGCTTAACATTATCAATAGGAATGATTTTATCATCAATAGAGATCATTCCATCTTTAGAAATAAAAATATGCGAGGTGTGCCTTTTTGATTCTAATCGTTCAATCTTTCTAGCCTGTGGTAAAAAAACATTCAAACCCTCATATTCACGGAGCACTGTTGTTACCATAAAGAAAATAAGCAACATAAAAATGATGTCTGGCATAGATGATGTAGGTATATCTCCTGATACTTTAGTCTTGGCTGCAAACTTCATTGTTCTGTTTCCGCTATAGAAATCCGAGTTGCATTTGCCATTTTCAACTGATCTAAGACTTCTACGTAAGCTTGATATTTAGCTTTTGGGTGAGTTTTCACAGAAAAAATAAGTTTGTCATTAGCAGCCATCTTTTCTATTACCACCTGTCGAATATCTTTAATTTGAAGAGGTTCTTTATCTAATAAAACATCGCCTCTAGCATTGATGAGAATATTTGCTATATTCTTTTTGGGTATTTCTTTCTCTTCACCTTTAGGGGGTAGAACTAAACCGAGACCTTTGTCCATATCAATTGTTGTAGTAACAAGAAAGAAAATTAGTAGTAAAAAAGCAATGTCCGCCATGGACCCACTTGGTATTTCTCCAGCTTTTACTCGTTTTTTCATAATTCCAATAGCTATATCAGCCTATTTATCATCACCTTTCATTTCAATTAACTCGTCTAATAAAAGAACAGAGTTTTCCTCCATGTCAATAATTAATTTATCAACTCTTGTGATGAGAAAATTTTGAAATGTCTGAATAATTATCGCTACAACTAATCCGAAAAGCGTCGTCAATAGTGCTATAGAGATACCACCAGCTACAACAGCCGGAGATATATCGTTTGCTGCTTTTATATCATCAAAAGCTTGAATCATACCAGCCACAGTTCCTGTAAATCCTAACATTGGAGCTAAAGTTACAACTGTACTCAGCCAAACCATGTTTTTTTCAAGAAATGCCATCTCTATAGTCCCAGCATTCTCTATACCTTTCTCTACAGCATCTATACCGCGATGAGCCCGACTTAAGCCAGCGTGAAATACCTCCGCAACAGGACCACGAGTATTTGAACAGATCTCTAATGCTTTATCATGACCTTCATCATGTAAAGCTGTGCGAATACTATCCATGAATTTTTTAGCATTCACTGAAGCTCGAAAGAGAGTGTATACCCTTTCAATACCAAACCCTAAACCAAAAATCAAAAGACCAAGAATAGGGTACATAAAAGGACCCCCATCTAAAAAATACTGTACCATTACCATATTCTCCTTACTAAAACCTCATAAACGTACCAGAAAATAATGCTCCCATCAAGGAATGTCAAACTACCTTTCATAAAAACTTCAAAGAATATTAGCCACACTAATTTGCATTAAGGAACTCTTTTGCAACTTCAAAATGTGGTAAGGCTGATCTTATGTTGGGGTCATTGCTGACTAATACATTATAATATGCCGACCTCCCCCAAATAGCTCCAGCTACTTCAGCTTTTAACACAGATTTGATATAAGCCTTATCAGATCCTATGTCTCCCTTATCGAAAATAACCTCTTTTTCACCAACAAATGAATAAAAATCATTTAAAATTTCATCTGTTACTTGAAATTCTTGATTGAAAAGATGAACATTCTTCCAATTTCCTTTTTTCTCATTTGCAAATCCAGTCCCCCAATTGAAGGTTAATCTTTTCGGGTTTCCTAACAGATTATTAGTTTCAGCATTATATTCAATCAAAGGAATGTGAATATCAGGCGAAATTCCTCCTCCTCCAAAAACTTCTCTGCCTTTTTTTGTCTTATATTTTGGCTTTCCAATTCTCAGTGAGTCTAAGACTTCTTCTCGATCTTTTTTGCCAAAATCCTGGTAATAGTCTCTATTACCTTTATCATACGGACGCTGTATTAAACGACCACTTGGAGTATAATAACGTGCAATAGTTACACGAAGAGCTGAGCCATCTTTTAGAGGCCATTGTCTTTGAACTAATCCTTTTCCAAAACTAGTTTCTCCCACTACTAGACCTCGATCTAGATCTTGGATTGCACCAGCAACAATTTCACTTGCACTAGCTGACCATCGGTTGATTAAAACAATAATAGCAAAATCTCCGTAACCTTGATTCCGATTAGCTGTATAAACCTCCGACATATCAGGTTTTCTACCATTTGTAAAAACAAGCGTGTCATTAGAAGTAATAAAAAGATCTGCTATATTAACAGCTTGCTCCAAATAGCCTCCACTATTGGTTCTTAAATCAAAAATAAGTTTTGACATCCCTTTTGATCGAAGAGTGTTTATTGCTTCTGAGACTTCCTCAGCACTTGTGGAAGCAAATCTTGTAAGACGCATATAACCTGTTTCATCATCAATCATAAAAGATGCAACAAGACTATAAATTGGAATTTGATCACGAATTATTTCTACTTCAAAAGGATCTTCAACACCAGTTCTTTTGATCATTATTTTTACCGCGCTACCTTTTGGACCTCTAAGAGTTGTAAATACTTCTTCTCGGGAAATACCAAATGCATCCTTCCCATCAATTGAAATTATTTTATCTCCTGGCTGAAGCCCTGCGCGATCAGAAGGAGAATCTACTACAGGAGATATAACGGTGATATAACCTCCCAATAAATCAAATTCTATACCAATACCTTCAAACTTCCCGTGATATTGTTCAGTAATTCCCTCTAAGTGATCCCTTGGAATATAAGATGAGTGTGGATCTAATTCATCAAGCATACCAAGGAATGCACCATCTAAGGCCTCATCCCAATTAACAGGTTCTACATAGTTTTCATTAACAATAGAAATGATTTGATTTAGGACTCTAATTTTATCATAGATATTAACAGCTTTTACATAAGCTGATGGACCAATAAACGCAGCGGTCAACATAAAAACTGCAAGAGCAACAATTAATGCAAAATTGTGTTTTTTATTTATTTCTTTATGTGCAATCATAGTTCTGTACGATATATAATTCTAAAGCAAGTTTACACTATAGTTATTAGGGACTGCAACTATAAACCAAAATACATCATTGCTCTAAGCGCCATTGAGCCAAGAACAGTTTCAGGAGAATCAGTAATTGGAGTGCCATTTTCTGTTTTCCATTGTTCTTCAGTTATTGTTCCTGTATTAAAGCCGATTGTCAATCTAAGACCCATCCTATCTAAAAGTTGTAATTTTATTCCTAAAAAAGGTTGAATATTCATAAAAGTTCCAGAAACTGATGTCATTGATCCAGTTAGTTTTCTTGATGTCCCGGAAAATATTTTATTTTCTTCATAAAATGATAAATCAGCATCAGTTATTGTACCATCTAAGTTTTCATCCGTTACTTCAATTAAGGTGGAATCTAATTTAAATGCTGGGATAAATTGGTTTTGCCAAGAAGGGCTAACAGCCGTTTGAGCAATATTTAAATTTAACCGGCCAAGACCAAACATTGAACCAATAGATAATTCTAAACCTCTAAAAACTGGGAAGAGATATTCAATAGTTGCTCCGCTCAGCCAAAGAGATATTTTTGCTTGAGAATCATATGTATATGTTGATGCCTGTTCATCATTATCAACATTTAATTGACCATCACCGTTTTTATCAAGAAAAAGAGTTGTTTTTTTTGTGCGCATAATACTGTTTGTACCTACAAAACCACCTATTCTAATTTTTTCTGTGATATTAGAGAAACCTTCTCCTCCATAAAGAATGAACGGTGAGGAAAATTTTGTAAGATCAAAACCAAAACTATTTTTATCACCCAACATTTCAAAACTTTTTAACTCACCTAAATTTTGAAAAAGAAACATTTGGCTAAAACCTACTCCTCCACCATAAAATGACTCAGGGGGATAATAATCTTCTTGGCTAAACAAAAGTGCCTGCATTAGCAGAATGCATGTAAAGAATTTTGTTGTCATTTTTTTGCGCATATCATACTCACCTCGGATTAGCGAGAACCCAATTTAACTTTCTGATGATCTTAAGAACAAGTCCCAATTATAATATAGGGAATTTTTCTTGGTTTTGCCGAGGAGCCCAAATATATTCATTCAGGGAGAGAGCTCAACTTTTTGTCTTTCTTCCTTATATTTAGCCGAGGTAAGGTAAAAATGTGTTATTTAACGCGAACAGCTGAGCATTGCTCATTTCTGTCACGTTCTGTAATGAACGTTGTCCGCACTCTTTGTGCAGTAGGAATTTTTACGTCATTTATGTTAGGTCAAAAAAACGTGGTTTCTTTAAGCCCAACATTTGATTTTGATAGAGATGGCTTAAGTGAATTTCTTGCATTAGAAAAACAAAACTTTAATGACAATTTTCCGTCTAGTGCTGTATTCTATGAAATTGATGATTTTGGCTCTCATATAGAGTTGTGGCGCTACACAACCTTAGATCAAATTATAAAGGCTGAAATTGGAGACATTAATGGAAATGCTCTACCTGATATTGTTTTGTTAAGTCGCTCTTCTTTTTTAGGGCTTGGATCCGATGAGCCATTTTGGTTAAAAGCTTTTCCTTGGACTGAAATCGATTTTTCTCCTGAACCTATGTTCACATTCAAAGCTTTAAATGATAGTTTGCGGGTACGTCCATCAAGTTTTTCCTTATTAGACTTGGATTTTAAGGAAAAACAAGATGAAGTTATTTTTGCACAAAGTAGCCCTATAAGGTCTATATCTATTAATACTATTTCAAAAAACGAAACTTTTGATATAATTACTTCACTTATTGCACAAAATATAAGTATAGGATATGCTCCCATCTATATTACAAAATTTGATTATAATGGGAATTCCTCTCAGGATATAATTGCTTTAACCCCTGAAGAAAAAATAATGAAACTCCATATTTTCTTAAACAACTCAGAAGGACTTTCTAAAGGAATTTCCGCAAGTGTACCATACCCATTTGATAAAAGAAATCCTATAGGTTTAATTCCTAGTGGGCTAATAAATGCCGATATTGATTCAGATGGTTTGGATGAACTTATTCTCCCTTTTTCTTCAGGCATTGTACTTGCTTTAAAACAACAAGGTTCTAAATTTTTTTTAACAAACGTAGATTCAGAAAAAACAAGTTTGTTTCAATTTTCTAATCCATTAACAGAATCCGATATTAACAATATATTGCTAACTAGAGCTGAATTAGGAATAGGTAGTAATAATCTGCAAAATTTAGCCCTAAGCAAAACCCCTGTAACTGAATCTAAGTCTGTTATTAATGAGCCAACAGATTTAAAACAAACAAATGATCAAAATAATATAGCAACAATGCGCCTTTCTGCTGTTCCAGTAATCGGTAGCTCTCAAAATGATTCGTCCAATATAGTTAACGGCATTTCTGGACAATTAAAACCAGTAAGTATATCTTCCGTTAACAAAGAATTAAGCACTTCTTCCACCACAGGATCAACATTATTAGGTAGGTCAGGGAAGATGAAACAGATTTCTTTATCTAATCTTGGAAATAATCCTAAAAAAAATATGATTACTTCTGATACAGCCTTTGTAGGGCAACAATTTAATTATCCCGTTGTACCATCTAAAGGAACATTGGCTCAATTCCGTAAAGTTTCACTGCCTGAGGGTGCATTTTATAATTCAACAACAAAAAATATTATATGGACACCCTCTAAAGATCAAGTTGGTTTACAAAATTTTGAGTTTCAAATTATGATCCAAGGAGGAGGCAGTCGACCGATTGTAGATGAAGTTCGGGGTCAAGGTGTTTCGGTCCGTTCGACAACACAAGTTGAATTAGTAACTTTTAAGGTGGTTGTAATTGAATAAAATCAAACATTATTTTACATTCTCTTTATTGATTTTTGTTCTTTGTGATTTTTCCAAAGGTCAAAATCTCCAAATTATACATATAGACGGAGTTTTTGATTTAGATAATGATGATCTTGTGGAATTTTTGGCGTTTGAAGAAACTTCAGAAACTTCTGAACCTTTATCACGTATAGCTTATTATGAAATTGATGATTTAGGTTTTCCTCAACTAATTTGGAATGTTGATTCACCCCAAAACATAAATGGTGAAATAGTTGAGGTCCGTCTAGCAGATCTTAATGGTAGCGGTACATACGAATTATTATTAGCTGCGAATGTACAAGTCTCAGAAAATTCAGATTTAACCCAAGGTATTATTTATGTCTATAATTGGGAACAAGAAAGTTTTTCTCGTTCGCCAATTATTTCTTCAGCTCTTACATCTCCAGATAGTCGTCAATTAATTAATAATATAGACATTGTGGATCTTAATGGAGATGGGAAAGAAGAAGTGGCAATTGCTCTTAGTGGTCCAGAATCAGTAATAACAATTGTTGACATCCAAGAAAATAATGGCCAAGAAATTTTCAATGAAGTCCTTACTTTTCTCCTTTCTGATTTTTCTACAAGTGCTGGTGATATTCATGTTGCTGGTGTTGACTTTGGACGAGATGGACTTTCTGATATTATTGCATTTAGTCCAGAAAAAAATGTGTTACGAATACAAACATTTTTTAATTCTAATGGGATCTTAAATATTGGCCCTGATCAAATGCAAAGAATCCCTGGTATGTCTAATATACTTTCAAGATCAATTAATTTAACAAATTTGAATAATAATGAAGTAGATAATATCCTTATACCCTTCCAATCTGGTCACGTTCTATCATTGTCAATGAATTCTTTAGGAATTAATATTGAAGAACTTGGCATCGATGCAGGCCCTCTTTCAGATTTAAAAATTGCTGACTTTAATCAGGACGATATTAATGACTTACTATTAATAAGTGGCCAACAAGGAGTAATTACCGTCTCTTATGGGGCTAAAGAAGGAGAACCACCGTTAAATGAGTATTTTTCAATTGGAGCAAATGAAGAAAATGATGGGCCCCAGATATTTTCTGTTGTTCCTGAAATTGTAGATGATATTTATCTCGGTACTGTAATAGCAGGTGGGTGGACTGGCCAACAAAGTGAGATTTTTTATTTTGAATTTGGTTCATTACCAGAATATCCTGAAGAAATTCTCGTTGACACATATATTCCTCAAGCTCGTATTGAAGAAACTATTGAAGAAATGCCAATAATTCCACCTGCTGAAGGTCAACCTCTCCCAATTGGTATACTGCCAACTTATGTTCTCCCAGTTAACCAAACCTTTGCTTATACTATTCCTGAAGAAGATGATAGGGAGTTTTTTAGTTTTCGTTGGATAGAGCCTCCTCCTCGAGGAATGTACTTTCATTACGATACCCGTTCCATTGAATGGGTGCCTGATGATCTACAATTGGGTGCCTATCAACTTTCTTTTCTACTAAAAATGAAAGTTGGAGAAACCGTAGATATTTTGACAACAGATGAAGAGGGTGTCGTGACATATCAAGTAATCCCGGAATTAGCAACTATTGAATCGCGTTTTTGGATATATGTAAATGATCCCCCATCTATTGTATCACAACCGGATCAAACAGAGTTTGTTGCAGGTGAGCCCTTTATTTATCAACTTGATACTAAAGACAAAAATGAAGATGCATTTATACGGTATTCCTTAGAAAAAGCGCCTTCAGGCATGGAAATTGATCAATCAGGTTTGTTAAATTGGAAAACTGATGCTTCACATATAAATATTTATGAAGTTCGTATAGTAGCTTCCGATGGTTTTGATAGAGACGTTCAAAACCTTCAACTATATTCTCGAGGGCAAGTAGTTATCACTTCATTGCCTGAACGAACAGCTACTATTAATGAAGAGTATAGATATAATCTAAATGTCCATATGCCTGAGGAAAAACAGCATGAATTACTATATAATCTTGTTTATTCTCCTTATGGAATGATGGTAGATAATACAGGGTTGATAACCTGGACACCACAAAGCACTCAGATAGATACGCAGAAATTTGTAGTTACAGCAAATCATGGCATTGCTATTGACACGCAATATGTTTCTATTTTTGTAAATCATCCGCCGATTCTTTCTTCAGTGCCTGATTTAATGACAAATATTGCCTTAAACGACACTTTTGATTTTCAGTTAATCATAGATGATCCTAATGAATTTGATATTATTAGATATGAACCTATTTCACTTCCTGTGGGTATGCGAATTGATCCATCTACTGGTCGCATATTATGGGTCCCAAATGAAGCTAATTTAGACTTATCAACTGCCGAGCTTGAAATCTCAGATGGGCATATGTCTCACATACAATCATATGATTTCTTTGTCAATGCCCCCATCGAAATTATTTCAGAACCTCCAACATTAGGAACCGTTGGAGAACCATATTTATATGACATAGGAATTGAAGATTTGAATGAAGGGTCTCTAATGTCTTTCTCAAAAATAACTGCCATCAATTCTATAAAGGATAGTCGAGTGTACTCGATTGAGATTGAAGATGATGTATATCGTGAAAATATTGATAGATATATCGGTGAATTTAATTCAAAAAAAAGTATCCTTATTGATTTTGAAAAAGAATCTGATCAGAATAGCCAAAATCTTGTTGCAAGAATTAATCTTAAAAGATATGTACAAAATGTTTTCTATGAAGACGATAAGTTAATTGTAATCATTAATAGAGTTGGTGGGCGTACAGTTAAGATTAAAGATGTTCTGTGGCATTTTTTCCAAGGCAACAAAGGGAAGCCACCTAAAGTTCTTGTCAATAGAGTTCCCTTTATTAGGTATAGCCTTCTTGATTTCCCGGATGGAATGTTTATCGATGAACATTCTGGAACACTATCTTGGACACCCAACACTAATCAATATGACACTCATACAATTACTTATATGGTAAGTGATGGATATACTCGTGATGAACAGAGTTTTGAGTTATATATAAATCACCCACCTACTATAATATCAACCGCTCCGAAAATAGCCCGTGTTGATGAATTGTATAAATATAAAGTTGTTGTAGAGGATAAAAATTCTGATAAAGATTTATCATTCGAATTATTAAGAGCACCTAAAGGAATGCAAATTAGTAGGGATGGGAGAATTACTTGGAACCCAACTTCTTCCCAAATAAATAGTCGATTATTTTCTGTTGAACTTAGTGATGGGTATACTACTGACATTCAAGAAACGCGTCTTTTTGTTAATATTGCTCCTAATGTTTTAACACAACCGAAACCAGTTGCTCTTACAAATTTTGAATATCGTTATAGAATGGTTGTGGAGGATCTAAATGGTGATGCTGTGAAGCTTAGGCCGATAAAAATTCCAAAATATGCTCGCTTTGATCCTGATACAGGAATGTTAAGATGGAAACCACGTATGGCTCAGCGAGGTATAAACGATATTGTGTTAGCAGCTGTTGACGATAGGGGAGCAACTAACTCTCATGAATTTCAAATACACGTTTTTGAAGACCCCTCTTCTCAACAATTTGTGTCTACTAGCTGGCCGTTATTACTTGCATTTGTTGGCACAATGTTTACAGCTGTTGCAGCAATTAACTAATGTAATAAACTTTTTATTCTTTCAATAATTACTTGTTCAGAATTATTAAACCAATTGAGTTTAATTGGGATAGGAGTAATAAGATTTAAATCTTCCTTCCAATGAGAAATTTTTACCCAGTCTTTTTCAGATGTAACTATGTAATCAGCCTTTAATTGTTCCGCTTTCATTTTCAAATTATTTATTTCACCAACGCTATAATTATGATGATCCGGAAAAATCTTTAACTCTAATATTTTTGCCCCTTGTTCTTGTAAAATCTTATAAAATGAATTAGGGTCACCAATACCACAAAAGGCAAAAACCTTCTTGCCTTTCAAATTTGTTGTACTTTCCACTTTAAGTCCTGTCTTTATTTGTTTATACTTTGTTACGTCTAATGCTTTTTTAATTGAATTTGACGGGGACTTTTGATCTGCTCTACTCCAAATAATAAAATCAGCCCTTCGAACTGATCGAATCGGTTCACGAAGTCGTCCGTAAGGCAACATTCGATAATACTCCTTAGGATCACAGCTGTTAAAAAGCACTATATCTAAATCCCTTTCAACAGAACGGTGTTGGAATGCATCATCAAGTAGAATTATATCCACATTAAATTTTTCAATAGCATAATTTGCTCCTCGATATTTTTCTTCATCGACTACTACAGGTACACTTGGCAATTTTTTGGCTATCATAAATGGTTCATCACCAGCTTCTTCCCAAGGTACTAATAACCTTCTTCCATCTGAAACTGGTACGCAGCCTGTACTTCTTCGTCCATAGCCACGACTAATAATACCGGGATGCCTATCCATTTTTAATAGTAGTTGCGCTATTGCTATAACAATTGGAGTTTTACCCGTTCCTCCAATAGTAATATTACCTACGCTAATAGTAGGAACAGTCAATCGTTTGGATATAAAAAAACCGATGGAATAGAAAAAATTCCGTGATATTGTAATTCCCCAGTAAAGAAAAGAAAAAGGTAGAAAAATAAATCTAAATTTATTAATTAAAAAATGCATCGACATTGGCTTGAGTGTTATCCATTTCATTCTTTATTGCCAATCTAAATTCATCAACTGATCCATAATCCCTAACATCAACTAAGGTGCCAAAAATATGAACAATATTTCCAAATGGTTTGGGAATAACAAATTCATCCCAATTTTTTATTTTCCAAATTGAGCTAGCTTGGCCAGATAATGGCAAAACAATGGCATCCGAATTAATTGCACTCTTTATAATTCCTTCTTTTAATTGATATTGAGGTCCTTTAGGACCATCTGGCGTTAAAAATACTTTACCTTTATTATTTAAAACTTTTAATAATTCCTTGAAAACACGCACACCTCCTCTACTACTAGACCCTCTTAACATTTTCCAACCAAGTTTGTTCGCAATTCTTGCAATAATTTCAGCATCTTTGTGAAGGCCGGCAAGAGCATAACAGCCTTCTTTATGCAAATGAAATACAGGAAATAAAAGGCGACCATGCCAACAACATATTAAAATAGGTCGGTCCTTTAATTGGGCTGAATCCCAATTGGATTGAAATATGATTTGACGCTTATTTAAATAAAAAATAATCTTAAGTAACCAAAATCCAAAAAAAGCAAATAAATCAAATTTTAGATTAGATATAATATTAAAGGGTTTCAAAGATAAGTTGTGCCGCTCTTTGTGAACAGCCCGGGCTTCCTAATTTATTTCTTACGAGTTTTAATCCATCTTTAATTCTGCAATATTCTTCTTCAAAACTTAACCATTTAACAAGCCTAGATGAAATATTGTCTGGTGTAGCAGCTTTTTGCAACAGTTCAGGTAGAATTTCTCTCTCAGCAATTAAATTTGTCATAGAAGCATATTTTACTTTAGATAGAGCTTTAGTAAATACCCAACTCATTGGATTCATTCTATATATAACAACACTAGGAATAGTATAATAAGCAGCTTGTAATGATATAGTACCCGAGCAAACTAAACCAATTTTGCTGTGACGTAACACTTCATCAGGTTTATCACATTCAATTTTTATATTTGTTGGAATAGGTGAAGAAAGTTTCACTCCTGGAGCCAATCCAAGTATTGGGATTATATCAAATTTTTCATTTAATTGTATAATCGATGAAATCATAATTGGAAGATGCCTGTCTATTTCTTGTTGTCTACTGCCAGGCATAAGAGCAATTATTTGACTGTTTTGGGGAATATTATGCTTAGTTATAAACTCACTTTTTCCAAAAGTTGGATTCCTTTTGTCCATAAGAGGATGGCCAACAAAATGTACATCCACTCCACGCTCCTTGTACCATGATTTTTCAAAAGGGAAAATGCATATCATTTGATCAACACATTCTATAATAGTCGAGATTCTATTTTCTTTCCATGCCCACACTTGAGGACTAATAAAATAAGTTACAGGAATATTTCTTTTTTTCATTTCTTTAGCAAAACGAAGATTGAAACCTGGATAATCTACAAGAATTGCCCGGGCGGGCTTACGCTTGTCAACTTCATCTAACATTTTATTAAAGGTTTTTTTTAAAAAATTATAGTGCATGAGAATTTCTGCAAAACCCATAACCGACATATTCTCTATATGTTCTATTAATTCAAGGCCAGCATCAGATAATCTTCTCCCGCCTATTCCAAAAAACTTCCATTCGGGTGATTTGTCTTGCATAGCTTTTATTACACCGGAAGCATTAATATCTCCAGATTCTTCTCCCGCTATAATTACAATGTTTTTTGCTTTCGCCATATTATTTGAAAAATTCGCGTAACAATATTAACAATAGAGAAAAAGACATACTTTGTAAAGTTCTTCGTTCAATCATTAAAGTTTTTCTCCAAGATCTAGGGTTTATAATTGTTCTACCTTTCCAAGGTAATATCAGCGGAATCAATCGTGGTACAGAATTAGAATAAATATCATATTCTCTACCAAATTTCTTTTTGAGAACTTCTTCCTCAAGCGATATAATTAAACTGTACTGTATTATAAAAAAAATTAGCGTAACAACAAGAATTTCAAACAATAAATCTCCTCCTCCTGAAAATATTACAATCCCTATGTAAATTATTATGTTTCCTAAATACAAAGGATTTCGAACATGTGAATATGGTCCATCTGAACATAATTCAGGTGCTCCAACCGATGTAGTTCTTGTAGAGCCACCAGCATACCTTATACTTTTCAACCTTATAAATTCTCCTAAAAAAATTATTGTTCCCCCAATAAACATTAAGAAAAACTGCAGTTCTGAAAAATAAATAATTACTATACCTAAGGGAATTGGGGTATAGCCTCTTTTCTTAAATATAAATTCACGTACATCCATTTAATATTCCCTTTCACTTCATATATTTAGATTTAATTCGATTTTTTCTTGAATCTCCAAAGCTAATTTCAAAGCTTCTAATCCTTCATGGCCTGAAACAATTGGCTCTTCATCACCAACAATTGCCGCAATAAAATTTTCTAATTCTAAAGCTAATGCATTGATTTTTTTTTGGTCAAGCTTTTCATAAACAATCTGTCTACTATCGCCATTTGCTTCTAATGGAGCAGAAATAAGCCCCTTTTTATAATTTTTATTATAGTCCATAACCTTATAAACCTCTGTTAAACCTTGTAAAAAATCGATGGTGATGTATATTTCTTGTTCAAATAACCTAAGCTTTCTAACATAATCTTTGGCAACACGACTTGATGTAATATTTGCCACACAACCATTGTTAAATTCAATTCGGGCATTTGCTATATCTACAGAATTTGTCATAATTGAAACCCCTGTTGCTGTGACATTTTTTACCGGGTAATTAACAAGAGATAGAATTACATCAAGATCATGAATCATAAGGTCTAATACTACAGGAACTTCTGTTCCTCTAATTCTATAAGGTGCAAGACGATGTGTTTCTATATATTTAGGTTCAAGTGGAATATCTGTTTCTTTAAGAGTCAGAATGGCTGGATTTAATCTTTCTACATGACCTACTTGAAGTATTAACTTTTTTTTCTTAGCTAACTTTATCAACTCTTTTGCTTCAATTATATTTGTACAAATAGGTTTTTCTACAAAAACATGTTTATCAGCCTCAAGACATAATTTCGCTACTTTATAATGGTATGATGTTGGAACAGCAATAATTATAGCTTCACTGTGGTCAAGCAATTGATGAATCGAATTAAACTTTTTTCCACCCGTTTCTATTTCCACCTGTGCCGCTGTTTCTTTATTATTGTCAAAAAAGCCAGAACAAAACGCTTTCTTCTTAAGCTTCAATAGGTTTTCTAGATGTCGTTGTCCTAAATGACCCACACCCACAACACCAATTTTTTTCATGATTTAGATTTCCTCATTATTAAGTCTCAGGGGAATATAGAGAGTATTTTATAAATTGCGGAATATGAAATCTTAAATTAAAAAAAAACAATTTGGGCTTGTCTGTTTTATCAGTTATTACAATATTTGGTATTGGTTCCTACGTCCGAGGTAGAATAAACCATAATAAAAATGAATAAGACGATTAGATCACTTTTCAGTGCATTCCTCTTTGTCATGGCTATAGGGGGCTATCTGTTATTTATGTTTGGTGGCGAATTCAAATTTGCAATGGCAATTCTTACCTTTAGCCTATTTGTTTGGTTAGCTTTTTTAAATATTTATAATAATCAAACCTCACGTATCCCCCTTGTATTAATTATATTTGGTTTTCTAGTAGGTATTTCTCTTTTCATGGATACTGCTATTAGCCAAGATATGTGGGGAGGTTATCATATTCAACCAGACTCTGCTTTAGTTTCATTTATTTTATTGTTATTAGCAATGACACCAGGTCTTTTACTATTTTATTTTAGAAGCTATAAGTCAACTCCCCCAAAAGTAGACTCTTCATCATACAAGAATTCTAGGAATTCGACAAAAGCGGTGCCGGAAGAATTAGAGGTTGATAATAATGCCTCCTATGGTTCTTGGGGATATGAAGACTTGGAAATGGCTTATGACCCTGAAATGGTTGCGGCTTACTATGAAGCATATGATCAAGCTGATGAATAATTATAAATCCCTATTTACATCTTCCATTTTACCCCAATAGTAGTATAGAGTTGTAGCCCTTTTTGTGGAAGAAAGTTTTGGGAAATTCTTGCCTCTCCGCCTATATATATATTATTTAATAATTCAAACCATACCTGTGGTTGAGAAAGAAATACGATTGTTTTATTTGATCTCTTGGTTTTAGCTTCAGACCATATATCTGCGAACCCTGTTAAATGACCTTTCCCTCCTAAAAAGTCAAAAGAGTAAACAAACGTAAGCTGAGCATCAGATCCTTTTGATAGATATGACGATCGGTAGAGCAACTCTGTTGATATTGATATGGCTCCTAAATTAATTGGATGAGCTAAACCAGCTAACCATATATGGCCTAGCCGCCCCCAAGGAGCTATACCATCATTAAATTGTATAGTTGCAGAAAGACCTTTTTTTAATGAGAGATTAAAATATCTGGCTATTTCCCAATATGCTAAAGATGCGCTTCTATTACCTAATTCATTGTAATCAAAATCTACAAACCAAAAAGTAGCGCCTCTGTCATCAGGGCGGTAGAACTCTAAAGTAGATGTAAAATATTCACGATCTTTAGCATAATCATAATGTAATTGAAGATTTTGTGAAAATAATTTACTAGTAAATAATACTAGTAAGACAAAAAGAGTGGGTTTTTTAAAAAAACAAATCAATTGAAATAAACTTGTCTTTATAACAGTTCTTAATTACCGTTTTTCAATTATCCCACAAGCCAATCGAGCTCCTCCAGCCCCACCCTTTTGACCTGTTGTTCCTAAATCTGGATCAACATGCACTATAATTGCGCTACCATCTTCATCAAAGATAGACAATGGACCTTCTGAAAGAGTAATCCTACTTGTACGATATTGAATTTTTGCAACTCCTTGAGCGTCAGCAACTAGATTTGGCAAATCTCCCATATGAAAAGGGTGATTTGCATCTGGGTTAGACATCCCATATGGTCCTGGATCTAGATGTCCTCCTGCCGCACCAAAGTTTGGTTCACAAGCAGCTTTTTCATGAATGTGACAACCATGAATTGAGCCAGGTTCTAAACCAGAAACTTCTATACTAACTAATACAGTTGGTACAACACCTTCATTATTTTGGGTAAGGCTAGCAAAACCTGAAACACCTGATCCCTCTTTACCTGCAATTATAGCTTCCGCTTGATAGAGGCTTGAATTTTTTGAACATGAAAAAATTAAGAATAGGTTAATAAAAAGAAAGAATGTTGCGATATGTGTTTTTATCTTTTTCTGTTTCATTTGATTCCTCAATTTTATAAACGTTACTACTATAAATAAAGGTAAATTAATTCAGATTATGAAAATTGGCTCTATAAAAATTGACTCCCCCGTTTTCCTCGCACCAATGGCTGGGGTTACGGATTATGCATTTCGCATACTATGCAAAGAGATGGGAGCAGGTGTGGTGTATTCTGAATTTGTATCTTCTGATGGAATTATCCGTGAAAACAAAAAAACATTAGATTTAATTCGTTTTAAAAATCAAGAACGTCCCATCGGAATACAAATTTTTGGGCATTCACCAAAAATTATGGCCAAAGCAGCGCGTTTCGTTATTAACCGTTTCAATCCGGATATTCTTGATATTAATTATGGTTGTCCAGTACCAAAGGTTACAAAAAAAGGTGCAGGTTCAGCTGCTCTAAAAGATCTCTGTCTTATGGATGAGATTACTTCAGCGGTAGTAGAAGCAATACCAAATGTGCCAGTTACTGTAAAGATGCGTGCAGGTTGGAACAAAGATATGATTGTTATTCCAAAAGCTGGGGAAAAGCTTGAAAAGATTGGAGTAAAAGCTATTGCATTGCACCCTAGAACCACAGTCCAATCTTACAAGGGAAATGCAGATTGGTCTTTGATACGAGATTTAAAACTGGCTGTAAATATCCCCGTAATTGGAAACGGTGATATTTCCACACCCCAAAAAATTCTAGATATTTTTGAGAAGACAAATTGTGATGCTGTTATGATTGGCCGAGCCGCTTTAGGTAACCCTTGGTTTTTCAAAGAAGGATTGGCATTACTAAGGCAAAAAAACTTCTCTAGGCAACCTTCTGTTTCTGATAAAGTAAAAATGTGTAAAAGGCATTTTGATCTTCTATTATATGATAGAGGAGAGCTTTGGGGAATGCATCTAATGAAGAAACATTTCGGTTGGTATATAAAAGGTTTCCCCGGTGCATCAGAATTTAGACACTCTCTTGTAACATCCAATTCGATAGAAGAAATGAAAACTATATTATTACATCTATCTGAGGCTTTAGGATTTAATTAAAATTAATACTGTGCTTTTCATTGCTATAATTAATTAAAACGTTTATTAAAAATTTTTTCTATTTTTTCAGGTTTAACTGGCTCAGACAGCCCCATTTGAAAAGCAAGAAACCACATCACAAAAATACCATATATAAGAAATAATAATTGCCAAACCCAAATTGATGGTAATCCTAATGGGGCCCATGTTGCTGGGTTGTTAGGGTTTGAGAAAATCGTGTTACCTATTGTTGCAAAGGGGCCAAATCCTATAAGAAACCATCCTAAAGTTAGTATCCATGCTAATGCTATTTTCTTTTTTCTTTGAGCGTTTAACCCCGATACTTCTTGCAAAAAAGCATGGTGCTTTTCTCTTTTATTTCTTTCATCACTAGACTCATGGGTCATTTTCGAAACAAGTATCGCAATAGTTATATTAAAAAATATACCCCAGCCCGCACTATGAATAGTAAGAGGATATGCTCCCCATGGTAATCCAAACCAAATAGATGTTCTATCTGTCAAAGTAACAATTACTAGACCAGCTACCAAACCTGCAACGACTCCTTTTCGAGTGAGCCAAGGGAAATAGCAAAGCCCGATCAAAGATGGGTACATTTGAAATCCATATGCTACAGCTAGCCCTCCTAACATTACAATAGCGGAAGTAGAATTTGCTGCTACTACCAGAGCAGCAATAGCAACTACTATCACCATCAATCGCCCACTTAGTTTTTGAGCATTGTCAGTGGCATTTGGTGAAATATATCGTTTGTAAATATCTCTTGTAACCATCGCACTAAAAGTCGACATATATGCTGCACCTGTACTTTGCATTGCGGCGAGAGCACAAACTGCAAGTAATCCAACTAACCAAGGTGATGAGTTCGATAGAAGGTTAATAAGCTGTGGAACTAGGTTTTTATCATTTATATTTTCAAGGGTTCCATTAGCCATAAGAACATGGCCTCCTATACCTTGAAAAATTGTAAAAGTAAATAGAATAATCCCTATAACTAAAGAAGAGACCACAACTTGTTGTAAACGGAATGGTTTGCTAGTTTTGTTTGAAAACGCCCACATAGAAAAAGCTGGAGAGGATTGAATACCCATAAGAGCAAACATATAAGTCATGCACATAATACCGGTCCAAGGACCTCCTATTGCTTTACTTCCTGCAGAAACCATTTGAATGCTACCTGGTATCGCTACTATTCGTGAATATCCCGTTGGGGTCAGATTGTTTTTTGTGGAAATTTCAGACAGGACATAATCAGCCATCCCTTTTGTAAACCCTGTCCAACCACCTGAGAATTCTAGAATTAATCCTCCCAAAACACAAATGCCCAATGCTAACAAAATACACTGCATGCAATCCACATATGCCACAGATTTTAAACCACCTGATGCAACATATATTACAACTACTGTTGAGAGTGCAAACATTCCAAAATTAACCGGAACCATACCATCAGTTAATACATTAAAAAGGTCGCCTGAGGCCCTAAGTTGAACACCAAGATATGGAACGCTAAAGAGAAAAGCTACCAAGACCGTTAATAATCTAATAGTATTGCCGCCATAATAATCACTATACATTTCTCCAGGTGTCAAATAGTTGAAAGCTCGCCCTAAGACCCATTGTCGCCTCAAAAACAATACACCTGTAAATGGTATAGTAAGAGCATAAAAAGATGCAAAAGCATAAGGAAGTCCATCAGTAAAAATTTTACCTGGATGTCCCACAAAAGTCCATCCACTAAAACTGGTTGCGGTGGCTGCTAAGATAAATACCCACATACCTATGCTACGACCTGCTAAAAAATAATCAGAGGAAGTTCTAGCAGAGCGAGCTCCTTTAAATCCCCAAAAAAGACAATAAGCCCAATACAAACCTACAAATGCACACAGCCAAATTAATTTTGAACTCATGAAAATAATTCCCCTAATAAAATTAATTAGAATTATACTTGATGATGGCGCAAGAATCAAGCCTTTCTTCCAAACAAATTAATTCCCGAATGCTATTTCTTCATATTAAATTTCAGCCTGAGATTAAATCAAATGATTGTAATATGGAATATACTGTGAAAGAAAAATGCCTATAGCAATTGCAGCCTTAATATTATTGTTTCTTATCTATTATTTTGTAAAAGTTACTGGAGCTGAACAAAACCTTGATCTACAATTTTCTTCAATAATTCAGCCTGGAAAAGCTAGCGTAGAGGCCACATTGGATGTTAATGCCCCTGCCGAAATTATCTGGAAACATCTAATGGACATGTCTAGCTATAGACTCTGGTATCCTTGGGTGCATCGTCTGAAAGTAACAAATGATGATGCTGATCGTTGGGTTCATAAACATTCTTTATTAAAATATAAAATAGAGGTTGGTAGTATTTTCAATATTCAACCTTTTTTTGGAGCACCATTTAATCGTTGTCGATTTATAACGATAGATCCACATAAAAAACTTGTTTTGGAAATGTGTTTTTTTCCATTTAATAAAGAAATAGTTACTTTTAACCTTTTACATTATAAAAACTGCGTGGAATTATCCTATAGCTCAACTAGTAATAGCATGTTGAATTTTATGACAGCGCTAATGTTCTCATGGAATGGGAAAAAAGTTCTTCAAAACTTTAATGCAATTATTCCAGACATTGATTATAGGCAAAAGACTTCTGATGAACCAACTTCTACTATTCAATTCACTTTTGATGATAATTTTATTAACGCACTAATATTCAAATCATATAATGAAGGGGTTGATATTTTAAATGTTATTTCTGAAAAAATAGTTAGAGCAAAGGCTAAATCTGGTCTTGTAAAAGCTAAAAGAGCAGGCTCTCCTCCTCATGCTTCTTCAGAACATTTAGATCTTGTAAATCAATTTTTATCTGGTGGCTCTCCACCAAGTTCTAATATAATACCTGAAACTTCAACTACTCCTGATGTCCCTGAAGAAATTCTAATTAATCAATATATACTTAAGGGGCTTGATGGTGATATGGATACCATTAATGGTATTGAAGATCGGATACTAAGAGGTAAAGTGAAATCTGCAATTGTTAAGGCTAAACGGACTGGTGAACGCCCTGAAACACCAGCAGAGACTCCAGATCTTGGTTCAGAAATTTCTTCTGAATCCTCTGCTATAAAAGATTCTATTTCTAAAGAAGATGATGAAACAATTATCAATAGCTATGTTCTCAAAGCTATGAATGGCGATGAAGAAGCAGTTGCTTCAATTAAAGATCGGATATTAAGAGCTAAAGTAAAATCTGCAATTGTTAAGGCTAAAAAAAGTGGGAGAATTCCGGAAATACAACCTGGTACTAAAAAAATTAAATCAACCGATGTCTCTGCTGGAGATTCTTCTGAACAGCCGCCCAAAGATATAATTAACCAAGCCGTTCAAGCCGCTTTAAATGGCAATATGGATCTTATTAATGGAATTGATGATAGAGTTAATCGTGCTAAAGCAAAGTCAGCATTGGCAAAAGCAAAACGAAAAAGTTAATCAAAATTTTTTCAAGGATTAAATTGAATCTAAAAATTTTCTTATATCGTCAATTTCATTAGCAGATATCTCATGTGCCATAGGATATTCTCTCCACATTATATTTAACCCCATATTTTTTAAGTTTTCAGCACTATGTTTAGATTCCTCAAATGGTAAAATGTTATCATTATGACCATGAGCGATGAACAATGGAGTTTTTTTCATATCATTATTTAGCATAACATAATGTAATTCATTTATCAAAAAGCCGCTCAAAACTATAACACCCCCTATTCTTGTTTTATTACTCAAAAACATTTCTAAAGACATAGCTCCTCCTTGAGAAAAACCAAGAAATACTATATCTTTTAAATCAAATCCTCTTTTTTTGATTCCATATAAATAGTTTAACAATTCAGTTTTACTTTCTAAGAATTCTTTTTCTGATTCTTTGTTTAATGGAAATGAAAACCAACTTTTTCCTTTGCCAAAGGTACCCGGCACATCAAAAGGAGCATCGGGGAAAAAACAATGGTATTGCTTCAAATTAAGGGTGTGTAACAGAGGGACTAAATCGTCTTTGTTGGCACCCCAACCATGCAAAACAATACAGGCCTTATCAGCTTTTTCTTTACCTAATTTTAACTCACGTGTGTTTAACAATTTTATATTGAAGTTGAAAAATTCCTTTTTCTTCATCTACAGGAATTTTTTGAATAAAGGATAAATCCAAATCATTATTAAGATGAGAAAACAAAGGAATAGAATTTGATTTAAAAACTAATGGATGAGGAGTAATGAATATGTGTGTTAAAAAGGGCGCAAATAGACTATAAGTCCTTGCCCCCCCAATAATAAAACAGCGTTCTGAATTTACTTTGGAGAGTACCGTTTTGGCATCCATGTCACGATGCATTACTATAATAGTTCTATTTTCTAAGTTTTTCTTTAAAGTTTTGTAAGTTATTGATCCCATCACTACCGTTTGTTGTATTGTTTGTTCTCTAAACAATGATAAATCTGCCGACCAATTAACATATTCCATCTCCTCCCGAGCTATCATTCCATTAATTGTTACAGCTGCAGTAAGAATAATATCCATACCTCTATTAAATACTACCGGCTATAACTGTAATACGATTATCTAAATCACAGTATCGTACAATTGCGTCATTAACTTCTTCAAGTGTTATCTCATTAATTATATCAAGATATTGATCCATAAAAGATAATTGTTTGCCTTTTTCTACTGTTGTTATAATACGATTTGCTAATCCTGAGGTAGTATCTAAGCCTACTTGATAGTTACCCGTGATAGTTGCTTTTTTTGCAGTAAGTTCATTTGCCGTCACACCTTTTCTATACCATAATTTTAATTGATTTTCAATTGATTCCTTAGCTAGGTCAATCTTATCGGGAGGAAATGTTCCCCAAATATACCAATGGCCATCATTGTCTTCTTCAATACCAGCTGTAGTAGATTGAATTCCATAAGTAAGACCTTCTTGATCTCTTACTGTCGACATAAGTCGCGCTGAAAAATTACCGCCTAAAATAAAATGGCTCATCATAACTGAATAATAATCTTTATGTTCTCTATTTATGCCAATACCATGTCCTGTAATGAGATCCGAACTAGATTTATCAGGAATATTTACAGTTTTTTCCATTTTTTCTTTTAATTTTTTTGATTTAATTGTTAAAGGTTTTGGTTTTTTTAAACCGGAAAGACACCAGTCATTAAAATTTTCTAGCAAATGTTTTTCAATGCTAGAATGATCTACATCCCCTACACAACATATATTAAAACTACCTAGACCATAATTATTACTGTGAAAATCCTTTAAATCAGTGGCTCTGATTTTTTCTATGGCATCTATTTGTGCGTTTAAGCTTGGAGGACAATTAGGATGATTCGTTGGATAAAGTTCTCGTAAAAAAGTTAAGATTGCACGGGTTCTTGTATCTTCTTTAAGTTTTTTTAGCTCGGCATTACGCCTTTTAATAGTCGTTTTTAAATCATTCTCACTATATGCTGGCCCCATTAACTGCTCAGCTAAAAGCTTAATAACTAAACCTACATTTTCTTTTAAACATCGTGCGGAAAAATGAACTCGATATCTACCTGAAGAAAATGCTATCCTTGCCCCAACCATTTCAAGTGTAGAACTTATTTGAAACTTATCTTTTGTCCTTGTACCTAAATCCAACATAGATGCCGCAATTTCAGGAACAAGGATATTCTTTTTTGCAAATATATCTCCACCTAAAAAGCTTCCTTTTACTGTAACGACATCCTTTATATTTGTAACCAATGAATAGAGATTTAAACCTTCAAGTGGTTTTGATGTGACAATTTTTTTTGCTAAGCATGTTACCAAACTATCTAATATCTTTTTATAATTTTGGGAGAGTTTCAAAAAAGCCCGTAGTACTTTGATCTTCTACAAGGTATGTCCGAGCAACGCGTTGAATATCATTTTTGGTTACTTTTTCTATTTCTTTAATATAGGTTGTAAAAAAAGTCCAGTTTCCAATAGCTATAGCTTCATTAAGATTACTCGCAATAGAATAACTTCCATCTCTTGAGAAGGCTGTTTCAGCTCTAATTTGGGACTTTGCTCTTTGGAGTTCTTTAGCAGAAACACCTTTTGATTTAATTAATGAATATTCTTCTAAGATTTCTTTCTCAATTTCTTCGCAAGTATCATTTCCTGAAATAAAAAGATAGGAAATAAACAAACCATTATCATGTAAAGGGTAAGACCAGACACTGATGTCTGATGCTTTCCCTAAATCAATAAATCGTTTATAAAACCTGCTGTTCTTACCATAGCCTAAAATTCTTCCTAATAGTTGCAAAGGGAAAATATCTTTATTGGTTCCTTCAGGAATTTTATGTGCTATTCCTACAATAGGTATTTCTCCATTACGTTTTACTGTTACTCTTCTAGGTCCCTCTTGTTTAGGCTCTGAAGTATATACGTCTGGTATTGGATGAGATGCTTTTGGAATAGTCCCAAACTCTTTTTCTAAAAGAATTAATGTTTCATTTTTTTCAAAATCACCTATAACTGATACTGTTGCATTGTTTGGCCAATAATATGTATCATAAAATTTTTTTAATCTTTCCGTTGGTACATTTTCTATATCGGATTGCCAACCTATTGTTGAATGATGATAAGGATGTGCTTGATATGCCGTTGCCCAAATATTTTTATCAAGAACTTCCCAAGGATCATTCTCTCCACGATCAAACTCATTTCTTACTACAGTCATTTCTGATTTTCTATCTTTATCTTTAATAAACGCATGCCTCATTCTATCCGCTTCTATTGCTACAGCTTTTGGCAGATGTTCCTTTGGCAATAGTTCAAAATAGTTTGTTCTGTCAAACCAAGTGGTGGCGTTTATAATAGCCCCTACATCTTGTAAAACATTCCAAATAGCTTTCCCATTGTTTTTGTTAAATCGATTAGACCCTTTAAACATAAGATGTTCTAATAAGTGTGTAGATCCTGTATACCCAATTGCCTCATTACGAGATCCAACCATATATGTTACCATAAATGTTACTACAGGTGCAGATTTTTTTTCTAATAACAAAACTGTAAGTTTATTTAATTTATGGCGATATTCAGTGATGCCAGCAGATTCTTTTATTATTTCAAAATGATGTTTTTTCATTTCATAAAAGTTAAAGATTGGTTTGTTCAGTCTCTAAAAAAACCTATTTTATTATTTTTGAAATAGCTTTGAAATTTATATTTTTCGAATCAGCTACTAGTTCAAAAAGCGCCGTCTCACAAGTGGTAAGTTCAGCCCCTAATTTCCCTATTTTTAATAATCCACAATCATGGTCTGTTTTATATCGAGAACCTACAGCATCTGCAATTACATGTGCTTGAAAATTATTAGACACTATATCTTGAACTGTTTGATAAATACAAATATGTGTTTCAATTCCACAAATAAGAATTTGTTGTCTTTTTTGACCCTTTAATTCTAAAGCTATTTCATTATCTCGCAAACAACTAAATGTTGTTTTTTCAAACAGCATTCTATCTTTCATTCTCGTTTTAATATCTTTAATTGTAGAGCCTAGACCTTTTGGATACTGTTCGGTCCAAATAATTGGAATTTTTAATGTAATTGCTCCATCAATTATTCTACATATTTTATTCTTAGTCTTTTGTTTTTCAAAAATACTCGAAAATATTTTTTCTTGTACATCAACTACCAGAAGCAAAGACTGAGATGGTAATAGTCTCATATTTATATATTAAGTGTTTTTGCTACTTCTTCAGCATGACCTTTAACTGACACCTTTGGAAAAACATGTGTAATTATGTTTTCTTCATCAAGAACATATGTACTTCTAATTATTCCTTCATATTCTTTGCCATACATTTTTTTCTTTCCCCAAGCACCTAACTTTTTAAGCTGTGTATGGTCAGGATCAGTAAGAAGTGAAAAAGAGAAATTGCATTTTTGAGAAAATTTTTTTATTAAACTTTCGGGATCAGCGGATAGACCATATACTTCTATGTCTTTTTTATGAAATCGTTCTATTAGCAACTGAAACTCAGTTGCTTCAATGGTTCATCCAGGTGTATTTGCTTTTGGATAACAAAAAATGACTTTCCGTTTTTTTGAATTAAGCCTTATGGTTTCTCCATCTTGATTTAAGAAATTTACTTTTCCTAGACTTTGTCCTATTTTTATCATCTATAATCTCCATTATACTTTCGCATTACACCTACGACAATTCCTTGGATTTTTACTTTGTCTAAATTATATATCATTGGTTCCATGTATCTATTAGCGGGATGTAGTTCGATCTTGTCATCTCTTCGAAAAAACTTTTTTATTGTAACTTCATTATGATCAATAAGAGCTACAACTGTTTGTCCGTTTAATGCTTCTACTTTTTCTTGGATAATAACAAAATCTCCACTTTGTATATGATCCTCTATCATAGAATCTCCGAATACTTTTAAAACATAGTGCTTTCCTCTTTGCAAAAAAGAAGATGGAACCTCAATAGCTTCTGGATTAGGAATTGCTTCTATTGGTTTACCCGCTGAAACTACGCCTAAAATTTCAAGATTATTTATTGATGTTTTTTCTGGGGTAAATTCAATTGATCTGGCTTTATTCCATTGATGATGAATAACACCTTTTTCTTTAAGAGCACGAATATGTTTATAAACTGTTCCTTTGGAAGTAAATCCAAAGCTTGAAGCTATTTCATCAAAAGTTGGTGCATATCCATATCGTGATATATAACCACGAAGGTAGTCTACTATTTCTTTTTGTCTTTTAGTTAAAAACATGGGTACAAACAGCGTATAAATATACACTTATCAAACATATTAAGTAAAACTAAAATTCTAATTGAGATCGAATTCCATCTACTTGGCGTTGGAAATCTGATTTATTATTCATTTTTCCTTTTACTGAACGGCAAGCATGAATAACTGTTGTATGGTCTCTACCTCCAAAATGTAAACCGATATTTTCTAGTGATGCGCCTACAACTTCCCTTGATAAATACATTGCAACCTGCCTAGCATTTGCAACTTCCATTTTTCTACCTCTTCCAATTAATTTATTTTCTGGTACATCTAGGGATTCGCTAACGCTCTGTATAACATCATCTATAGACACACTTTTTGCACCAGACCGCCCCAAAGTTTCTCTCAAAGCACGTTTAGCCAACGACATTGTTATATCAGTATGGGAAAGGGATGAATATGCTAAAAGTTTTATTAAAGCTCCTTCCATCTCTCGAATATTTCCCCGAACATTTGTAGCGATAAGCTCTGTAATTTCAAAAGGTATTTCAAGACTATCATCCGCTGCTTTTTTTTGAAGAATCGCAATCCTTGTTTCTAAATTTGGTGCCTGAACATCAACAATAAGACCTGATTGAAACCTTGACAAAAGTCGATCTTTTAAACCATATAATTCACTGGGGTGTCTATCCATTGTAAGGATTACTTGCTTTCCTCGTTGATATAAATCATTAAAAGTATGAAAAAATTGTTCTTGTGTTTGTTCTTTCTTTTGCAAAAACTGTATATCATCAACTAACAAGACATCAACATTTCTATATCTTGTTGAAAAGTTTGAGCTATTGTTATTTTGAATAGCGGAAATAAAATCCAGAGTGAATTTTTCGCTAGTTGTATAATGAACTTTTGGAGCAGGTTTTCTTATTAAAACTTTATTGCCTATTGCTTGCAGCAAATGAGTCTTTCCTAAGCCTACACCTCCATATATAACAAGTGGGTTAAAAGAGGTTTGTCCTGGTGAATCGGCCACTGAAACACTAGCCGCTTTTGCTAGCTGATTGTTTGAACCTTCTACAAAACTGGTAAAGGTATACCGTTTGTTTAAGCGGCTTCCACTATCATAAAATCTCTCATTAGGGTCTATACTTTTTTCTATAGCATTATCACCGTTTGTCTCTTTTTTCTCTGGTTCTCCAAGAACAACACTATAACGAACAATTAACTTTTTTCCTGAAATAGCTTTAATCTTTGATAAAAGCATTTTTCTATAATGACGATCAATCCATTCATAATAAAACTTACTAGGAACCTCTAAAGTAATTGATTTGGCATCTAAACCAACAGCGCTAATTGGTTCAAACCAAGTTGCATATGTTTGTTCATTAAGAACTGAACGAATTTCTGTAGAAACAGCGGACCAAAGATCCGAAGCTGTCAAAGTTGTTTTATCCACAATTTATCCACACCATGTTAGACTCTTTAATTTATTCTTTCCACTCCTCTGATATCAAGCCTTATATTTTGTTTTTTTTTATTAAAAGCACACATTTTTATTATTTCAAGGAATCGTTGCTGTGAGGTTGTGGCTTAGTTAAGTTTACTAGCTAAAATTTGGTGATTTATGAAAAGGACTTATCAACCTAGTAAAAGAAAACGAAAAAACAAGCATGGTTTCCGCACAAGGTCGTCTTCACCCGGTGGGAGGCGTATTCTACGAAGACGGCGTAAAAAAGGTCGTAAAGAAATTTCTGCTTAAATAAACATTTTCTTTTTCTAATTATTAATAATGATTGATACAAGGCAGACAAAGCTTCCTTTAAATGCCCCTTTATTTTCTAGGAAGCTTGTGCCTGTTGCTGAATCCATTTTATCGTCAATATTTGTTTCAACAATACGATTGTATCAAAGATATATTTCACCTTTTTTCCTCCCTAGGTGTCGCTTTCATCCTACATGTTCTGAATATGCTCTTAAAGCTTTTAAACGGTTCTCTCCGATCAAAGCCTTCATTCTATCTTTAAAGCGAATTATAAAGTGCAACCCTTGGGGTGGTTCTGGATCGGATCCTTTACCAAAATAATGGACAAGAAAACAATAGTTGCATTTTTTCTAATAGCTATAATTCTTATGGTAATGCCATACTATTATGAATTCTTAGGCCTAACACCTTCTAATTCGAAAACCATTGATGAAAACAAAACGATTGATGGTGCTTACCTTCATGAAAAGCAAAACTCTCAAAGGTTTTTAGACAATGATTCTACTTCTTATAATTCATTGAACACCGAATCAAAAGAGTTTGTTGTCTTTCTTGACTCCCCTCTTTATACTGCTGGGATATCTTCACAAGGGGGAGGCTCCATCGTTAGTTTTCTTCTAAAAGAATATATCGTCAACGACACAAGTCTCGTAAACCTTATTGATACAGATTTCAATGGAGACAATCTACAACTTGAATTCACAGATTTTAACGGGAATCAAATCACTCTTTCGGAGTTTTGGTCTATTGAAAACTCCTATAATAATAACGATACCATTAGTATAGACTCTCCTATAAAATTATCCTTTTCTTCATCAATAGAAGGGAATCAAATAAGAAAGGATCTTACTTTTTATCCTAATAGCTACACAATAAATGTGTTCGTTGATCTTCAAAAAATTAGCGATAGATATATCGCTCAAGAACGCTTTACTCTTAATTGGAATGGTGGACTTACTTCTACAGAGCCTAACAAAAAAGATGAGGCTAGTTTTTTCTCCGCAAATCTTTCACAAGGACAAGAAATTTCTAAACATGGTGGGAAAGTGGGTAAAAAAATCGCTTCAACTGGTAGAACTGATTGGGCGTCTATACGTTCCAAATACTTTTCAGCGGCAATTATTCCCATTACCACCAGTAATTATGGTGTAATAGAAGCAAAGAATAATAATCTCATCAAAACTTCAATTAACAAGGATGTTCCATTTTATAAAATGGGTGTTGGCTTTTCATCTTCTGGGCCCGCTGAAGCCCTAATATATCTTGGCCCTCTTCAATACGATAGAATAAAAGAGTTAGGTGTTGGCTTAGAAAACACACTAAGCCTTGGTCTTGCTCCCATTCGCTTCATTGGTAGAGCTATTTTATTCTTACTAGTTAGTTTACAGGGTTTTATTCCGAATTATGGTTTTGTTCTCATAATCTTTTCAGTATTAATAAAAGTTCTTGTATATCCTTTAACGAAGAAAAGCTATCAATCAATGAAGGAAATTCAAACCATCCAACCTGAAGTAACTAAACTAAGAGAAAAGTTTAAAAATGACCCTCAAAAACTTAATCAAGCAACCATGAATCTGTATAAAGAACATGGGGTTAACCCGCTTGGAGGTTGCTTGCCAATGTTACTTCAAATGCCCCTTTTGTTCGCCCTTTTTATTGTATTTAGATCTACTATAGAATTGCGTGGGGCCCCCTTCATTTTTTGGATCTCGGATCTATCTCAACCAGATGCTTTAATTCCTCTTCCTTTTAATATTCCTCTTTATGGGGACCAAATTAGCTTGCTTCCTCTTTTAATGGGTGTTTCAATGTTTGTTCAACAAAAAATGACTACTAGCCAAGCAAACCCTCAACAAAAAATTATGACACAATTTATGTCTGTATTTTTTGTAATTCTTTTTAACCAATTTCCTTCAGGTTTAAACCTATACTATACTCTTTTTAATATTCTTACTATACTTCAACAAAAATATCTTGTCCATCCAAAAGGAAGTACAAAAGCAACCCAAATAAAATAGCATGACACCTTCTGTTGGTCTCAAGAAAAATCCTGTGGCCTCTTTTCCTACAATAGCCTCACTTATTACCAGCCCTGGTATAGCTGGTATCGCCGTGATTCGGATCAGTGGATCACTTTCTCTTAAGGTAGCAAAAAAGATTACTGGTAAAAAGGAGAGCTTTATTTTTTCACCTAGATACGCCATATATACGCCTATTCTCTCTAGTGAAAACAAAGAGATTGATTCGGCTATAGTCACGTTTTTCCCTTCACCAAATTCATTTACTGGCGAAGATGTGGTTGAAGTCTCTTGCCATGGAGGAGAAATCATAGCAAGCCAAATTCTAGAGACGTGCTATGATTTTGGTTGCCAACCAGCTCAACGAGGTGAATTCACCAGAAGGGCTTTTATAAATGGAAAAATAGATCTTTGTCAAGCCGAAGCTGTTGCCGACGTTATTATGTCTGGCTCAACAATGGGAAAGGAGGCTAATTATAGAATTTTGTCTGGTAAGTTTTCAAAATTAATTGAAAGCTTGAGGTCAACATTAACAAACCTTGTTATTACGATTGAGGCTGAACTAGATTTTGCTGATGATGAGATTACTCCAACTAAATTAGACCAAAAAATTAATTTGATTTCAAATGTGTTGCGGGCCACACAAGATGTTCTTGCTACCTATAAAACAGGAAAGATGTTGGACAGTGGTGCTATGGTTATATTGGCAGGCCTACCAAATGCAGGAAAATCAAGCCTGTTGAATGCTATAATTGGAGAAGAAAGAGCTATTGTTGCTTCTAGCCCTGGCACTACACGTGATGCCATTGAGGTTCCTTTTATAATTAACAACTTCCCGATTAGGTTTGTTGATACAGCTGGTATTAGAGATAAAACTTCAAGCGGGATAGAACAAAAAGGGATTGGGTTTACCCGGGATTATTTAAATAAAGCTGATTTGATCCTTAATATTGTTGATGTTTCAAATAAATCTGGCCCGAAGGCATCTATCTTTAATTCTAACGAGCCCCAAACCACTCCTTCTATTAATGTGTTTAACAAATGTGATTTGATTGATTCTCCACTTTCTTTTGATGTTAATAATAATATTTTTACATCTGCCCTTTCAGGCCAAGGGCTTGATATTCTTCTAGAAAAAATATATAACACTTTGAATAGTCAGGTTGCTATTTCTTCAGAAGTTATTTTAACCAATCAGCGTCATCGAAATTCTTTAATAAAATTTGAAAGTTGTTTGTGTTCGTTGTTGGAAGATATGGAACGTGAGCTACCTACTGATGTAATAGCTTCTGAGTTGCGTATTGGAGTTTCTCTTCTTGATGAGTTACTAGGAGTGACTACTGCCGATGATATTTTAGAAAATATTTTCTCGAATTTTTGTATAGGAAAATAATGTTTCACGTGAAACGATGAAATTTATATGAAACGCTTTGATGTTATTGTTGTGGGTGGTGGTCACGCGGGTGTTGAGGCCAGCCTTTCGTGTGCGGGGCTTGGTTTAAGTACAGCCCTTATAACTTTAGATAAATCTGCAATAGGTCGAATGTCTTGTAATCCTGCTGTTGGTGGTTTAGCAAAGGGTCATTTAGTCCGAGAGATTGATGCCCTTGGAGGTAAAATGGGTGTTTTTACTGATAAAGCTGGGATTCAATTTAAAATGCTTAACCGATCAAAAGGTAAGGCTGTGTGGTCGCCTAGAGCTCAAGTTGATAAAAAAAAATATGAAAAAATTGTTCAGTTAACTGTAAATAGTCAAGCAAATCTAACTGTTATTGAATCAGAGGCTAGAAAAATTATTAGCCTAGGAAACAAAGTTGTTGGTATAGAACTTGATGATTCAATAAAAATTAATGCTGTGGCTGTTGTTTTAACTTGTGGAACCTTTCTAAACGGTTTAATTCATGTTGGCCGTCGAAAAATACGTGCTGGAAGAATGGGCGAAGAAGCTTCTGATGGTATAACCGAATCGCTCGTATCGTATGGCTTTATTTCTGGTCGGCTTAAAACAGGAACCCCTCCTCGACTTCGATCAGACTCAATTAATTGGAATAAAGTTAAACCTGTGTTTGGCGATGAACAACCTAGGCCTTTTTCATTTAAAACCTTTGATTTTTCTCCGCCTAATCTACCGTGCCATTTTGTTAACACAAACCACTGTACGCACGATATTATTAGCAAACACTTGCATGAGTCGCCTATTTATTGTGATGAAATAGTTGGGGTGGGCCCGCGGTATTGCCCCTCAATTGAAGACAAGGTTGTCAGATTTTCAAATAGAGACTCCCACCATCTTTTTCTTGAGCCTGAATGGAGTGGCTCCAGCCAAATATATACAAATGGTTTTTCTACTAGTTTACCTGAAAAAACCCAACTTAAAGCCCTTCGTACTGTAAAAGGTTTAGAGTGTGTTTCTTTTTACAGGCCTGGTTATGCTATAGAATATGATTTCTTTCTTCCTTCTCAATTAAAGGCCTCTTTAGAAACAAAAGATTTGCAAGGGTTGTTTTTAGCTGGACAGCTTAACGGTACGTCTGGATATGAAGAAGCGGCGGCCCAAGGTTTAATAGCTGGCATTAACGCTGCTCGGTTTGTTCAAAACGAACCCTCTATAGTTTTTGGTAGAAACGATGCTTATATAGGTGTTTTAATTGATGACCTTGTAACAAAAGACACTTTGGAACCTTACAGAATGTTTACGTCTCATGCTGAGTATCGCTTGTTGCTACGTCACACAAACGCTGATCTACGTCTTTTTGATATAGCTAGATTGGTTGGCCTCCTTAGTGATGAAGAGTTAAGTTTAACCGCAAAAAAAAGGTCTTTTATTAGTTCTTTTGAAGGTGATTTTTTACAATATAGACCTTCCTTAAAAGATACGAATTCTTTGCTCAACTCTTTGGGTGAAAAAGAGGCAAAAAACAAACTGTCTGTCTCTGAAGTTTTGCGTCGGCCGGCAGTTTCAATTGATGATGTTTTGAGGTCTTCAATTATTAGCCCCGATTTTTCTATGTTTTCTAAAGAACAGTGTTGCGATTTATTCGACGAAATAGAAACTATTGTTAAGTATGATGGATATATCGATAGGCAAAATTCTCTTATAAAAAAATTAGCGCAAAACGAAACGTTAGTTATACCTCAAAATTTTGACTATAATGGTTGTCGTGCTATTTCTCTAGAGGGTCGTGAAAAGCTTTCCTTGGTTCGACCACAAACCATTGGGCAGGCGTCACGCATTTCAGGGGTTTCTCCTGCAGATGTTGCTGCTCTTTCAGTTTTTCTTATTTCATAGTGTTTTCTGTTCCACGTGAAACGCCTCGCTTTTTATCTACAGCTAAACTTTTAAAGCTTTTTGGGTCAACTCTTGAAGGTGTATTTTCCTTCCAGTCTGGTTCTGTGCCGTTTTTTACAAATATTCATTCTTCTCTTCTTCCTTTTTTATTGTTATGGTTCTCTCGATTAAAATCTGTTCGGTCTATAGTTTCTGTTAATAATTTTATTCTTCGCCAAAAACTGTTTGAAGCTCTTTCAAAAATTGAGCCGGATTCTTGTTATAATATTTCTCGTTCTTCATATGAAGAGCTAACAAGTGCTGACCATCATGCTATAAATTCTTTTGCAACAGGTAAAGGTTCGTTTCTTTTGGTTTCTCCTGGGATTGTTAATGGTGTTGCTGGGGCTATGAAAAACAACGTAGAGGGCTCGGTTTTTCTTTCTTCTATAAAAAACCGGTCGGAGCTTATTGGTCTTTTGGATTCCTGGGGTTTGGATTGTGTTCGGCGGGTTGATTCTCCTGGTACTTATGCTGTTAGAGGTTCAATTGTAGATTTTTTTCTTATGGGGTATTTAATGCCTATTAGATTAGAGTTTTATGGTGAAAAAATTGAGTCCGCCAGATCCTTTAATGTTGGAACACAAAAAATGGTAGAGGTTTTAGAGTTGGTTGATGTTAAGTTGGTTCCTCCTGTTAAAATTTCCAAAACCTTAGACAAGGTAATGGGTGTGAAGGTCAAGTCTTTATCTGTTTTTTCTTTAGAATCTACGGGGCTTACAAATATTTTTGACCTTTCTCCTGTTGTGAAACCTTTTTGTGGACCTTTTGATTTGGCTTGTGTTGACCACCCTAGTTTTATTGGCAACCGGTTTGTTTTAAAACAGCTTCTTGGTAAGTTTTCTAACCCTTTGTTTTCATGTGTCTTGTTTTGTAGTGATGTTCATAATTCTACGGTAAATAAAGATCCTTTTTTTAACCCCTTTCTTGTAAGCAACCTACCTTTTAATATTTCTTTTTCTTCTGGTGTCTTAAAGTTTTTTTGGGTTTCTTTATATTCGGTTTATGAAATACAGGAGAGGCCTGTTTCTGTTTCTAACCCAACAAAAACAGTTAAACCCCCTGCAAGCCTCTCTGTTTTTCCTTGGAAGGGGCCTGTTGTGCATGAAAATTTGGGTGTAGGTTTATATATGGGTTTGTCGGCGGTTACTAAAAACAATGTTTTAAGAGAGTGTGTAGCGTTGGAGTTTAAACATGGCGACTTAGTTCATGTACCTTTAGATAGTTTAAGTCTTATTACTAACTATGTTTCAAATGAAAAAAGTGTTCCTTTGTCTGATTTACGTTCTGGTCGGTGGTCTAAAATAAAAAAAAGAGCTATAGAGTCTGCTGGAAAAACGCTTGATCATTTTATTGAAATTTATGGCAAACGTGATCGTGTTGATGGTTTTGCTTTTTCTTGTAATAGTTTTCAAACGGATCAGTTGGTAGAATCTTTTCCTTATTCTGAGACAAAAGATCAGATAAAATGCTTAGAAGATGTTCAAAAAGATATGGAGAGTAAGAAACCAATGGATAGGTTGGTTTGTGGTGATGTTGGGGTTGGTAAAACAGAGATCGCTATTAGGGCGGCTTACAAAGCAATCACCAATGGTAAACAGGTTTTATTGTTTGCGCCAACCACAATTCTTGCAACTCAGTTGTTTAATAGTTTTTCTCAAAGGCTTTCCCCGTTGGGTGTAGAGGTTTTGGGGTTTTCTCGATTAACCAACAATAACGAGGTTAAAAAGGTTCTTTCGGCTCTAAAATTAGGTGTTGTTTGCGTTGTGGTTGGTACCCACAGATTGCTTTCACAGGTTGTTGGGGTTTCAAACCTGGGGCTTGTTATAATCGATGAAGAGCATCGTTTTGGTGCTAAACAAAAAGAGTCTTTGAGAGACTTCTGTTCGGGTTCTGATGTTTTAAGTATGAGCGCCACACCAATTCCTAGAACCCTCCAATTTTCACTGTCAGGAATTCGTGATATTTCTAGAATAAAAACACCACCCTCTGGTCGACTTCCAATAATAACCTCTGTGGAAGAGTTTAGTGTTAATTTTATAAAAAAAGCTGTTTTATATGAGGTTGGTCGAGGGGGCCAAGTTTTCTTTGTAAATAGCAACATTTCTGATATTCCAAAACTTAAAACCCGACTAGAAAATCTTTTGCCTAATATAAAAATTGGTTTAGCTCATGGGAGGTTAAGCGCTAAAGAGTTAGAGTCTGTTATGTTGAAAATGGTTGGTGGTGAATTAGATATGCTTATTTCTACCACTATAATTGAGGCGGGAATTGATTTACCTCGTGTAAACACTATTTTTATAAATAATGCTCACAGGTATGGTTTGGCTCAGTTGTATCAAATGCGTGGAAGAGTTGGCAGGTCGGCTATTCAGGCTTATTGCTATTTGGTTTTACCTAAGTCTGATGTTGGTGGTAATGCAAAAGAACGTCTTAGAACAATTCAGTATAATGTGGAGTTAGGGTCTGGTTTTTCTGTTGCTATGCGTGATTTAGAGATGAGGGGAAGTGGAAATTTATTTGGTGTAGAACAAAGTGGCCATTTATCATCTATAGGGTTTCATTTGTATACAAAAATAGTGCAAGAGGCCGCGAAAAAAAAGTTTAAAAATAAAAACGGTGGTGGTTTATCTGAGAATAAGGAAATTGGTGTTTCTGTTGTTGGTGATGCTCTAATCCCTAGCAATTATATTCAAGATCAAGATGATCGTTTATATTTTTATCAACTTTTAGCTACTTCTACAAAAACCGAAGGTGTTGTTGCAGTAGAAGAGGAAATGTTAGATCGTTTTGGGCCGCTCCCAAAAGAGGTTTTAAGGCTTCTTTCAATAAAAAGAATTCGTTTAGCCTCTGTTGGTTTTTGTGTTGATTTTGTAGAGGTTACTAATAATGGTTCTACAATATGGTTTATTAAAAACTCTAATTTGGTGTCATCTATAGGTAGGCTTCTCGGGTCTGTTTCAACTAAAAACATACCGTTTTCAATAATTAATGACCCCAAAGGAAAAGGTGGTTTGTTCCTTCCTTTGAATCTCATTACTGAATCTCTATTAACGATAGAATACACTTTTGAATCCAGTATCTCAAGCGTTTAATTTCTCTTGTGATTTTGTTTAAAAAAAATAATGTTTTTAGGTTTTGGTTTTTAGTTCACTTGTCTTTCCTTTTTTTTGGTTGTGGTGAAGAAAAAAAGGTGGTGTCTAAAACATCGTTCCTAGTGGAGGGTGGTGTTATTAAAGATTCTCTCGGGGCTCAGGCTTTATTGTATTTGGCATATGAAAAAAGTGGTGGAGATTCTGATGATAGTGTTGATGTTCTTGTACAAAAATATCGTGAGGCTCTGCTGGGGAATCTTTTTTGGGAGGAATATCAATCTTCGAGAATATCGGTAAATATGGAAGAAATTCGATCGTATTATCTTACCAACAGGGTTAGGTTTCAAAGAACTACCAACCAACTTCGTTTATTATCTTTTGTTTTAACAGATGTTGAAACAGCTCTATCGGTTAAACAAGTTTTAGAACAAAACAACCCTAAAACAAGAATGACGATAATAGATGATCATGGGGTCTCACCTTCTACAATCTCTCCTGGTGTAATGCCACAAGCTATAGACGAAATGCTCTTTAATCGTGTTTTTCGAAGGGGAGTTATAGGACCAATTGAATCAAACCTTGGTTTTCATGTTTTTGAGTTGTTAGATTTTTTTCCTTCTGGCTCGTTTCGTGGGCTAGAAGAGGTTTATGATGAGGTCTCACAAGAAATATATAGAAGGAAACGCTTAACCTTGTTTTCTTTTTTACTTGACAGTTTGTCTTTAGAATACAACAAAACTATTGACAACATTAAAATGGAGGAGGTTCAAGATTGAGGATTTTTCCACTCTCTTTTTTTTCATCTTTTTTTCTTTGTTTCACCCTAACGGGACAAAACTTGGTAGATGGAATAGCTGCTATTGTTGGGGAGCATGTGATTTTAAAAAGTGATGTTGCCCAGCTTGTTCAAATGACAGCAATGGAGCAAAGGTTAGATCCACGAACAAACATAAAAGAACTTGAAGAGCTGCAGTCACGTGTCGTAGAGTCTTTAATTAATCAAAAACTTATCCTTGAAATAGCGGAAGTAGAAAGTATTGATGTAGAAGATCGAGAGGTAGATCAAGCTGTTGAGCAATATATTGCTCAATCGGTGTCTCAAGCTGGCTCTGAAGAACGTTTAGAGGGAATTTTAGGAAAACGACTAAGCGAACTACGTCGTGAGTGGTGGCCTGATATGAGGGAACAATTAATTGCCGAAAGATATCAAAACCAACTTTTTAGTGATGTTGTGGTTACCAGGGATGAAACAGTTGTGTTTTACAACAAGTTTAAGGACTCTCTAAAAACCGTGCCAACGTCATACAACGCAAACCATATTTTTTTGTCTATTAAGCCTGGGGAAGAAAGTCTTGGTGAGGCTTTTGCTTTAGCCGATTCTATAAGAAGAGAAATTGTTGGTGGTTCAGACTTTGCGCTCTTGGCTGAAAGATTTTCTGAAGATCCTGGCTCAGCAAAACAGGGTGGTGTTCTCGGTTTTGTTGGTCGTGGAACTTTGGTTCCAGAGTTTGAACGGGTTGCTTATTCTTTAAATCCTGGAGAGACTAGCGGTGTAGTTAAAACAGAGTTTGGTTATCATGTGATAGAAACTGTTGAGGTTTTAGGGGATAAAATCAATGCAAGGCACATTTTAATAACACCAAAAGCTGGTCCCAAAGATGAAGATCGAGCTTATTCCTTGGGTCTAACTATTAAGGATAGCGTTCAAACGTTAAAAGATTTTTCTCTTTTTGCTAAAAAATATTCAGAGGATATTAGCACAAAGGACTCGGGTGGGCGTTTGGGCTGGATTGACTCCGAACGATTTCCCATAGAGAATATTAGGAAGGTTTTACCAAAACTAGATGTTTCTGTTTGTTCAAACCCAATAACAGTCGAAAGTGGTTTTCATCTTTTATTTATAAGCGAAGTTAGAAAGGGTGGAAAACCTTCTTTACAAACCCATTGGGCCGAAATTGAAGGGTTGGCTGTTGCAGAAAAGAAAAATGATCGCTTTGAAGATTGGTTAGAAAGAGCTACCTCTTCTATTTATGTGGAAAATTTCTTAATAAAAGAAGAGTAGCGTTGTATACATGTTTTTACACAACTTCAAAAAAAGTGTTTATAACAATATAATTGATATTTTAATAAGTCTTTTTGGTGAGTAAATTGTTTTTTTTAAGAATTTATTCACATTAACTCTTATATGAGTTAATTGATATATGTATATATATAATTGAAAATAGAGTGTCCTTGTAATCTTTTTTTAAGAAGTAAACATTATATATTAATAAAACTTTATATTTAATAAAGAATATTTATTAAATATAATCACCTTAATTTTGGATAAAAAGAAGTTGTAAGACAAAAAAAATTGAATTAATCTAAATCTAGATATAAGTATGCATTGTCAAATCAAAAACCTCAAAAACTCTAAAAGGTTAAACTTTAAATGAAACTCTCTATATCTAGAAACACACTTCAAACATCACTTCAACACCTAGCAAAAGCAACACCAACCAGGTCAACCATTCCAATTCTTAGTCAAGTCTTGTTTGAAGCGAAAGAAAACAAATTAGAACTTCGCGCAACTGATCTGGAAATAACAGTAGTAATAAAAACGGAAGCATCTATTATAACCGAAGGAAGTATAGCTATTCCCCACAAAACTTTAATAGATATAACCAACGCACTTCCAGAAACAGAAATAGTAATAGAGGTAATAAACAACTCTAGAATAATAATACAAACAACGTTTGGAAACTATGATATATCAGGGTCAGCATCCGAGGAGTTTCCTTCAATGCCGGAAGTTGATAATAAAAAAGAAATAAACATATCATCCACAACACTAAAAAGGTTAATTGATAAAACATCTTTTGCATTAAGCGCTGACGAATTAAAACCCGCGTTAATGGGGGCTCTTTTAGAAGTAAAGCAACAAAACATTGCTTCTATAGCAACAGACGGACACAGACTATCTTTTTGCGCTAGATCAGATTTTAGTTCCGTGGGGTATGAAGGTGATGTCATTATACCAAAAAAATTTTTGGGACTTATTTTACCCTACTTAGAACAAGAAAAAAAATCAACCCTTTGGGTTGGTGATAACCACGTAACGGTTTCTTTTGATCAAATCACAATTTTCTCTAGAATAGTTGATGAACAATACCCTAATTACAAAGCAGTGCTTCCTGTTGACAACAACAAAAAAATTCTTGTTGATAGAGAAGAACTTCTTTCCTCTGTAAAAAGGGTTAGCATTTTTTCAAACCGCTCTACTAGACAAGTTGAAATAACGCTAACAAATAACCAGGCGGTTGTTACAACAGAAGACGCTGAAAAGGCAACAAGTGCTAAAGAAACAATTGAAGTTGAATATAATTCCGAAAACATTTCTTTAGGATTTAATGCCAATTATTTGGTTGATATATTATCACACCTTGACACAAAAAAAGTTAAAATAACGATGAACACACCAACATCAGCTGTGTTAATTACTCCAGCCTCACAAGCTGAAGATGAAGAAAACACCATGTTGCTTATGCCAATGAGAACAAACTAAAAAAACAATCCAAAAACAACAAATTGCAATTTTTATAATTTTAAAAGCGGGAGAATAAACATTCGTGCAAGAACTAGGTACTGTTCTAAAAGAAACCCTAAAACAGACTGGAATTGATCGTGAGATCCAACAGAAAAAAACACTTTTTCTTTGGGAAGAAATTGTCGGCAAAACAATTGCGAAAAACTGTAAAGCGTACAAAATCCAAAAGAAAAAACTAATTATAAAAGCATCTACTCCTGTTTGGAGAAACGAAATAACACTAAAAAAGGAAAAGTTAGTAGAAAAAACAAACCAATTTTTTGGTGAAAATATTATAAAGGATATTAAGGTTATTTAATATGTCTAAAACACAAAAGGACTATAGCGCAGAGAACATTACAGTTCTAGAGGGTCTAGAAGCCGTAAGAAAAAGGCCAGCAATGTATATTGGCGATGTTGGTAAAAGAGGTTTACACCACCTAATTAACGAAGTAGTTGATAACAGTGTTGACGAAGCCCTGGCGGGCCACTGTACAAAAATATCTGTAACTATTAATAGAAACAACTCGATTTCTATTGAAGATAACGGACGAGGAATTCCAGTTGATATTCACAAAAATGAAAAAAAACCAGCCCTAGAGGTTGTCATGACAGTATTACATGCTGGAGGAAAGTTTGATAAAGGCAGTTATAAAGTTTCGGGGGGACTACATGGGGTTGGTGTTTCGGTTGTTAACGCTCTATCTAGTTGGTTAGAAGCTGAGGTTAAAAGAGATGGAAAAATTTATACCCAAAGATACGAATATGGTTCAACAACAACCCAGCTAAAACCCTCTGGAAAAGCAACTAGAACAGGAACAAAAATAACTTTTTTACCAGATGAGAAAATATTTAAACATATTGTTTGGGATTTTGAAGTTATTACAGAACGTCTTCGCGAGCTTGCCTACCTTAACAAAGAATTAGAAATATCAATTTCAGATAAAAGATCCAAAGATAAAGAAAGAAAAGAATCTTTTAGATATAAAGGGGGGCTCTCAGATTATGTTAAATTTTTAGATAGTTCAAGAAACGCTCTTCACAATAAAGTGATTATTGTATCTAAGGATTCCGGTGAGGTTCCAGTAGAGGTTGCTTTAAGGTATAATGATGGCTACAATGAAAACATTCTTACTTTCGTTAATAATATAAATACCATAGAAGGCGGCACACACCTATCAGGCCTTCGGTCTGCTCTAACAAGAGCCATGAACACATATTCAACCAAAAACAACCTTATTAAAACCAATAAAAACGAAAAAATTTCTTTGTCCGGGGAAGATTTTAGAGAAGGTCTCACCGCAGTTCTTTCGGTTAAAGTTGCAGAACCTCAGTTTGAAGGACAAACAAAAACAAAACTAGGTAATGGTGATGTAAAAGGACTTGTTGACGCTGTTGTTTATGAGGGCCTACAAGAATTTTTAGAGCAGAACCCTACTGTTGGAAAGAGAATTATAGATAAAGCTGTTATGTCAGCAAGAAGCAGAGCGGCGGCGCGGAAAGCAAGAGAGTTAATTCGACGAAAAGGTGCTTTAGAAGGTGGGTCTCTTCCAGGAAAGTTAGCAGATTGTTCAAGTAAAAACCCTGAAGAATGCGAACTTTTTCTTGTTGAGGGTGATTCAGCTGGGGGGTCAGCAAAACAAGGAAGAGATAGAAGAACACAAGCAATATTACCATTAAGAGGAAAAGTAATTAACGCTGAAAAAGCTAGGGTCGACAAACTTCTTTCTAATAACGAAATACAAACCATAATAACAGCCCTCGGTACAGGTTATGGTGGTAATGGGGATTTAGAAGAGAGTGAAAAACCTACAGGAACAGAGTTTAATATAGAAAAACTACGATATAAAAAAGTGATCATTATGACAGATGCTGATGTAGATGGAAGCCACATCAGAACTTTACTACTTACTTTTTTATATCGAAAAATGCCGGACCTTATTTTTGGTGGGCATGTATATATAGCTAGACCACCTTTATATAGAATTAAACAAGGGAAAAAAGAACGATATGCTTTCAACGATGAAGAAAGAGATTCTTTTATTGATAGATTTAAAAAAGAAAATAAAAACCAAAGAATAGACTTACAGCGTTATAAAGGTTTGGGGGAAATGAACAAAGAACAATTATGGTCTACAACAATGGATCCAAATGCTCGTTCTTTATATAAAGTTTCCGTAGATGACCCTAGTATAGCATCTAAGCTTTTTATGGAGTTGATGGGTAGTGATGTTGAAGCTAGGCGGGAGTTCATCACCACCCAAGCAAAATTTGTAGTTAACCTTGATGTTTAGAAAGAGAATGTAATGGACCAACAACGTAGCATATCTATACAACGAGACCTTACCGAAGAAATGAAAGAGAGCTATCTCAATTATTCTATGTCAGTAATAGTTTCTCGAGCCCTACCAGATGCAAGAGATGGACTTAAACCAATTCATAGACGAATTCTTTATGGAATGAATGAACTTGGTTCACAATGGAATCGTCCCTATAAAAAGTCGGCAAGAATAGTTGGTGATGTAATGGGTAAATATCATCCTCATGGAGATTCTTCTATTTATGATGCTCTTGTTAGGATGGCACAAGATTTTTCTATGAGACATGAATTGGTAGATGGTCAAGGAAACTTTGGTTCTGTTGATGGGGATAACGCAGCGGCAATGAGATATACAGAAGCTAGAATGACAAGGTTTGGAAGTGAAATGCTGAAAGATTTAGATAAAGATACTGTTGATTGGCAGACCAACTTCGATGAAACATTAGATGAACCAATTGTATTGCCGGCCTCTATTCCCAACCTTTTGGTTAACGGTTCTGAGGGTATAGCTGTAGGAATGGCCACAAAAATTCCCCCTCACAACCTTGTTGAAGTAATCAATGCAACTGTTGAAGTTATTGATAACCCAGAAGCAACTGTTGAAGATATAATGGAACATGTAAAAGGCCCCGACTTTCCTACTGGTGCAACAATTGAAGGTCTTGATGGAATTAAACAAGCATACGAAACAGGAAGAGGTAAGATTACAGTTAGAGCAAAAGCTTTTATAGAATCTTTGAAAGGTGGGAAGTCAAACATTGTAGTTAATGAAATACCTTATCAAGTCAATAAAGCCAATCTCATAGAAAAAATAGCTGACCATGTTAGAAATAAAAAAATTGAAGGAATTGCTGATATAAGAGACGAATCTGACAAAGATGGTATGCGTATTGTTATAGAAACAAAACGAGATATAGTTCCCGAAGTTATTTTAAACCAACTGTATGTAAACAGTCAAATGAAAGACACTTTTGGCATTATTTTGCTTGCTCTTGTAGAAGGTATACCCAGAATTCTACCATTTAAAACTTTATTGACTTCTTTTGTAAATCATCGTCACGATGTTCTTATAAGAAAAACAAAATACGATCTTCAAGTGGCAGAAGAACGAGCTCATATATTGGAAGGCTTAAAAGTTGCTCTTGATAATATTGATGAAATAATTGAGGTAATTAAAGGGAGTAAAGACCCCAACCAAGCAAAAGAAGGTTTAATTAATAGTTTTGACTTATCTCAACGTCAAGCACAAGCTATTTTAGACATGAGGCTTCAGCGTCTCACGGGCCTTGAGATTGAAAAAATTGTGGAAGAATACAAAGAAGTAATCAAATTAATTTCTCAGTTAAAAGGAGTGTTAGAAAGTAAACCACAGCAAATGGCCATTATTAAAGAAGATCTATTAGAAATTCGTGATCGATATGGTGAAGATAGAAGGACAGAAATACAAGAAGTTGGCACCACTTTTACTGTGGAAGACATGATTGCCGAAGAAGATGTTGTTCTTACTTTTACATATAATGGATATGTGAAAAGAACAGCTGCAACTACATACCGAAGTCAAAGGAGAGGCGGCCGAGGTCTACAAGGAGCAAAAGCTAAAGAAGAAGATTTTGTAGAACACTTATTTGTTGCTAATACACATGACCACATTCTTTTTTTTACAGATAGAGGAAAATGTTATTGGTTAAAAGTACATGAAATTCCACCCGGAGGAAGAGCGGCAAGAGGCAGGGCAATTGTAAACCTTTTAGGCACTGAACCTGGAGAAAAAGTTAAAGCATTTGTTAGTGTAAAAACCTTCGATGATGACCGTTTTATTATAATGGCAACAAAAAAAGGAATGATAAAAAAAACGAAGTTGTCAGCTTATGGAAACCCTAGAAAAGGGGGAATTTATGCGATTGATATTCGGGAAGAGGATGAACTAATTGAAGCAAAAATTACTAATGGTGAAAACGATATAGTGTTGGGGACTAGCGAGGGTAAATCAATTCGCTTTCCTGAATCTGACGCTAGACCAATGGGAAGAAAAACAAGAGGTGTTACAGGAATAAAACTTTCGAGTAAAGAAGACTATGTCGTAGGTATGGTAGTAGTTAGGCGTGAAGGAACATTGTTAGTAGCAACTGAAAAAGGTTATGGAAAACGAACAGATGTTGTTCAATACCGCATTCAAAAAAGATCTGGAAAAGGTGTTTTAGCAATGCGTACGAATGAAAAAGTTGGAAAAATGGTGTCGATTATGGAAGTGGTGGACTCTGACGATCTAATGGTAATTACAGATACGGGAGTATTAATCCGTCAACCTATAGAAAGTATTCGTACCATTGGTCGAGTTACTCAAGGTGTAAAACTTATACGATTGGATGAAGGAGCAAAAATATCCTCTTTAAGTAGAGTAGCACACGTAGAAACTTTAGACAATGAAGAAGAAATACTATCAAAAAAAGACGATGGCTCTAATATAGAATCTAAAGGCACTACTTAGCAGTGCTTAATTTAGATGGATTTAATTCGATAAAGGATCGGATTAATGAAGCCCGCCAAAGGGTTAGTCTAATCAATGAAAAACCCATTACAATAGTTGCAGTTACCAAAACCTTTTCTCATAATGCTATAATTGAGGCTTATGAAGCTGGACTTATACATATTGGTGAAAACAGAGTACAAGAAGCAATAAATAAATTTCCCAAATTGCCAGAACTACCAACCTTAAAAAAAAGNTTAATAGGTCACTTACAAACAAACAAAACGAGGAAAGCAGTCAACCTTTTTGACGTCATCGACTCAGTAGACAGTACAAAACTAGCCAATAGAATTAATAGCGTTGGACAGGATCAACAAAAGAATGTAGAAGTTTTATTACAGGTAAACTCATCTAATGATCCAGCTAAACATGGGTTCAGAATAGAAGAAAAAGAGAGTTTGTTAAAAATTATTGAAATGCCTTATTTAACGGTAAAAGGTTTAATGACAATTGGTTTATTTACAGAAAATAAAACAAAAATCAGAAAAACATTTATTGAATTACGTTTATTAAAAGAAAAATTAAATTCAGAGCTAATAGAAGAACGGAGAATACATGAACTTTCCATGGGCATGTCCAATGATTTTGAAATAGCTGTAGAGGAAGGAGCAACAATGTTGAGACTCGGCTCCGCCTTGTTTGGTAATCGGTTTAACAAATGATATATTTACATTCAAATTTAAATACTTATTGCAATGTTTTTAATAAAGTCAAGAAAGAAAAATTATTTGCGGATCATNCAATTTATGAATGGAGAACAGAAAAAATTGTGTCACCAAACACAGATCTTTTAAAAGCCGCAACACCCAAAAACCTTCATTTGTTAAGAATTGAATTACAAGAAAAAAAATTAATTATAATTGATTTAGTTACAACTAAAGAACCAGTAGTACAAATTGTAGATCACCGGAATGAGTCCGGTCAAAACTCTTTAATAGGACGAACACCCTATAACAACCTCTCAAAATTTCCAGATATGAGCAATCTATATAATAAAAAACATTTCGGCCTCACTCAAAAAACTGTAAGATGTATAGGGCCTAAACGATACAACCAATTAGAAGTAAATGACACTTCAGCAATAGTGTCTTTTATTTCTCTTCCAGCTTATTATGTAGGATGGGAAATGACAGCAATTGGTTGGAATAAAGATTATGACCCACAAGGTCTAAATCTTCAAGTTGCTATTAATTGTTTGATTTAAATTTACTGTTATTTAAAACATTCTATTAGAGGTTAATTCAAAAGGTCCAGTTTTAATGAAAAAGAAAATAATATCTGTTTTGTTTCTTTTAGTTATTTTAAATAGTATTGTTGGACAAGAAGCTAATATTATTACAAATATTCGCCAGCTCACATTTGAAGGCAAAAGATCAGGTGAAGGATATTTTGGCCCCAATGGGAATCTAATGGTTTTTCAAAGTGAGAGAGATCCAAAAAATCCTTTTTATCAAATTTATCTAATGAATCTATTAAATGGCGATATAGAAAGAATATCCCCAGGATTCGGGAAAACAACTTGTGGCTGGATACACCCGGATATGGACCATGTATTATTTGCCTCAACCCATAAAGATGCTCAATCAAAAGAGAAACAAATCGAAGAATTGAAAATTAGAGAATCTGGAAAAGAACGCCGATATGAATGGGATTATGATGACAATTTTGAGCTTTATATTTTCGATCGAAAAACAAAAAATATTAAACAAGTGACTAATACGATTGGATATGATGCCGAAGGCGCCATATCTCCAGATGGAAATTGGATAGTGTTTAGTTCAAACCGCTTAGCATATAATTCAGCAATATCCAAAAAGGACAAGAAACTATTCCAAGTAGATAAGTCCTTTATGATAGATATTTATAAAATGAAGATTGATGGGACAGAAATTCAAAGACTTACAAAAAGCAGAGGTTATGATGGAGGCCCATTTTTTAGTTCAGATGGTAAAAAAATATGTTGGCGAAGATTTTCAGAGGACGGAGTGTTGGCAGAAATCTATACCATGGATAGTGATGGAAGGAATAAAAAACAGTTAACCAATATGCAAGCAATGTCATGGGCACCATTTTTTCACCCTTCTGGAAAATATCTTATATATTCTACAAACAAACATGGTTTTGGCAACTTTGAATTATATATAGTCAGCTTGCAAGGAGGAGAACCTATAAGAGTAACTTATTCAGATAGATTTGATGGATTACCGACATTTTCACCAGATGGAAAAACTTTGAGTTGGACAAGCCAAAGGTCTAATGATAATAAATCAAATATTTTTTTTGCAGATTGGAACCACGAATTATCTCTAAACCTATTAAATGATACCCAAAAAGATTTTAAACCCCAGAGAAAATTAAAGAATACAAAAAGAGTGGGCTCAAAAGACCCTTCTATAACTGTAGCCGAATTAAAAAACCACGTTGAAATTTTAGCATCAGAAGATTACGCAGGTCGGAAAACAGGTACAGAGGGAGAATTAAAAGCTACAGAATATGTTTCCGAAGAGTTTAAAAAAATAGGATTAGATCCAGGAGGATCAAGCAATAGTTATTTTCAAGAATTTGAATTCACATCAGGAATAGAAATAAAACAAACAAGCTCTTTGATCATTCAAAATCCAAAAAAGTCAAAACAACAATTCCAATTAAACAAAGATTGGCGCCCTGTTAATTGGTCAGCCACTGGTTCTTTGATCAATAAAGAAGTCGTATGGGCTGGTTATGGAATTCATGCTCCAGGAGAAAAACAGTTCAAAGAATACAGTTCTTTTGTACATCTTGATGTTAAAGATAAGCTAGTTATGATATTACGATATATGCCAGAAAACATTTCTTCAGAGCACCGTCAACACTTATCCAGATATAGTAGTCTTAGATATAAAGCAATGACTTTACGAGACAAAGGAGCTGCAGGAATGATAATAGTGAGTGGTCCAGAATCAGCTGTAAAAAAAGAATTAATTTCAAGAGATTCAGGCGTAACAAGCTCTCCTACCAGTATTCCAGTTATATCAATTACTGATAACACAGCTAAAACCTTGTTGTGCATAGATGAAGATAATAACTGCCAATCTTTAAAAACCCTACAACAAGATTTAGATGCCGGTGATATTAAGATGGGTTTTTTAACTGACGCAAAACTTTCAATTAATATTGACTTAGTAAAGAAAAAAACATTGGGAAGAAATGTTATAGGAGTTTTACCCTCTGAATTACCGGGCGAAGAACCCCCACTTATAATAGGAGGCCATGTAGACCACTTGGGTGTTGGAGGAGATCCAAGCTCTCTAGCAAATGAATCCGAAAAACAAAAAATCCATTTTGGAGCTGATGATAATGCTTCTGGTATAGCAAGTATTATAGAAATGGCAGAGTGGTTTGCTCACGAAAAAGCTTTAAAGAAACTTACAATGAAAAGAGACATTGTTTTTGCCGCATGGTCAGGCGAAGAGCAAGGATTATTAGGCTCAACATATTTCGTAAATAATTTAGCGAAAATTAATAACACCAACGATTTATCGAATATTGTTGCGGCGTATTTGAATCTGGACATGGTAGGTCGTTATAGAGAATCATTAGTAGTAAATGGTGTAGGGTCAAGCCTAATATGGAAAAGAGAAATAGAACGACGCAATGCTCCTATTGGTTTAAATATAGAACTCAAGGAAGACAGCTATTTACCAACTGATGCCACCTCCTTTTTTCTCAAGAAAATTCCAATCCTAAGTTTGTTTACAGGTTCTCACCCACAATATCACACTCCGAATGACACACCTGACTTAATTAATTATAAAGGAATTGAACAAATCACAAAGTTTCTTGCCCTTATTGGAAGAAGTTTAGTTACTTCTGAAGATGAGCCTAATTACCAAGAACCAAAAAACCCACAGACAGAAATTGTGAGAGCAGGGTTGAGGGCTTACCTAGGGACTATTCCTGATTATGGTGACAGCGAAATACCCGGGCTTAAACTGTCAGGTGTAACCAAAGGGGCACCAGCTGATAAGGCTGGGATGAAAGCGGGGGATATTATTATAGAGTTAGCTGGGCGAAAAATAGAGAACATCTATGATTATACATACGCAATAGATGCTGTTAAAATAGGGCAAAAGGCAAGAATAGTTGTTATAAGAAAAAATAAAAAAATTGAATTAGAAATCATTCCTGGATCAAGAGAATAAAAAATTTTGTTTTTTACCCCCATTTTAGGAGGTCAAGATTTGAGGAGTAGTCTCACCTTAGTGATAGTAGTTTTTATTAGTTTTGGATGTAACGACCCCAAACAAATGGAAGAGAATGAAGAGCGGGAATATATTTTTTATAAACCGGAAGGGTTAAAAAACAACTCGCCCCTTGTTTTGGTTCTTCATGGATATACCAGTAGTGCAGAAACCATACAATGGTATTCTCAAATGAACGAAATTGCTGACGAACATGGATTTGCAGTATGCTATCCTCAAGGAACAGATGATAACAATGGTATTCCACATTGGAATGCGAATTTAAAAATTAGCGATATAGACGATACAAAATTTCTTACAGAGCTAGCCCAAACCTTGCAGGATATACATAGTTTAGACCCAGCCCGTACATTTGTTTGTGGGATGTCCAATGGTGGTTTTATGAGCTATACTTTAGCTTGTGAAGCTCCAGAAATTTTTAAGGCTATTGCTTCTGTGACCGGTACCATGAGTGGACAAACCTGGAGAACTTGTGAACCTACTAATGCCATTCCAGTTTTCCAGATTTCAGGCATAGATGATGAGGTGGTTCCAATAGATGGTAGTATGAACACATACGGAGGGTGGGGTGGGGCTCCTTCTATGGATGAGATAATTAGTTTTTGGGTTAATCAAAATAACTGCACATCTATAGATACAACTTATTACCCAGAAAATACGGAAGCTTATTACCACAATAATTGTTTGGGTGAAAATGAAGTGTGGTATTACAAGATAAATAATTGGGGCCATGAATGGCCTAGAGAAAACAGTGGTACCGGAACAACTGCTTCTAAAGCAATTTGGGAGTTTTTTAGTAAATTCTAAATGGAAAACTTTGGAATCAGAATGTTATCAATGATAATAAATATAAGAATGAACAAAGTATTCAAATTAACATATACTCTTTGAAAGCAATGAAATATAGGTTTACAGTTATATTTTTATTTTTTTCTTTCCTTTCGTCCCAAGAGACAGTAACAATTAGTGGTTTTATAAGAGAAGAGGCTACGGGTGAACCCCTTGGATATACCAATGTATTTGTCAAGGAAACCAATATAGGCACAGCCTCTAACATTGATGGTTATTATGTATTAATAGGTGTCCCATCTTCAGGCGAAAAACAAATAATTGCATCAATTATCGGTTATGAGATGATGACTCAAAGTATAAACATTCAGGGTAATAAAGAACTACGATTAGATTTTCGGCTTAAACGTACCGTTTTAGAAGGGGAGGCGGTAGATGTTTTTGGAGAAGCTCAAAAAATGAGGCAGCTTGTAGAGCCAAGTAGGACAAGTTTAGATATGCGAACAATAGAAACAGCCCCCGCATTTATAGAGCCAGATTTGTTTAGGACAGTACAAATGCTTCCAGGTGTACAAACATTAAATGATTTTTCCAGCGCTCTATATGTTAGGGGAAGCACACCAGACCAAAATCTAATAATGTTAGATGGAATAACTGTTTACAACCCCTACCATTTAGGAGGAATTTTTTCTACTTTTAATACAGATGCGATAAAGGAAGCAGATTTTCATGCTGGTGGATTTCCAGCAAGATACGGTGGAAGGATGGGAGCAATTCTAAGTGTAATTAATAGAGAAGGAAACACCGAAGAATTTAAAGGAAACGCCAACATTTCATTGGTTTCTAGTAAGGTCTTATTAGAAGGTCCGATCCCCAAGATTTCAGGAATTAGAGGCTCATGGATGTTAGCAGGAAGACGCACATATTTTGACCAGATAGTCAATGCAATTCTTAGAAGTAATGGTGAAGATGACTTTAAGTTTCCATACTTTTTTTACGATTATCAAATGAAAGTCAACTTAGATTTAAATCGAAACCACCGCATTACATATAGCCGTTTTTATGGAGATGACGTTCTAACACTTAAAACATCAGGCAAAGAAGAAAGTTATGACATCTACTCTGACTACTATGAAAAAACGTCTTCCAGTTTTGAAATAGATTGGCCGTGGGGAAACCATACAAATAGTCTAAGGTGGCGCTGGTTAATAAGCCCACAGCTCGTAGCAAATACTTTTTTGGCAAATAGTAGATATCGTTTTCATTTCAATATGGGCTCAACAGAAGAAGGTTCATGGAGGTCTATGAATGAAGAAGGAACCTTTAAAGATCAGTTTATATTTGATTTTTTTGATATTGTAGATGACAGAACAGTAGAAACAGAGTTTTCATGGCATGGAATACCTGATCATCAATTAATGGCGGGGGTTCAATTAAAAAAAGTGAACTATGATCTTGGAATGAAATTCAAACTGGTCAATCTAGACACAACCATTTCATTAAAACCTTTAGAGATGAAAGAAAAGACACAAGAAACATCATTGTATATTCAAGACAAATGGGATATCAACCCAGTCTTAGCTATTCAACTGGGCGGTAGATTCATGGACTATTCTCTCCATGACAAAATTTATTTTGACCCAAGGTTCAGTGTAAAATATTTACTGCGACAGGACTTAGCTTTAAAATTTGCATTAGGTCGTTATCACCAATTCTTAACTATTGCCAATTCAGAAGATGAAACACTACGAATTATTGATTTTTGGTTAGGTATCCCAGCAGACAAGCCAGCAACTTGGGCTGACCATGCAATATTAGGTTTAGAATTTTTGTCAGAAAAAAATTGGATTTTTCGGGTAGAAACATATTATAAACATTTTGAAAATTTAATTACTTTAAAACAAGGACAGCTTTTTTCCGAGGGTGAAGAAGACGGCCAGGTTCGTTTTACTCCCTTTAATGATTTTTATGAAACAAAAGGCTATGCTTATGGTTTAGAGTTTTTGCTCAAAAAAACGACGGGCCGAGTAAGGGGGTGGATAGGTTATACTTATGCAGAAACGAGAAGGCATACAATTAAACATGGATGGTATTATCCAAAATATGATCGGACCCATACAATTAATATTGTAGGCGATGTTGAATTATTTAAGCAAGGAACTGGCTTTCTTGCATCAAAATTAAAGGATATTCATTTTAGTACTTCAATACAAGCATCTAGCGGTCAACCATTTACGCCACCTTTAGGAAGATATGAACAATGGTCGTCAAATAATGATGCGTTAGCTCCTACTTGGTATGATCCTTATGAGGCTATTATTGTAGGTGCAAAGAACTCTTCAAGACTACCTGCTTATTTTAGGTTAGACATGGGATTAAAACAAAAAAAGGAGTTTTTTAACCTACCTTATGAAAGGTATATTCAACTTGTTAATGCAACAAATCATGTAAATCCCCTAACATACAATTATAGAGCGAAAGTAAATAAATTGACAAATGAGACTTTAGGTATTCAAAGAGCCCCGATTCCAATGTTCCCCTTTTTTCTAACATTAGGCTATAGGATCGAATTTTGAAACGGAGTTTCTTAATCTTTCTCCCATTATTTTTCTGGAGTTGTCAAATTATACCCCCAGATTTGGAATGGGAGGATTTAGAATCAGATCATGACCCTGTTCTTAATATCGTTGGTGTATTATCTACAGATTCCTTAGGAATCAATTTTATCAGGGTACACAGAACACTTCGGCTGGATGAAGCTAGTGATACTTTAATTCGACAAATTGGAAATGATGGTGAACTATATATTTCATATGGCTCTCGTTTTTTAGTCCGGGACGCTGAAGTTATAGTAAGCAATGGTACCAAAGACTATGAATTTGAGTTTGTTAAATGGGCTTATGAAGATGGTGGACAGTATGTATATAATGGTGATGATTTATTCCCAAAACCGAATGAAACATGGACATTATCTGTAAAAACACCTAGCGGTCTGTCTGCAAATGGGACAACGATAATTCCGCCGACACCAATAATCAACAAGACTTTAATGCCAGATAGTTTTGATGTTAGTCAATCAATAAATATTCTTTGGGCTGAACAGGATGATCATTATCAAATAATAAATACTAATAATTTATTAAGTTATTATTTGCCAGAGAAAAATGAGGAGCAGGATGAATCAAGACTTTATAGCGAATGCGGATACTGGCAACAAGAATTAATCGAGCCAGGAGATACAAAGTGGATTTATAGAAAAGAATATTGCGGCAATATAATTAATCCTGAGCTAGGAGAGACAATTGAAGATTACCTAATGATTAAACTTATGAGTATAGATAGTAATTATTATAATTATTTTATTAAGTTTGGATCAGATGCTGAGTTTGCTAGTTTATTTTTAGGGCAAGGAGGTTCTGGACAAAGCATAGGAATAGAAGAAGGTATTGGAGTTTTTGGGTCAATTGGTGTTGATCGACATTGGATACCCATAAAGCGTTAGAAACGAAAAACAGGAGAGAGAAATGAAGAAATTGATAACGATTGTTTTTGTAACAGGATGCGTATTTGCTCAAGGGGTTCTTATTAATGAATACTTGGCAGGCAACGAAGCATGTTGTACAGATGAGCATGGCGATTATGATGATTTTATTGAACTTTATAACGGAGGTTCAGCAAGTGTGGATGTTGGTGGCATGTATATTACCGATGATCTTGCAGAACCAACACTTCATCAAATTCCAACGACCTCTCCAGATTCAACAACAATTGCACCTGGAGAGTTCTTGTTGCTATGGGCTGATAAAGAATCAGAACAAGGAATACTACATATTGAAATAAAGCTCGGTAAAAGTGGTGAACAGATAGGACTGTATGCTTCTGATGGAGAAACGGTAGTAGATACACTTACCTTTGGTGCGCAGACAGACGATATTTCTATAGGTAGAAGTCCAGATGGCAGTGACACTTGGGTCGCTTTTGATACTCCTACGCCAGGTTTAACCAATGGTGAGCTTGGTTTGGAAAAAAACACTTTACCATCCTCATTTGTATTAGATCAGAACTACCCAAATCCTTTCAACCCAGAGACCAAAATAACATTTAATTTGCCTGAAGAGGCCAATACATCATTAGTGGTTTACAATCTTCTAGGTACGGAAATTAAAACCTTAGTTAATAATTTTCGTCAAGCAGGAGCCCATACAATTGGTTGGAATGGTTTAGACAATCAGGGAAACTTGGTAAGTGGCGGAGTTTATCTATATAGAATAAAAACAGAAAAATATACACTTACCAAAAAAATGTTGTTTTTAAAATAACATAAAAACCTTCAGAATTTGATCTAAAAAACAATAATGATAGCTCTTGTGGCTCTTGGAGATGATAGTGATGTAATTAAAGAAGCAGTGAAACTAGCTAGAATTAGTAAAGCGGAAATAATTGCTGTTCATGTAAATGATCCTCATGCTAGTGAAATGTCAATGATGATGGACAGTAGAGGGCCTCGCCTCAATGAGGAAGATATTAGGGACCGCTTCCGTGCCAATTGATTTGAATAAGAGGCTGAATCTGTCCTTGTAAAGATTGTTGATCGTGAAAAACCCCCGCAAATCTTAGCTAGAGAAACTAAAGGAATGGATCTTCTTGTACTTGGGCATAGAAAAATGAGTACTTTTAAATCTCGGATAATGGATACAATAGATGAAGGGATAATTAATCATGTTCAATGCCCAGTTCTAGTTGCACGAAAATTGTGGAATAATTTCTACGATTGCTATCTTCGTTTATTGTTCAAACAATCAAACACCATCAATATTGTTTGAAACAACAAGAGATCAAAATTTGGTTTTATTGTAATTACTATTTAAGAAATAGAATTAAATGAGAAACAAATTATTTTTGACTTTATTTTTTAATATACACTTTATGTTTAGTCAAAACCTTTTTGATCCATATCAAGTTCATACTTTAGAAATCGATTTTTATAATTCAGCTTATGATTCTATTCTCCAAGCCAGGTGGAAACTTGATGATAAAAGTTATGAACTAGCAACCATTAGATTTGATGGTAAAGCTTTAGATAGTGTAGGTGTAAGATATAAAGGAAATTCAACTTTTTGGTGGGCTAGAACAGTAGGGAGTCCAAAATTTCCATTTAATCTAGATTTTAATTTGATTATCGATAATCAAGAATTATCGGGATATAATAAAGTTAAGCTATCCAATTCAATTTTTGACGTAACATTTTTAAGAGAAACAATAGGATATCTTACCCAATCATACTATTTACCAGCACCTGAAACCGGTTATTTAAATGTGTTTGTCAATGGAGAACCTATAGGACTATATGTAGGAGTGGAATCAGTAAACAAAAGCTTTTTGACGAAACATTTCGGAAATAATCAAGGGGCATTTTTTAAATGTGAGCCCCAATTCTTGTATGGTGAGGAGGATGCTTATGATGCTTGGCCTGATCTTAATTGGTATGGTAGTGATTCTACAGCATATCCTTATCAAAAAGGATATGAACTTAAATCAGAAACAGGCTGGTCTGACCTCTTGGATTTGATTTATACCCTAAACTATGAAATTGATAGTATTGCAACAATATTAAATGTTGACCGAGTACTGTGGTTTTTTGCCACATCCACAGTAATGCCAGACCTTGATGCCTATAATGGTTGGGTCATTCATAATTATTATCTATATCGTAATACCAATACAGGACAATTTGAAATAATTCCGTGGGATAAAGACAACACTTTTGGGGGTAGTATGATTAATCCTATTAGAGATGTGGGTGGGGATGTCTCGTGGATTTACAATTGGGATCCATTTCTTTTTGAGTATAATGATCCCAATGAAAGACCATTATTTAGTAAAATTATGAAAGTTCCACTTTATAGAAAACTATATACAGCTCATATTCGTACAATTATTGAAGAAATTTATAATGAAGATTATTTACGAGAGTTAGCTTATGGGATACAAAATGTTATAGAACCCTATGCTACAAATGATCCAAACTTATTCCCATCGTTTCACGAAGATGATTACTTTAGATATAATGTAGACAATTATCTTATTACTCCAGATGGAGCACATTGGTGTGGAATATTACCTACAGTGAGAGAAAGGAGTGAATATCTCCTTAAGCATAGAGAAATCGCCAAAACTCCCCCTGTTATTGAAAATGTAAAACAATCAATGGATAAACCATTTGATAGTGACCCTGTTATAATCACAGCAAAAGTAACAAATACTAACCAGGTAGAACTAATGGTGTCTAATGATGAAACACATAGTCCATTTATTTCCGTTACAATGTTTGATGATGGAAAACATGGAGATGGAGAAGAAAATGACATGGTTTTCGGAGCAACAATTCCATATTCTAGCAACGGCAGTAATATTAGATATTATGTTAGAGCCAGTAATAACGAAGCTTTAGTTCTAAACCCAACGAAAGCTGAGCAAGAATATTATGAATACCAGGTGGAATCCAAATTTTTATTAGAAGAAAATATTGTAATTAATGAAATTAACTATAATTCATCTGAAAACTTTGATCCAGAAGATTGGGTTGAACTTTATAACAACACAGAAAAGACTATAAATATAAGCGGATGGTTATTTAAAGATGAAAATGATGACCATGTTTTTTCAATCCCCACAAATACTTTGTTAGCTTCTAATGAATATTTAGTTCTAACGAAAGATTCATTAGCCTTTAGAACCCATTTCCCCAATGTTAACAACTATATTGGTGATCTTGGATTTGGTCTAAGTGGAGGTGGTGAGCTCATCCGCCTTTTTGATTCAAAAAACAACCTCAGAGATTTTATAGAATATAACGATTCTAGTCCTTGGCCAGAATCAGCGGATGGAAATGGTCCAACGCTTGAATTAATTGATCCATCATATGATAACTCATTACCAAAAAGCTGGTCAGGCTCTAATGGATATGGATCACCAGGAAGAAAAAACACTATATCACTTAATTTACCCAGCCCATTTCCCAAAGCAAGCACTTTTCAAATTCTAGGAAATTTCCCCAACCCATTTAATTCTTCAACTATACTAAACTATGAATTACCATTTGATGAATTTGTAAGTGTTACCATTTATGATATTATTGGAAGAAAGATAAAAACTGTTTTTCGAGGAAAACAAACTCCAGGTTTTAAAGCTATCAATTGGGATGGAACAAATGAAAAGAACCAAAGCATTTCTGGTGGTGTGTACCTTTGCATAATTCAAGCTGGTAATGTTGTTAAATCAACAAAAGTATTATTATTAAAATAACTTTTCTTTTTTCTGTAGATCAAAAAGTCCAGACTATTCAGAAAAAACAACCATTATTTCTTGCAAAAATGCAAAAATTTGATCATTATTGAGTGCATCTTATATGGAGACCACTTAGGAAAGGAAATTAAACCATGTCAGCCGAAAACACACCCAAAAGACTTTTAGCAAATAGTGAACAATATGCAAATGAACCGGCTCTATCAGTACGAAACAAAAGTGGTTGGGAAACACAAACTTGGTCAGAATTCACATTATTTTCTAAAAAAATCGCGAAGTCTCTAATAGCTCTTGGGCTTGAAAAAAATGAGAAGATTAGTATTTATAGCTATAACAGGAAGGAATGGTTTGGCTGTTATGTAGCATCCCAAATGACAGGAGGTGTAGCTGTAGGAGTATATCATACAAGCTCCTCCGATGAAGTAGAATGGGTGGTAAGTAATTCAGATTCAAAAATTGTATTTATAGGTCATAATCCTATGGATAATAATGAAAGAGAAAAAATGCCCAATCAACGTATTAAAAAAGTGATGGATAAATTTGAACAGGTTAACCACGTTGTTTTTTTTGATGGGATAGAATCCTTTGAACATTCAAAAGCTATGGGTTGGGATGAATTTTTGGCCAAAGGTGAATTAATCGATGATGATCAATTGTTAGGGCGTGTTAATTCTATTGACAGCAATGATACAGCATCTTTGATTTATACTTCTGGAACAACAGGAAACCCAAAAGGAGTAGAATTAACTCATGACAATTGGATTTTTGAATTAGAGTCTACAAATCAAATTATTGAATTTAAACAAGGAGAAAAATACGTTTCATGGCTACCGCTAGCACATGTTTTTGGCCAGCTAGTAGATAACCATTATTGGATAAAGAATGCTATGCATATGTATGTAGTTGACAATCCTTTAAATGTTATAGATTTTGCTAAAGAGGTGCAGCCACATCTTTTTATTGGTGTTCCTCGTATTTACGAAAAAGTATTTTCTAATATTAAAGCAACCTTAGATGCAAAAACTATCCTTAATGTGTTGCTAAAAGTTCCTGGTCTTTCAGGAATTTTAAAAGGCAAACTTAAAGAGAAAATAGGCATGTCTAATTGTCGATTTGCTATAACAGGAGCGGCTCCTATTAATCCCGATATTCTAACGTTACTTCATTATTTAGACATTCCTATTTTTGAAGGTTATGGGATGACAGAAGACACAGCAGGCGCCTCATTAAGTTATAAAGGAAGAAATCGTATTGGAAGTGTTGGACCTGCTATGCCAAACACAGAAATGAAAGTTGCAGATGATGGCGAACTACTTGTAAAAGGACGCCATGTAATGAAAGGATATTATAAAAATCCCGAAGCCACATCTGAAACTATTATTGATGGATGGCTCCATACTGGCGATGTGGGTGAAATTGATGATGATGGATTTGTAAAAATCACAGGACGAAAAAAAGAAATTTACGTCACTTCAGGAGGAAAAAATATTGCACCACTAGTTATTGAAGAAACGATGAAATCTATACCAATTATTTCTCAGTGTTACCTCATAGGGGATGCACGTAAATATTGTAGTGCATTATTTACTTTAGATGTTGGTGCGATTATTCGAGATAAGCTTGGTGTTGAAGCAACAGATGTTCCAAAAAATCCATTTGAGCAGCTTGAAAAACTTAAAGAGCTTGACCATTCACTGGAAGATTTCACAAATAGTCAAGTGATATTAGAAGAGATTCAATCTAAAGTGGATCAATTAAACAAAAAATTTTCTCCACCAGAACAAATCAAAAAACTTAAGATTCTTCCTAGAGACTTCACTATTGATGATGGTGAATTAACGCCGACTTTGAAGATTCGGCGTAAACAAATAAGTAATAACTGGTCCAAAGAAATAGAAGAAATGTATAGAGAATAAAAACGAGGGAGGTTAACCCCCCCCCGTTTTATTACTTCTCTGATTTGAACCTATTTTACCTCAATTTCCAACTTTTTTACTTCTATGGGTTTTGATCGTGGTATAGATATGTTTAGAACTCCATTTTTATAAGATGCTGTAACCTTTTTCTCATTTACAGCCTCAGGAAGACGAAATGATCGGGAAAACCTACCTGCACTAGATTCACGATACGTATATCCATCTTTCTTATTGTTACTAGCTGTTTTTTTCTCACCAGCTATAGTAATTACACCATCTTGTACTGTTACTTCAAATTCGTTTTTCCCCATTCCTGGAGCCTCAACCCGTATTTCATACATTTTTTCTTTTTCGATGACATCAAATGCTGGAAGCCAATTAGCATCAGCAATTGAATTATAGTTGAAACTATCGTTAAAAAACGAATTAATGAACTGATCTATATCGTTGAGCATCGAAGTGCTAACAATAGGCGACAATTCAACATTGTTAGGTACCCATTTAATTAATGACATTGTCATTCTCCTTATTGAGTTATTATTTTGCACCAATATGGTACAATTTTAATAGATCAATTGCTGTGCCAATGTAAAAAGCAAGACATATTGGCATGAAAATGTCGTTTGCCAAAACCATTTAATGCCAAAATAACAGTCAAAACTCTTAAGGCTGAAAAATAGGCAGAGGAAAAATGCACTTATAAAGCTTTAATAATAAGGGTTGTTGATATTGGTCTTTGGTTTGTTTAGTTTATAAAAGTAATGATTTAATAATTGGGAGGATTAATTATGACGCTGACTCTTGTTTTTCGAGTAATGGCTTTTTTTGTAGGGTTTTGGGGTGTAGGAATGTGGTTGACACCTGGAACTTTAGCTGGGAATTGGAATTGGGATTTAACACATGAATTATCCGTTATGATGCAATTTACGGGTACAATGATGATTGTTTTTGGCGTTATTCATTGGAAAATGCCTGAGTGGGCAGGGGATAATCTTAAAACACCAGGTATGGCATTTGCTATTTTTCATGCGTTGCTACTTGCTCTTAATATTTTCCAATTTTTTGCTGGAAATATTCCAACAGATTTAATCAATATAGCTGGTGTTGTGCCGGGGGCTTTTCTAACAGCGATGTTTTACATAAAATCTCGCTGACAAGAAAACTGTAATTGCAATAAAATAGACAGAGTATTCATTTTGATTATTCTGTCTATTTTTTAAAAGAAAATAATTATTGAGCAATACTTTTTAAAAACAATGAAAATGAAAAAGGTAAATATCTATCAACCTTCATTAGTAGAACTAACGAAAGTAGACATCCCAAAACCTGTAAATGATTGGGCTCTGGTTAAAATTCATTCAGCACCAATGTGTACAGAATACAAATTTTATTTAGAAGGAAAAATGCCACCATATCCTCTTGGACATGAAGCATCAGGAGAAATTGTTGATATAGATAAATCTAGTCAATTAAAAATTGGAGATAGGGTTGTGGTTATGCCTCAATATCCTTGTGGAAGCTGTAATCTTTGTAAAACGGGAAACTATATTCATTGTCAGAACAATTATGTTTTAAAAGAATTTACTGGAGGGTACGAAGGGGGCAGTACATTTGCAGAATATTTATTAAAGCCAATGTGGTTGTTACCAAAAATTCCAGAGAACATGAATTATGATCATGCTAGTATGTTATGCTGTGGATTAGGACCAACTTTCGGAGCTATGGAACAAATGAATGTAGTTTCATCTGATACTATTCTAATTACAGGAATGGGTCCAGTTGGGCTTGGAGGGATAATTAATGCAAAAAATATGGGTGCAACTGTTATTGTAACAGCTCATAACGAATATAGGGCAAAGCTTGCGACAGAATTAGGGGCTGATCTTGTTATACAGTCTAAAATTGAAAAACCCGAAAAAATTATTCGAGACTTTACAAAGGGTAATGGTGTAGATAAATCAATCGAATGTTCAGGATCTAATCTTGCTCAACGACTTTGTCTAAGGTCTACTCGAAGGAAAGGAATAATCGCTTTTGTAGGAGAATCAGGTAAGTTGGATATTAATATTAGCAATGATTTAATCCGCAATGGACATACTTTCCTAGGTATTTGGCACTATAATTTTGAAGATATTCCAAAGCTCTTTAAAATAGCAGAATCTCAGAAAAACAATCTAAATAAACTTATTACCCATAGATTTTCTTTTGATAAAGTAGCTGATGCTTTTGAGCTTCAAATTTCTAGACAATGCGGAAAAATTATCCTTAAGCCTTGAGTTAATAACACACTTTTAGATAAATCAACTTCTGCATTGAACGTATAAAATGAAGTCTCCATTACTGCAAATAATTAAAATAGAAAAATCTTTTCCAGGTGTTCAAGCACTAAAGAATGTAGCGTTTACTCTTTCAAAAGGAGAAGTATTGGCATTAATTGGAGAAAATGGTGCTGGTAAAAGCACTTTAATTAAAATTCTAGGCGGAGCTTTTAAGTCCGATAAGGGAAAAATTCTTTTGCAAGGTATAGATGTGAATTTACAATCTCCTAAAGATGCACAGGATCATGGCATTTCAGTTATTTATCAAGAGTTTAACTTGATACCAGATCTAAAAGTCTATGAAAACATTTTTTTGGGTAGAGAAAAAAAAGGAAAGTTTTTTGTTGAAAAAAAATTAGAAATACAACAATCAATAGATTTATTTAAAAAAATAGGAGTTCAAATAGATCCTGAAGCCCGATGCCGGGATTTGTCTATAGCTGAACAACAGATTGTAGAAATCGCAAAGGCTCTTTCTGAAGATGCAAGAATAATAATTATGGATGAGCCCACGGCAGTTTTAACGATTCAGGAAGTAGAGCGACTTTTCCAAATTATTAAAGATTTAAAAAATCATAATGTAGGTATCATTTATGTTAGTCATCGTCTTGAAGAAATTTTTGAAATAGCTGACAGATTTGTTGTTTTAAGAGATGGGTTAAAAATAACTGAAGCAAATACAAACAAAATGAATAGAGATGAATTAATTGAATCTATGGTAGGAAGACCGATAGAGTCTGAATTTCCTATTCGTGTGAATAACATTAGAGGAAAAGAATCAATAAGAGTAGAAGGGTTATGCCAAGGGAATACCATTCACAATATAAGTTTTTCAGCTTACCAAGGGGAAACCCTTGGTTTTGCTGGCTTAGTCGGCGCTGGGCGAACAGCTCTTATGCGAATGATTTTTGGTGCTGATAAATTTGATTTAGGAAAAATTTATCTAAAGAATCAGAAAATAAACATTCGTGGGCCTAAAGATGCTATTAATAATAATATTTGTCTTTTAACTGAAGACCGAAAAGGTCAAGGTCTTGTTCTAGACCATACTTGCCAAGAAAATTTTGGTCTTCCCAATCTTGATCAATTTTCCAACTCAATTTTTGTAGATACAAATAAAGAAATTAAACACTTTAATGATTACAAAAAGAGATTAAGAATAAAACTAATTGATAACACTCAAATAGCGGGGAACTTATCTGGTGGAAACCAACAGAAATTAGTTTTAGCAAAATGGCTTGCAAGGAAATCAGACATTATCATTTTTGATGAACCCACACGAGGTATTGACGTTGGAGCAAAATATGAAATTTATGAACTTATTCAGCAATTGGTAAAAGAAGAAAAAACAGTTCTTTTAGTTAGTAGTGAATTAGAGGAATTAATTCAAATTTCAGATCGTATTTTAGTAATGCATGAAGGATTCATTAAAGGTGAGATAAAAGATGTCTCTAATGTTACTCAAAAAGACATTTTATCCACAGCTATAGCTTAACTTTTTAAGGTTAATTAGAATAAGTAGTTACTCTAATATACCACCCCAACGGTCATCAACACCCATATCGCTAATTTCGCCAGCTCCACGACAAGGAGACAAATTATCTAGACCATAATTTCTTTTCTCAGGAGCAATAAATTTTGGATTAGATAAAAGATTTCCTTTCTTCCATAGAATTTGACCGGCATCATCATTATTAATAATGGACTGAACACCACCTTTAACAGTAGTGTAAGCAAAGGAGACAGAACTAGGATCTCCATATTTTTTAATAAATATTTCCTGTTGAGGATTATTCCATAGAATGGAATTTTTAAACATAGGATGGGAACCGTTTGATATATGCATACCATGTAGTCTAGCAGGATCAATATTGTCCCTATCACCTCTTTCATAGCGTATCTTTTCTTTTGCACTTAACGGAGCGGTGGATTCTCCGTTACTAGCAATAGTAACATTATTAAAAATTGGATTGGAAAAGTCTTCACAATACAGCCATCCAGCATTGAAACTTGTCACATTATTTATTATAAGAACATTATTTAATCTAGGTGATGAAGCACGTGCAATATGCATGGCTGAACTCCAACGAGCACGATTATCAAGAATAGCCACATTTGTAATTGTTGGACTTGACTCATATAGTTGAATCCCGGCACCCTTTTCGGCACGATTTTCCTTGATTATAATGTTGAGAAGACGGGGACTTGCGTTATTACAATAAATTCCTCCACCTATTGGCATGCGACCATTCTTAAGAGTAAAGCCTATAACAGCAGATGTAGAGTCTTCACCGGACGAGAAAGTTATCACAGGCCCTGTCTTTCCCTCTTCTTTTGCACCCGATATAATAGTTTCATGAATAAATTTAGAATCTCCTGTTTGTAAGTACATGCTTGCTAAAATAACATTTATACCATAAAAATCGATATTTTCCTCATATGTCCCGGGCAGCACAATCACAGTATCTCCTTCCATACAGGCATCAAGCCCCTCTTGGATTCTTGGATAATCACTTGGGACATTAATTATCTTAGCCGGTGTGTTTGAGATTAGTACCGTAACTAAAAGAATGCAATGAAATCTATATGTCATGGTTGTGCTCCTGTATATTTTCGTTCTATTTTTACTCAAATCATAAGAATAAGACCTAGGAACCAATAAAGAAATATATTAATTAGAATTCTTGTTAAAGAACAAAAAAGATCTTTTAGGATCAGTTCTTGAGTCATAACTATTTTGTTTATTAATGAAACATTATTTTTGAAGGAAAATCTTATTATAGTTCAAGTACTCTATGAAGATTATAAATAAACGGTGAAGCCAATGCAAAACCTTATAAGAGATTATGGCATGATTGTCGTTCTTCTTGGTTTGTGCATTCTATTTAGTTTGCTAACTCTAGAACAACAAATGCCAGAAGGAAACAAAGTTGCTGATCAGATTATGAATGCTGTTAGTAAAAAGAAAAATCTGAACGAGCCAATTCTGACCGTGGGATCATCTAATAAAAGTTCAGCAAATTTAGCAAAATCATTAGCAACTATTCTTGAAAAGGAAGGGTTCACAAACATAAGGAGTATAGTCGGTTCGCCTAAAGACTTGCGAATTGTTTTAGACCAAATGCAAAAAGATAATGAACTACCTAAAATTATTGTGCCGAGTCAAGATGTTCAAAAATGGAGATTATTTCAACAATTGGAAAGTAAATATCCTGTTCTTAAAGGAACAAAAATTATTACGCCGACTTCTTACTTATGGCCAAATTTTTTAAAAAAATCTAATCTGCTTGCTATAGTAGATCGGATTGTAGTAATAGCTGTTATGGCAATTGGTATGACCATGGTCATTATTACCGGGGGTATTGATCTTTCGGTTGGAAGCCTTATAGCTGTATCGGCTGTTATTGGTACATCAATCATGCAAACCATGGGAGGATTGGACGCATCCGGTATAATAGTTTTTATAGGCTTTATAGTTGGTATTCTATGTACAGGTATGATAGGTGCTTTTGGAGGTTTTCTCGTTGCATACTTTAAAGTTCCTCCTTTTATAACCACTTTGGGAATTATGTTGATGGGTAGAGGGTTAGCATTCTTGATAACAGGTGGGTTTTCAATTTATCAAGTACCACCTTCACTTCCTTGGTTAGGTCAAGGTTCCACATTTTCAATTCCTAATACGGTAATTTTATTAGTTTTGTTATATGCAGTGGCCCACGTTTTTATGACCTATTCACGCCTTGGTCGTTATATTTATGCTGTTGGTGGAAATGAAGAGGCTGCACGACTCTCAGGTGTTTCAGTAAGATTGGTAATAATATTTGTTTTTTTGTTTAGTGGTTTGACGGCTGGTCTTGGTGGCTGTATTCAGGCATCTCAACTAAATTCAGGAACACCAAATATGGGATTAATGTATGAACTTTATGTAATTGCTGCTGTAGTTGTAGGAGGAACAAGTCTGTCTGGCGGTAGCGGAAAAATACTGGGTACTTTAATTGGAGTATTTGTTATCTCAGTTATTCAGAATGGGATGAATTTAATTGGTCTTGAAAGTTATACTCAGCAGGTAGTATTAGGGCTTGTAATTCTTATTGCTGTTCTTTTAGATAAAGCTCGTAGTACAGGAGCTTTTGAAAAACTCTTTAAAAGGAATAAAATGATTAAGGAAATAAAATGATGATTCAACCTAAAAAAACAATTAATATTGCTATTATATGTATAATGGCATTTTTTTATAATTCTTGTTCTTCCAGTACTTCTGGATCAAAGGGAAAAATCGGCATGACTTGTATGGATTTAACAAATCCATATTTTAAGCTTATTGCAACTGTTATGCAGGAAGAAGCTTTAAAATATGGGTATGATCTTGTTGCTCTTTCAGGAGATCAAGATGCTGCAAAGCAAAACAATCAAATGGCAGATTTTGTTGCACAAGGATATCAAGCAATCTTTTTAAATCCTGTTGATTCTAAATCAGCTGGTGAAGGGGTAAAGCGTGCATATGCTGCTGGTGTTCCAGTTTTTAGTTTTGATGTTCAAGTTACTGATGAAGAAGCAAAAAGCTTGATAATTTCACATATAGGTAGTGACAATTATCAAGGTGGTCGACTTGCTGGTGAGAGCATGCTTCAAATAACACAAGAGGTAGGAGAGATCGCAATTCTTACTCTTCCGCAGATTACATCTTGTATCTTAAGAGTAGACGGTTTCAAAGACTATCTTAAGGAAAAAAATAGTAAACTTGAGATTGTAGCTGAACTATCAGGAGAAGGAACAAGAAATCAAGGCTATGCAGTAACTACAGATATTCTTCAAGCTCACCCAGATATAGTTGCTATTTTTGCTGTGAACGATCCATCAGCTTTAGGTGCTTATTCCGCTGTTGTTAAAGCTGGGAAAGAAAATCAAATTCCTATTATTGGATTTGATGCCTCCCCGGCTGGAAAACAAGCTGTATATGAAAAAAAACTTTATGATTCCCCCCAACAATTTCCACGAAAGATGGCTGTTGGGACAGTAAAGTCCTTCATTAAATATTTAGAGGGAGAAGATATGCCATCAAATACTTTTATTGATTGTGCCCATTATCGTTATGAAGACTCAATAGAAGATAACAGCCGGAAAAATGAACAGTGGTAAAAATTATTTAGCATTAAAACTGTTTTAATTCTCATTACAAACCAAAATTAATGGTGTTTTATTATTTAACAATGAATTTGAAGCATCTTTATTTATAAAGGAGAAAGAGATGATTAATAGAAGAAATTTTCTTAAAATTTTTTCGGTTGCGGGTATTACTCTCCCAACCTTGGGTGCTGGATCTATTGCTAATCCTAAAAATACTCCACTCATACTTTGTAGTAGAGGAGAGTATTGGGGAAAACAAGTTCTCAAACCAGGATGGGAGATTTTGTCATCAAATTTATCTCTTTTAGATGCAATTGAAAAATCTGCAAATGTAACGGAACTTGATCCTAATGATACATCAGTTGGATATGGTGGCCTTCCTAATGAAAGAGGAATAGTTCAGTTAGATGCTTCGATCATGTATGGCCCTACACATAACTGTGGCTCTGTGGCTGCACTAGAGAGGATTAAAACACCATGCTCAGTGGCTCGTCTTGTTATGGAACGAACGGATCATATACATCTTGTCGGAAAAGGAGCTCAGGAGTTTGCTGTTTACCATGGTTTTAAACTAGAAAATCTCCTTACTGAAAAGTCAAGAAAGCTTTGGCTTAAATGGAAAGAGAATTTATCTGATAAGGATGATTGGTTTCCTCCGAAAAATGGAGGTTACAATGATAGTCGACCTAGTGGAACCATTAATGTATTAGCTTTAGATAGTTCTGGCGATATGGCTGGCATTACAACTACCAGCGGAATGGCATGGAAGATACCCGGCAGAATAGGAGATTCTCCTATAATAGGTGCTGGTTTGTATATAGATAACCAGATAGGAGCAATGGGTGCGACGGGAAGAGGTGAAGAGCTTATACGATCGTGTGGTTCATTTTATGGTGTTGAACAAATGAGGCTAGGAAAATCTCCACAAGAAGCATGTGAAGCAGTCTGCCAAAGAATAATTGATATTAATGGAGGAAAGAACAAAATTAATTTTAATGATAAAATAGTTGCTATCAATAAAAGGGGTCAAGTTGGCTGTGCGTCAATCCAAGGAAATCAAAACCAAATACCAGAAGTTTCTTTTTGGTCCAATAAAGGATTTCAAGTAAAAAAAGGATCGTATCTTATTGAAGCCTAAATTTTTTGAACATTTTTTTTTGCTTATTGCTAAATATGATGTAAAATATGCTGTTGATTGACAATTCAGATCAGGATTTTATCCAGAAAGGTGGAGGGACCAGGCCCATTGAAACCTTGGCAACCTAATTTGTTCTACTCAAAAAAAGGTGCTAATTCCTGCCCGTATTATTGGGTTAGATAAGAGTTCTTCAACTGAATTTTCCCCAATACCAGTAAGTTCTATTCTAGCTGAAAACCATTTTATAAATGAAAAAACAGCAATAATACTTTTTCCCCTCGAGAAAAATAATTTTGTCAAGAAGTAGAGTAAAAAAAATAAAAAAAGTCCTTGACGTATTTTCTAACTGTCCTAAATTAACGTTATATATAATGTTATGTTGGGAAATGTCTTTAATGTTATGACATTAATAAACCTTATTAACTTTATAAAGGAGTTAAAAATGAGAAGACCCTTCTTTTATCAGTCGATGATGGTCATTTTATTAACTGTTGCTGGTTTGTCCGCTCAAGAAGCTGTGATTACAGGAACGGTTACAGGTGCAAATAATGGTGATCCTTTGCCTGGCGCAAATGTTACTATTGCGAATACAAATTATGGTGGTGCCACAGATATAAATGGTAACTATAGTTTTTCTGCTCCAGCTTCGGGGGAGACTGTAAAACTAACAGTCAGATTCATTGGTTACTATTCCCAAACGACAAATGTGGTATTGAACTCTGGGAATATCACACAAGATTTTGTTTTGAATGAAGACGTGCTTGAAATGGATGCTGTAGTAGTTACTGGTCTTGTTGATGCTACTCCTAGAGTCAAGTCACCTCTTTCAACCGGCCAGGTTTCAGGTGAGGCATTAGAGAGAGTTCCAGCAACATCTCCAGCTTCTGCCTTATATGGTAAAGTAGCTGGGGTTAAAGTTGTGCAGGGTGGTGGACAACCTGGTGATTCACCATCAATTTTGCTTAGAGGGCCTACTAGTATTAATGCGTCTGGTCGATCTCAAGACCCTTTATATATTGTTGATGGGGTGGTAATTGATCCTTCTGTAAGTGGTTCCCCTCTTTCAGATATCCCAGGTGATGATATCGAGAGCATTGAAGTTGTTAAAGGTGCAGCTGGTGCGTCAATGTATGGTGCTAGAGCAGCGAATGGTGTAATTCAAATAAAAACGAAAAGAGGCAATTCATTAGCCCAAAATCAGACAAAAATTCGATTTCGTAGTGAGTTTGGCACCAATGATCTTCCTAAAACACTTGCTGTAAATAAATCTCATGCTTATTTGCAAAACAGCTCTGGTGATTTTATAGATGCTGATGGGAATATTATTGACCCAAGAGCTGTGGGGCGTGCATCTGATGTTTTTAAAAAATCAGATGGGACACCAGTGTCAGGCATCGAGTTTTATGACAATGCATATAAGTATGTTTCTACTGGTGAAGTTGGTGATCCAAAAGAAAATCTGGCTTCTGGTGGATTTAATCAAATGAGACGTTTTTTCAATGAAAATGATCAAAATAGCCAAACGGTAACTATTAGCCGTAATATGGAGAATACTAATTTTTCTATTGGTATTGGCAATATGAACCAATCAGGAGTGATGTCTGAGATTAGCGGTCTTTCTAGACAAAATGTCCGCCTAAATGTTGACCACCAATTTCGCAATTCTTTAGACCTTTCTTTCACTTCATTGGTCAGTCAGACAGAACGTGATATGATTGCCAGTACTTTTGGTGGCTTGTACTCTATCACATTTATGGCCCCAGATGCTGATCTTACAAAAATTGATCCATCTACTGGCAATCTTTACATTCGCCCTGATCCGAATTCTGTTGAAGAAAACCCTCTATATTTTCTCAGATATAATGACAGAGATGATTTTAGGCGCCGTGTTATGAGTAGTATGAGCCTTAGGTGGTCTCCAATTGAATGGGCCAGTATAACAGGAAGTCTTAGTTATGATAGATCGAACCAAAACTATAATTCACATTACCCAATTGGCTTTATTGACATTAATGGTGCCGGCACGAATGTAGATGGTAGATATATAAAAACAACATCTTTTGATCAGGGAATTAATGGTGATCTTAGATTTATGGCAGTTAGATCATTTGGTGATCTCACTGCAAAGGTCACAGCTTCAAGTCTTTATGAGCAGGCCAAGTATGATGGTTTTGATGCCGATGGCCGTGATTTTGCTGTTGGTGGTGTACGAAACCTTAGCAACACAGCAGCTGATGACCGTTATTTATCTTCATGGCAACAAGAGGTAACGGGTATCAGTAACATGGCAGGAGTTATGTTAGATTACGGAGATAAATATATTGCTGATTTTTTCTTTAGGAAAGAAGGTAGCTCCCTTTTTGGTCCAGATGACAGGTGGCATAACTATAGCCGGTTTGCTGTAGCATATCGAATTTCTGAAGAGCCATTCTGGTTTCTACCAATGTTTAATGAATTTAAACTTCGATTAACTTCTGGAACCGCAGGTTCAAGACCTCGCTTTACAGCTCGTTTTGAAACATGGGATATTTCTGGTGGTGTAGCATCGAAAGGCAATCTTGGTAATAAATCACTAATCCCTGAATTTCAAACAGAAACAGAGATGGGTTTTGATGCTACTTTGTTGGATCGGTTTAGTTTATCAGCTACGTATGTTTCTGCTACTACTGAAAACCAAATTCTATATGTTCCTCTTGCAGGTTATTATGGTTATGGGAATCAGTGGCAGAATGCTGGGACTCTTGACAATGAATCAATTGAAGCAGAATTCAATGCAGCACTAGTAAATTCATCAAACTTTAGTTGGGACGTTGGAGTTACTTACTACTCTCAGAGCAAATCTGTAATTACCAAGCTTGATATTCCTGCTTATAGACGAGGCCCATTTTATATTAAAGAGGGAGAGCCTATGGGTTCAATGTGGGGTGCTAAATGGGTTACCGATGTAAGTGGTCTTCCCAGCGAAGCAACTGCAAGTGAGTTTGATACTAATGATGATGGTTATGTTGTTTGGGTTGGTTCTGGTAATAGCTGGAAAGATGGTATCTCCAAAGAACTATGGGGTACTACAAGTGCTGATGGCTATAAATGGGGTATTCCAATTAAAGAGTTGGATGATGAGGGTAGCAATTTCATGAAATTAGGTGAAACGCTACCAGATTTTGATTTGGGAATTTCAAATACCCTACGATTTGGCGGTTTGGAAATTTATGCTCTTATAGATGGCCAGGTTGGTGGTAACATTTATGCGAATACGAACCAATGGGGTCTACGGGAATTGAAACTTGGTATTGTTGATCAAGCTGATAAAGCCGAAGATGAAAAAAAACCAGGTTTGTATTATGCAACTCTCTATGATGTAAATGCTACTAATAGCCATTTCGTAGAAGATGGGACTTTTTTTAAGCTAAGAGAACTATCTGTCACTTATTCTCTTAATCGAAATCAGCTTAGTAACATCCTAGGTGGAGCTATTAGTAAGGTGTCTGTTGGAGTAGTAGGTAGAAATCTGATTACTTGGACAGATTACACAGGTTATGATCCTGAGGTCGGCAGAGCCGGTGATTTCGATCTAGGTTCAGCTGTTATTGCTCGATATGATGGGTTCGGTTATCCGAATTTCAGAACAATATCGGGTGTTTTCGAAATTGAATTTTAATTGAGCGTAAGGAGTTATTAATATGAATTCACTAAGAATAATAAATAGGCCTTTCGCAGTTTTATTTGCGTTGGCATTTATTTTTTCCAGCTGTCAAGATGAGTCATTTCTAAATACGGAGAACTTAAATCAACCAGATGAATCAAGAGCTTTAGCTAGCTCAGCTGATGTAGAGGCTCTTATTAAAGGATCTGTAATTAGTTATTTTGCATCACATGATTATGGTGGGTATGAACATCTTTTGGTTTCTTCAGATGTAATGACCTGTTCATGGGGTAATGCAATGATGAAACTTTCATCCTCAGAGCCTCGAGTTGAATTGCCCAATACTACTACCTATAGTTATGCTTATGCTATTGAGAACAACTGGTATCGCATGTATCGAGCAATCTCTTCAGCCAACGATGGCCTTAGAGCTATTTCATCAGGTATGCAGATAGGTGAGAATGGTGCTGACAATGAAAGAGCAAGAGCATTTGCAAAACTTATTCAAGGTATGGCTCATGGTCTTCTGGCCTGTTTTTATGACAAGGCCTTTATCTTTGATGAAACGGTTGATTTGAACACGGATGTCCTTGAACTTAAATCGTATACTGAAGTAGCAGCGGCAGCAGTGACTATGCTTGAAGAAGCTGCAAGCATTGCAACAGCTAACTCATTTACAATGGATAGTTGGTGGAATGGAATTACCCATAGTAATGAGGATATTGCAAAAATAGCACATTCCTTTGCAGCTAGATATTTGGCTCAGGTAGCTAGGACGCCTGCTGAGCGCGCAGCAGTGGATTGGAATAAAGTGATTACACATGTGTCCAATGGTATAACAGAAACTCTAGCTCCGAATGGTGATGGATATAATAACTGGCTTCATTCGGGCCAAGAATTTCATAATGATAGAGGTCGTTCTTGGGCAAGAATGGACTATAAATTCATTGGTGGTGCTGATGCATCAGATGGCTATAAGAATTGGCTTGCTACAGATGTTCAATCAAGAACAGAGTTCTTTATGGATATTAGCGATAAACGTGTAACTACAGGTGAAGATGCTGATGGAGATGAACTAGAAGACGAAGGCTTATATGCTGGTACACGTGGACCTTCTCCATTTAGGGCGAATAGAGGAACTTATCATTTCTCTCGATATTCCTTCCATCGTTATGAAAGCTTTGCTGGGGAAGGGTATGTTGCACCTATACCAATTCTTACTACAGCTGAGATGGACTTTTTGCATGCTGAAGCACTATTGCATCAAGGCAAAGGTGATGAAGCTGCAGCGATAATGGATAAATATCATACAGATCTTGGAGGTTATCCTTCATCAGTAGGAACAGCTATAGGTAGTATTTCTGATGTTGCTGGACCAATTAATGGTCCTGTGTCTCAGGGCTCCTTGTGGTCTATATTAAAGTACAATAAACTTATGGAAGTTGCTTTAACTGGTGCTGGTATAGAATTCTATGATGTTCGTGGATGGGGTGATTTAACATCTGGAACAGCTATACATCATCCACTTCCAGCTAAAGAATTGGGTGTTCTTCAACAAGAAATATATTCTTTTGGTGGTTCAGGTGGAACAGATGCTGCTCCTGGGAATTCCGCGACTCCTAGAGCTTATCATGGCCCAAAAGTTCCTCATTAATTGGTTATAATTAATAAAACATAAACTCTTTTGTTAAAGAAGGTTTGTGCAATAAAAGAGAAGGGTCAATTAAGCCCTTCTCTTTTTTGTTTTTAGATGAATAACAAGCAAATAAAATTTTTAATAATTTTGAATATTCTTTTTGTGGGCTGTGTCTCTACTGGTGGTTTGAGCAAAGTAAATCGCCATAGTGAAACCGTAGGGCAGGCTTCTTCTTTTAATTTTCAAAATAGCGCTACCCGTTTATTAGATAGATATTCCTATACTATTAATAGATACGAGGAATATTCCTCAAGAATGTATTATGAAACTATGTGGAAAGATCACTCCCTGTTTGATGACGAAATTGATATAGAAATTAATGCTGTTCAAACCCGTTTAATTTTAGAAGCTAGACCAAAAATAAAGGAACCAACTGCTGGTCGTGAAACATATTCTGTAAAATTCACGGGTGAAGTATTAGTTAGAATGGATCCTTTTGGTGAATGGATTACAATATCTATGACTCCACAAAGGAAAGTTTATTTTAAACAACTTGCCGATGATTTTAAGTTCGATCTTAGAGCATCTATAGGTAGGTTTTAATGTTTTTTAATTTATAATTTCAATTGTTAAAAAGGTATTATATCAAAATGCTGAGCAAATTTATATTAATCATTATATGTTTGAATCTATTTTTAGGTTGCGGGAAAAAAGAGAAGGAATCTCAAGTTGATAATTTAATAGATGTTGTAGAAGCTAGAAATTTAGGCCTTGCTTATCTTGAAGAAAACCAACTTGATAGAGCTGAAAAAGAATTCTTAAAAGTGGTTGATAAGGTTCCGGATGATGCTATGGGTTATGCTAACCTTGGAATTATTTATATGCGTAAAGGTCAATATGCAGAAGCAGAGGAGCAGCTAAATGATGCAATAAGTATTGACCCAGAGAATTCTGATATTAAACTAATTTTAGCTGAGGTTTTTGAAGCGGCAGGTGAAAATTTAAAAGCTATTGAGCTTCTTAGAGAATCTCTTGCTGCTTTCCCAAATCATGTCCGAAGTCTTTATCGAATATCAGAATTATTCAATATTGTCTCATATACTAATGACATTGACATTTCTTCTGTTACTAAAGAAAAAGTAAAATATTTAGTTGAATTAGTTAAAACTCGTCCTGGTAGTACTCCTGCTAGATTGTTGCTCATTGAAAGTCTGCTTGAACAACAATTAACAGATTCAGCTCTTGCCCATATGGAAGCAATAATCCAACAAATTCCTGAACCTCCTAAAGAAGCAAAAGGATCCATTCGTGATGCAATAAAAGCTATGCAAATAGGCAATAATCCAGAGGCTTCTCGCTCTTTTAAGATTGTTCACAATGTTCTTAAAGTGACAGCTCGTTACCAAGGTGACCTTACTCAGTTGAAAGGTCCAGGTGGTTCTCTAGTAGGGTTTCCCATACTTGATTTTAGTGAAAATTTATCCCAACGTTTCGAAGATGAATCAGCTGTTCTTACTACACTTCGTTTTACCGATGCTACTGCATTATCAGGGTTAGACAAAATAAATAAAGAAGTTTTTGCTGGATCAGTTTCAGTGATGAAAATCGGTGATTTTGATGGAGATAAAAATGAAGACATTTATTTTTCATCTTCATTAAATGGCCAAACCAAAATTTTTTTATTAAGACAGGAATTTGGGGAGTTTCTTAATGTTGCCTCAAAGACAAATATTAACCACAATGGTGTTGATCATGATGCGAATTTTAGCGATATAAATAATGATGGCCATTTAGACTTACTTATATCTAATTCAGAAGGGGTCAAATTTTATAAAAATACAGGAGCAGGTTTTTTTAATAATATATCAAGCGAAGCAAACTTTTTTGTTAAGGAAGAAATATTAAAAATTATTACAGCTGATTTTGATCATGACGGAGATTTAGATATTTATGCTTTAGGAGAAAAATCCAATTTTTATTGGAGAAATAATCTTGATGGTTCATACACAGAAATGTCTAAAGAAATGAAAATGACGGGAAAAAAATCAAACATTAAAGGCGGGGTCTATGGTGATTTTGATGAAGATGGAGATCTAGATTTTATTTCAGTCAATGGTAATCATTCATCTTACCTTTTATCTAATTTAAGACAAGGTGAATTTCAAGAGCTTAATGATATTGGTTTTACAATTAATGGTAGATCAATCGATACGGGAGATTATAATAATGACGGGTTTTTGGATTTATTAATAATTGACATTAACAATGAAGGAAAGCTATATAAAGGCCTCGGCGAAAATTTGTTTCAAGAACAAACAATACTACCGAAAAAAAGCATGCGAGACGGGAAGTTTTTAGATTTTGATAATGATGGCTATCTAGATATTGTAACAATTGGAAACAAAGGAATTCATCTTTTTCATAATGCCGGAGATAATATTTTTCAGGATATGGATCTATTATTACCTAAAGATGTATTTCGAGGAAATACTATTAATGTAATGGACTATAATTTAGATGGTGATTTAGATCTCATCGCTACTAATGATTCTGGAGAAATAAAATTATTGAGAAATGATGGAGGTAATTTAAATAAATATCTCAAAGTTCGTTTAGTTGGTTTAAGGGCAGGAAGTGGAAAGAACAATCATTTTGGTGTGGGGGCTAAAGTGGAAATTCGGGCGGGTGATCTTTATCAAAGTCGTATCGTTAAAAGTGAAGTCACACATTTTGGAATAGGTCAAAATTTAAAAGCTGATGTTATGCGAATTGTCTGGACAAATGGTGCTCCTCAAAACATTTTTTTCCCAGGTTCTGACCAAGATATTGTTGAAGAACAAATACTAAAAGGATCATGTCCTTTTCTATATGCTTGGAATGGGGAAAGGTTTGAATTTGTTAAAGATGTTCTATGGAGAAGTGCACTAGGGATGCCTTTAGGTATAATGGCTGGAGAAATGGCCTATGCTTTCCCTAATTCTACAGAAGAGTATTTCAAAATACCCGGTAGTGCTGTTGCACCTAAAAATGGTGAATACCTATTTAATCTTACCATGGAACTTTGGGAAACAAACTATCTTGACAATATAAAACTACATGTTATTGACCATCCCCTTAACGTTGAAATATATGTTGACGAGAAATTTTCTATACCCCCTTATCCACCCAGAAAAATTTATTCAGTTTCAAAAAAATTCTTGCCGTTATCTGCTACCGATGGAGAAGGGAATAATATGCTACCAATCTTGAGTAAGTGGGATTATAAATTTGTATCTAATTTTATTATGACGGATTTTCAAGGCATAGTGGAACCTCATGATCTAATATTAGATTTAGGAGACCTAAATGCTTCTGATGAAGTAACGCTCTTTTTACATGGCTGGATTTTTCCAACCGATGCTTCAATAAATATTAATAGAAGCCAATCTATTGAAGGTGGCGCTTTCCCTCCTGGCATACAGGTGATTAATGAATCTGGTGAATGGGAAACAGTAATTGAAAGTATAAACTTCCCAAATGGGAAAGATAAAACCTGTATAGTAGATCTTACAGGTAAGTTTCTTACTAATGATTATCGGATTAGACTACAAACATCAATGCAAATATATTGGGATCATGCTTTTTTTACTGTGAATGAACCTGACATCCCTATCAAAGAAACTATTTTAACTCCAACTTCAGCTGACCTTCATTACAGAGGACATTCACAGATTTTTAGGAAAGGTGGAAGATATGGACCACATTGGCCTAATTATTATCAAGTTACTACAGGACCAAAATGGCGTGATCTCACAGGAATGTACACACGATATGGAGATGTTACTATGCTATTGCAAAAGACTGACAACAAATATTTAATTATGAATTCAGGCGATGAATTATCCTTATATTTTGCAGCATCAGAAATTCCTGAACTCAAAATGGGTTGGAAAAGAGACTATCTTTTTTATAATGATGGTTGGCTTAAGGATGGAGACCTTAATACGGCAATGGGAAAAACAGTGTCTCCATTACCTTTTAAGGGATTGTCGGCATATCCATATGATAAATCAGAAGAAACTGAATATGATTCTTTAACATTAACATATTTGGAACAATATAACACTCGTCAAATAACGGGATCTAGCTTTAGAGAGGCAATTTTACAAACCAATAATAAATAGTAAATTAATCTTAAAAAATTCAATAAAATTGTAAATTTGGGTAGTATGCAATATAAAAAATTTCGTCAAGCTCATGTACTGCTATGGATGTTTTCCATTAGTCTCTTCATTCAATGTTCAACTGAAACCTGGCAATTAGGGGAAGGTTTTCGATGGCAACCTTTATTGCCTTCAGGTAACAATAAAGGGTTAGAACCACTTCATAGTTCAAAGACTGACATAGACTTTATTAATTTTGTTAGCAAGGAGAACATTGCTTACAACCGCGGTTTATTAAATGGAGGTGGTGTAGCTATTGGCGATATAGATAATGATGGTTTAGCGGACATTTATTTTTGTAAAACAGATGGTTCCAATGCGTTATATCGAAATAAAGGTAATTGGAAATTTGAA
>PAYY01000006.1 GCA_002715465.1 Fidelibacterota bacterium | reverse complement strand
CTTCCTCCTCTGGGGTTTTCTTACATGCAAATGAAACTAATAGTAATAAAAATAGGAGTTTGTAATAGTTAGAAGAATATTTACCAATCATAAGGTTACTGTAGTTATTTTAAAAAGGAATGATTTCATAAGTCTCTCTTCCCAATTTATTCAATGATTATAACAATATCAATTCAATATAATGATGACAAAATATTATGAATAAACATATTGTTGCCAACACAGAAGATCCTTCCGTTGCCTTTCTCAAAGCCTCATGGGCCGAATAAACTAACTGTTTGAATTCTTTTATAAACTAAAATCCCTTCTCAACAATACTTGAGCAGGGATTTTTTACTATATTTAGCTTTAACTGATTAGCTTAACTATTTTTTATTTAATGTATTTAAGGATTTTTTAGTATCCATTACAGGATGAATATCTGCATCGCCTAGCTACAAGCTTGTAAAACTTCTAACATTTTCTCCTTTTTCTGATCATCATTGACATGGCAAGTTTGATAGCTATGAGTATGAGTTTCATGAAAAAGCATACCTTATCCTCCGGTTATTAAAATGAATTAATTGAAAATAATTATTTTATAAAAAGCATCTTTCGTGTTTGAATAAAATTGTTGGCTTCCAATCTATAAAAATATACACCCCCACTTACAATCTTACCCGAATCGTCCCTACCATCCCAAAAGGATTGATGAACTCCAGCATCCATTTTTTGACTCACTAAACTTCTAATCCGTTTACCCAATATATCATAAACTTCTAGCCTTACATCATTTTGCTCAAGTAAATCGTAACTGATGAGAGTAGTTGGGTTAAAAGGATTTGGATAGTTTTGTTTTAAAGAAATTTTGCTAGGTAACAATATTTTATTTTCAATACCAGTATGAACTCCGCCAGTCCTTGCAATCATTGCAGATTGCATAATCTCAGCTGTTGAAAAATCTTGAACAAAGGCTACAATTTTCATATTTTTTGCATCCCAAGAGACAGGGTTTACATTGGGATCTCCATTTGCTTCTGGCTGTTTACTAATCGTCCACGTAAAAGTTTTTATCAAAGTTTCATCTTTAGCTAAAGTAATAGGCTGACCATCTTCGCAACCTGTACCGCATTGAGATCCTTCTCCATTTGTGCCGATCCATTCAAGGAAAAGATCGTGATGCAGATCCTGAGATACCTCATACTCATTTGTATGGCTGACTGAATCAATTGTTGCCGCAACAAAAAGTCGTAAGTCTTTTCTAGAGAGATCTTTTTCACTAGTTATAGTAAGTTTTATATTCGCATCCAGTTCATTAAAAACAGTTCCTTCAAGAGATAATCCTACAGGTGTTTCTTCTTCTCTCATTTCTTCTGCATAATCGATAAGATCATCCCATAGGGATAACGTAATATATTCACCATCCAAAACTAGCCAGGGATACCAAGCCAATGCATCTGCATATGGATAACCATTCCCAGAATTAAAACGGTATTCTATAGGATTCTCTTGACTGTTTCCATTGTCCATGAGATTGGAAATATGATCATCATCATGATAATGGATAATAATCCAATTTCGTGCCATATCATGCCCTAAATAAGAAAGCGAACCAGGTCTTTTCCACTCATTAAGAAATCCAGTCGCTGTAACACAATAGGGGCATGACTCTGTTGAAATTAATTCTAGGAATGCTCTCTTTTTTTCAGCCTTAAGTAATGATATTCCAATAAGAAGGCTGAATAAAATTCTTATTGATATTTTTAAATAGTTAATTTTAATATTATTTTTCATTAATAGTCTCCGACTACTTGATTAAAAGCATTTTTCTCGTTTCAACAAAATCGCCAGCATGGAGCTGATAAAAATAGACGCCTCCACTTACCGGCTGACCATAATTATCAGTTGCATCCCATAAAACTGCATGAAAACCAGCGGACTGTTCTTCGCTCCTTATTAGGTGTCTAATTTGCCTCCCAGCAATATCAAACACCGTCAAACGAACTAGGCTGTTTTCGGGAAGATCATAACTGATATTAGTTACAGGATTGAAAGGATTGGGAAAATTTTCATGAAGAGCAAAAATATCTGGTAATAGATCTCTTCCATCAAGTTCTAACACATTTTCTCTTATAGTCATAGTAAAAGGTCCATTAACAGCCTGTATATTTGCCTCTTGATCTTTAGCAAGAATTGTCCATGTTCCTGAAATCTCTGATGCTTCAGACCAGTGTGATAATTGGCTTTGATCAATCATATTATATAAATCAGCATAGGCAATGGTCAAACCTGGAGATTTTAATTCAGGGATCTGAATTTGCGCTAAGCCTTCCGTACCAACCCATTCATATGTGAGCGAGTCACCATCTGCATCATAGGATTGTCCCCATGAAAAGATTAAAGAGTCGGAGTAAGTATTGTCATTAATGATCACTAGTGCTTCAGTCGATGGAGAATAAAGGTCAAAATCTGTAGGCAGGTCATTGATTGATGTAACTGTAAGGGAGAATGTTTCAAAATCGTTTAGAGATCCATCGCTTGCATTGACAGAAATCTCGGCAATACCATTCCAGTTCTCAATAGGTTTAATAAGAAGTGTGTCGTTGGATAAAAAGAGGCGAATACTACTTGTGTCCGTAGCTGTAGTAAAGGTAATCGGATCACCTTCTGGATCTGTAGCAAAAAGTTTAATCGAGGTTGAATCATCTTCATCAATAGTTTTATCAATAGGATTTACAATAACCGGTGGATCATTAACACCATTTACAGTAAGCTTAAAACTTTTTGAATCTGTGAGTTTTCCATCTGATGCGGATACTGTGATATGAGCTTCTCCATTCCAACCTGATTTTGGAGTCAAGGTCAATGTGCTAGTAGAAATAGAGATGCTAATCTCAGTATTAGTAGATGTTGCTGAAAATGTGATGGGGTCATCTTCAGCATCCGTTGCTGATAATGTTGTTTCGAAAGTTTTATCTTCATCAATACTTTGATCTCCCACAGCAGCTAAAACTGGCGAAGTATTTGGTTCGGCAGGAGGATCTACAGTAGTAAAGTTCCATGATGTTTTATCCTGAATTCCCGCATAAGCATTATTTGAAACATCCTGTAAAGCCGTTCCATCAACCTGTATATAATAGGATGTATTCTTGGCTAAATCTGATGAAGGATCTATTGTAACCTTATCATTTAAAATAGTAATTTTGCTATCCGAGATAGGAATAGTTTCAAAAGCAGTGTCGTCAGGTTTGTAAATAACAATATTGCCGGATCCAATACTGATGTTTTCATCTAAAGTCATGACCAAAGAAACGTCTAAGGCAATATCCGTCCCATCATCAGCTGGCACAAGTGTAGCCACTTGCGGTGCTACAGCATCAACTGTGGAAAAATTCCACGTTGTTTTATCTCCAAAACCAGAATAAGCATTACCACTTACATCCTGTACAACTGAGGCGGCTATGTTGACATAGTAAGACCCTGGAGAAGAGAATGTTCCATCTGGATTAATAGTTATTGTCTCATCAGAAAACGTCACCTTTGAGCCTGCAACATCAATTTGTTCAAACACTGATTCATCAGAATTGTAAATAGTAATAGATCCAGTACCAGCTGAGAGGTTCTCATCCATTGTAATGATAAGATCATCTGAAGAACCAACGCCAACCGCGTTATCTACTGGGGATAATGTTTGAACAATTGGAGGAGTTACATCAGCTCCTGGGTTAGCAAATGAAGCACTGAAAACACCGCGGCCATGTGTTGCCGCAACAACAAAACCATCTGATGTTCTTCCATCCAAAGCATCCACAACAACATTACCTATTGCATTGCTACCTTCAAGAGCCCAAATCGTATTAGTACCATCTAATGTATCTGTAGAATATACTCCCACGCTTGTAGCAACGAGATAATTCTTACTACTATTATATGGAAGGATCAACCCCCACCTGACAGAAGGTCCATTACCACTACCATCAGCATTTTCCTCGAGGTTTCCACTAATATTTTTCCATGAGGTTCCTCCATCAGAAGTATACCATATACTAATTACTTCATAATTGGAAACTGTCATAATGACTTCATTCCCATTTTCAGGATTCACTCCAAGACTCGAAACCCAACCAGATAAAGAAGCTGGGCTTATATCTAATGGTGATGCGGTAGAAGTATTTGCATCTGCAAGTTTGTACACCCCGCCAGCCGAGGTGGCATAATATAAGAGACTAGAAGGATTTGTTGTTGATATACCAAAGTTCGCAATCTGAGAACCTTTATTCGTGTTGGTCAGATTTTCATATTCAGATTCCCCCACAGTAATATCATTGTTTCTCCAAATAGTGTTGCCACCTAAAACATAGAGTATTTTATAGTTTGAAGGATCCATTGCTAGAGGGTTAATAAAGGCTTCACCATTATTTCCACTAGCACCTCCAATCTGAAGTCTATTCCATAAATCATTGTTCTCATAATCATGAAACCAGGTCCAGCCATTTTGTGCAGAAGAAACAATGGCCAATCCATTATTACCAACAGCTGAATATGAACCATCTCCACTACCAATATCTGTCCAGTCAGCATTGGAGTTCGCCGAATTAACCATCCATGTACTGTTATCCTGAAGCCCTCCCACAATGAAATCTGGCCTACTACCCGATCGATCAATGCCTAAATGGTAAAATTGAGACGTAACATAACCCCTATCTATATTTTGCCAGTTAACTTGATTTGCGGTTATATCTTCTGTTCTGGATAAGCCTCCATCATGTCCAGAAATCACTACTTTTGGATCAGAAGGTAAGAATACAGCTGAATGCTGATCAGCATGATGGTTAGAATAATTCCCCCAACCGGTCAAAGACTGATATCCTCCTATATGTTTATAACTAGTTGATGTAAAACCATCATTAGAAAAAAACAAATTTGTACCTCCAAGAATAACATGGTTTTCATTATCTGGCTTCACAGCGAGAAGCATGTTATACCCTCTTTGGGAACTAGTGTACTTATTTTGTACCGGTATATTAGAAGTTAGATCTACCCAATTTCCACCGGAACCTGATCCATCTCCAGAAACATAGGTATATTTCCAAAGATACCATTTATTTGGTGGATAATAAGACTTTTCGAAAAAGAAATAGACAACATTATTATTAGACTCAGAAATATCAAGAAGAACCCTCTGGAAATTAGCGGGAAAGCTACCGGGAGTAATATCAGTCCAGGTTGATCCATCATCTGTGGATCTAAAAATTCCTGACTTGTTACTTTTATTTCCATTACTCCAATCTCCCCCAACAATAGCATAGACTGTTCCATCTGAACTTATATCAACATCTACATATGATGGGTTAATATCAGTAGCCTTAAGAACATCTGTCCAAGTTGAACCACCATCTTTACTCAATTTAAGTTTTCCTTCTCTGGCTGTGGCTGCGTATAGATAACCGTTTGTCGGGCTCACTTTAAGGCGATGTACATGATTAAAATCATTGTTCCATATATGATAGGAAGCTGTTGAGGTAGAAGGAAGTATTGACCAGCTCACGCCCCCATCTGTTGACTTGAAAAGTCCATCGCCCTTGTAAGGATTTTTTCCCCACCAAGTCCCAGCTGAAGCACCATCATATTCTCCTGTTCCATAGTACCATGTGCTTTGTTCGCCAACACGAGTGTCTTGAGCAATACTTGTAACACTTTGAATATCTTCTAATCTTGTTGTAAGAGTCCATGTGTTACCTTCGTCAGTAGACCTCCACATTCCACCAGAAGCACCCCCTGCCAAAACTGTACTTTCATTAGAAACATCTATAGCCAATGCCCTTGTCCTTCCGCCTACATTATAAGGACCTCGACTTTTCCAGTTAAGCGTAGCAGGTGATTTCCCACGATAACGTCTCTTTGCATTAATCTCTTCGCGAGTTGGTAGAGTTCGGGCAAATGCTAATTCCCTTTGGCGCATGTTTGTTGGCACCACTCCTGATAAAGGACTTTTCGTTCGTAGCAACTCGTATTCTACACGGGCTATGGGATTCGTCTTTGGTAAACTTGGATTCTCATTATTCTTTTGTATAAAGAAAAATACCAAAGCTAAAATTGCTATGGATAATGCTAAAGAAGGTATTGATGGTCTACTAAACATTAGACTATTTTAACATTAACATCTTACGTGAAGAAACAAAAGCCTTTGATTGTAGTCGGACTAGGTATACACCAGAACTTAGTAGCTTTCCATGATCATCCTTGCCATGCCAAATCATACTATGATGACCAGTATCCATCATTCCTCTTTTTAAAGTACGTACTTGTTGACCCATAAGATTATAGACAACTAAGGATACATCTGTTGGCTTAGGAAGTGTGAACTCAATAGTCGTCGATGGGTTAAAGGGATTTGGATAATTCTGGCGAAGGGAAAAATCATCTGGTAGCAAGGATAAGGCATCTTCAATTGCTAAAGCCACAAATTCAGGAGAGCCACTAAAGACCTTAAACTTATAAGGGAACTTTTCCGTATAGTCTGATATTTGAAATTCTTCATAATCGAGAAGATTATACTGCTTCCTAGTATTCATATCAAGCAAAAGCATATGATCCTCTTTTGGGAATGAGCCAGTTAAATCATAAGAAAATTCAATAGGATGTTTTTCCCCTTTAACATTTAGGAGAACATCCCAAATACCATTACGGTTAAAACTAGATCTAATATCTGAAGTCATGTGTTGAGATTTACCAAATAAATCCTCTGTTTCTAAAACCAGAGAAATATAATTCTCAACATAAGGTGGCTCGGGAACATCATACTTATCTAAAGTCTCTTCTGCCAAGGTAGTTCTTCCGATGAAATTCTCTACGTCCATATACTTTTTACCTTTGGCACTTAAGCGAAGTCTCCATTCATCAGATTTAATTGAGCGAGCAAGCGTTCTATTTTGTAAGACTTCAGGAGTTTTAGCCAATGGATCAATATTTATGTCCACAGCCTCATTTTTTCTATTATATACAATATAACCTGCCCAAGGTTTCAATGAATCAGATTCACTCCATCCTTCTCCATCAAAACCATATGATAGGGGTCCATATACAGAATTTGCATCAAAAGTAGTTTTTACTGGAAATGCATAGGGAGATCCTATCATGTTCCAACCTGGCTGAAGAGTAATGTCAAAACCTGTCAGAGGAATAGTTTTACCAGATCCCGTAGACAACTGAGGTTGTTTCTCAACAGCTTGAATTATCCAGTAACCTGCCCCCGCTTCTATAGCATCTGGTTTTATCCAATCAGAGCCACCAGAAGTAACATCTCGTTCGAACATACGCCATTTACGTGTATTAGGTTTTCCCTTAAGTTCATCACCAAAAGTATTAACAATGTCTGGATCATCAAGTCCAGCAGGTACAGATATAAGTCTCCAAAGTTTTTTTGGTATACCATTAGAGTATACACTTTCGTTAATTGCGGTATTCAATGATCCACCCTTAAAATTAACAGAAGGTGAAATTGTATCGCTAACTGAAATATTACCTCGCTCATCAGTAGCAATGACATAAAACGCAACTCCTTTTAAAGTAACTTCGGCCGCACCAGAAACAAAATTGTACGTCAAGCTATCGTCAGTTTCTAATGAATAAGATTCAAATTCTGAGTCTCCTCCCTTAACAAAATAAAGAACAGCATCATCAACCCTATTAGCATCACCAATATCGGAGCTAATTGTAATGAATTGACGTAGGAGTACATCCCCAGGTGTGATATTAATATTACTTATTTCTGGTCCCAATGTATCAGGCGGAAGGATAGTGGCAAGAATTGGAAGGTCAAGCCTAGGATTATCCTGGTCATTAGAGAAAATTCTCATGTTTCCTTTTGCCTTTCCAGTATCTTGAGAAGAAAAGATTAAAGGAATAATGACTGTATCACTTGGTTCAATATAAAAGGACTCTATGGGAGGTATAGAAAACTGTTTTCCCGTAACAAAAAGAGAATCTATACGAAGATCACTGTTGCCTGAATTAAATATAGGGATACGTCGCTGTTCATCAAAAAAGACAAAAACCCTGCCGAAATCAATAACTGTGTCCGTTGTGGCAATAGTAGGCTTGAAAGCTTCTCCCATTAATTCAACAATTAGATCTCCTATACTGGTGTCATCATGCTTGGCTGTGAATTGCTCATTGTAAATACCAGCATCATCTGGAATAAATTGAATAAAAATAGTAAAAGTATCTTTTGGAGCAACTACGAATTCAGTTTCATTTGGAATAAATGCTGTAGAGTTAATACTTCCTTCTGAAACATGTAGTGTATCCGTACCAATATTTACAATTTCAAAAGATTGAACATTAAAAGCATCACGGGGGACCCTACCATAGTCTAACGAATCAGTTTTAACCATTAAGATAGGTTCTCTTGCACGATTAGTGACAATAACATCCTTTGGATTTATTTGAGCATATATAGAATCCTCAGAAACTGGTTTCTTAGTAATAATCTTATATGTTCTATCTCCATCAACAATAGAGTCATTGAGACCAGTCACAATAACTGTTTGAGGCATATTCCAGTTCGTCCCATTGAAAATAAGAGAATCTGTAGAGATGGAACCCTCTTTGGGTTTTGCAATTTCAAATGAAATCTTGACAGTAGAGACTGGTTCTGATTCAAGTTGAATAGAGAATGAATCTTTTGCAGCTTTTTCTGTAGTTTCCAAACCTCTTCTTGGCAATACAGTTATTCCAGCTTCATCAGAATCATCTATATTAGTTAGTAAAATATCATCTGGATCAATTCCATTGTAGCGACTATCATTTGATACAACCCCCAACAATCCAATTAAATATGATACATCACCGTCATCAATTTCATCATTTTGCCCAGTTATTTCCACATCTAAAGGTTGATCCCAAAGTTGTCTCTTAAAGGTTAATCCTGAAACGGACGTGATTCCTTCTGTCTCATCCTGACTCTTTATGCCAAGGACAACATCATCCGTAGGCTCTTTACCAAGTACTAAACTAAAAGAAGTTGTACCTCCTTCTTCCGTAGTATATGATATAGCTGGCCCCAATATCTTTATTTCAGGGGATTCTTCAGTGGTGAAAATAGCACTTGAAGCTACAATAGGATTGTCCACATCATCTTCAACTTGAGGCCCTATTCCAACATATACTTTCTGAGCAACAGGTAATATAGATCCTAACGTAAGCTTAATCTCAGTTTTATGAATGTTTACAAGCGGAGTAAAACTTATATCAACTCCTAATGAGTCATTCTTTTTAAGGACAATGATAGTATTTGCATTAGCACTAGTAACCTCAGAATCATCAAGATAGCGAATAGCCTCATCAAAAGTTATTGTAATATCTGTGGACACACTAATTCCTGTATCTCCATCAGCAGGATTAAATGTAACAATAGGTGGTTCTTCATCGGCGGTAGTAAAAGACGCACTTGAAGGTGCAAGGGGGTTATCTCCACTATCTTCAACCGTTGCGCCAATGGAAACCTTATAAATCCTTTCACTTTCGAGATCAACTTTTGGTGTCAAAGTAACAACAGTTTTATCATCATTTACTTTTGCATCAAACTCAACTAAGCCTAAAGATACCATTGAAGCTGAAAAGAGTTCATTCCACACTGATTTACTAAGCCCTTTTGGAATGGGAATAGTTACTTCTTGACCCCCAAAATTCGGCTTAGAATTGTTGCTTTGAAATTTTTCTAAGGTTACTAGAGAAATGATGTTAGAACTATCTATCTCCGTACCATCAATTAATCTGACCGGTTCGCTGAATGTTAGTACGATTTCACTATCAATAGAAATTTCAGTTGAGCCATCAGAAGGCGAAAAAGCAACCACTGGTGGTTCAGAATCTGTTGTAATAAAAGTAGAACTTGAAGCAAGGATTGCGTTGTTTTGATCATCTTCCACGGTTGTCCCTATTGCCACATAAATGGTTTTTTCACTTCCTAGTGGATTAGTTGGATCTACACTGATTACATCGCTTGAAGCATTAATAGTAGCATCGAAAGCAATCTCCTCACCATTGGCATCATCATAATTAAGAGTTATGAGTGCATCTACATTGTCATTCGTTAATTGGCCATTATTCACTAAACGTACGGGCTCATCAAATTCCAGGGAAATGGTTTTTGAAACAGCAACTTCAATAGATCCATTCGGAGGATTCCAGGTAACTACAGGTAGAATAACATCTGATGTTCTAAACGTAGCACATTCCTGAATCGATTCATTACCGAAACTATCTTCAATTGGGTCGATACACATGTAGACATCTTGTTCACTTGGAAAATTTGCTGCAGCTGTTATTGTAATCACATTTTTAGCTGCATTTATTTCTATAGTTCCAATTCCAATGTTTGTACCACTTGCATCTGTCTCTTTAAATGTAATTAGCGCAGCAAGATCTGCATTTTGAAGAGTTTGCCCATTGGTTGAAAGAATTGGCTCACTAAATGTCATTGATGGTATAGTATTAATTGGAACACCTGTCGCTCCATCTACAGGAAAAAAGGTAATTGAAGGAGGCTCTTTATCTTCAATGGTAAAAATTGCTGAAGTTAGATCAATAGCATTATTGGCATCATCTTCAACAACTTTATCTAAAATTGCAACATAGACCTTTTGCTCGCTTGAAAAATCAGCCGCGGCTTGGATTGTTATAACTGTTTTCGCATTGTTGATTTCAACACTACTCAAATTAATATTTGAACCATTTGCATCGGTATCCTTAAGAGCAATAAGAGCCTCTACATTATTGTTAGTTATATCGCTGTTATCAATGTTTCGAATAGGCTCACTGAAAGTAAGTGTGATTTCCTTGTCAACTAATACATCAGTTTCCCCATCTGCAGGATCAAAACTAACTGTTGGTGGATCTACGTCAGCTGTTGTAAAGGTAGAACTTGTTGTCGCAATTAAGTTGCCATCTTCATCCTCCACACAGCAAATATCCACATAAACTGTCTGTTCACTTAGAAGGTTACTGGTGGGATTAACAGAAACAATTGAAGATGTCGTTGTCCATGAAGGATTTCCAGCAATGGTACCATCATTAGAGTTTCCTGAAAGATCTGTTACTGTAGTTCCGCTACCATCTTGCATTCTCCAGTAACCAACAAGATTTGCTGATGATGTATAATCTCCGGAGTTGGTTGTCGCATCCAGTGCTACTCCTGAATTGTAAAGAGCCGTAACCTCATTAGTTGCAAGAGCATCATTCCAGACTGCCACTTCATCCATTGAACCAACGAACTCATTCGTAACTGTAGTACCATCCCACTCATGGCCTAATGACCATTTATCACTGGCGACAAAATCAGCATGAGCGGGAGTATGTGTCCCGTCAGCACTTCCATTCAGATATAAGACCCCGGTCGTACCTGTTCTGGAATAAACAATATGATTCCAATTTCCATCATTTGTTGCAGATCCTGCTATCGTAACTCCCCCTGGTTCTTCATATACAGTAACAATTCCAGTGGCCTTGGATATACCAAACAGGATTTTATTACAATTTGTAGAACCATTATCACAATTATTGGCTAATAAATACCCATCATTCTCTGGAAATGACGCCTTTGTTGGCTTTGCCCAAAAGGACACGGCCCAATTGGTCAAACCGGCCATGTCATCGGCTATATTATTGATATCAACATAGTCATCAACACCATCAAAATCGAGCGCTAGTCCGGCATCAATAGTTGCATCAAAAGAAATATCCGTACCACTTGAACTGTTCTCTTTCAATAAGATGTATCTATCTATATTATTATTATCAAGGGCGCTGTCATCCAAGTTCCGTAGGGGCTCTGAGGAAGTGATGGTAATTATCTTATCCACAGCGACATCCGTGGTTCCATCAGAAGGGTCAATAGTAATGGAAGCGGCAGAAATATCAGCAGTAGTAAAAGTTACACATTCTCTGACCGTTGCATTATTGCTGGAATCTTCCACAGGATCAATGCAAAAATAAACTTTCTCTTCACTTCCAAAATCATTCTGTGGAACCAGCGTAATCTTTTTTCTAGATATTTTTATGCTTGCATCAGAAATAATGTCATTTCCATTGGCATCATCTTTTTTTAATGTAATCAGTGCATCAACATTGGTGTCATCTAATTCCGTATCATCAATATTTCGAACTGGCTCAGAAAAATTCACCGTAATTACAACATCCTTCTTTACAGCAATTGCTCCATCTCCAGGTAAAATGGTTACAGACGGTGGAGCTACGTCTTCAGTAGAAAAGGTTATACAGGTTTCTGCTATTGCATTATTACTGGAATCTTCCACCTGATTATCAATGCAAGCATATATATCCTGCTCTCCTTCAAAATCAATATCAGGATTTACTATAATTGTATCCTTACTGGCATTGATAGTAGCATCAAAAGAAAGGTCAGCACCATTGGTGTCATCTTTTTTCAAGATAATTCTGGCATCAACATTGGTATCATCTAATGCACTATCATCAATATTTCGAACTGGCTCAGAAAAAGTAATTTTCAAACTTGTACTTAAAGTAACAGCCGTAGCTCCATCTGAAGGTGAAAAGACCACTATTGGTGCCATTGCATCTTCAACAGTAAAAGTTATATTTTCAGCTGGAATTGGGTTGTTAAAAAGATCCTCAATAGTATTCGCTTTAAGCGCAGCATAAACTACCTCCTCACTAGCAAAGTCATCATGTGCTATGGTAATCCTATTATTAGCAGCATCCCAGGTTGCATCTATACCCGTGGCCGCATCCACGCCATTTGCATCATTTTTCTTCAACTCAATCATGGCATCTACATTGGCATTGTCAAGTGGACCATCATCCAGCTTTCTCACATTATCACTGAAGGTTAACGTCACAGATTTTCCTTGAAGTACTTCAGTAGAAGAATCGGTAGGATCGAAAGTAATAGTTGGTGGCTCAGTATCTAATTGAATATTCTTATTTCCACCCAAAGAATTAGCAGTTCCCGGGCTCGGAAGATCTATTGGAGACACCACACTGTTTTCACCAGCATCTTTAACTATTCCACTAATTAATACCAGAGACGAGGTTTGTTCATAATCGAGATCAGCCGATTCATGATCTGCTGCAACCGTATAATTGAAAGTAAATGTATTTGTACCAGTTCCACTTGTATAGTCAACTACAGCATCATTAGTTCCAGTCTCCAAAGTAAGTTTTAAATCTGGGCCTGTCTCTTCAACATAAATTCTAAATAAATATTCCCGATTTGGGCTACTAGATGATCTTCCTCCTGAATATGCATTTGAATTGAAATACCTTAGCCAACTTCTTTCAGAAACCGGAGTGTGTATTTCCCAAGTGTATTGCTGGCCAGCAGTTATAGTAACAGGGGTTGACAGATGAAAGGTTTTCCAAGAATTGTCTTTATTCAATAACGTTATGGGCTGACTGTGAATTTCTGATCCAGCATTCCCCTCTCCTTGATATATCTTTAAAGTAGCACTAGCTGCACGGCTATTACTTTGATTATTTCCCAGTGGAGATTGTAATTCAATCTCAATTTTTCTGATTTTTCCATTATTCTCAGCTGTAAATGATTGCCATTGGTTCGTGCCACCTATATGTGAAGAATTAGTAGTCCAGTTCGCATCAAGAGTCAATGGGCCCATTGCTGTTACAATATCATCAAATTCTACAGTAATAGGTATTACCTCCCCTGGCCCATAAATTCCGTCAGCTTTTGTTGACGAAACACTATTAACTACAGGAGCTTCCGTGTCAACAATCAATGTTTTCCTACCAGCTAATGAATTAGGGTCACCAGGAATTGGAAGTGCTAAATCAGCATCAAGATTGAAATTTTTGATATTCCCAGTAAGAGACGTAGTCGAAGCAATATCAAGAGCAGCCGCATTGTGACCAGCTTCCACAGTATAGTGAAACGTCATAATAGAGTCTTTAAGTGAATGTCTATTAATAGTTTTATTAGTCCCACCAATATTTAGTGTTAATGCAGGAGTCCCTGTAACATCTAATGGGTAAGAACTAAAATGCACTTCAATAGGAAGGATGTCGCCTTGCCCATATGTACCATCACCTTGAACAGAAGTAACGAATTCTACAGTGACTGCCGTATTATTAGGAGAAGACTCTAGCCAGAATAATTCAGGGGAAAACCTTCTCGAACCAAGAACAATGTCAATATCATTGTCTCCATCAAAATCAGCTGCCATAATAGCCTGGAAATAAGGAGAATTCTTTTTTGTGTCATATATGGTTACAGCATCAAAATTATAACCACCCTTATGTATTAATTGCACCACCGTTCCAGAAGTATGATAACTTGCTGTAATTATATCCATATCATTGTCCTTATCTATGTCAACTGGATATACGGCCTGAGGATAAAAACCTTGATTGTCCGGATTGAAATTTTGTATGTCATATCTAGTAAAAGCAGTCCCTGGGAATCCATTATTCTCCCAGATACTTATTCGCCTATAATTATAACCGGATAAAAAATCTATATCTCCATCTAAATCAAAATCAATTCCAAATAATTGCTTACTAAAGTAATCCTGGCCCTGGGTTCCAATAATATGTGTGGTGAAATCTTCAGGCCCTGATGATCCTTTCTCAAAAACTATGAAATCAACACCAGTAGAGATAATATCTACAAGATTATCATTTGTAATTTTTGCCGCAGTAATATTCTTATCAGCTGAAGTACCTGAAATAACAGTATGATTGGTCCATACACTGCCATTACCGGTTGTATTTTCATACCAGGAAACCTTTCCATCATTAGGTGAAGATGAAAAAACATCTAAATCACCATCTCCATCCATATCTAAAGCATATACAGAATTCGCACCATCAGCGGAAGTGCTAATAGTTCGAGTTGTCCAAGTTACAGGATCCCCACCCATATTTTCATGCCATGCAATTTTGTCGTCATTTTGTGAAGCGGAAAGAATATCCATACGACCATCAGAATTAATATCAGCATTATGAACTGACCTTACCCCTTGAACAGAATTAGAAACAGTAAAAATTGTAAAATTACCCGCACCATCGTTTTTATACCATTGGATCATGTTGTTATTAGCTGTAACTATATCTATTGTTGAATTACCATCGATATCTTCAACAATTAGATCATATACGTCGTCAGTATCTATATCTCTCTTTTCATATTTGAACTGAGCACTTGTGTACAATGGGAATACTATCAAAACTCCTAAGGCAATTGTTCTTATTTTTGGCGCTATAATCATATTATGGTACCCCAGGATAATCAGGGGGATAACCAAGATCCTCACCTGTATCACCACCTACAATAACCAGACCGCCTCCCATAATTAAAAGAGCCACTAATATTAAAAGAGACTCAAAACCTGAATCTATTGCAAACCAGAATGTGGTATACGCTCTTTTTAATCCACCCAACAAGCCAGCACGGAGACCTCTATCAAATCGGTCATCAGGAGGTGTCAGCCCTACCACCTGCCACGCCATCAATCTGGCCGCATCAGCAGCATTTTCCGGACTTCCTGTAAATCTTGAGGTCGTTCGCGCCATACCTTTTAAATAACGTTTATTGACACTTTCGCCTTGAAAAGTAATGGTTGCACCCTTATCTGATTGTACTGAGTATAATCTGAAGTCATAATCATATGTGCGACCTGATCGCTTCAAATGCCAGATGACAACCTGAGATCCATCCAGGTCTTCACCTAAGGATGGAGAAAGTGTATCTGCTCTAGCCCGCAATAAATTGGAAGTTATTTGACCTATAGTTGATTGGTCTTTTTTCTTATAGGAAAACTCTAATTCAGCTCCACCAGTTTCTATTATTGAATATCGTTCCGTTGCCTCTAATTCATTTTCAATTAGTGAGCTAATAGCATCGGCCTCCATCTCTACGAGACCTAACACACCGCCGGAAAAAACAACAATCTTTTCGATAGCCTCAACTCTAACAATGAAAAAGAAAAATAATATATATATGTATATTTTGTCCATGTCAGCTATTAATGCTTAATTTAGGATAGATTTGGTACAGTCACATTCTCTTATTATAGGTAAGATTAGAACCAAAAAATGATTATATCAAGATATCTCATTATACAACATTTATCATGTGATACAGCACACAGTAATTTTCTTTTTTTTGAGATAACTTGCAAATGACGTTAGAAACTATGAATTTCTAACCTAATAAGATTGGTGAAATAGAGACCATGAAACAAGAATGGAATGAACGAAGAGATAGAAGCGATCGTCGAAATTCAACTGATAGACGAATAGGCAGAGATCGTCGAACTAATGGAGATCGACGTGAAATTAATGAACTTCGTGGAGAAAATGTCTCTGTAGATAGTGAAAGACTTACTGGAAAAAACCAGCGAAGTGGAACTGATCGAAGAACTGGTCGTAATCGTAGGGCTGGGGCTGATCAAAGAGGTGGCTTGGATCGCAGACTTTTTGTTGGTAAAACCAGAAAGAACACCGCTAAACTAATACTTGGTGTTGTTGTCCTAGCTGGTATAATTCTAAGCTCAATTTATTATGACCTAGAAATGAGGAGCGAAGATCTAGGAGGTACAATTGCTGGTATTGAGAATCAACAACTTAAAGTTCTCGGTGGTGGAAAAACTTCACTAAATAAGCTATTAAAAGAAGGACCACTTCTCATTGATTTTTGGGCAACTTGGTGTGGTCCCTGCTTGAAAGAGATGGTTCATTTACAAAGGTTTCATGAAAAATACTCTGGCTTTGGGCTCACGATTCTAACTATTAATCAGGATTCACCCAAAAGTCTATCCAAAGTCCGATCAACAGTCAAATCTAAAAAATTCTCTTTTTTGGTGGCTCTTGACCCTAATCGTAAGATAGCCAATAGACTCAATGCCAAATTAATGCCCACAACAATTCTTGTTGATATGGATGGTGTTATTCGGTGGATGCATCAAGGCTATCTTCCTGGTGATGAAGAAGAAATTGAGTCCCGAATTCAAGCTTTAATCGGATATCAAGAACCATCCCCTGTTACTTCCTAAGCCATTGAAAATCAAGCCACATGTGTGGCTCATATTTGCACTATTATCATTACTTGGTGCTCAGACCACTTATTCAGGAAGTTTATCCTCTAAATATGCTGAAAGTTCAAATGAATTTAATTTTTCAGAACATTTTTTTGATGGACAGATAAATCTAGGTTCATGGTCAGCTTGGACCCAGTTAGAGTTTAGTGAGCCTCCAGAATTAGGAGTGAATTTCAGCGGACTAAGAAAATTCAAACTTGAGTATTTAGGGAAAAGTTTTTCGCTTGAAATAGGTGATGTCTATACTATTTGGGGTCGAGGACTTATATTAAACCAAGTGGATGATCAAGCCATAGATCTCGACACGGGAACAAGGGGGCTACTCCTTGGTTACTTTCATAATTCATTTACCTTGAACATAATTTCCGGAAAAATGAGAAATTGGAAGAGCACACCAGTAGTAGTTGATTTCAATGATAGAGTACCTAATTATGAAACAGACCATTTTTTAATAGGTGCAAATATTGAAACTGAAAACTTCGGTCCTCGTTTAGGCATTTCTTTTCTTCAATCCAATGAAAATCATTTCCTCCCTTATGACAGCAAAGGTGAGTCAGCGTATCTTGATCTTAGACATGGTTTTATTGGGAGTTATACGGAATTAAGCGGAGAATGGTTTGATGCTTTCTTTGAATTCGCATATCGCAACACCAGTGGTCCTCCAAAATATACTTATATATCTGATGGGTTTGGACTATATGCGGGAATTGGCACATATCTAGGAGATTGGTCAGTGGTTATTGATTATAAAAATTATGACTTTGGTCGGCTGTCTCCTGATAAAAATTTTGATTTTGTAAATAACTATGATCTTTCACAAGATTTTCAGCGTCCCCCTACAGGTGTCTATATTCATACATCTCGTTTAATTGGAAGAGTTGTTCACGAGTTAGATTTAAACGATGAAGTTGGATTTCAAATACATATTACAGGACCAATTAAGGACTGGTTTACTTTATCCTTAATACATTCTAGAGCTAGCAGGCATGATGTTTTATCCATGAATGAACAGTATATCTGGAATCCTCAGGTTAAATCACGTTTGATTTCAAGCAATTCTCCATTTTCTGATTATTTTAGAGATACATTTATTCAAATAGAAGGAAGTCTATTAGGAGAAAAAGTTCAGTACAAATTAGCTTGGGATAAACTTGAAGATATTCTTTCTATTTTGACAAATGTTGAGACCTTAGAAGGAAAGAATAAATCCTATGAAATGGTATCAGCTCAAACTTTCCCTCTTGATTTATCTATTCAGTTACCTTCTCGATTTAGCTTAGAGTTAAAGGCTGAATATCAATCTTTAATGAAAGGGTACAAAAATGATTTTGGAGAAGGAATGGAATTTAGATCTCTCTATCCTGTTGAAACTAAGTATAATGCAGTATTTTCTATAGGAATAGCAAAATCACCTAAGTGGTCCGTAGCATATACTGTGGATCGAACTTCACAAAAATGGGATACAAAAATGTGGGAATGGGGACCAAAAACATGGACATCAATAGAACTTCTCTATAACTTGAGTGAAAACATGCGAATCTCAATCATGCAAGGATCACAACAAGGTGGACTCCTTTGTAGTAATGGTGTGTGCAGATACGTTCAGGATTTTGATGATGGATATAAAATAAATATGAACTGGCTATTTTAGCCTATAGTTGGAATAGAACTTCAAAAAGCATAGATTTCATAATATAATTATTATATAACTAAATGATACCATACACTCGAAACAATGCAAAATATCTAATCCTTGTATTAGTCATATTCATGCCTTTTTCCAATCAAGCAGCTAAAAAAGCCGCTGTGCTAGAAAAACTAACCGCCCTCTGGTGAGGATACTGTAAACTCTCTGGGAGTTTCCTAGACGAATGGCAAAACCCAAATTTTGTAGCTGAGACTGGCACTCATAAAACCACTGGACGTGTTGGTAATCGCATGGGATATGTGGGTGATGATGTGATGAAGGACTGGATCCTCATTTTCTACCATACTGGAGATGATTTAGCAAAAACTCACCAACTTCATCAAGATAACTGTTCAACGGAGCCCTTTGGTCACCGTTGGCAAAACGATCAGGAAAAACCATATCTTGAATATTATAGTTCCTACCCAACTTTCAAAGGGAATGGAGAAAGTACAAGGGATGAAATGTCAGACCTTGCAGCAGATTTCCTAAATACAGGAAATGCGGCTAGTGATTGGGATGAGTATTACTACGGTTATGTTAGCATTGCAAAACGCCACCAAGCAGAGACAACTCCCATCACTATGTCACTTAATGGCACATCATTCGTTGAGAAGACCGCTTCGGTAAATCTCAGTGTAACAAGCTCTGACGATCTCTCCGCAAGAAACTTGCGTTTATATGTGGGAGTAACCATGGATTCCATTGCTTATGACTACGGTGAATACAAAGATTGGGGAAGACTGGATCATCATAATAATATCTGGGTTGGCTGGGTTGGAGATGCCACTACATGCGGTACAGGTTGTGAAGATGGGCAGGAAATCACCTTAGAACAAGATACTCCTGTCGAACGCACCTATTCTTGGACTTTGAAAGACGCACCCTCTGGAATGTCTTGGGATGAAAAAAATATGGTTATTTTTGCTTTCATTCAAGATTTTGATAATGCAAAAATTCTTCAAGCTGTGAAATTGGTAAGAAGAGATGCAGGAATAGATAAATCAGCACCAGCCTTAACATTTTCACCTGCTAATAATGAAGTAGGTGTTGCGGTAAATAGTGATATTACAATTAGCTTTGATGAAAAAATTCGTAATCTAGATGACTCTTCCATAGACAACACTAATGTGGATGGCCTAATTACTTTAAAAAAGGATAATGCTACTGGGGATGATATCCCCTTCGATGCAAGCATTAATAATGACAAAACTCTTATTACCATCAATCCAACTGATGATTTTAGTACTGAGCAAAGTATTTATGTCGCTATAGGATCCACCATTGAAGATGAAGCTGACAATGTAATTCAACCCACAAACATTACCTTTAGCACCGTAGATAATACTGCTCCCACAGCTTCCATCGATCCAGTAGATGCTTCTACTGGTGTAGTTCCTTCTTCAAATATTATTATTTCGTTTAATGAGCCTGTAAGAAAAGTGGATGATTCCAATTTAGATGGAACTGTTGTTGAGCTAAAGAAAGATGACGCTAACGGAGATGCTATATCTTTCAGTAATTCCGTTGATGCTGCCCAAAAAGTACTTACAATTGACCCGACTAATGACTTAGGAAGTTCTCAACAAGTTTATATATGTGTAGATGGTGTCGAAGATTATTCAAATAATCCATTAACTAAATTATGTGCAACTTTTACCACCGCTGATGGAAATGCACCTACAGTAAACTTTATTCCAAGTGATGGATCTACGGATCTACCTGTTGATACAAAAATAANGCTAACATTCAGTGAGACTGTTAGAAATTTAGATGACAGCGAATTAGATGACACCAATATAGATGGTCTAATCACTTTAAAATATGATGACTCTAATGGTTTAGATATTTCCTTTGATGCTACAATAGATTCAGACAAAAAAATTGTTAACCTCACTCCTTCCGCCAGCTTTGAATATGGGAAGACAATTTACACAGGTATAGGAGAAACTGTGGAAGATGCTTCAGGAAATTCAGTTTCAGCATCATTTATTACCTTCTCAACTATTGATGCTGGAAATATGCCTATTATCTCTACTGTAAATGATACGTCCTTTTTTGAAGATAGATTCGGGACTGTAAATGTCATTGTAACAGATGCTAATGGTGATAAGATTACATTCTCAACATCCTCCGACACCTCTGCTGTTGATGCAACTGTTCAAGAAAGTAATTCAATCTCAGATACGGAGTCACTTGCTAAAATCATGCTTAAACCTGAAGAAAACTGGAATGGGGAATCTATAATCACTGTTTTTGCTGATGATGGGACTATTCAAACAACCAGTACCTTCAAGTTAACCGTAAAACCTATGGATGATGCACCCACAATATTTAAAATCACCGAACCGATGAATAATGCCTATATAAAAATCACGGATCAAACGATTGATGACACTCTTATTTTTCGTTGGAAACCCTCCTTTGACGCTGAAGGTGATACAATAACATATAAATATAGTGGCACTTGGGGTCTTGCATCCATTCCTGTACCCTATGTAAAAAATTCGACAGAAACTAAGATTGCTTATATTGATATTTATAACTCTATAGACCAAAGTGGACTCAATAGCTGGACCGAGTCCACAGAAATTTCAGGTGAATGGGCAATATCAGCCTGTAGTGGCATGTATTGCGTACCTTCAGAAAATGGTCCTTATAGTCTTACTATCTCAGAAAACGTATTAAATGTTGTAGATGATGCTGATCTTCCAAATCAATATGCACTCCTTCCAAATTATCCTAACCCTTTTAATCCACAGACTACCATAGACTATCAAATACCTGAGGCCGGCCATGTAACCATAGATATTTTCGATCTTAGAGGCCAGAAAATTCGGTCATTGATTAATCAAAATATTAATGCAGGTTATCACTCAGTAGTTTGGGATGGTAATGATCAGTCAGGTAATCCAATCAGTTCAGGAGTATACCTGTATAGAATATTAACGGATGAGTTTGTAAATACTCGAAAAATGATTCTTATGAGATAATTAAATTGAATGAAAAGGAATTNTATGAAGTTTAACAATCCTATTTCGACCTCTATTATTGCTATAGCGATACTATTAACACCTATTCTATGTCAGGTGAAAAAGAGCGTTTTAGGCGAACTAATAACCGCCACCAACTGACCAGGATGCCCAACCTCCAACCGTGCGTTGGACCACTATCTTGACCCTGATCATACTGACTATGTAGGAGAGGATCTCGCAAATAACTGGATTATTATCCGCTACCACTCCAATGCTATTGGATGGGGAGATCCTATGTATCATGGAATTGGAGCACCAGATTTTGCATCTAATTGTGTTGAGGATCCAGTTTGCTATCGCTTCGGTGGTTCTGACAGTAAAGATCCCACTTATAGTCCGAATTTTCTTCCTACCTTATATATGGATGGAGAAATTTCAACTAGTATTGATGCCTATAAGGCTGATGCAATTTCAATTCGCGGTGAAGAAACTAGCATTTACATGTCTTTTCAAGGAACAACCTTTGATACACTTACAGCCTACATCAAACTTGCTGTCACCAGTGATTCAGATATTTCCGGAGATGATTTAAGGCTCTTTGTAGCAATGACCATGGACTCAATTTCTTTTAATGGTTCTAATGGAGAGAAAGAACATCATGGTGTTTTCCTTGGATGGGTAAACAGTTACTTTGGCGGAGATACTTTAGTTATTTCAAAAGATGATACTATCAAAAATTCCTACGAATGGACATTGAGAGAAGATTATCCAAAAAACTCTTATTTTCCAAAAAATAACTCGGAAATGAGTCAAATAACCTGGGACAAGAAAAACATGTCTGTAATTGCATTTGTGCAAAAAAAATCAACTAATGAGATTCTTCAAGTAACAAAACTGGATAGAAAAAACGCACCTACAGCTGATATCCAATATGAGCAACTTCAACCTTCCGTTTTCTCTTTAGATCAAAATTACCCCAATCCTTTCAATAGCGGAACTACCATAAGCTATAGCCTTTCAGAAAAAAGTCAGGTTTCAATCACAATCTATTCTTTATTAGGCCAACCTATAAGAACTCTTGTTAAAGGGAATAATAATGGCAATAGATTTCACAGTGTATATTGGGATGGGAAAGATAATAATGGTGATATGGTCAGTGGTGGAGTTTATTTTTACAGAATAAATTCGGAAAATTTTACCGCGGTAAGAAAAATGCTATTACTAAAGTAACCTTCCTATTAAATGGTTAAAGGTTAGCCCTGCTCTTCCAACATGTGAAGCTGCCATAAGTCTTGACTAGATTGATGTAAAAATGGAGACAGAGCAAGCATTCCTGACCTTCCGATGTTCTTTTCCAAGAAATGAAGCTCCTTGAATTTATCTTTAATTTCTAGATCAGGCTGAGAATCAACCCCCACCTCTCGTATCATTAAAATACCTTTTGCTCTCAATGAGAGTTCAAGATGAATTTTCAATAGACAGATCATATCAAAAATAATTTCTCCTTTAAAACGACTCTTAAGTAATTCTAAATATTCTCCAAGTGGAGTTTCACTTACATGTCCATGATTTACCAAATCTAATAAATCTTGATCCGAATCAAATCCAACACCTAACCAATTCTGGAGGAAATCTTCACTTCGTTTAAATACGAACATCAATACTAGAGGCAATGTAATTAAAATGATAATGGTTAATAGAATAGGATCGAAAAAAAAGTGATTATAGAATGAATGAAATGCTACAGACAGTAAAAACCCGGCCAACAAAGCGCTCCAATCTTCCGCAATTCTGCCCTCAATTAAAGTTTTTGAAATAACCGCAAAAATAGTGGTCGTACCTCCATGCATCAATGCGGTCCCAAAACCCCTAATTACAAATACACCTAAACTGGTATCCTGTTCTAGAACCATTATATAGTAGACATTTTCAACAATAGCAAATCCAGCACCTAGAGAAAATCCATATATAGCCGCATCAATATTGAAACCAATTCTATTAAAGCGAATCAGATAGACTAAGACTAGACCTTTGAACAGTTCTTCAATAAATGGCGCTACATACCTTGAATAAAAAACCCAATCAACATTTGAATTGTTTAATATAAATGTATTAGAAAAATAAGACCCTATAGCTGCCAAAGCTCCAATAATTATAGATATTATGACAGCTTTAAGACTCAATAATTTGTAACTATCCATCAATACAAATACAAGCAATAGTATTATTGATGGGAGTAAACTAACAGATGTTTCTAAAATAACATTCATTATCATTGTCTGATTTGAATCGAACTATAGTTTATGAAAATTTTACTGACCCACCTATAATGATTATAATATTTCTAATTCCATATAAATATTTCATAAACTTAACAGTAATAATTATGTGAGTATAAAAATTATTAATTTTTATGCTCACTACGTTTATTTTTCAGTGAACTTGTTCTAAATTGGACAACATGTCTAAGCAATTCTCAGTTTTAATAAGTAATAAAAATTCTGAAATTTCAATAATAAGAGAAAAATTCGAAAGTTTTGCTCTGAAAAACGAAGTGGAGAAGAACATTCGCCGAAATATCCAAATAGCTTTAGATGAAATATTATCTAATACAATTCAATATGGTTATGAGAATAACTCCGTAGATAAAATCAAAGTTAAATTCCTAATTGACCATACTAATCTAGTGATAGAAATTATTGACAATGCTAAAACGTATAATATTCTTGAAAAGGATGATCCAGATATTTCTAAATCCATTGAAGAAAAACCGCTTGGCGGGCTTGGTATCTACCTTGTGAAAAATCTTATGAGCAAAGTAAAATATGAAAGTGTTAATGGAACGAATCATTTAACATTGATTAAAAAATTGAATTAAGGAGATCGAATTAAATGGAAATAATAAAAACACAAGAAGATTCTATTAACATTCTTCAACCAATTGGAAGAATTGATAGTAATACAGCTTCTGATTTAGAAAATTCTCTATTAAATCTCCTTGAAAATGAAGAAAATAAAATTGTCATCAATTTAGATTCAGTGGATTATATAAGTAGTGCTGGACTCCGTATTTTCCTTATGGCAGGAAAAAAGCTGAAAAGTTTAAAGGGGAGTCTTGTTTTAACTCATATGAATGTACATATTAAAGAAGTATTCGATATTTCTGGTTTTACTCCAATCTTTAATATTGCACGAGATAACGTCTCCGCTGTTAAAAAAATAAACGGTGATGACTGATAGACCCTCTAGAGAAGTTAGGAACCTTAATGCTTTACTAGACATTTCACGTGCACTAGGCGCTGAGATGCATCTTGATAGTCTTTTGCCAGTAATTATTCAAAAAACTACGGAAATAATGGATGCTGAGCGTAGTTCTTTATTTTTTTATGATCCTGACTCTGATGAACTCTGGAGTAAAGTTGCTGAAGGTGTTGAAGAAATTGAAATAAGGTTTCCCTCTGGCTTAGGTATTGCTGGCGATGTTGCCAAAACATTAACAACTGCAAATATTCCAGATGCCTATAATGACCCTCGCTTCAATCGTGAATTCGATAAAAAAACTAATTTTCGAACTAAAGCTATTCTCTGTATGCCAATTACTACTCGAAAAGGTGATTTAATTGGAGTAATTGAAGTATTAAACAAGATTGATGGAGGAAAATTTGGAGAACGAGATGAAAAGCTTTTAGAGGCACTTTGTACTCAAGCAGGAGTAGCAATTGTGAGGGCACGTCTTACAGAAGCTTTTATTGAGAAACAACGTATTGAAGAATCAATAAAATTAGCTGGTGATATTCAAATGGGGATGATACCTACTAACTTTCCAGCATTCCCAGATAGAAAAGATTTCGATCTATATGCAGGAATTATCCCAGCAAAAGAAGTTGGTGGAGATTTTTATGATTTCTTCCTTATTGATAGAAAACATCTATGTTTTGTTATCGGAGATGTATCTGACAAAGGTGTTCCAGCAGCATTGTTCATGGCTTTAACTAAAAGTCAAATTAAAGGTAGCTCATCAAGAAGACGCACACCAAGTGATGTCCTCATCCGGGCAAATAATTATCTTTGTCAAGAGAATGATTCTGGTATGTTTTGTACTTTATTCTATGGAATATTGAATACAGAAACAGGAGAAGTCCAATATGCCAATGCTGGACACACTCCTCCCTATATTATGGATATAAATGGAAAATCCGAGCCAATTAAAACTACTGGAGATATGGCATTGGGAGTAATGGAAGATATTGTTTTCAAAACATCTTCTCTGAAACTAAATAAAAATAGTTCAATTTATCTATTTACTGATGGAGTTAATGAAGCCATGAATGACAACCAAGAAGAATACTCATTAGATCGATTAGAATCATTTCTTGATAGGAAAACAAATGCTTCAGTAAATAATATTATTAACGATAGTTTGAAGAATTTAAAATTATTTGTTGGAAATGCCCCCCAATCTGATGATATCACAGTATTGGTTGTAAAATACTTAGGCTAAGAATCCTAATAAGAAAATTAAACTCAAAAGTTTATCAGGAGAATAAAATATGTGTAATGCTCTACTAATTATAATTGGGTTCTTTTCATCTAGCTTGGCAATGCAAAATTTCGATGCTGTTGAAATAAAGACAACAAAACTTTCAGACTCAATCTATATGCTTGAAGGAAATGGTGGAAATATTGGCTTATGTGTAGGCAATGATGGTGCATTTATCATTGATGACCAATTTGCACCATTGACAAAAAAAATTAATAAATCTATTTCTAAAATTACATCTAAACCCGTTCAATTTGTAGTTAATACACATTGGCATTATGACCATACAGATGGCAATGAAAATTTTGGAAAAGCCGGAGCTATTATTGTATCTCATGAAAATAGTCGCAAACGTTTGGAAAGCAAACAATACATTGAATTAGTAGGAAGATATATGGAAGCATATCCAAAAGAGGGTTTACCAAAAATAACTTTTAAAAATTCAATGACCTTCCATTATAACGAAGAAACAATAAATATTTTTCACGTAGATAGAGCACATACGGATGGAGATGCTATCATTTTTTTCCCAAAATCCAATGTTTTACATATGGGGGACGTATTTGTAAGGTATGTTTTTCCTTTTATTGATGAACCCAATGGTGGGAATATTAATGGAATGATTAGAACATTAGATAAAGTCGCTCAACTTGCTGATGGAGAGACTAAAATTATACCAGGTCACGGACCAATATCAACAAAGGAAGACTTATTGGATTATCAAAATATGCTTATAACAATTCGTAATCGTGTGAAGGTTCAAGTTAACCTTGGAAAAACTTTAAAAGAAATAATAGCATCTAATCCAACAAGAGGTTACGAATCAAGCGAATTTGTTTCAAAAGATGATTTCACAAAGATCGTTTATAACAACCTAACAAAATCAAATTGATAAAAATCCATTATTACATTTATACAGATAATAAATAAAAAACATTTCATCTGTTTATTGATTGAGGCGACGATCGGATTCGAACCGATGAATCGCGGTTTTGCAGACCGCTCCCTTAGACCGCTTGGGTACGTCGCCTGAGGTAGTAAATTTACAGGGAATTTAAAATTTATTCAACGTCATCAGTATTTTGACTTGATATTATAATTTGTGTAATCTTAATAAAGTTCAAAGGAGATAATATGGCCAAGATTTATTTAAAAATTGTAGATATTGATCAATTCCAAGATGCGGAAGTAACTGATGATGCTAAAGCAACGCACTCAGTAGAAGTTGATGAGAGTGAATTCTCTGAAGCGTTTGATTTTTTTGTAAAATACCTCCCAAGGATTCAACTCCATTTACCTATGGATCCTGCTATAGCCGATGCTCTAGATTAAAATTAGAAATATTATAATAATAGTCTTTCCCACATAGGCTATATTACTAATTCATTGGACCTATTAGTTCAAAATAGTTTCCATCTGGATCTTTAAATACAGTTATATATCTGATGCCATCAGGAAGGAGAGCAGGTGTTTCGCCTAATAATTTTACTTCAGCCTTTTTCAATCTATTTAATGAATCTGTCATATCCTCCACAAAGATAGTAAGATAGCTAAAGCCTAAAGTAGAATTGATAAATTTCTGTGAAGATTTTTTCACTTGTTTACTTGGAAAAGACATAATCTTTAATTTTGCTGAGTTAGGTGCATCACCCAAAACAAACACTCTTACATTTAAAGGATCTCCATCAGTTAATCCAAAACGTTTTGCTATTTCTTTTGAAACATTAAAGCCCTGTACTTCTTTAAGTCCTATAGCTTCAGAATAAAACTTTGCGGTTTTATCTACATCTTTAACTACAATACCTATATCAATACTTGAATTAGAAAAATTGGCGGATTGATTATTCTGAGCTAATAAATATTGTGAAGATAATAATAACCCAGAATAAATAAATAAAATTCCCATAAATATTTTTTTCATAACACTCTCTCTTTTCTTTAATTAAAACAATCTTTAGTTTGAAATCAATATCTTATTTGACAAGTGAGTTTCAAAGGAGAGCGAGGGACGGGATTCGAACCCGCGACAGCCACGTTGGCAACGTGGGGCTCTACCAGCTGAGCTACCCTCGCATATTTATCTCTTGTCAACAGAATGAAAATTTAGTCCAGTTAATCTCCATCGTCAACCTGTGATTTAGGAAATAGTTCAAAAATCTTATCATCGCGTTTCCATACAAGTATGGACATAGTTAACCAAATGATATCCCTTGCTAGCGTGTCTAAACCTACAGTTGATCCAGCCTGTTTAAAACAACCACAATCAATGTCTAGCCCCCTAATTATTGCCTGACTTATAGCTATAATAAACATCAGCATCATTGAGCCTGATAGAAAAGCAGCACCATCAACAAAAACTCCAAGGATTAAACAAGCGCCAACATAAAGTTCTAACCAAGGTAATATAATAGCGAAAAAATTAGTAAAACTATAAGGTAGTAATTGATAGTTTTGAATATTGGTAGCAAAACTTTCCGGATCCAGAATTTTATCAAAACTAGCATAAAGAAAAACTAACCCTAAGACTACTCTAAAAATAAAAACAACCCATTTGTTTTTAATTAAAGTGGGCATTATTCTACTGGATATTTAGCTGCTATCCATTCAGGAAGACCGCCTTCAAAAACAAAAACACGATTGAAGCCCCAATTTTCACTCATTAGTTCTCTAGCAACACTCATACTAAGATCACATTGTCCTCCACCACAATATGTGACAATAGGATCATACTCGGAGGAAGTCCATTTTAGAACCTCACCTAAAATTGCTGGAGCAAGTTTTGCTCCTTTGATATGAGCTTCCTTGAATTCTTTTTCATCCCTAGCATCAATAAATAAAATGTCTTTATCGTAAAATTCTTTAGCAATAGATAAATCAATCATAATTGGTTCAAAAAGGAACGTAGATTCAGATAATAGTGAATCAGCTACTGATTGACCACCTTTAATAATTTGCTTTGAGGCAATTAAAGGGATACCATCAGATCGTATAGCATTAAAGCCCAAAGAAAAGACAAAAGAGACTACCAAGAGAATAATAATTTGACCTGAGAAAGAATTAGAGTTCACGATCCAGTAGATTTATTATCTGATGATAATTTTGCAAGTTGATTACATTCAGAAATAGTCTGGGTAATCATGCTAAGCATTTTAGGTTCATCCTCTAAATTCTTATCCATAGGTGGAAAACTATATCTACTAGTATTAATTGCACCTGCAATTTCTCGCTTTGTTTCAATCAATGTTTGTTCAATTTTTTCAGCTCTCTCAAGCATCCTTTCATCATTTATGAAAATTTCTTTCAAGGATTTATTTGGATCGTTTTTCTTCATTCTATTGATTTGCCTGGATATAAATTCTTCTCTTAACTTAAGTTCAGTAATATCCGAAAGTAATGAGCTAGGATCGTTTATATTCAGAGTTAACATCCCAAGTGCTTTCCCTTGCTTACCTAGTCGATACATTCGGGGCCCTGAATTAGGGTTCTTTGTCCTTCCAATTGGATTGTCGGTTGCTCCACTTACAAACATATAGTCAGCTTCAACAAATTTTAAGCGAAAAGATTTAGCTTCTTCAATTGTGCCGTTAAAAAGAACAATTTGAAAATCTGTTTCTAATGCAAGTCTTTTCAAAACATCATTCACACTATCCTCTATATCTGCAAGATTTACTTCATTAATATTATCTGGTAGCGATGAAGTAACCCCAGTTATTCCGAAACTAAATGATTGCTTCTGAATAATGATAAATGGTTGAAATACAGTATTACCGGTTTTATCTAATATATTTGCTGATAAAAAAGGAAAATCTGCCATTTCTTTCATTTCCATAAGAAATTTAAAACCTCCCGCAAAATCTTTTGAACCAACATTAAAAGCATCACAACCAATGATATTAAATCCTGAAACTAGAGTCTTTGCCCTAAGTCTAGATTGCTTTTTACTTAAATCAGAAGGACTTTGTTTATCAAAAAATAAATCCCCAGCATCTAAAATTAATGGATCATTACCATCATTTCTTAATTTGTTAATGAATGTAGCTTTACGAGGCAGACCGCCCGTTGGATTACGTTTTCAGCCACATGGGTCAAGCTGGCTATGGACATTTCCAGTAACTACAATAGTAGCTGACCCTACCGTATCAGAAGGCTTTGAGCAACCAAACAATAATAATCCTAATATAATAGGTAAAATTGTATTAGTATTTTCTTGTATCTTCATAGAGATAATTTACGGTCGCTCTAATTGCAAGTCAATATAAGATAGATACGTTTAGATTGGTTAAAAAATGATAATCGTATTAATTTCAGAATTATTAATAACCATTATTAAGAAACTTAATGATATGGGGCCGTAGCTCAGATGGGAGAGCGCGTGAATGGCATTCACGAGGTCGTGGGTTCGATCCCCATCGGCTCCACAGTATTAGAAGCTTTTTTTATTTTTCAGGCGAATAATACCAATTATCGTATTAAACCTAATAATAAAAAATGCTTTTGGAATAAGCTAACTCTTCACTAATTTACAATGATAACAAGACAGAAATTATACCTTCCTAGCGACTATTCCCCAATATCCACCTAATTCTAATTAAAAACAAAAAAATAATATTTTCATTAACTAAGTAGGAGATAAATATGAACCTATATGTAGGAAATCTTAATTACGAAATGTCCGAAGATGATCTTCGCAATACATTTGCTGAGCACGGCGATGTTACATCCGCAAAAATCATCACGGATAAATTCACTGGCCGTTCAAGAGGTTTTGGTTTTGTTGAAATGGGATCTGAGGATGCCGGAAAAGCAGCAATGGAGAATCTTAATGGCAAGGAAATTAATGGTCGACAACTCGTTGTAAACGAAGCACGTCCTCGTCGCTAAAAAAAGATAATAAATTTCATTAGAGAAGCCTCACTAGTGTGAGGTTTCTCTATAGTTATATTTTTATTTAATATAGTCTTATTGATGACTAAAATATTTAAATTCTTATTTCAATTGAATTAGGATTTTTTAGCTACTTTTCAAGAAGATGTTTACGAAAATGATCATACATTTTCGTATAGAGGTGCAACCGAGAATTAACACCATGTATTCCATGGTTTCGATTAGGATAGAAGAAAACTTCTAAAGATTTTCCAGCTTCAATAAATTTTTCAGCTAACTGAAATGTATTTTGAGAGTGGACATTGTCATCAGCTGTTCCATGAATTACCAACAATTCTCCTTTTGTATTTTCCACATAAGAAAACACTGAAGTCGAGTCATAACCAGCAATATTATTTTCTGGCAAACCCATAAACCGCTCGGTATATATAGTGTCATATAGTCTAAAATCTGTTACTGGAGCAATCGATACTCCAGCTTTGAAATGACGGCTGTTTTTTGTTAACATCAAACAAGTAAAATATCCACCTCCACTCCAACCCCAAGCACCTACCCGTTTTTTATCTACGTTCCATTCTGAGATCATATGCTCTAAACCAGCAATATGATCCCTGCTAAGATATTTACTTAAATCACCAAAACTCAAGTTTTGAAATGATTCTCCACGACCACCCATCCCTCGTGAATCCAATGAAAATACAATAAAACCTTCTTGTGCTAAAAATTGATTCCAAATGCTACCCCATTGATTTTTTACAATTTGAGAACCTGGCATTCCATAATTGTAAACAATCAACGGATATTTATTACCTTTGATATAGTTGATAGGTAGAGTAATCAAACCATCTAACATTTCGGTTCTATCATGTGTAGAAAATTTTGTAAAAATAGGAGTTGACCAATCATAATCATCAAATTGATCTATATCTGTCTCTCCAATAACCCTAACTAAATTACCATCATTACGTTTTAAAAGAATTCTATTTGGTTCAGATACAGAAGAAAAACTATCTATGAAAAATTTACCAGAGGGTGAAAACTGAATAGAATGTAAACCCTGTTCTGATGTTAATAATTCGAGATCTTTTCCATTAAAGGATACTTTATATAGATGATTTTCAAGAACTGATTCTCTATTGGCCGTAAAATATACTTCCTTTTCTTGCTGATCAACTCTGATAATATCGTTAACTTCCCATTTCCCATATGTCAATCTAGTAATTTCTTGTCCTTTTATTGTGTGTAGGTAGAGATGGTTATAACCAGATCTTTCAGATACCCATAAAATTTCATTAGATCCAAGAAATTTGTAATTGTCATGTATTTCAACCCAACCATTTTCATCTGTTTCACTAATCCCTTGTCTTTTTTGTCCTGTTTTTGGATTACAAATGAGAAGATCCCAATGGTTTTGTAAACGACGCATCCTTATAATAAGTAGTTGCTCAAGGTTCTTCCAATACATCCTAGGAAAGTACACATTATTATTTTTTCCAATATCCATCCATTTAGTTGAGCCACCATTTGCTCTAACAATACCAATACGAATAGTGGGATTAACTTTTCCAGCTTTAGGATATCTAATTTTTTTCGTTTCAGGATATAATTCAAGATTATTTAAAATTGTAAAAACAGGTACTCGCGATTGATTTTCTTCAAAATAAGCAATTCTACGGCTATCGGGTGACCAGAGATAAGCATCAAAAGTCATGAATTCTTCTTCATAAACCCACCCAAAATGTCCATTAAGAATAACATCTGAACCTGTTCTTGTTAATTGCCTTTCCCTTTGACGTTCTATTTGAAAAGTATAAAGATTATTATCCTCTCTAACATATGCCACCATTTGACCATCTGGAGAAAACTTCACATTTCGAAGCCGATCATTATCTAAAGATACTGGTTCTAAAGTATTCTTCTCCAAATGATATATCCAGTATGTTCCAAAATTTGACCTTCTCCAAATTTTTTTTCGATTTGTTTGAATTAACAAACGTTTACCATCTGGTGAAAAATTATAACTATTTATATTTAATAATTTGTTTTGAAAAATTAAATTTTTTCCATCTAAAAAAAGAGTTGTGTCTCCTTTAACAAGGTTTACTTGATAAATTGATTTAATCCCATTTTTTGACTTTAGAAAACTATAAATATCTTTGTTCGGAATCCACACTACTTTTCCAATTGATGCTATAGAAAAAGGGCTCGTTTCTGAAACATCTTTTAAAGTTAATCGCTTGCCCCCGAATAACAACGAAAAGGAAATCATCATTATTAAAAATATCTTTAAGACTACTTTATAAATTTTTTAACCTCTTCTAACAGATCAATCATCATAGATTGCGATAGCCTTCCAGTATTAACATTCCTTGGACTAGGGTGATAAGAGCCTATAATAGTAATCCCATTTTCAAGCATATATCTATTACCATGTCCGAAAGGATAATCTTTCATTAAAAAATGGAATTCATTCCTGAAATAACGAAGACAAGAATCAAAAGCAATTTTCCCAAGAGCTAAAATACAGGAAACATTCTTTAAAAGAACTAATTCTTTATTAAAAAATTCAGAGCAATTAAGTAATTCATTAGGCTTAGGTTTATCAAAAGGAGGAACACACTTTAAAACTGGTGTCATATAAGCATTGAATAGTAGCAAACCATCATCTCTTGAGTCAGAATTTGGTTGATTTGCAATTCCAACTTCATATAAACATCTAACAAGAAATTCAGCTGATTTATCACCAGTAAAAACTCTACCAGTTCTGTTTCCCCCATGAGCTGCCGGTGCAAGTCCAATTAATAACAATGATCCTTTAAAGTCTCCATAGCCAGGAACAGGTTTACCCCAATATTTCCAGTTTTGGTACTGTTTTCTCTTTTTTATTGCAATAGACTCTCTAAATTCGACTAATCTATCGCAATCTCTGCATTTGATTATATCTTTATTAAGCAATTCTATAGAATGATTTTTCACTAAAACAACCCTAAAAATATTAAATGAAAATCAATTAGGTTTAACAATTATCTAACTTAAGTTGTAGAAGGTATACAATCTCGGTAAATTTCTCGACATTTTTTTGTATTTATAAAAGGATAATAAACAAATGGGCTTAATGAATACCATGCGAAATAGAATGCATGTAATACTATGGATATTACTGATCCTCTTTATTGGAAGCATGACTGTTGGTGGTCTTGTAGGTGGTGCAGATATAATTAATCAGATATTTGGGAGAGTCGATGTTTCACGAGCTATTGCTGTGGTTAACGGAGAAACTATCCCTCCTGATCTATTTTTTCATCAATTAGATCATCGTTTGGAACAAGCTCGTTCACAAGGAGCGGAAGTTGATAGTCGAAATCTAGATTTTGAACGAGAGAGAATCTTTAACGAGCTAATCGAAGCCACCATAATTAATCAAGAAATAAAAAAGAGAAAAATTAGTGTTACCGCTGAAGAAATCTATTTTGAACTAATCAATAATCCGCCACCAACCCTCAAAACCATTCCTGATTTTCAAACAGATGGTGTCTTTAACCAGGCAAAATATTTAGCAGCACTTCGAAATCCACAAGGTGATGAATGGCGACCTATTGAAGATTATGTGCGGCAGTATCTACCTCGACAAAAACTTTTTAATGAACTTAGGTCAGGTGTTTATGTATCTTTAAATGATATAAAGAATGAATATATAATCCAGAATTTAGAGCATACAATAAGTGCCCTAATTATTAGAGCTAGCAAATTCACTGATTCTACATTTGAACCTACAAAAGATGAAATGGAAAATTATTATTTTCTTAATCCAAATGAATTTGAACAAACTGAACAACGAATTTTAGACTATGTAGAATGGGCAAAATCACCTTCAAAGGACGATTCCTTGATATCTAAACAAACCGCTGAAGATATTTTGAATCAACTAAGTAAAGGATCTGACTTTGCTCAGTTAGCTAATGAATACTCTGAAGATCCAGGTAATCGGGATCCAGATGGAAAAGGTAGAGGTGGAGACTTAGGATGGTTTGGTAGCGGACAAATGGTTGAGCCTTTTGAAAAGGCAGCCTTTTCAGGGAAAAAGGGACATATAGTCGGTCCAGTTTTGACTGATTTTGGTTTCCATATAATACAAATTAAAGATATCAGAACAGATAAAGAAAATCAGAAAGAAGTTCATGCTAGCCATATTCTTATTAAAATTGATATGGGGCCAAGTACTCGTAATCATATCAGAGGTCAAGCCAACCAATTTTTATTTGATGTAGAAGATTTTGGCTTTGATGAGGCTCTAGTAAAAAATAATAATACATTTAAATCAATGAGACCAATTACAGAAAATTCATCCTTTATACCTTCATTTGGATATTTCACTGAGCCAGCAAAATTTGGCTTTAATAATAAAATTGGAGCTCATAGCGAAATAATTGAATCAGATCAAAGTTTTGTAATTTTCCGTCTTGATTCTATTATAGCTTCTGGAACGAAGGAATATGAATCAGTTAGTAATCAAATCAGAAATAAATTAAGAAATAGTAAGCGTATAGTCGCCGCAAAAGCTATTTCGGATAAATTGATGGAGGAAATTTCTGACGGAAATTTAAAAGAAATAGCAGAATCAAATGAAAATGTTGAATTTGTCGGTCCTGTATCTTCCAATTTATCTAATTCATTCAATAAAATTGGTAAACATGAATCAGTTGTTGGTGCATTACTCGCTGCTGAAGTAGGCCAGATTCTGCCTCCAATAGAAACTTCACAAACATATGTCATTATTAAACTAGAGAGCCGTGAAGAGTTTGATCAAGTTGATTGGGAGGTGAAAAAGGATCTTTTGAAGAAAGACCTAAGTAATCAGCGTGAAAATGAATTTATTAGAAATTGGATAAAAAGAATGAAAGATGAATCAGAAATTGTAGATAATAGAAATTTCTTCTTTTAAACTCAATAACTTAATCTCTAAACTGTTCTTAGATTGGGAATATTAAATAGAATCTTCAAATTTATTTAATTTATGCTTTCACAGGTTTAAAATAATAACTTAAATAAATAAATGGTGTATCAATTCCTGCTACAATTATTTTAATGAAATAAGTCGAAAGAATAATTTCAAATACGGTTGATATTGGAAGAGCAGCATTACTACTTTTAATAATAATTGGGATAATTATAAAAGCTAATAAAGAAAATACAATTGTATCTATAGCCTGACTTAACCAAGTACTTACATTATTCCGAACCCAGAGCAAACCTCCTGACGTTTTTTTCTTAATAGTCTGGAATGCCCATATATCATGTAGTTGAGATAGCAAATATGCAATTAAGCTTGAAATAATTATACTTGGAGTAGAAGAAAAAATATTGGCCATACCATTTGATGCACCCCAATCATCAGAGCTTGCTTCAAAAAGTAAAATCATTTGAGACATTAATGTAAAGAAAAGAGCCATTGAAAAACCAATATATACAGCTTTTTTTGCTTCTTTTTTACCGAAATGTTCATTTAGTAGATCTGTTGCTAAAAATATAGAACCGTAAAGAACATTTCCTCCTGTAGCAGCTAAACCAAAAAGATTGATCTGTTTCGTTACAAAAATATTAGCAAGAACAATACTTACACCAATATATGTATAAAGCCAAGACCTTCCCATTTTGAATACAACCAATGTAAAAAAAAGACAAAGAATTGTTTGAAATAAAAAGACTAATTCATTATTCATTATTTTTTAAACCTTTTTCAACAAGAGACAGAAGATTTTTTGGAGGTTTAACAACTTTACCAATTTTATTAATAAATGCATGAATGGTATATCCTTTGGCAATAATTAAATCTTTATCATTTAAAAATACCTCATAAAAAATTTTCATTTTTGCTGTTGGAGAGTTTTTGATTATTGTTCTTATATTGAGTAAATCGTCAAAGGTTGCTCCAATTTTATATTCACAATGACTCTCTACTACAGGAATTAGTATTCCTGAATTTTCTATCTCACCGTAAGGTAGTCCCAGTTCACGAAGAAAATGAGCCCGTGCTGATTCAAAATATTCATAATATCTTCCATAGTATACTCTACCCATCATGTCAGTATGACCATATATAACTCTTATCTGATGGTCAAAGGAAATTATTCTTCCCAAATTCCAATCCTATCATATTTGGCTATTCTTCTTTCAATTAATTCTTCACTGTCAAGTTTAGAAAGTTCATCTAATGATTTCAATATTAGAGCTTTAAGCCTTTCTGCCATAAGATTATAGTCTTTATGAGCTCCTCCCATAGGTTCTGATATAATTTCATCACAAATACCCATTTCAAATAGGTCTTGAGCTGTAACTTTCATAGCATCGGCAGCAATCTCAGCTTTACTAGCATCTCGCCATAAAATTGAGGCACAACCTTCCGGACTAATGACTGAAAACCATGTATTTTCCATCATAAAAAATCGGTCTCCTATCCCAATTCCAAGTGCTCCACCACTTGCACCTTCACCAATTACAATGACAAGAATTGGAACAGTAAGTACAGACATTTCAATTAAATTTTTTGCAATAGCCTCAGCCTGGCCTCTCTCTTCTGCACCAATACCTGGATAAGCACCTGGAGTATCAATAAGACAAATAACTGGATGATTAAATTTCTCAGCCAACTTCATAACTCTAATAGCTTTTCTATATCCTTCTGGTCTAGCCATACCAAAATTCCTATCGAGATTTTCTTTAGTATTTTTTCCTTTTTGTTGACCAACAAAAACTACTTGATAATTATCAACACTCCCAATCCCAGCAACTATTGCATGGTCATCAGAAAAATATCGATCACCTTGTAATTCTAAAAAATCTGGCGAAATACGATTAATGTAATCCAGAGCGTAAGGTCTTTTTGGATATCTAGCTAATTGAACACGTTGCCATCTAGTAAGATTGTTATAAATTTTACTTTCAAGTTTATCTTTTTTTTCAGAAAGCCGAGTGATTTCTATTGAATGATCTATATCATCCCTAGAATTAATTTCTACTAATTCATCAATCTTTTTTTGAAGATCAAAAATTGGTTTTTCAAAATCTAAAATAAATTCAGACATTATCTAAAGTGCTAATACGCTTCTAATAATTATCTCAACATCAAAAGCCATAGATTGATGCTGAACATAATAATGGTCATATATAGTACGTTCTTCATTACCTATACGATATTTTCTTATACGATCAAGACCTGTTAAACCAGGCTTGCAAATTAAATTGATCTTCTTTTTCTCTTTAGGAATCATCGCGGTACCAACAAAACTCATTTCACCAAACAAAACATTTATCATTAAAGGTAATTCTCCCAAAATTCGCTTTTTTGTGGGAAATACCCAAGCATTAAACACCCTACCTTCTCTACCCCAGAATTCTCTTTTATTCCACTTTCTAAACTTAATAATCAATACTAGGAATAAAGGGAGAGTAAGAATTATAATTAAAGTTGAGAAAATGATATCAAAAATTCTTTTTGATATAACATTTAATCGATGGTACAAGTTATATTCTATACTAACAAAAGGGAAATCACTAACATCTTCTACAGATGCTTTACCTAGTAGTATATCCCTCTCACGAGGTACTACTCTATATGTCAATCGTAAATGTTTTGTATTATCCATAATTTTTACAATTTCTTTATTATCTAACCGATCTGAAGTGAAAATTAATTCGCGAATTTCATACCGATCGACTATACTATTGATCGCATCTGTTGAACCAAGGATTAGATGCAATGATGAAATTTCTTTATCAGAAAATATTAAAGCCTCCGGGTTTGGATCAACAAAACCTACAATATATATACCAGTATCTGGTCTCCGCCCAATTTTTTGTGCAATCCTTTGACCTTCGCTTCCACCACCAACAATTATTGCTGGCCTTGAAAAGATAGGTGCTTGTCCCAAAACCAAATTCCGAAAGAAACCCCTAGATTTCAAAAGATGAGCGACTAAACGCCAACCAGGTATTAATAAAGTAATAATTAAAGAAGCACCAAGAATTACCGCTCTTGAATAAGCTATTTGTTTAAAAAAATACGTAAAAGCAACACTTAGTAAAAAACCAAGTATTGACGATAGCATTGCTCTATTATAGGCGAGAACAAATCGAGAATAAATTTGAAAAATCCCACCTACAGAGATCCAAAACAAGCTATACAAAGTCAGAACAGGAAAATAAACATTTACAACTGGTTCAAAAGATCCAAATCGTAATGTAATTGCAATAAAAAAAGCAATTATCACCATAAATAAATCTAATAAAACAGGCAATAATGGAACTAGAGATGAAACAAAAAAGGAGGATCCCTTTTTTAATGAAATTCCTATTTTTAACACTGCTTTAGTTAAAATAGAAGCTGTAGTTGAAAAATGTTTGTTTACAAATAAATCCATTGCCTGATAGAACCATCCTGTACTATCATGAGGAGCACTTTTCACACTTTCACCTTTATAGTGAATTATTTGAGTATAAGGAACATAATGAATCTCAAAACCTGATTGAATGCTTCTGTAACAATAATCAAGATCTTCTCCAAACATAAAAAATGTTTCATCAAGTTCTCCGACATTTATTAACACTGACCTCCTCATAAACATAAAAGATCCACTTATAGCTTCAACTGAATGTATTTGATTAGAATTCAAGTAAGTCAGGTTATACTTCCCAGTCCATTTTCCATTTGGAAAAATTTTACTTAACCCTAAAATTTTTGGCAATGCAACCCAAGGAGTTGGAAAACTACGTTTGCAAGCAAGCTGTAAAGAACCATCGGCATTTATAATTTTTGGACCACATATACCTACCTTTGGATTTTTCTCCATATAATTATCTAATAGTGACAATGTCCGTTCTTCAACAACCGTATCAGGATTTAATAAAATGATATAATCTCCAAAGGCTATTCTAAGCCCCAGATTTACTCCTTTAGCAAAGCCTAAGTTTTTATCATTTTCGATTAATTTGACAAAAGGAAATCTCTCACGGATCATTGAAACAGATCCATCATATGAGTTATTGTCCACGACGATAATATCAATATCTCCATTATAATCTGAATCACAAATTGATTCGATACAATTCGCTAGGTAATGTTTTACATTATAGTTAACTATAATTATAGAAATTGTTTTTTTCATCTATACCATCCGAAAGTTTTACCTAAGCGAAGACGAGGTATCATAATTACTGCTTCAAGCATAACAGAATGAGTCATTTTTGACTCACCTATGGTTCTATCTACAAAAACTATTGGCACTTCTTTTATTTTAAAACCTTTAAGCCAAGCTCTATATGTCATTTCTATTTGAAAAGAATATCCTTGTGACTGAATATTATTTAAATCCAAAGCTTCAAGGACTTTTCGTTTCCAACATTTAAAACCTCCCGTAGCATCTTTAACTGGAAGTCCTGTAACTAAGCGAGTATATATATTTGCTCCATAACTAATCATTAATCTACGCATTGGCCAGTTTACCACATTTACACCTGAAATATATCTGCTACCTATTGCTATATCAGTATTCTCTAATTCTGAAATTAAAGAAACAATATCTTTAGGATCATGAGACATATCAGCATCCATTTGAACGATTGCATCAAAATCTCTTTTTAAAGCATATTTAAAACCAGCTATGTACGCAGACCCAAGACCATCCTTTTTATTCCTAGATAATAAATGAAGGTTTGGATAGGTAGATTGTAATTTTTTAACAATACTTCCTGTACCATCTGGGGAATTGTCATCAACAACTAAAACATGAAAGTTAGAGTTTACACTGAATATTGCTCCCAATAATTCATTGATATTTTTTTGTTCATTGTATGTAGGTGTTACAACAATCGTTTTCAATTAACTATTCCCTCACCTACTTTTCGCAAACAATAATCAAGCCCATACGTTCTAACTCCAATAAGTTCTTCTATCTTAACAGTCGACAATCCAGATCTAAGAGGTCTAGGTGCTAATTGATTTAAATCTTCAGTTTTAATTGGCTTAATAAGGCTGGAGTCAAGCTCAAAAACATTTGCTATTCTTTTAGCAAATTCAAATCTAGACATGAATTCTGAGCCAGCGTAGTTTAGTATTTCTTGAATATTCATAATAATGGACAATTTAATTGCCTCAGCTAAACTAGCTGTCCATGTAGGGTTATTTATTTGATCATCAACTACATTGATTTCTTTGGAATTTTTCAAGGAATTTACAACCCAATTAACAAAGCTTGCTGAAGACCTAATTGAGTTACCATATAAAACATTGGTTCGAAGAATGACCCATGGTTGCGCACAACCTCGAACTGCATTTTCAGCAGCAAGTTTTGTTTTCCCATAATAGTTTATAGGATTAGGAACATCATCTTCAATATATGGGCCAGCCTTACCATCAAAGACATAATCTGTAGAAATATATACTATTTTTGCAGAGGATCCACGAACAGAATTAATTATATTTTCAGTTCCGGTAACATTTACTCGCCATGCTTCTTCTCTATTTTTTTCACAACCATCAACGTTTGTCATACAAGCTAAATGAATAACTACATCTGGAGTGAAACTTTGAATGCAATCATTAACTCCTTCTTTTTCTTTTATATCTAATTGATGATATTTACATAAACCCAAATTATCTTCAGGTACTAATTTACCTGTAGCACAAAGGTTGAAATATGGTTGCAATTCCATTATAATTGCCTCTCCTAGTTGACCAAATGCACCAGTAATTAAAACTCGCTTTGCCATAGACTTCCGATTAAGTAATAAAATATCTTTTTAAAAAAAAAGCTATTGAAAGAACCTGTTCAATTACCATAAAATTAATTTTCATTTCATTATAACTAGTTCGATTTAGTTTTAAACGTATGAGCCATAATATCCATTTGTCTTAATGAGATCATTTTTTTTTGCCCAGGACTATAAACCAATAAATTTAAATGAAAAAGCCGATCTGTATTATCATCATAGAAAACATAAGAAATAAAGGGACCTCCTTTAATTTCTTCAGTATGTTCCCAAAGTCCTTCAATTCGCCAAGCATCCCAACCGCTTAGTTTGACAGGTTCAACTAATCGAAAAGTGTCTTTAAAAATTATTTTATCGTAATACGCTATAGGAAAATCATTAACCATCTCTGAAGCAATTAAATAATCTATTTCCCTTGATCTTGGAGCCTCGACCCAATTAATTGAAAACCAACGATAGGGAAATGCTCGACCAATCCATACAAAATTACGTTCTGGTTCCTCATTAATAATTAAATAATCATGTTGAATTCTTAATTCCCAGCTATATTTTTCCAAAAGTTCTAATGAAAGTTCTTTTTCTTCTCTCCGTTTAAAGATATGATCTTTTTGCCTATCAATAAAGGCCTGATCATATTGTTTGAAAAGCCAAGAGCCTCTTTTCCTAAGACCTTTTATTATATCAGCAGGGCGTTGACCAACTACAAGAGAAAATACTTGACCTCTTGCAAAAAAATCTTTTTTAGAAAAAATTTGATTTTTTCCAACTGTTGCAAGATTTAACTGATCTTCTGGAAGAACAGATCGGACTATCCTATCAGCTGTCGTATCCTTGACTCCAATAACTGATATAACTAATATGTTGTGGCTTCGTTTAATTTCATTAAAATCAAATGGATTGATGTAAGTCACATCAAAATAAGTTTCTGGGGCTGGAGTATAAATAGCTCTCCCGAATACAGAGTCTACAATACTTTTTATATATGGAAGATCTTCAAATGAAGAGATGATATGAATCTGATTCTCTATCCCGTTAGCCCTAGGTTTATAATTACATCCAATAAATATTATTAAAAGAAAAGTAAGTTGAAATAATTTTTCCTTCATGATTCGATCAAAATAAAATCAGCTCTTCTTTTTTCTATGTTTACACTTTTAACATAAATATCAACTTGATTTCCAAGCCTATAAATTTCATTAGATTTCCTTCCAATAATTGCAATTTCATGATCGTCATAATAAAAACTGTCTTGTTTTATAGACTCTATATTCACAAATCCTTCTACTAGCGTATTCGCTAATTCAACAAATAATCCAGATGATATTACTCCAGAAATTACAGCATTAAATTTGTCCCCAATATGTTGTGAAAGCCAACGAATTTGCTTCAATTTAATGTATTCTCTCTCAGCATCAATTGCTTTGATTTCAGAATTAGTTATATAGTTCGCAATAGAACTAGCTTTATCCCTAGATATTCCTTTCAAAAATTTATCCTTAAGTAAATGTTTTTTTAGATAACGATGGACCAAAATATCAGAATAACGCCTTATGGGTGAAGTAAAATGAGTGTATGTCTCAAATGCTAAACCAAAATGACCTCTATTGTGGATACTATATATAGCTTTTGACATGGTTCTAAGAGCCAGTTTTTCAATAAGCTTATGATACGGAGACGATTTGACCTTTTCTATAATTTTTTGAAAATCATTAGATTTAAACTTTAAAGGAATCTTTGTTATAAGATTAAACCTTTGAAGAATGTTAAGAAATTTTTCAAGATCATTAGTTAAAGGTTCATCATGAATTCTAAAAATAAACTCATCTTTTTTACTACGCTCTGATACTACCATTTTTGAAATTTCTCTATTTGCTAATAGCATAAATTCTTCAACAAGACGTTGACTATCTAAACGTTTACTCGGCAAAATTTTATTAGGAACACCTCCTTCACCAAATTTGAAAATAGTCTCTGGGATATCAAAATCTATACTTCCAGCATTATGACGTTTGGCCATAAGCCCTTTAGCAACATAATTCATTTTTCTTAATATTTTAGAATAAGATTCATCCTTACCATCAAGAATTTCCTGTACTTCATCATAGGTAAATGCTTTTTGGATCTTAATTATAGATTTTTCTATTCGAGTAGTTATAACATTAAAATTAAGATCCAATTCAACAAAAACTGACATAGCTAATCGTTCAACATTAGGCAATAAAGAACATAATTCAGCTGAAAGATTATCAGGTAACATTCTAATTGTACCTTCAGCAAAATATACCGAATTACTTCGTTTCTGTGCTTCTCGATCTAATTCAGAACCCTCTCTAACAAAAAAAGAAACATCCGCAATATGTATACCTAAAGAAAAATTACCATTTTCTAATTGTTCAAAAGAAATTCCATCATCAACATCTCTTGCATCCCACGGATCAATAGTAAATACTAATAGACCCCGCAGATCAACTCTATTAATAATTTCTTTTTTTATATCCGAGATAGTCCACTTGTTACTTTCATTTTCAATTAAAGAAGAAAATTCAGGATCCAAATCATACTTATAGCAAATTATAGCCATATCATCTTCAGGAGAATTGATTGAACCAATTCTTTCTATTAAGCTTGTAATAACAGGTGAATCAGAGGTTCCCCAATCTATAACTTTTACTAATACTATATCGCCATCTAATAACTTTGACTCTTTAGTTTCAACCACAATTCCTCTCTTTGGGGAAACCGGATCAATTTGGAGAGTAAATTCACCCATACTAACTATTACTATTCCAATAAATTTTTCAGCGAACCTTGAAATTATATTTTCTACTATTCCTTCGCTCTTATAGTTTTTATTCTTTGGGAATATAATTATTTGAACCAAATCACCATTTAGAGCACCATTTAGATTCTCACTTCTAACAAAAATGTCACTAGAATTTTCTTTAACTGTAACAAAACCATAACCATGATTAGTTAATGATACAATTCCCTTGGCCCTTCTAGTTAAAGATGCCAACATTAGAGATCCTCCAGATCTTTTAAAAAGTGTCTTAGTTCTGATTAGGTTTTTTATCGCATTACGAAACTTCTTATAATCCTTGTTCTTAATACCCATTAATTTCGCAAGCTGTCGATTACGCAGTGGTTTACTTGGATCTTTTTCTAGAAATTTTATTATTTTTTTCTTCATAAAGTACTATTAACTATTCTTATATGAATCTTACCTCCTGAAGGTTTTTCATCTTTACTAATACCATAATCAATTGAAAGTATTCCAATAGATGTTGGTTGATTTAATCCAAAACCTATAGCACAGGGATATCCTAATTCATCTGAAATAGCGGTATCAAAAAATCCGTAAATACGTGTTTTTTTTCCTATCTCATACCTCATTTCAAATTGATTAATTACCATCCATTTTGAAATAAATATATCTTCTTGATAACCTCTTAATGAAGAAGCGCCTCCAAAACGAAATTGCTCTGTTAAAGGAACCGAATTTTTTCCCGAAATAGTAGAAAAACCTAGATTAGAACGAATCGACAAGTTCCAATCATCTAGGATCGGACTTACAAGTTGTCCTTCAATCCTACCTACCCCAAGAAATTCCTTAATATTATTTTCCTTCCTTAATTCAGAGAATTGAATACTAGAATCAATAAAAAATCTATTACGAGTTATCTTAAAAAGATCTTTGGATTCAATAGAATACCTTAAATCTAAACCAGCCTTCCTATGTGGATAAAGCCCAGCTTTTAATCCTAAATCAGTTAGAGAAGTTGTTCCTCGAGACGCACCGAATGAAATTGTCCCAAGTTTAGGATAATAAGATTCTAATCCTATATAAGACCGTCGCATTAAATACATTCCATCTTGAAGTCTTTGTTGAACTCCAATAACCCCACCAAAATTGACCCCTGGAATAACTGGAACTTTCTCTTCAAAGGAAAATTCTTGAGAACTTTGATCTTTTCGCTTCCAATTAATATTCGTTAAAGTAAAATATCCAAAAAGATTAGATAATTGAATTGATATATCGCCAGTCAGCTGTCCAATTCCTCGATCATTTGGGCGATATCCAAGTATACCAGAAAAACTACTGTCTAAAACATTTTTTATGGGAATTAGCAAGGCAATTTGATTATTACCATACGTTGCAAAAAACGGTTTTTCCTTTCCTCCAAAAAATGAATATTTCAACAATGACGATCTTACAAATGAAATAGTTTCTTCTGAAGCCGGCAAGTTCATAAATGGAGTAGTAAGTATTTTATTTATTTTTGGTGAAAAATCATTGTCGCCTGAAAGAATTACAGAATCTACTTTCATTTCAAAACCATAATTATGTTCCCAAACAATCTGAATTTTTCCCGAGGAATCAGACATTGTAACAGAACGCAAATTAAGTTCTGCATTGAGCCTTCCATCATTAATCGCTGCTAATTTCCAGTTATTTAATTGCATTTCAACTCCTGTTACATAACCCGATGAGTCCGGATTAACTATTACAGCAAGTGAGTCGGATCCTTTGGCACTAAAAACTATCAATAAAAATATAATAAAATTCAACTTAGAACGATGCACGTAACTCTCCATTAAAAATCAAGAAGTTTGAATGTATAGAATCGTGTTGATATGTCGTATTTAGGTTCAGAACTAATGATTCAGTTAAATTAATTAGAGCATTAATAGATCCTTTAATATTTATCCCCGTTTGCATTCCTTTTGCGGCTTCAGGTGGAAGAACTTTTATATTAGTATTATTTTGTTTTACTTTAACAATTGTCAAAGTAGTATTAATCCTTCCAAACAATCCCGGAAAAATTAGAGCATCAAATTCAGTTCCTTTAATGTCAACATTATATATTCCCAAAAAACTGTTTCCAATATCCTTACCAATAATGACATTCCCACCTAGCTGTAAGGATTGGTTTTTCCTCCATTTGAATCCAGCTTCAGAATACATTCCATTAGTTCTTCTTTCTCTTAACTTAATAGAAGATATATGATTAAACCCTGATTTAGATAAATCAAAAACTAATCTATAATGTTCATTTAATGGCTCTTCCCATTTTATAGAAATTAATTTTCTAATTCTATCTCGCAATTCTTGAATTGACTGGGATACGACTTCACGATTTGTAAGACCTTTAAGGATTATACGTCTAAGTTTTTTCCCTGGAGCGTAACGTACTTCGACCTGTGAATTAAATTGAGATCTGTTAAGTCCAGTTTGATTGATTGAGGGGAAAAAAATAGAATTATATGTTGGATTCTCTCCATTAAAATCAGTAGATCCAATTAATCTAAATGTTACATCTTTAAGAAATGAATTAGAAAAATTTCTTAAATGTCTAGTAAGACGTAATCCTGACACAAATCGTGTTGATGGAAGTCTATTACCTGATGGAATATGAAATGATATATAATGTCCTGCTGGATCTTCAATATAGAGTCCCGTCTCATTATCGTAACGAAATTGTCCAGGACCGTACGAAATTGAATCATATACTACAATCTTTTCTTCATATAAGCTTCTTTCCAACTTAAAATCAAAACTAGCCTTGTTGTTACCCCTTTTTGGAGTATAACGGATTGAACCTCGGGCTAATCTATAGTTTAAATCTTCCCGATCATCTTTAAATGATTTCAAACGCTGTTTAAGTATTAACTTTGTAGTAAGAGATTTAATTGGACGAGCTAGAATATCAATCTCGCCAAGCCAACTTTCCCCTTCATTCCTCCAATTATTAAATTCTAAATTCCCACTATAATCATTTCTATTTATAATTCCTAACTTGCCATTTATTCTTTTATTTTCTAACTGTATACCAGCTCCCTTTTCATCAAACTTCATATCATAGGTACGTTTCTCTTTTTGAAATCTAAGATATGGATGAAATGATCCTTTAAAAAGTGATGCAAAAAACCGATCCCTTTTCCAATGAGAATCAAGCGAAGGTTCAATTTGAGATTTTCTATTTACATCACTTAAATCAAGAGATATTGAATTAAAAAAAATATTATTAAATGAAGATTTTAAATGTCTTCTATATGATTTTTGTTTTTTATCCTCATACTTTCCTATAGAAATACTAGTGGAACTTTTTCTGTTAATTTCATGAGATAAGGTTATCTGTGATAAATCATGGGTCAGATTCTTTCTTCCGCTTGATTCCCATATATCTCGCTGAAGATTCCATTCCCTCGAAAATTCAACTTGTGATTCACGTTGAATAGCTTTAAAACCATCTCCAGCCCCTCTGCTTTCAACCCTAAATGAAAGTTCACCTAAACTTCTTGGCAAGTAGGCCTTATGAGAAAACGCTAGTTCTCCAGCCAAACCGCCAATTTGATTTTGAATTGAAGAAAATCTATTTGGGTTAAATCCTGATCCTGCTATTTCAAAAGAAAAAAAAGTTTCATCATTAATTGGCAAGGTTCCCATAATATTCGCTACTTCTTGGACTTGCGGTGACGATATTAATTTCCAAGGAACGTATAAATCAGTATAATTATTTCTTTCTGAAGGTTGAATATATTCAAAATAAAGTTCTGATTTTTCGGTTACGCGACGTGCATACTGACCTAAATTGCCAACATTATTAAATCCAACTGTGTAGCGCTTTCCATCATAAAAATCCAAATCATCAATATAAATAAAAATGCTATCAGACAGATTATTAGAATTATAATCTAATTTATATTTACCCGAAGAGTCAGGGAAAGCAAGAGATTTTTTTACCCCTCCCTTTCCAGCGGATTCCATAATTAAACGATCTTGAGAGGTAATTGGATAAAAAGATTCATTCGAAGTATTGTCAGCCTCCCTTATATAATTGATAGAAATCGAACCTTTTTTATTTATAAATTGTCGAGAGGCGGATCCTACATATACTTGTCGCTGGAATCCAAAATCAGAATACTCATATTCAACATAGATTCTACTGTTTGAATCTATCAAATTTACAGGTGTAAACATAATTTCAGATTGCGAATAATCGATTGTATAATCAGCTGACTCGCCACGCATTAACTTCTTTCCATTGAGCCATACTATTTCCGAGCCAGCAGTAACAATTATGCGACGGCTACCATCTGAAGATGTTAATTGATAAGGGCCCTGATTTTGATCTTCACCGCGAAATTCCATCTCAGAATACTTTCCTCTAGCACTTCCAATGGTAAAACCAAAATTGCTATTATTATAATTTGATGAAAGGTTTACACCTTCTAATCTTCTATCATGACGTTGATAACGCCCATTACGCAAGGAAATATCTATATCTCCAGCTTTAATAAATCCTAAAGGATGATTCACCTCAATAAAAACCTTATCAATTTCATTTAATGAATGAGTGTCCCCTTCTGGTTGAATTGGAATATTTTGATCTGATAAGACTCCAGATATGGTCATGTCTTCACTAAGTTTTCCTTGAAGATTTAATTGCAAACCTCCATTTATTTGTGCACCAGTGTTTTGGGAGAACCCAATAGATCTTGAAAAAAACCCATCGGCAACAACAGGTAATATTTCCTTTGTTCTTTTCGATTTAGCAATAGTTGATTTTTTTGTTCCATTTGTTTTTTTTAGATCAATCTTTGGAAGAGTCTCAATTCCTGAATCAACAAAAGTAGGAAGACTCCCTTCTAGGTAATCGTATTCTATGTTGAGAAAAACAGTATCAACGGGAGTTTTAGTGAATAGCAAATCTCCTTTAAGACTTTCAACTTTAAATGGTATAGAATCTCCAGATAAAAATTTTATCTTAACTGAACCATCAATTATAAATCTATTAGGAAGGTTAAGCAAAGAATCGCCTCTAACTAATTTCATATCTAGTATATTTTTCTTTACTGATAAAGAAATTTGTGGGTTTTCAAATGACAAAACTATATTAGAGAAAATGGAAAAAAGAAATATGAGATAATGTCTATTCATCTAAAAAAATCAATGTGCTCCATATCGTTCCGACATCTTCTTCAATCACATAAATTCTATTATCTTTAATTGCTATATCAGAAATATTTTTGGAGAAAGGTATTTTTTGATCAATTAGCTTTTGAGAAAATCTTTCTATAATTAAAAAATCTCCATTCTTTCTTGATATAATCCAATCTGAATCAATAGTTCCTAGAAAATCTCCACCTCCTTTTATCTCTCTTTGCCAAATTATTCTTCCACTCTTATTAACAACTAAAAACCTTTCATTGTTATCAATAATACCAATGTTATTTTCATCATTAATTGCTATCGCTGTAACATAAGTAAAACGATCAGATCCATATTTTTCATCTCCAATTGTAGAGATTACTTGACCATTAAAGGCTAATAGTTTCACTTCAGCATCTGATTCACTAGAAATTAAGATTTCTCCTGAAGGATATTTTTCAATACTAATAGGAAATTCAATTGGGTGATCTAATGAAAATAAATCCATTTCCGTTATATAATTTAATTTTCTATCAAATCTAAGAAGACGGTGAGAGTCAGAATCAATCAGAAAAACATCAAGACCGTAAGAAGCTGTTATATCCGATCCAGAATTGAATAATTCACCATTTTCGCCCCATCCACCAACAGTTCTAAAATATGTACCATTAGGTAAAAGTCTAGTTAATAATGATTGTTCAGAATCCATGAGGTAAATATCTGAAAATACTCCAATAGCTATCTTGGAAGGAGTAAATATTTTCTGATTATTAGTATTATTTACATTGATAATCTTCCAATCGTCCAAAATAGGTTGGCATAGTAAAATTGACCCCAAGAAGAACTGGAGAAAAAAAACTAAGCTGATAGAATTCTGCTTAGTCTGGATTAAGTTTTTTACCTCCAGCAAGTGAATTGTTATTAGAATGTTTTCCTAGTTGTATTAGGAATATTATTCCTATTCCGAGCATAACTAAAGAGATTATTTGTGCACCACTTAATCCTAACATATATTTTTCATTCGTCCTTATAAATTCAATGATAAATCTCTCCATTCCAGCAAAAATGAGATAATAAGCAAAAATACTGCCTAAAGGTTTAGATTTTAATCTCAATTTACTGAGTATCAAAAAAATTGAAAACCCTAGAACAGCCTCATAAATTTGGGTTGGATGAACATTTTGGTAAGTTGGAGGAGCACCCCTTGGAAAGCTCATTCCCCAAGGAAGATTTGTTGGAACTCCATAATCATCTCCGACTAAAAAACAACCAATCCTTCCAATAGCATACCCTAAGATAAGACAAGGTGCAATAATATCTGCCCACATTAACCAAGGTTCATTTTTTTTCTTGAGGTAAAGTGTAACTGCCAACATTCCTCCACCCAATCCTCCAAGAAAAACTAAGCCGGATCCACTAAAAATCATACCTATAGGATCAGCTGAAAAAGCTTTAAAGTTTTCTATCATATAATAGACTTTCGACCCCCCAATTCCACCAATTGCTGCCCAAAAGACTAGATCTCCGGCCATTTCAGGATCCTTACCTAACTTTTTTGTTTCTTTAGTAAGTAAAAAGTAATTTGTCATAAAGGCAATCATAAGCATAAAACCATAAGAAGGAATTCTAATTGGACCTAATTCAAGTATATATGGCATCATATTAATTGTTTACCACAGTTGGAACAAAAGTTATTATTATATTCAATTTTTTCTCCACATTTTGAGCAATAATTGTTTTCATTTTTTTCTGGTTCTTTTACAAAATCTTTTTCTGACAAAAACAATACTATAGAAATAGCTACAGTTACAAATATAAGAATCAGATAAGGTTCATGACTAGGCAACTTATAACGTTCTACGGATAGTACATTTTCATTAACATCAAGATCTTTAGGAGGCATTAAATCTAACATCTCTTGAAGAATATCAACAGTAAGTCTTTCATCTTTTTTTATATAAGAAAATGAAAAAGTTTGTGATGAATTTTCGGGCAAGTAATTAAAGCGTTTTCTTATATATTTAAGACCATGGTCATCTTTAACACTATCAATATCTGATTCTGAGAAAATAAAGTTCTCGGAACCAAGAGGTATTTGAATAGCAACATGATAATTCTTTAATAATTGATTTAACTTAAATGTATAATTGGACTCACGTTTATCCTGAAATTGAAAGGGATTGTAATAAAATTCAATCTGAAATTGTGACTTAACAAAAACTTCATCAACAAACCTTCCTTTTTCATCACGAGTTTCATTTAGAGGCAATAACTCAGATGTTCCGCCTTCTTGACCAGAGCCCAATACAATATCTGCACTCGCAGGTATGAGAGTTTTTATCCTCAAGGGAAGTTTATCGTTTTCGATCTCCCCTGTTAATATTACTAGTACTCCTTGCCTATCATAATCAGGCCAAAGGGCAATAATAAAACTCTTAAATGGACTTTCTTGGGCCTGAGACACACTAAGAAACCCCGCGAAGAGAAGGAAAACAGTTATTTTATGTGTTTTCACATCTGTAAGAGTTTAGGTTTGCCATGAAAAAAATTCAATGGAAAAGGAACTATTATATAAAAATAGAAAACTTCAAACTATTCAATAATATCTCTTTAAGAAGTAGTTAAAGTAAAAATAATAATAAAATTGTATATCATATGAGCATAAGAAACAATACCAAAACCTCTTATAACATATATGATACCAAGTATAATTCCAGCTAATAATCGATATATAAAAAGGAATAAAGTAAAATCATCTCCGTATGGTCCAACAAAATGAAAAGCTGAAAAAATTATTCCAGAAATAATTATTGTTATAATAAGAGAAAATTGCTTATTCCATTGAAAAACTAAACGAAGAAAATGAAAAATAATTGTAATGGAAATGACTCGAAAAACTAACTCTTCATATAATCCAGCTCCAATAGCTAATGTCATTTGTTGAAACAGTTCTTTTCCGGATGGAAACATTAGAAATACTGGAATATATTTCATGAAAATATATAGGATGAAACCCCATACTGTACCTTCGGCTAACATCCCAATAAGATAATCACTTTTTATTACAGTAATATTCCAATCTTTCTTTTGTATTAAGAAAACTAATAGAAATACTAAAATATAAGATATACTCAAAACATAGAACCCCCATTCTCCAAACAATGCTAAAAATTGTCTCATCAAAACATCAGCACCATTTCGTAATGAAATGATTTCATCTTTATTTAAAATAAGAATCATCACTTCGTATATAGCTAGAAAAGGGAGAACAAAAATAAAGCTATAATATGGAGATCGAGAAAGAGTCCAATATGAAATTCGGACTTCCATTTAATCAGTAAACCAGGAAATATGAAGCTGAAGTTTTAATCATTCATTAGATTGAGTTAATCTACTTTGAATAAGGCAAGAAAAGCCTCCTGAGGAACCTCTACTTTACCTATTTGTTTCATTCTCTTCTTTCCTTCTTTTTGTTTTGCCCAAAGTTTTCTTTTTCTAGTAATATCTCCACCATAACACTTTGCTGTAACATTTTTTTTATAAGGACGAACTGATTCACGAGCTATAATTTTTGAACCAATAGCAGCTTGAATAATCACTTCAAACATCTGCCTAGGTATAACTTCTTTTAAAGTCTTACATAATTCTCTTCCCCTACTATAAGCTGATTCACTATCTGTAATGATTGATAGTGCGTCCACAGAATCTCCACCAATTAGAATATCTAATTTTTGAAGATTTCCAGGTCGAAAACCAATATGCTCATAATCAAAAGAAGCATAACCCCGAGATACAGATTTAAGCTTATCATAAAAGTCAAATACTATTTCAGATAAAGGTATTTCATATTTTAACTGAACACGTTCTTCAGAAAAATAATGTGTATTCAAAAATGTTCCCCTTTTTGATTGACAAAGCTTCATTAGGTTTCCCATAAACTCTGAGGGTGAAATAATTTCAGCTAATACATAAGGTTCGTGAATTTCGGCTACTTCTCCACTTGATGGTAATTTAGTAGGATTGTCAATCTCAATGATATCTCCATTCGATTTAAGTATTTGATACCTAACATTTGGAACAGTAGTTATAAGACTAAGATTAAATTCACGTTCTAAACGCTCTTTAATTATATCCATATGAAGCATGCCTAGGAAACCACACCTAAAACCAAATCCAAGAGCTGTGGAAGTTTCAGGCTCATATAGTAATGAAGCATCATTAAGTTGCAATTTATCAATAGAATCTCGTAATCTTTCATAATCTTCACTAACCATGGGAAAAAGACCTGAAAAGATCATAGATTTCATTTCTTGATACCCTGGCAAAGGTTCCATTGCTGGATTATCTTTTGTCGTTATAGTATCACCAACTCTTAGTTCCTTTACTTCTTTCAAGCCAGCAACAATATATCCAACATCTCCTGGTTCCAAACGTTTTGCCGGAATTCTTTTCAATACAAAGTGACCTACTTCTGTAACTTCTCGAGTTTTTCCTGTTGACATAAAACTTACCGACATCCCGGGTTGAATGATTCCATCGAATATCCGAACATAAGGAATAGCTCCTCGATAAGAATCAAAATTTGAATCAAATATTAATGCCCTAGATTTATCATTAGCAGGTAAAGTTGGCGGTGGAACTTTATCAATGATAGTTGTCAACAAATTATTGGTACCTTTACCAGTTTTTGCGCTTACACTCAAGATTTCTTCATTATCACATCCAATAAGATCAATAATTTGTTGACGAACCTCATCTGGTCTAGATGTAGGAAGATCAATTTTATTTAAAACAGGAATTAGTTGAAGATCATTTTCCATAGCAACGTAAGCATGACTAACTGTTTGTGCCTCTACTCCTTGCGCTGCGTCCACGAGTAATATAGCTCCTTCACATGCAGCAAGAGATCGGGAAACTTCATAAGAAAAATCGACATGACCTGGTGTGTCTATAAGATTAAATATATATTCACAATTATTATTTGTCCTGTAATGCATCTGGATTGGATGGCTTTTTATAGTTATACCACGTTCTCTCTCCAAATCCATATCATCTAACACTTGAGCTTTCATATCGCGCTTTGAAAGTGTATTTGTTACTTCAAGCAAACGATCAGCTAAAGTTGATTTCCCATGATCAATATGAGCAATAATACAAAAGTTTCTAATATACTTAAGTTTCACAATAAAGAATTTAGTGATTTGGTATACAATCTATAATAGCATTGTTGTCATTTTAACTACATAGATGTAAAATCGCTAATTAGAATACATAATACTTAGGCTAGGGAAGCTAGACAAGGAGACAAAATTGGAAATATTTTTAGATCAATTAACTAAAACTACTAACTATTTTAGCAATATGATAGCTGCTCCACTTGTATTTATCTTGCTTGGAACAGGTCTTTTTATCACTATAACTTTAAAATTCATACAAGTTAGAAGACTGAAACATAGTCTGGATGTAGTTAGAGGAAAGTATGATGATCCAGCTGATGCTGGAGATGTTACACATTTTCAAGCTTTATCTACCGCACTTTCTTCAACAATTGGAATTGGAAATATTGTTGGTGTTGCTCTTGCTGTAAGACTAGGTGGACCAGGAGCATTGTTCTGGATGTGGGTTACAGCCTTACTGGGAATGGCAACAAAATATGCAGAATGTACACTCTCACTAAATTATAGGAAAATTAACGATGATGGCTCTATTTCTGGTGGACCAATGTATTATATTGAAAAAGGACTTGGTCATAAGTGGAAACCATTGGCTATGGCCTTTGCTGGCTGTGCTGTTGTCTGTTCTTTTTGTACTGGAAATATGAACCAAGCAAATACAGTAGCACAGACCTTTAATTCCTATGGAATACCAATATGGATCTCTGGTGCTATTATTTCCATTGCCGTTGGAGTTGTTATCATTGGAGGTATAAAACGGATTGCTTCTGTAGCTGACAAACTAGTTCCTTCTATGTCCGCAATTTATGTTATAAGTGCGCTATTTGTACTTTCTATGCACGCTGATCGAATTATTCCTAGTTTTCTACTCATTTTTAAAGAAGCATTCTCATTGGAGGCAGGTTGGGGCGGACTCTTTGCTGTTATGATGTGGGGCGTTCGTAGAGGCCTATATTCTAATGAGGCAGGACAGGGTTCAGCACCAATAGCACACGCTGCTGCCAAAACTGAAGAGCCTGTTCGTGAAGGAATTGTCGCTTTAATGGAACCCTTTATCGATACAATAATTATCTGTTCCATGACCGGTCTTATGATATTATCAACAGGTGTACTGGATTCTACTGATTTAACTGGAGTACAGCTTACTAGAGCTGCTTTTGAACAAGGTTTTTCCTTCTATCCACTTTTAGGAAGCATAATTATCAATCTTTCTGTTTTACTTTTTGCATATACAACAATGGTTGCATGGAGTTATTACGGAGATCGATCAATAGAATATCTTCTTGGGAAAAAAGCCATAAGGCCCTATAGATATGTTTATGTATTTTTCAACTTTATGGGTGCCATACTACCCTTAACCTTTGTGTGGAGTTTTGGTGATATCGCTTTGAGTTTGATGACCATTCCAAATTTGATTGGGGTTTTCTTCCTAACCGCTACGTTGAAAACAATGACAAATGACTACTTTTCAAAAAACCATGTTGGAACTAATTAAGATAAATTGATAATTATGAAAGACTATAATTATTTCTTAGACATTGCTTTAAATGCAGCTAAAGAAGCTTCTTTAGTTATTTCTAGTGAGATAGAAAAAGAACTAAAAGTTGATTATAAAGGAGTAACTGATTTAGTAACAAATGTTGATCTAAAGGCTGAGGAAATTATAATGGAAAAAATCATATCAAATTTTCCCGACCATAGAATAATTACAGAAGAATCTGGAGAAAAGGTTTCAGATTCTGAACACGTGTGGATTATCGATCCGATTGATGGAACAACCAATCTAGTGCATGGTTATCCCTTCTATGCTGTCTCCATTGCTCTTTATTTGGGGGAAAAGGCACTTGTAGCTGTTGTATATCATATATACCTAAATGATATCTATAGTGCTATAAATGGCGGTGGGGCCTTCTGCAATGGAAAGTCTATTTTTGTTTCTAAAACAAATAATTTATCTAATAGCTTATTAGCAACTGGCTTTCCTTACGATCATGGTAATATCTGGGCTCATAATATTAATCTATTTAAAATTTTTACAGATTTGACCCAAGGTGTTCGACGTGCTGGATCAGCATCTCTTGATCTATGCCATGTTGCTAGAGGGTGGCTTGATGGATATTGGGAATATGCATTAAACAGTTGGGATATTGCCGCTGGCGCTTTAATAGTAAAAGAAGCTGGTGGGAAAGTAACTAATTGTAATGGTTCTAAATTTTCCGTTTTTGAGAATGAAATACTGTCTTCAAATGGATATATACATAATAAAATGATTGAACATTTAAACCATTAAATAAAAAAATGGTTTTTACTTTTTGTTATTTGCTGAATAAAGTTATCGCAATTAATGTCTATAAGATCATTAAATGAAAAATGGCCATTATCTGTTACTCGACCAATGGTAGTACACGGAACTCCTAAATTCATACATAGTCTTTCGATTTCAATTATTGATTCTTCAGATATCGTAATTATCATAAGTCCTTTTGTTTCACCAAAAAGGAGTTCTTCATTTTCTATTTTTGAACTTAAATGAATCTTCGCACCAAAATTATGGCCACTCTGAACTATTGAATTAGCAATAGATGTAGAGAGACCTCCTACAGAAACATCTATCACTGATTTTATTATACCTATTTCATTTCCAGTTAATATGACTTGACGTATCTGACGTTCCATCACAAGATCTATCATTGGCAAAAAGGATTTTGTCTTCACACTCATAATTCGAGCATATAAAGAACATCCTAACTCACCTCGGTGACTTCCCAGAATAAGAATAAAATCACCTGGACTTTTAAAGGCTGATGAAATAGGATGAGAATTCTTTGATAATCGTCCTTTAGCTATGACTGATATAAAAGGGCGTTTTAAATTAGAATCAAAAGAAACATTAGCAGATGACACCGGAATTTCAAGCAAGGAAGAAGCTTTTTTGATCCCTTCATCAAATTCTCTAATATAATTATAATCATGATCAGAAATATTATCAGGAATATTAAACCCCACTAAAGTCAGTTCTGGAATCCCACCATAACAAACAATTCTTCTTATTGCTTTCGAAAAAGTTTCTTGGGCACCACGTTGTGTATCAAAATTTGTAATATTTGCCTCATTAGTAAAACTAAATAGTATATCATCAGTATTTATTATAGAATTCCTTGAATTTTCTAACCATTCATCTGAGATAATTAATTTTAACAAGACATCATTATATGAAAGAAAAGAGTTCTGGATTTCTGGGTGATCTTTTTTTAATTCATTTATCTTATTCCAATCATTAATTAATTCAACAGAGTTAAAATCATCATCATTAAAAATATCTAAACAGGAAATAGGTAAATCTATTTTTGTAGGACTTGGAAATCGTAATACAGGATCGCTAACACTTGAAATGGATCCTAAAGTAGTTAAGGAAATTTTATATTTTGCTACAAGATCTTTAACTAAAGATTTAATTCTTTTATTAATTATACCGACAAACATTATTTCATTAGATTTAATATCAAATTCATTATTTATTGTTATGCCTTTTTTATAAAACCTCGAAAAACTAGCTATAGATAAGTGAACATCATTGGGCTCTACTCTCTTAATAACACAACCGGGTTTAGAAGCTATGTTTTCAAGAAATACACTTAAAGCTGATTGATTCTTAGGGAAAGATGAAAATAACAAAACAAGATCACCCTCATTAATTTCAGTTGTATTTTCTATTTGGTTGAAACCGCTAATCGAAAAAGCAAAAATTGAAATTTCTTCATCCAAACTTGAAAATGAAAAAAAAGTCTTTATTTTTTTTGAATTAGCAATTTTTTGTATCTTACTTATTATTTCTTTAACACCTTTAACGTCGGAGTGTGGGGTTCGACAAAAAAGAAGAGATTTTTCAGCTTTTCCATTTTTACATTGAATGTCATTGATTGATTTATCAATAACTTGTTCAATTGTTTTTTTACTAATAGGTGATTTTGCAATAGAATGATTTACAGAAAAAAATATTTTATTTTCATCATGATATTTAATTAAAGATGAAATAAGTTTTTCAGCAAAATGCATTTGACGCCATTTATTAAGAAAAGATGATTCCTCTTCATTTGGTTCACGTCCAGTGATTAATTTAATTTTTTGAGAAATAGTTTCAGTATTGTGACTTTTATTCAAAATATATTATTACCATTATTTAAATGATTTAGCACGATTAATTATTGATTTAGCTACCTTAATAGATACACCAGTTTCCTTCATTATATTACAAGGAGATGAATTTGAAATAGCATCCAAATCTAAATACTTTTTTAACAATCTAGTTTTTGTAACAGGTCCTACACCGTATAATTCATCAAAAATAGATTTAGTAATAATTTTTTTTCGTAATTGTCGATGAAATGAAATAGCAAACCTGTGAACTTCATCACGTATCTTTCGAAGTAGTAATATTCCTGGAGAGTTTTTAGAAATAGATTGTGCCTCAGAATGATTAGGAACAAAAACCTCTTCGAGCCTTTTAGCTAAAGAAACTATAAAAATATAATCTAGACCAAGTTCGCGAAGGGCTGAAATCGCCATGTTTAGTTGACCTTTACCTCCATCTATTAAAATTAGATCTGGAAATTTTCCTTTTTCATCTTTCAATCTTGAATATCTTCTAAAAACTATCTCTCTCATCATAGCAAAATCATCAATACCTTTGACAGATTTAATTTTAAACTTTCGATATTCACTTTTTCTAGGCCTCCCATCAATAAAACAGACCATAGCTCCTACAGCATCACTTTCTTGAATATTGGAAATGTCAAATGCTTCAATTCGTCTTGGAGGTATTGAAAGGTTTAAATCTTCCTGAAGTTCTTTCACCATTACTGGGACTAGATCTTTTCTTTTATTTTTTTTCCTTAAATGTTCCTTAAGAAGTAAATCTGAATTTTCAAGCGAAACTTTTAACAGTCTTGCCTTTTCACCACGTTTTGGAACTAGAAATTTTATAGAACCTTCTCTTTTTATTTTAAGCCATTCGGATAAAGTTTCTGGATCTTCTGGAATCTCTGGCAAAATAATTTCAGGAGGAACAAAATAAGACATCAAATAAAACTGTCTTATAAAATCAGCGAGAATACGTTTATTTGTTTCATCACGTACACCAACAAGAAAGACTTTTTCCCGACCAACTATTTTCCCATTACGTATCCTAACCACCACTCCACAGGCATCATTCCCTTGATACGAAATGGCAATAAAATCTTTATCGTCAAAATAGGCTGAGGCTTTACTTTGCCTTTTAGAAAAATTTTGAACTGAAATAAGTTGATCTCGATAAGTTGATGCTTCCTCATAAAGCATTTTTTTTGAAGCAGACTGCATATCTTGTTTGAGTTTTTTTCTTATGAAAGTTGTCCTCCCATGCAAAAAAGAAATTACATTGTTAATCATTTTTTGATATTCCATGGTATGAACAATACCTTCACATGGTCCCTGGCATCTATTAATATGATAATCAAGACAAACAGAATATTTTTTTTTATTAATATTTTCATCATTAAGATTATAATCACAACTCCTAATTGGAAAAATCTTGTGAAGAACTTTTAATGTAAGACGAAGATCTCTAACATCAGTATATGGTCCAAAATACTTAGAACCATCATGAATAATTTTTCGAGTTATTAAAACCTGAGGAAATTGTTCATTTGTAATACGTATATAAGGAAAAGTTTTGTCATCTCTTAGTAGAATATTATATCTAGGCATCTGTTCTTTGATCAAGTTTGCCTCTGTGAGAAGAGCTTCTACTTCAGAACCTGTCACTATCCATTCAAAATCATTTATTTTTTTTAATAGAGAAAGTACTTTTGGAGCATGTTTAGCACTCTTATAAAAATAGCTTCTTACTCGTTTTGTTAGAACTTTTGCTTTACCTATATAGATAGTTTTTTCATCTTTGTCTTTAAAAAGATATACACCTGGTTTTCTAGGAAGCTTATTCAGCTTATTTTTTATTCGATCGGAAACTATCATAATTAAAAATTAAACTCATTACATTCTAAAGTATTGCATTTTAATTTGAAATGTCTTTTAATATATAGAGTCCATATAGCAATTTAGATTGCAATCAATATTATCAGATAAAATGGTTGACTAATCTATTATAATTTTTTTTATTTTTTCAATGATACACCTAGGCCTGGTCTATCAGGAAAAACCAATATACCATCCTTAATGTATACACCAGTAAATGGATCATTATTAATTAAAAGATTTCCATCTAAATCAGCATAATCAACAAGAGGAGAGAGTATAGATGCTGCTGTAATTGCGATGGATGTTTCAATCATACACCCTATCATGATTTTCATTTCTTTTTCTTTAGCAATTTTTATCATCTTATGAGCTTCACGAAGGCCTCCACATTTCATTAATTTTATATTAATGCCATCAAAAGCATGTGAAATTCTTGAAATACTATTTGAATCAATGCAATTTTCATCAGCAATTATTTCTAACGGTGAATATTCTCTAAGTCTTGCTGTTTCTTCAATATTATCAGCTGGTAAAGGTTGTTCTATAAATTCTATATTTTGGTTAGCCAACCAGTCACACATACGCTTTCCTTCTTCTAAATTCCAACCCTCATTAGCATCTACTCTAATCAGTTTGTCAGTGACTTCTCGGATAGTTCTAATGATTTCTTTATCATGACTACTACCTAATTTCACTTTTAATAAAGGATAAATATCTGCCTCTAATACCTTCTCTCTAATTTTCTCTTTATCATCAATTCCAATTGTGAATGAGGTAATACATCCTCTATTTTTATCAGAATCAAAATAGGTATAAGTCGGTCTATTATTAATTTTTCCATATAAATCATGAAGAGCTAAATCAAATGCAGCCTCTAAAGAAGGATTACCTTTGGCTTTTACAACCGCCCAATCTAACCAATCACCTAGGGAACCTTCTTCAGGGATATCACTGATAGATAGTCTACTGAGATATTTAATGAGTTCATAAAAATCTTCACCATATCTTACCGAAGGTGAAGCTTCCCCTATTCCCGTTACACCATCCTTTGTAAAGTAGACAAGTATTATAGGAATCACTTCCTGTGAGCCACGAGCAATGGTGAATCGATGTTTCAAATAAAGACTATAAGTTGAATAATTAAAAATCATTTTAATTTAGATATTATTTTATCAATAACTGACTCCCCACCGAATCTTACAAAATCAGCCGATGGAATCCCATATTTACATTGATACCATTCAATGGTTTCTTTTGCTTTATTTTCATCTTCTGTATGGGTGATCAGGCTAAGACCAACTATTTCACAGGGTTTAAAAATTCTAATAAGTTGAATATATATATCCATGATTTCTCCAAGATCTATCATAGGATGATTAAAAGTATCTATTTCTCTTGCAGGTTCATGGCACATTAAGAGCATATCTGGCATAACACCGTGTAAAAGTCCCATCGTTACGCCTGAATAGGCCATATGCGAGATGCTTCCTTGGCCCTCAACAATAATTAAATCTAAATCATCATTAAGGGTTGCTCTATCTATTTCTGCTTCTATTGATCCAGCTTCAAAATCACTGACTATAGCATCTACCGCAACGCCATTTCCTCCAAGTAAAATCCCAGTTTGACCTGTACCAATGAAGATAACATTTTTCCCTCTAGACTCAAGTTCACTTTTCAATTCCCATGCAGCCGTCATCTTTCCCGTATCGCAATCATCACCAACAGTTAATAAAGTTGGAGTTTTTCTCTTTTTCCATGTTCCTTTTGAAAAGGGAAGCGGTGAGGGAGGTTTCCTAAGATCTATTATATTAACACCATTAGTTTTGGCTAAAGAACTAAATTCACTATCATCACTAAGGAACTCATGAAGACCAGATATTACATCAAGACCGCTCTGAAGTGCTTCCCGAACAGTTCTTCTCATGTTACCAGGAAGAAATCCCCCTTGAGTTGCAATACCTATCAATAGAGTATTTGGCTTAAATTTTTTAGCTGCTTCCAAAGAAGACACAATAGGCGTCTTTCCTCCTAATTTTATGACTTCTTCAGTAGTTTTTCCGTTGTTTTCCGAATCAATACAGCAAACTACAGTCTCTGATTTAAAACGCAAAATTGCATTTGCAGTTTTGGCATAAAGAAAATTAAATCTTCCTTCAACCAGAACAGCATATTTCTTCATGCCATACTCCAATTATTATCTTTAATTTAATGGTTCTCTATATTAATAAATATAGAAGCAACTCAAAAAATATTAAGAATGAAAAAAATCTAATCTTTTAGGCCAGTTAGCCGTAAAGGATTTGAATAATAGCTCTAAAAATCTTTTTTGTTATACCTGCTACTGGAAACCACCATAACTCTTTATTAAATCCAAACCTATCTTCAACTACAGATTGAATCTGTGAAAAGCTTCTAAGACCTTCTATCCCATGAAGACGACCTATACCACTATGTTTAATACCTCCGAATGGAACATCAACACAAAAATAATTTGTTTCAACATCATTTATAATAATATTCCCCGCTTCTATGTTTTTTGCAAGAAGTCGGGCTTTTTTCTTATTTCTGGTAAAAATAGAAGCATTCAAACCAAAATTCATACTATTAGCTTTTTTAATAGCTTCCTTTTCATTCCTAACTCTTGAAATAACTATAACTGGACCAAAAATTTCTTCTTTCATTATTTTCATAGTGTCATCACTATCAGTAATAACTAAAGGCTGAAAAAATAAACTGTCATTGTTATTATTTATATTATGATTATCTATAGTGGCTCCTTTATCAATAGCATCCTGTAAAAGAGAGGTTATTTTTTCAAATTGAGATTTTGTGGAAATACTTCCGATATCTGAAAAATTTGGGCCTTTACCATAGGAAACAAGATTAGTTAAATCTTTTACTAATTGAATGAAATCATCAGCCACATTCTCATCAACATAAATCCTCTCAACAGAAATACATGTTTGACCAGCATTATGAAAACCACTCCATACAGCGGCTCGTGCTGCTCTCTTCAAGTTTGCATCTTTCAAAACTATCATTGGGTCTTTACCACCTAATTCAAGAATGACTGGTTTAAGTTGTTCCGCACAATTAATAGCTATTTTTCTTCCAACTTTAACGCTTCCTGTAAATGCTATTAATTTAATTGAAGAAGATTCTACTAATACCTTACCAACTTCTCCATCTCCAATTACTATTTGAAAAAGATCTTCAGGAATTCCGACTTCATCAAATATTTCTTTCATCTTTAATGCTGTAAGTGGACTAAACTCTGAAGGCTTTAGAACTACACCATTTCCAGCAAGTAATGCAGGTACTACAAGAATAGCAGGTTGAATTAAAGGGTAATTCCATGGAGAAATAGCTCCTACTACTCCATAGGGTCGATAATGAACTTTTCCACGTTTATTTTTCATTATTAAACCTAAAGGGCGAACCTCAGATGCAAGAGCTCGAGATGCCATCTTCCGGTTAAATCGCATTATTTCTAATGTAGTAAGAATTTCAATGATACCATCAAATTCAGTTTTTCCAGTCTCTGAAATGGCTAATTCAATTAGCTCATCCTTTTTTGATACTATTTCCTTCTGAGCTTTTTTTATTAATCGGGATCTTTCTATTATAGGAATTTCCTTCCAAATTTTCGATGCTTCACATGCACTAGTAATTTTTCTATTAATTTCTTCTTTAGTGGAAATAGATATATTCTTTATAGTTTTGCCTGATATAGGATTTATACAGCTAAGTGTTTTAGCTGGAACTTGATCAATCTGATCTATAAAGTTATTTTTTTCTTTCATAAATCATAAAAACATGGTTGTTGTTGATAGACTAATTACAACAAAGTTCTCTAACCTATTAACGCCTATTGAAAAGTGTACTTAAAAATACCATAACTGTAAATATTTCTAATCTTCCAAGAAACATACAGAATGTAAGTAACCATTTTGCCAAATCTGGGATTTGAGCATAATTCGATGCTGGGCCCACTGAACCATGTGCAGGCCCTACATTTCCTAAAGATGATGCTGTAGCACCAAATGAAGATTCAAGATCGAGACCCAAAGCTGTGAGAATTATAGAAACGAATACAAATACCATGACATAAAACAAAACAAAACCAAGTGTACTTCTAATTACTTCTTCATTAATTGACTGTTGACCTATTTTAACAGGAATTACAGCCCTAGGATGTAATAAGTGCTTAATTTCTGATAAACTATACTTAGCAACAACCATGATCCGAGCGATTTTCATACCTCCTGCTGTTGAACCAGCTGATCCTCCCACAAACATTAGTAAAAGAATTAACATTTGAGGAAAGGAGCCCCAGCTAGTGTAATCAGATGTAGTAAAACCTGTTGTAGTAAGAATTGACATTACTTGAAAAAGTGATTTTCTGAAAATATTATGGGTTAATTCTCCATTAATTAAAGAGAGATTTAATATTATAATACAAGTTGTGAGAGCTATTAAAAAAGCATAGAATTTGAATTCACCATCTCGAAAATAAACTACTGGTTTTTGAAAAATAATTGCTTTCCAGTGTAGTGTAAAATTAACACCTGCAATGAACATAAAAATTATAATAACATAGTCTATATAAGCACTGTTAAAATGGGCAATACTTGCATTTTTTGTTGAGAAACCCCCAATTGCAATGGTAGTAAAAGAATGACAAAGTGAATCAAAAAAATTCATTCCCCCAAAATAGAGGAATACAACTTGAATCATTGTAAGACCAATATATAGAGCCCATAAAGTTTTTGCTGTTTCTTGTACCCTTGGTTTAATCTTATCAGGAACTGGTCCAGGGACTTCAGCACGAAAGAGTTGAACTCCTCCAACTCCCAATAATGGAAGAATTGCAATAGAAAAAACAATAATACCCATTCCACCAACCCACTGGATAAAACTTCTCCAGAATAAAATCCCCTTGCTTAAACTTTCAATACCGTTAGTCAGATGGGGCATAGTCTCAGAATTCCCAAGAATTGAGGCTCCTGTCGTAGTAACTCCAGATGCGGATTCAAAAAATGCATCTGTAATGTTTGGAATTGCCCCCGTCAAGATAAATGGTAATGCTGAAAATACAGCCGTTGATATCCAAACGAGAGTGACAATTGCAAAACCATCTTTAATTGATAAAGTAATTTTACCTTTAGTAAAAAACCATAGAGAAAGATTAATAAAAATTGTAATTGCAGAGGAAAGCAATATCCCTTTTAAATCAGGCTCACTATAAAGATATGACCAGCTAGCTGCAAATAGCATAGTTAATCCCAGTAAGATTGAAATTGACGCTAGAACATTAAATATTGAACGAAAGTGCATTCATTTAATCGAATAATTTTTCAACTTTAGGAAGTATGTTTGGAAGACAAAAAACCAATACGGAATCCTCCTCACTAATTTGAGTATCATAACGAGCAATAGAGACATGACCTCGATGATTTATTGAACCCACAATAGATGATTCAGGGAATTTAATATCACCTAGTGTTCTCTTTGTAACTATGCTTCCGGAATTAGGACTAAATTCAATTGCTTCTACATCAACTTCTTCAAAGTTAGTTATCAAATGTTTTTCATCGCTTTTAATATATTCGAGAATTTCATTTACTGTACACATGTTCTTACTTACTACCGCATCAAGACCAATTACTTTCATAGCTGGTATATATTCAGTTGTTGATACATGAATTAATGTCTGTCTAACACCAAGATGTTTTGCCAAAAGCGCTGAAAGAAGATTTGTTTGCTCATTTTCCGTAACAGCAATAAAACTATCAATTATTTCAGGTTCTTCAAGACGAAGAAATTCAATATCTGTACCATCTCCATTAAGAACTAAAGTCTTTGATAATTCCGAAGCAATTCTCAGGGCTTTTTCCTTGTTGGAATCAATTAATTTAATATTTATATCTAGTTCTAATTTTGCAGCAAGGGCCCTACCTATTTTTCCACCTCCTAAAATCATAACATTTTTTGTCTCACGTACTTGTTTCCCCAACATATACAAAAGATTTTCCACTTGCTCTTTCTTGACAAGAAAATAACATATGTCATTTATTTCGATTATTGTTTTACCATGAGGGACTATAGTTTCACTACTTCTAAGGATTGCTACAATATTAAATGAAAGAGACATATTGTTTGCCTGAATTTGATTAAGAGATTTATTAATAACAGATGATGAACTCTCCATCCTAATTCCGATTAATTGAAGCTTTCCATTTTCAAAATCTACTACACTTGTTGCGGATGTCTGCTTTACAAGCCGAGCAATTTCATTAGTTGCAGCCATTTCAGGATGAATTACTTTGTCAATACCAAAATGTTCTGGACGAATGATTGCTCTTTTATTAGAATATTCAGTATTTCTCAATCTAGCAATAATTCTTTTTGCACCAAGCTCATGGGATAATTGAGCAGAAATTAAATTAACCTCATCAACGCGAGTTACAGCAACTACAACATCAGCTTTTTCTACTCCCGCTTCTTTAAGTACATCAGGACTTGCACCATTACCTTGAACCGTAATAACATCCAGATTTTCCATTGCCCTTTGAACTTTTTGCTTTACGATATCAATAATTGTGATATCATAATCCTCTTCACTTAATCCTTTGGCTAGTTGAAAACCAACTTCTCCAGCACCAATAACAATTATTTTCATATTATCTTAACAAAACCATTTTCATAGCATGAAAGTTAACACCAACTTTTAATGAACAAACATATTCTCCAGAAGGAACTTTAATTCCATTATCATCTAAACCATCCCAAGATTTAGAATGAAAACCAGCTTCAAGGACAGTTTTTTCATCAATAGATTTTATCCGTTTTCCATTTATATCATATATGATTAAATCCACTAAAGCTGATTCAGGTAAATCAAATTTAATTATTGTCTTATCATTAAATGGGTTAGGATAATTTTGGTTTAAAGTAAATTTAGATGGGATAGATGGTACAACATAAATCTGTCCAGCTGATACTCGTAGGCTAATTTTATTTCCATTAGGTTTAGATAAAATAAAGTCCTTAACATCGATAGAAAATTCACCTTTATAATCCCCTTTAGAACTCAAAGGAATCATCAAAATAGGATCATTTACATCAAAAGTTTTGCCCTCCATAGAAAATGCCATTACTTTTATACTAGAGGAATCTTTATTTGATTTAATTGAGAAGTCATTATTCTTAGTTGAAAGAATAGGATCTCCAATTTCAAAAACTTTTGAGTCAAAAGATAATTCAAACTGTAATCCAGCAATTTGTTCTTTACTTTTCAAAGTTAAATAAATAAGGTCATCTTTTCCTTTTTTCAAAGAAACTTCAGAAAAAAAAGCTTCAGCGTCTTGTCCAATAAGCAGAGTTAAAAAGGAAAAAAGTGTCACAAATGTATATTTTTTTAACATTTCAATAAATTGCATTTTGGGAACTTAAGTTATTTGTTCTTTTCTAGAAGTAAAGTCTCTTATTAAATGACTATGCATAATTATGTTTATAAATCATCATAATAAAAGAATATACTTATTAAAAATAAAGGATAACCTAGTATTAATAATATAATTCTCAATTAGCAATTACACCATAAACTAACCCGGATCCTACCATTTCCATTCTAACATTCTGAATCGTCCCTACTAAATCACTAGAACCTGGTGTGGAAACTCGAATATAATTATCAGAAAATCCTTCTAAATTCCCCTTTCTTGAACGTTCAAATAATACTGACCTTGTTTTTCCAATGAAGGACTCATAAAAAATTTTCTTTTTAAGTTCTGAAAGATGACGAAGTTCTTTTCCCCGATTTTGTCTAATTTTTGGTTTTATCTTATTTTTAAATTTAATTGCATCAGTACTTGGTCTTTCTGAATAATTAAATACATGAAAATATGAAACTTTAGCATTGCTTAATAAAGTATGAGTTTGGTTAAACTCATCATCGCTTTCCTCTGGAAACCCCACAATTATATCAACACCAATACTTATATCAGGAATGAGATTATTTAATTTCTCTATTCTAGAGAAATAATAATCACTTGAATAACGCCTTCGCATACGTTTTAGAATAGAATCAGAACCTGATTGCAGAGGCAAATGAAGGTGCGGAACAATAGAATTAGATTCAGAAATAAAATATATTATTTCATCAGTCAAAAGATTTGGTTCTAAAGATGAAATCCTTATACGAGCTCCTCCAATTTTGTCAAGCTCTTTAAGAAGGTCAAAGAAAGTTTCATTTGAATTGGAACCAAAATCACCAATATTGACTCCAGTTAGTACAATCTCCCTGGCTCCTTTGTTAATTAAACTTTCAAATTCAAAGATAGTTTTTTTTATCTTTGGGCTTCGACTTTTTCCACGAGCCATTGGAATAGTACAATATGAACAATTATAATCACATCCATCCTGTATCTTCAAAAATGCTCGAGTCCTTTCATAGGTGGAAAAAGCTGGGAAAAAATAATCAATACTTTCTATATCACAGGAATGTATTTCGCTATTTTTTCTTTTAGAAATATCATTAAGATATTCATCTAGGTTAAATTTTTTATCAGCACCTAAAACAAGATCTACACCGGGTATTGTAGCAATTTCTTTTGGTTGAAGTTGAGCATAGCAACCTGTTACAACTATAAAGGCATTAGGTGATTTACTTAGTGCATTCCTTATAGCTTTTCTACATTTTTTATCAGCACTTTCTGTTACGGAACAAGTATTAATAATATATATATCAGCAAATTGGTCAAAATCAACCCTCTCAAAACCTTTTGACTGTAGAGTAGATCCAATAATGCTAGATTCAGCAAAATTAAGTTTACAACCAAGAGTGTAAAATGCTACTTTCAAATCAACATTGTAGCTGAATATTCTAACATTATTTAAGCAAAATCTACACGACCCTCATCACCAATCATAATTTGATGAGCGCGTGGACGGTTTTTAGATTGATTGAGTTTTACATCATTGCCTAATAGAGAAGCTTCAATACGACTATCTACGTTAGATATAGTTGAACCAGACATAATTATTGAATATTCAATTTCAGAACCAATAATTAAGCAATTATCTGAGATGGAAGTGTGGGGTCCTATATAAGAATTTTCTATTTTTACATTCTGACCTATAATAACTGGCCCATGAATTTGACTGTTTTTTATAGTACTCCCATTACTTGCTACAAAAGCACCCAAAACAGATGAATGCCCATCAACTTCAGCTAAGTTTTCCCCATCTATATTATTAAGAACTAATTTATTTGCTTCAAGTAGATCTGATGGTTTACCAGTATCTTTCCACCACCCTGTAATTTCTGAAAAGCTAATTGAACTTCCATTATCTATAAGTAATTGATGTACATCTGAAATTTCTAATTCACCTCTAGCTGATGGTTTAATTTGCTTTACAGCTTCAAAAACAGATGCATCATAAAGATAAATACCTGTAACAGCAAAATTGCTTTTTGGTTTGGAAGGCTTTTCTTCAATAGAAATGATTTTCTTTTTTTCAATTTCTGGCACACCGAACCTCTCAGGGTCTGGAACTTTACTAAGAACTAAATGACAATTTGAATCAGTATTGGTAAACTCTTTAACAAATTTTTTGATCCCACCTACTAAAATATTATCACCGAGATAAAAAAGGAAGTTTTCTTGACTAATAAATTCTTCTGCAATTTTAACCACATGAGCTAATCCTCTAGGTGAATCTTGCTCGATATAAGTTAGATTTACTCCAAACTCTTTCCCTGAGCCAAAGCAATCCTCAATCTCGGTATCACCAGAATTAATAATTATCCCAATATCTGTAATATCAGCTTCAGACATATAATCTATAGCATAAGCAAGCATTGGTCTATTTGCAATGGGAATAAGATGTTTGTTTTTTGTATGAGTAATCGGCCGTAATCTAGTACCATGCCCACCTGCTGTCAGTAAACCCTTCATTTTTTACGACCCTCCTCCAAGCCTTTTTTACTTAAAAAATCAGCTTTACGATTTTTTTCTCTGCGTATATGAGACAATAACCATTTTGAACCAAACAATTTATCTCTTACTTCAGAATGTAATTTTTTTAGACGTTCATTTTTTACTTTATACTCTAAATTAACCTGCTTGACAAGAAGTTCACTATCACTGTATATATTTAATTTATAATAATTTAATTTTTTTGATATATCCAAAGCCTTAATAAGAGCATTATATTCAGCTTCATTATTCGTAGCGGCCCCAATATTGCATGAAAAAGAATATAATTCAAATGACATATCCTCTCCTTTATAAAATATACCACCAATTCCAGCATTAGAGTTCTCAAGTTCCGAGGCACCATCAATAAAAATAGTCACCGGAAAATTTTCTTTATTTTCCAATAGATTATTATAAAGTTCAATCCATTCCTGCTGAGAAGACCCGTTAACTATTGACATTAATAAATTTATATTTTTCTCAGCAAACAATCTGTGAAGAAGTTCCTTTTGTCTAATAGTAAGGTCAATCATATTGGAAGTGAAATTAGGTTGTTGTTTTTCTATTAACAACGGGATTATAATGTGATTTTGCCTCACATTCATCCCAATAGAAACACCAATTGCAAAGCGATGATTCAAGAGGAAGAAATTTTTTACCTTCTTGTTCTAAAGTCATTATTCTATAAATAAGGTTTCGTGTTTTCTGAGTAAGCTTTTCCAGCTGAGTTGGACTTCGCTTTGACTTGATTATTTTTCCAAACTGAAGAAAATGCCAAACAAGATCTATATTTGATGCTGTTTCTCCATTCTTTTGAAGACCAATTTGATAAAGTGCTAATTGTCTATCTTTTTCATTGGCGTCCTTCTGGCTCAATAAACGACTTGAAGTTTTATAATCATGAATTTCTAAATGAACCCTATCTGTATCCTTATCTGAAATATAATCGAGTCGATCAATAATCCCCTTGATTTCAAAGTCATCATCTATATGAAGTTTGAAAATGACAGTATATTCAATTTCTCTTTTTTTTACCGAATTTTTTAGACTCTCTATATAACTCTTACGAAAATATTTACTTATACAGCTCCTTCCCAAGAATTTATAGTAATCAATTCTGTATCCTGATTTAATTACCTTAACTCCTTCATGAAAATTTGCTTCCCAACTTGAAAAATAATAATCTTCAATTGTATCAAAATTTAGCACTCTTCCTTCTTTCTCTTCTTGATATAAGAATTGAAGAGTTTCATGTACACGTCGACCAACAAAAGATTCAATTCCTTCATGTTTATTAGAAATTTTATCTAAATAAATAAATTTGAAACGTGCGGGGCAAAGCTCAAAAGTTGAAAGGCTTGAATGTGAAAATATTCTATTCAAATTAATGAAATGTATTTTATATCACTTGATTTATCTAACCCTTGTACCTAAGGACGAAACATAAGGATCAAGAAACTCATATTCTCCGAAACCATTATAATCAACGAATGTAAATGATCTATTTATTTTGAAGTAAGTCCATCTTTGATAATTCCTACCATCCCTTGCATACATATTAACTTCGATATCATCTGGTGGGCCAAATAAAATAAATATCATACCCATTGCTGTTTTCCAACCAGCCTGCCAAGTACCAAATTTTTCATTGGTATATTGAATTCGACGATAATATTCATCCATCAGTTCATTTTTTTGGGTTTCCGGGGTAGGATCACGTTTTGACCAGAATTCCATAAAATTTTCTTCTTTCTTATCAGGCTTACTTTTCTCTAGTTTTTTTACCTCATCACTATAAGCAATGTAGCGAAGCTGGTTAATAGCCTCGTCAATATTGTTTACAAAAGCTGTTAATCCTATCCACAGATTACGAACAATTATTTCTGAACTTATTCTGCCTATATCACTATCTAAACTAATCTCTAATTTGAATCTTGAAGCACTTATCCCCGATATGTCTTGCGTTAAAATTTTCTTTATTAAGGTATTATCTCCTTGAATTTCTAATGTATCTTGAAAAAGAATCTTATCTTCAACTGAAAGTAAACGAACATAATAATTCTTGGTTCCCATTGGAACCTTAAGTTCATAATAAACGTTAAGAATAGAATCTTTTTCAATTGTGCGAGCAGGAATAATTGGTAAACCATAAGGATGTGTATTAGCTCTTATTTTTGGATCTAAAAGAAGCAAATCACTTATGGAAGTATTTTTCCCCATTTTCCTCAGGTCAATGTTTATTTTTCTAGTGCCTGTTTTTCTAGTGTCTTTATCCGTTACTTCAACGACACAAACATATTTATTAGGAGATAATATAAAAGATTGAACACTTAGATCACCTTCCCTATTTGAAACAGTACTATTAAATTCAAAAGTAGTAGCTTCAAAAGTTCTAATTTGTTGTTTTAACTGGTTATTTTTATCATCTAAGATTGTAATGCCTACTTCATAATTAGATACAAAAGAATCTCCCTTTTTTACAAATTGAATAGCATCGTAAGGAACTCTTACATAGACTTCCAAACGTGTTGAATCAGGATTTCCAGTAGGGTACCCAGGAGCACTAACTGCAAATAAAGGAGCACCTACATCCATTTTATTTCGCTTATTTTTTTGAGCTGAAGATTGATTTGCTACAAAAAAAATAAATGCGAAAAAAAGAATTGCGTATTTTTTCATCTTAAATAGTTTTTCCATTTAAATTGACAAAGACCTTCATCAGTTCCCAACCAAACATAATTTCCTATAATTTTTACCGTATTAATTTTGTTATCAGGTAGACCATCCTTTTTATTAAAAAATCTTACGAAACCATTCTCAGGATATATTAATAATGCTCCCTCTGAAGTTCCTAACCATATAATATCTTTACCATTATCCAATATAGTTAGATCTAAATCTAGAGCATTAATTCCCATAAGTTTTGATTGAGAATTAAACCTCGTCCATTCTCCTGTTAACTTACTATATATTAATAGTCCAAATCTATCTGCAAAATAAACTTTAGTTTCTGAAGATACAATAGATGTTATTTTAGAAATTAATGGTGATTTATTTTCTTCAATCATATCTATATCTTGACTAGAACTACCATACTGTATGATAAATTCTGGATCAGCGATCCATCTGAATAGTCTTCTTCCTGAGCTAATCCAAAGGTTAGTACCGTCCCACTCCAATGCATCAACTGGCCATCTTCCTATAATAGCTTCAATATTCCATGGTTCTTTTAATCTATTCGCATTGATTTTAACTATACCTCTTGAATGACCGACATAAACAAACAAACTATCTGTTTCAAGATGAGTAACATTACCATCAATCTTAAAAAGGGACTCTCTCAAATGAGACCATAAATCCTTTTTGGGATTATAAATTTGTATTCCATTTTCTGATCCAAACCACCATTCACCATTTAACTCAAGAATTGAAGATGATTGATCACTTCCTATAGTAATTTCTATACCTTGACGGAAAAATCTAGATTCCCTTTTTTGAAAATCAAAAAGTGAAATACCAGAAAAATCATTGTCAGAATTAAGGCCAGAAATCCATAGGTTGCTTGCCCATGTTTCAATATAGTTAATTTTTGTTTGAGCTAGTCCAACCTGCTTGGGTTCTAATAGTTTTAATTGTTGATCTCCTCTAAAAACAGGCCCACCAGTTGTTCCGACCCAGATATCACCGAAACGATCTGTATGAATAGTTGAAATCTGAACTTCTTCGTTTAATGAAGGTCCACTAAGCCAGCCTAACTCATTATTCCAACCTCCCACTGCTGTAAATTCAGTAAGTAGTTCTCTTGAAAAATCTGACCCTTTTAACTGATAACTACCCCAACTTATTTGATTCTCTTCAGGAGCTTCAACATATGGTGAAATTAGGAATCCAGAAAAACGGTCAATTTTCAAAAATTGAGAACGAGTTACACAATATAGATCATCAGCTGTTGAACCTATTCTAATTATATTTTCATTTAGCCTCAAGCCTAGTTCTTCTCTACTAACATGATTCCAATACCGTCCACCACTTGTTGAAAAATCAAGGCCAAATCGTGTAGATGCCCACAGAATATTAGTCTGCATATCATAATAAATAGCGTAAACAGAAAAATCAGACAATCCTTGAGAAGTTGTTATAGGATAATCCCAATAATGGCCAAAAATATTATACTGAAGGATTCCTCCAGAAGATGCAAAATAGATATGGTTAGGTCCATCTGAAATTGATACTACATCCTGGCTAAATCGATATGTAACCCAATCCCATGGTTCATAGTTTATATTAACCTGACCATTAAGTAAAAATGGGAAAAGAAAATAAAAGCCTATCTTAAAGGGGGAAAAAATATCGACTTTTTCAGTTTTGATAAACTTCAATAATTTCTCGAAGCATTCGCCTAGTAATCGGTGCAACTCCAACTTCTTCACATACTCTTCCAGCCGCAAAATTAGCAATTTCAGCAGCTTCTTTTGGAGAAGCCCCGCTAAGGTGTGCAAGGGAAAAAACCGATATAACTGTATCTCCAGCACCAGAAACGTCATGAACACTGCGAGCCCTTGTTGGAATAGGGTTAAATCCTTGATTATCAAAGAGTGCCATTCCACTTTTACCAAGAGTAATCAGAAGAATTTCACATTCGAGACGTTTGCGTAATTCAACTCCAATCTTATCAATATTTTTTTCGCTAATATTTGAATCCATTGCTAAAGATACCTCGTAAGCATTTGGCTTAACCATTTCTACTCCTTGGAAAGAAAAAAAATCCTTTTCTTTCGGATCTACATAAACTTTTTTATTTGTTCTTTTACTTAATTCAATGATTTCAGAAATTATTTCATTATCTAACAAACCTTTATCATAATTTTCTAAAATTATGCCGTCAAAAGTATCTATCTTTTTATTAATTTTATCTATTAATCTGGTTTTATGCTCCAAACTAAGATTTTTGATATCTTCTCTATCGGTGCGAACGACCTGTTGATTTTGAGCAAGGATTCTTGTTTTTACAGTAGTAGGTCGAGAAGGATCAATTAATAACATGGAAATATCCACACCAGTTTCCAATAACTGTGACTTAAGAATTTTTCCTTCTAGATCATCACCAATTACCGACGCAATTGTGGCTTTTGCTCCAAGTGATTGTATATTAGAAACTACATTAGTAGCTCCCCCAAGATTAGAACTAGAAGAATTTATTTTGATAACAGGTACAGGAGCTTCAGATGATATCCTAGACACTTCTCCCCAAACGTAACTATCGAGCATTGCATCACCAACAATAAGTATATTTAAATTTTCAAACTGATATTCTAAATCAATATATCTTTTATAAGATATCATAAATAAGACTTTTTCCAGTCATTTCTTGAGGTATTTTAGCTCCAATTGAATTAAGTATCGTTGGAGATACATCAGAGAGTCCTCCATTAGAACGTAATTTTAATTCTTTTGGACCATTTACAACAATAAAAGGAACAGGATTTAATGTATGCGCTGTATGTTTCCTACCTGTAGATTCATCTAACATAACCTCACAATTTCCATGATCAGCTGTGACGAATGCTATAGTTCTCTTACTTTCAGCCATTTTTAAAATATCCCCTAATACTTCATCTGCAACTTCAGCAGCTCTTATAGTTGCCTTAAGGTTTCCTGTATGACCAACCATATCTGTATTAGCAATATTCATAACTATCGCATCACTTTGTTCCTTATGCATAGCATTTAATACAGCATCTCGAATTCCAAAAGCACTCATTTCTGGCTGAAGGTCATATGTGGCTACTTTTGGTGAAGGAACCAAAAGTCTTTCTTCTGCATCATAAGGATCCTCATCTCCTCCATTAAGGAAGTAAGTAACATGTGCATATTTCTCAGTTTCAGCTACTCTTAATTGTCTTAAACCTAATTTTTCAATTACCTGTCCTAGTTTCATGTCAATTTTTTTATCCCGAAATAAAATTGGAAAATTATAATCTTTATGATAGGAAGTCATCGAAGTTAAGCGAACAGGAGGTGTTTCTCTTTTGAAATCAATGAAATTATCACTACCTAGAGCTGAACAAATTTGCCTCATTCTATCCGCTCGATAATTAAAACAAAGGACAGCATCATCAGGACCAATTCTACCATCTATCCCATTGATGATAAAGGGTTTAATAAATTCATCTGTTATTCCATCAGCATGAGATTGAACAATAGCATTTTCAACTGTATCAATTTTTTCACCTTTCCCTAAAATATATAGATCATAAGCTGATTCTGTCCTATCCCAACGCTTATCCCTATCCATTGCATAGTACCTTCCAATTATTGTAGCTATTTCCCCAATACCTACATCCATAATTGCTTTATTTAAAATTTTATAATAATCAAGTGATCCATATGGGGAAGCATCTCTTCCATCACTAATGAAATGTATATAAACATTTTTAACACCAAAGATCTTAGCACATTTTAATATAGGAAGAATATGGTTAAGATGACTATGTACTCCTCCATCAGAAACTAATCCCATTAGATGTAGGTTTGAATTCCTTTCTTTAACAAAAGAGAAAAGTTTTTTAATCTCATTGTTATCTTTAAGTCTATCACTTTTAATTTCATCATTTATCCTTACTAAATCTTGCTTTATTATTCTACCGGCACCGATAGTCATATGTCCAACTTCAGAATTTCCAATAACACCATTAGGCAATCCCACGGAATTCTGAGATGCATCTAGAATAGACCAAGGGCATGTGTTAAAGAGCCTGTCAAAAGTAGGTGTCCTTGCTAAACGAAAAGCGTTATTTTCAGTAACATCTCTAAGACCTAATCCATCTAGAATAAGTAAAATAAATTTACTGGGGTAATCAGTCATTGGCTTTCTCCATTAATTTCATTATATGCATTTCAACCGATTCAGCAAGACTAGAAAGATTGTAACCACCTTCTAAAATAGATAAAACTTTTCCTCCACAAGTCTCAATAGCTAGGTCGATAATAATTTCTGTCATTTTAGCAAAACATTCAGTTGAAACATTCATATTTCCAAGTGGATCAAATGTATGAGCATCAAATCCAGCAGATAAAATTATTAAGTCTGGATTAAAAGCCATAACAATATCAGGAAGTGCATTACTCATTATATCTAAATATACTTCATCTCCACTTCCAGCGTTCAACGGGAAATTTAATGTAAAACCTAAACCATCTCCTTTTCCTGTTTCATCTTTAGACCCTGATCCAGGATAAAAAGGATACTGATGAAGACTCATATAAAACACTGATGAATCATATTCAAAAATGTGTTGAATCCCATTTCCATGATGAACATCCCAATCTAATATAAATATTCTCTCAGCATCAAATTTTATTTGCGCAATCTTTGCAGCAATAGCTGCATTATTAAAGATACAAAAACCCATTGCTGAATCTTTTTCAGCATGATGCCCAGGAGGACGAATAGCACAGAAAGCATTATATATTTTTTCTTCAAAAATCATTTCCACAGCTTTGATTACGCCACCAGCAGCAAAGCTTGCTACTGTATAAGAATCTTTACAAAAAAATGTATCTCCATCCTTTAAGATACCAGATTTACATTTCATTTCAATTTCTTTTACATAAGATTCGGAATGAATATTTATTAATTCACCAAATGTAGCGGGTCGAGGTTTTATTTTATGAATATTATCCCAAATTATTGATGATTGAAGAATCTTATCTATATACTTTAATCGATCTTGACATTCCGGATGCGATTTACCGGTAAAATGTTTTAAATAAATAGGACTAGTTATAAGTCCAGTCCAATTCAAGGCTTCGACTTACCCTTAACCTGTCGCTTAAATGATCTTACTTTAGATAAGTGACCGTTATCAAGGGAAAGCAAGACACTTAGGCAAGGAATAATATTTTTAAAATAGCTACTAGCTAATATAATCGTTACACCTCTAGCTCGAGCAATGTGATTTAACTTTTTATTGAAATGTTGTAAAATTTCAGGGTCTAAATGTTTCCCGTAATCATCAATAATAAGAACTTTCGGATCTGATTCTATTGAATAAACAAGAGCTAACTTTTCAAGTTGGCCTGAAGATAGATATTTAATTGGTGTATGCCATTCCAGAGATTTTGTATTATTAGAATAATATTGTTTTTTTAACTCCTTAATCCTATCTCCAAATTGGTTTTTTAATATCTCCATTACAGAAAGAGAGGATGAAAAACCATTTTTATCACAAATAATTATATTGTCAGGAAGTTTGATTTTCCCTACCCAGTTTTTTTTATAATAATCTCTTTCAAATAGTACTTCACCTTTAGTTGGGAAGGTTTTCCCACTAAGCAAATTAATGAAAGTAGACTTTCCAGAACCTACTGGACCCGTGATCCCATATACTGTTCCTCGATGAAATTTAAAATTTTCAATTTTGAGCACACTTTTGTTCTCAAAATCAACTCTTATATTATTTAATTCAAAAATTGGCTCTTGAATCTTATTCATTAAAATCCTTTCGATACAAAATACTTTTGGGATAGTTTAAAGAAATAAATTATCCACATAAAATTAATGCTGAGATTCAAGGAATCTTTCAGCATCAATTGCAGCCATACATCCACTTCCTGCGGCGGTCACAGCCTGTCTATAAATACGATCTTGGACATCTCCTGAAGCAAAAACACCCTCAATGGAAGTTTTAGAGGATCCATCTGTAATTATATAGTCTTTTTCATCAGTATCTAACTGTCCTGTAAAAATAGAAGTGTTTGGTTTATGACCAATCGCCAAAAATACACCTTGGCAATCAAAATCATGTGTTTTCCCTGAAAGAACATTCTTCATTCTAACACCACTAACACCACTTTCTTTAGTTCCATAAATTTTGTCAATTAGAACATTCCATGCGAATTCTATTTTTTTATTATTTTCAGCACGGTCTTGCATGATTTTCGATGCTCTTAATTCATTACGTCGATGCACTACTGTTACTTTACTCGCAAATTTTGTCAAAAAAATAGCTTCTTCCATAGCAGAATCTCCGCCACCTATAACAATTACATGTTTATCCTTAAAAAAAAACCCATCACAAGTAGCGCATGCTGAAACACCATTACCCATTAATTCAAATTCAGATTTTAGCCCTAGTAGGCGTGCAGATGCACCAGTAGACACGATAACTGACTCAGACTCAAAAAGTTCATTACCTACCCATATTTTAAATGGTCTTTTACCAAAATCTACCTTAGTCACTTCTTTAAAGTGACAATTGGCACCAAAACGAATAGCTTGATTCCTGAATAAATCCATTAGAGCTGGTCCCATTATACCATCAGGAAAACCAGGATAGTTTTCAACATCAGTAGTAATTGTCAATTGACCTCCAGGCTGGTTACCTTCAAATACTATTGGATTTAGGTTAGCTCTGGCACAGTAAATTGCTGCTGTTAAACCTGCTGGTCCTGAACCAATAATTACAACCTTATTTAACATTAATCAGTCAAGATCCTATCTAGGATGTTAGTAATGTTATTCTTGGGAACAGCACCAACAATTTGATCTGATACTGCACCATCTTTAAATACTAAGAGACTTGGTATACTTCTTATACCATATTTGGGTGGTACTTCAGGATTATGATCAACATTCATTTTTCCAACTTTTATTCGACCTGAATATTCATTTGCAATCTCTTCTACAATTGGCCCTATCATGCGACAAGGTCCACACCATTCAGCCCAGAAGTCAACAAGCACTGGTGTTTCTGAAGAAAGTACATCAGAATCAAATTCACCGTCTGTAAACTCTAAAACATTCTTTTCCATTTTGTCCTCCAACAAATATTTTTAAGTAGATTCAACCTTTAAATATAACTTTATACATTTATTAGATAAAACTAGGAAGTGAAGCAGAATAAAAAATCAGGATACAATACGTAGAAATTTTCGTTTACCAACTTTAAGAACTACTGAAGATGTTAGATCTATCATCTCAGTTATATCTTTGATCTTATTATTATTAATACTTACAGCGCCTTGGTTTATAAGCCGACGAGCCTCACGTTTAGACTCAATTAACTTTGAATCACACATTATAGAAAGAATTGTAGCTTTATTACTACCAGCACTCCATTCATTTATATTTTCCGGGGTTTCAGATTTAAGAAAAATTTTATCAAAATCTTTTTCAGCATAATCAGCTAACTTCTTGTCATAATATAATTCTACAATATTTCTAGCTAATTCTCGTTTAACATCTCGAGGATTTATATCCCCACTATTCATCTTAACTGTGATCTCATTTATTTTGTTTTCTTCTATATCTGTTGCAAATAAAAAATATCGATGAATTAAATTATCAGGTATTGACATGGTTTTTCCATACATTTCAGAAGGAGTTTCTGTTATACCTATATAATTATCATAAGATTTTGACATTTTTCTAATTCCATCTGTTCCTTCTAATAAAGGTGTCGTAATTACAATTTGCGGAGCTTGACCAAAATCTTTCTGCAGATGTCTACCAACTAATAAATTGAATTTTTGATCAGTTCCCCCTAATTCAATATCAGAAGTTAATTCAACTGAATCCATTGCCTGGGCAAGAGGATAAAGAAATTCGTGAATTGAAATAGGAACTTTGTTCTTATATCTTTTCTCAAAATCATCTCGTTCCAACATACGTGCAACCGTATAGTGACTTGAAAGTTTAATTATATCATAGAAATTCAGCTTACCTAACCAATTACTATTCCTAACTATTCTGAGATTATTAAGTTTTAAAATTCGGCCAGCTTGATCTATATAAGTTTCAGCATATTTATCTACTTGAACTGATGTTAGGTGTGGTCTAGTTTTATTCCTTCCAGAAGGATCTCCAATAAGAGCAGTAAAATCCCCGATAACTAAAACCGATTGATGTCCTAAATCTTGAAAATGTCTTAGTTTTTTCAATACTACAGAATGACCAATATGAAGATCCGGACGACTTGGATCACAACCAAGTTTTACAATTAAAGGTTTATTTCTGCTTAATGAATTCTCTAGACGTTTAAATAATTCTTCTTCAGAAATTATTTCTGTAGTACCTCTTCGAATTAAATCCATTTGTTCATTAATTGGAGCAAATTTTGACATTAATATTTCCTATCTTTCATTTCACGATCTAAATCTCTAGCTCGATCTCTATCTGCAATAACTCTTTTCTTTTGGTAAGAACGTTTACTCTTTGCTAGACCAATTTCAACTTTAGCCCAACCATTTTTAAAATATATACTTAACGGAATTATCGTCATACCTTTTACAGAAACTTTTCGAATTAATTTTCTAATTTCAATCCTTTGCAAAAGAAGTTTTCTATCTCTATAAGGTTCATGCCCCAGATAACCTGTATGTGAATAATGACCAATATGCATTCCAATAAGTTTAATTTGACTGCCTCGAATAACTACATAACTATCACGCAAGTTCGCTTTCCCCTCTCTAAGGCTTTTAACTTCTGAACCACGCAATTCCATACCTGCCTCGAACTTTTCAATTATTTCATAATCATGAAAAGCTTTTCTGTTTCTGGCAATGGCTTTTGATTCATCAGGCATTTTGTCCTAACATTAAACTTAATTGTTAAATAAGATCCATAAATAATTGCATCTAATGAACATTATTACCTTAAAAATATTATTACACATTCCAAATAGACTAAATATCAATACCTGATCGATTAAGAACAAGAACTAACAAAAAATAACTGCTAATCGTAATCAAAATAGATAAAAACATTCCTACATAAAAATTAATACCTGTTTTTAATAATAATGGTAGTGAAACAAATAATGAAAGAGAAGGAATTACCATCCAAAATATACTATTCGATAGGGAATTTATAGTGTTAATGTCTTTTGTGTCAATGTAAACCCATAATATCGATAGAATAGATATAATGGGCATCGATACGATAATTCCTGCTAAAAAAGTATCTTTTTTTGCAATCTCTGAAGCAAAAGTAATAATAACAGAGGTAATCAAAACTTTAATTAATACTTGCAACATTATTATTACTAATGCACATCCTTACAAACAAAAATGTTTTAAAAAAGGAAACTAGTTCCATTTACTTCCTTTTTATTTAACTGCAAATTTTATGTCTTAAACCTAATTCTAAACCAGTTAATTGAGCTAAACCTTTCATTCTTCCTATCGTAGAATATCCAGGATAAAATTTTTCTTTTAATTTAATATCTCCCAGCATCAAAGGTCCATGGTCAGATCTTATAGGAATATTAACATCTCTACTGCCTTCAGAATATCTTCTTAGCTGTTCTTGAATTATTAATTCCATAATTTCAGCTAAATTTATACTTCCGTTCAAATGATCTGTTTCGAAAAAACTTTTATCTTCTTCTAATTGAATATTTCGTAGATGAATAAAATGTACCCTTTCAGAAAAAAGCCTAAAAATTTTCGCGAGGTTATTCTTTGGATTAGCCGCTAATGATCCAGAACAAAAAGTTAAACCATTATAATATGATGGTACTTTTCTCAATATATTTTCAATATTAGATATGTTATTAATTACTCTTGGTAATCCAAATATAGAAAATGGTGGATCATCCGGATGAATACACATTTTTACACCAATACTTTCAGCTTCAGGAATAACCTTTTTATGAAAGTTAACTAAATTTTTTTTTAACTGAATATCATCTATTGAAATATATTCGGCATGGCGAGATTTAAATTCTTCTATTGAAAAAACATCTCTAGTCCCAGGTACACCAGCCATTATGGTATCCTTAAGAGTCCCTTTTTCCTCTTCAGAAAGATTGTCAAATAATGTTTTTGCTTCATCTATAGTATTGGAATTGTAATTATTTATTGCATCTTTTCTATTTAATAAGAATAAATCAAAAGCAGCTATTGCTGACTTAAAATAACGTAAAGAATAACTTCCATTCTTTAATGGAAAAAAAAGATCTGTCCTTGTCCAATCTAAAATTGGCATAAAATTGTAACATACAGTTTTTATTCCATTTTCAGATAAATTATGTAAAGTTTCAATATAATTGATAATGTATTCTTTAGAGTTAGCTGAAGAAGTTTTGATGCTCTCATGGACATTTACACTTTCTACTACTGACCATTTAAGCCCTGAAGATTCAATTTTTTTCTTCAATCTTTTTATTTCTTCTCTACTCCATACCTCCCCAATAGGAACATTATACAATGCTGTTACAACTCCCGTTGCACCAGTTTGTTTAACATCATTCAGAGTTATACCAAAATCTGGACCAAACCATCGAAATGTTTTTTCTAAATATTCCATCATTTAGTAGAACAACATTCTAGTTTTATATTAGATTCCTGAAAAAGAACTAAAACCACCATCAACATTCAGTATTGTTCCTGTAACAAATTTTGACGCATCACTCAAAAGATATTGAATTGAGCCATTTAGATCGCTAACATATCCAAATCTACCCATTGGTGTTTTTTTAATAATCTTCCTACCTCTCCGAGTATAACTCCCATCTTCATTAAGTAATAATTCTTTGTTTTGTTTACCTATAAAAAAACCTGGAGCAATTGCATTTACTCTCATTTTTTCCCCAAATTTTGTAGCTAGTTCCATTGCCATCCATTTAGTAAAAATTTCAACACCTGCCTTCCCCATTGAATAACCTAAAACACGTGTTAGAACCTGTTTAGAAGCCATAGAAGATATGTTAATTATAGATCCAGAGTGTTGATTAGCCATAATTTTTCCAAATATAAATGAAGGTAAAACTGTTCCCATTAAATTTAAATCAATGACTTTTTTTAAATCATCTGGTAAAATATCAAAAATGGTTTGATCTGAATTTGGAGTTGCTTCTGCTAAATTCCCACCCGCAGCATTGATTAAACCATCTATCCTACCATATTGATTTAAAATATTTTCTCTAATCTCTTTTAATTTTTCTTCATTCAATACATCTGCTGTATAACTCGAAGAGGAGGAAGGAATCAATTTATTTAGCTTATTAACATGTTTAAGCAGAGTCGAAGAAGTACGACCCAAAATTATAAGAACAGCACCTTTTTGAACTAAATATTCAGCTATTGAAGCTCCTAATGAACCAGCACCTCCAGTAATAACAATTACTTTTTTCTCTATTGAAAAAATATCTTCCACAATAATTCCTATTTATCGAATTACTCTAAAATTAGGATTCTCAGCTAAACTTATTACTTCATCAAAAGAAACCATAGATGTGTCTCCTGGAGTTGTCATTGCTAATGCGCCATGAGCAGTTCCATAATTAACAGCTTTTTCAAGCCCTAGATCTTCCAATATACCAAAGATCATACCTGAAGCAAACCCATCTCCTCCTCCAACACGATCATAAATTGGTAAGTCTGGCATAGCTACGGATTCTACAAAGCCTTCCTTTTTACCCCATGCGATTGCACTCCAATCATTAATACCGGCATTTTTCACTCTTCTAAGAGTTGTCCCAATTATTTTTAGATTTTCATATTTCCTACTGACATCTTTAACCATTGATTTAAATCCATCAATGGGTAAAGATGATAAATCCTTTTCAATACCCTTAACCTTAAAACCTAAACAGGAGGTAAAATCTTCTTCATTCCCAATTAGGACATCTACATAATTAATTATTTTATTGTTTATTTTTTGACAAGCTATTGTACCACCTGATGATTGCCATAATGATTCTCTATAATTCAAATCATAACTGATAATTGTATTATGAGATTTTGCTGACTCCATCGCTTCTAATATTACCGAGGGAGCCTTTTCTGAAAGACCCGCAAAAATTCCGCCAGTATGAAACCATCTTACACCATTATTAAAAATATTATCCCAATCTATATCTCCTGGTTTAAGTTGAGATATAGCCGTATTACCTCTATCTGAACAACCAAGTGCACCTCGCACACCGAATCCCTTTTCAGTAAAATTAATCCCATTTCTAGCTGATCTTCCTATCCCATCAAAATCCTTCCATTTAATATATTTAGTATCTACTCCTCCTTGAAGAATAAGATCCTCAATTAATTTTCCCACTTCATTTTTCACAAATGAGGTAACTATAGCACTTCTTTTCTTAAAACATTTATTCATTGCTCTAGCAACATTGTATTCACCACCTCCTTCCCAAACTTTGAATAATCTAGTAGTCCTAATCCTACCTTCACCAGGATCCATTCTTAACATAACTTCACCAAGTGATAACAGATCATATTGACAATTTTCTATTTCTTTTATATTCATAATTTATCCTTAGCTAATTCTATTTTTTTGATCACTTGAAGAATATGCTTTTGTAAACCTTTAAAATCATGATTAATCAAATATTTTTTTGATATTAATTTTGATCCCATACCCAAACAATACGCTCCTGATTGAAACCATTCAATCAAATTGTCAATCTTAGTAGTAACACCACCCGTTGGCATTATTTTTAAATTTGGGCAAGGAGCTAAAACTGCTGAAATAAATTTAGGGCCAAACACAGAGGCTGGAAACAATTTGATCAATTCAGCTCCAGAATTTTCTGCAATAATCATTTCTGTTAATGTTCCACAACCAGGTATCCAAGAAACATTATGTTTTGCACATATAATGCCTATTGATTTATCTAAGAAAGGAGAAACTATAAACTTTGCTCCAACTTTAATAAAAGTTTCAGCTTCTTTGGAATTTTTCACCGAGCCAGCGCCTAACAAAAAATTTGAATTGGTCCCTATATGATTGTTTAGGTGTTCAAAATTCTCAATTGATTTAGGACCTCTATTAGCAAATTCTAAAATTGGCAAGTTAGAATTAATTATAGCATCTAAAACCTTCTTACATACCTCTACATCATTATGATAAAAAAGAGGTATCAAACGATGTTGACTTATTTTTTCAATAAATGACATTGGTTATAAACATGTTTGGCTGTTATCCTAATTTAAATCAACTTGAAAAACATTATATTATAAACTGTTTTTTGCAAAGCCCGGATGGTGAAATTGGTAGACACGCATGATTCAGGGTCATGTCTCAGCAATGAGGTGCAGGTTCGATTCCTGTTCCGGGCACAAAATAAAAACGTTTATCCATCATTTCTGATATATTAAACTCATAGATTATTCTTTACATTTCGGTGGTTAATATGAAAATTAAATTAAACTGATATAATAAATAATTAATTTAATGGATACAAATTTATCTGGATATAAAGCCATAATCTGTGGTGGTACCCAAGGAATTGGTAAAGCTACAGCTGAAGAATTAGTAACTCTTGGAGCCACCGTTACTTTAGTAGCAAGAGATGAGGAATCCTTAATAAAGTTGCGTGACTCTCTTAATGGCAGTGGACATCAAGCTGTATGTGTTGATTTCGGAGATGAAAAACTTGTTGATGAAAGGATAAAATCTCATGTTAGTCGTCATGGTCCCTTCCATATTCTTGTTAATAACACAGGAGGGCCACCATCAGGGGAAATTACAAAATCTAAAAATGAGCAATTTATTCAGGCTTATTTAAAGCATTTAATCTGTAATCATATTATTACAAAAGCAGTTTTGCCTGGAATGAAAACAAATGGATATGGCAGAATAATTAATGTAATCTCGACCTCTGTAAAGGAACCCATTCCTGGTCTAGGAGTATCAAATGTAACTAGAGGTGCTGTAGCAAACTGGGCTAAAACCCTATCTAGGGAAGTATCGGCCTTTGGAATTACAGTTAACAATGTATTGCCAGGACCTACTAATACAAAACGTCTAAAAGCTCTTATATCAGACATTGCATCTAAACGAGGTTTAAATTCACATACAATAAATCAAGAAATTATAGCCGAAATACCTGTGGGACGAATAGCTCAGCCAGAAGAAATAGCATATGCCATTGCCTTTCTGGCATCACCGGCTGCTTCTTATATAAATGGCATAAATCTCCCAGTTGATGGCGGGAAACTTTTGTCTTTATAAAATGGAGAAAAACTAACATAAAACGTATTCAATTTGACCAAATACTTTCCCTAGATGGAGAATGGGTTAGGAATCAAGTACTTCGTTTCTTTTCTGAGGACGCTCCATATGGAGATTTAACAACAGAATCGTTTATTCCTCCTGAAGACATAGGGAAAGCTGACATTTTAAGTTGTGAGAATACCATTTTTTCTGGAGCTGAAGTTCTACGGCACTGTTTTGCTGACTTAACTAAGGTTAATATACTTGCTAATGATGGAGACAATGTAGTGAAAGGTACAAAACTAGCTACCATTGAAGGATCTCTTAGAGATATATTAACACGAGAAAGAGTTGTATTAAACTTAATGCAAAGATTATGTGGTATTGCTTCAAACGTAAGAAAATATGTTAATATACCAGCCCCCCCAGGTTTTAAAATTCTTGATACCAGAAAAACAACACCTGGATTAAGACGATTAGAAAAATATGCCGTCGCTTGTGGAGGTGCATATAATCACCGTATGGATTTGTCATCAGCTGTCCTCATTAAGGATAATCATATATTAGCAGCTGGAGGATTGAAAAATGCTGAAGCATTTACAAGAAGTATCCATCCGAAAATTCCTGTTGAGCTTGAAGTTGATTCTATTGAGCAGATAGAAGAGGCAAAAGACATAGAATTAGATGGCTTTCTTCTAGATAATATGTCACCCGATGAAACTAAAGCTTGTGTAAAATTAATACGTAATTTGCAAGATGGAGATTCAATATTCATTGAATCTTCTGGTTCAATAACACTTGAAAAACTCCCAGACTATGTATGCACCGGTATTGATGGTGTTTCTATTGGTGCTCTTACCAATCAAGCTAAAAGTGTTGATTTAAAATTAGAATTGAGATAAAAGGAATATAATTGAATAACATTTATTAATTAAAGGCATTATAACATGAAAAAATTCTTAAAAAACTATGTGCTAATATAAAAAATGTGAATCAGATAGATTTGAATTTTGCTGAAATTTTAATTAATAAAAAGCTTGACAAAATTCGATTTATTTAAGGCTAGACTCTGATTTCCTGATTTTTTCCAATTTTTCCCAAGTCTTAGAGTTTGCAAGAATTCTTTCTATAGGCTCATCTTTGAGAACAGATTTTTCAAAAATTTCATGTACATCATCAACAGTAAACCCTACATACCAAAATCCACTAGGATAAATTACCAATATAGGACCTAATTCACAGGCATCTAGACATCCAGTCTTATTTGAGCGAACCTTAGCTTTAAGTCCATGATTATTAATTAGTTTTACAAATTCATATCTTATATCCTTCCCACCAACTAAAGAACAGGAACCTTGTCCACTATCAGGTGATCTCTCATTTGTACAAATAAAAATATGTTTTTCATACTTCATTTTTCTTGATGAGTAAAAAATTTCCCATCTAAACTATATCTACCTGAACCAGTTAACATTATAAATAGAAAAATTACCCCAAATAGAAAAGGTTTTTCAGCGTTTTCACCATCAATAATATGTCCATATGCTGCAACAAACATTGTAATTGAAAGCAAAAAGGTTGATGGAACAGTAAATAACCCAAAAATAAGAAAAAAAGCGCAAACACTTTCAGAAAATGATGCCATAAATCCCCAAAACGTAGGAAAAAAATAAATACCAAATATCTCCATTGCTCCACCTATTTTTTCCCATTTATCAGGACCTCCTATAATTTTCCCATAACCATGATGAACTATCATCAGATAACCAGAGAACAATCTTAACAATAGAATTCCAAAATCAAATTTATTATCAAGTATTTTTTTTATTTTGTTAAACATTATATATCCTCCCTTTCTATATCTTTAAATTCTGCTTCGCGAATATCTTCATCACGAATTCCAAGAATTGAACTTTCTTTTTTATAAACACTTCTGTATGAATTAAATAGAAACTTTTTCAAATTAATTAATTTATAAACTAGATAACCTACCAAAAAAAGCGAGATGATTTTAAACATTATATATCAGTAACAGGATTATAAAATTTTGTTCCACTAACAGGTTTCCTAATATAACTAATTACTTCTTCAAGGTCTTTTTTATTATGAACAAAATCTATATCATTGGTATTAATTATAAGTAAAGGACAATCTTGAAATCTAAAAAAATACTCATTATAAACTTGATTAAGCCCTTCTATATAATCCGATGAGATATTCTTTTCAAATTCTCTATCTCGCATAACAATCCTCTCCATCAATCTTTGGGTGTCTGCTTGAAGATAAATTACAAGATCAGGATTGATTATATTTTTTTCCAAAATTTTCGCAATAGAATCATACAAGGACATTTCTTTTTCATCAAGATTTAAAGAAGCAAATAAACGATCCTTTACGAACATATAATCGGAAATAATTAAATTATGAAAAACGTTTATTTGTCTCAATTCTTGTTGTTGACGGTAACGACTAAGAAGAAAAAAAAGTTGTGTTTGAAAAGCATATCTTTCAGGATCAATGTAAAAATCTGATAAAAATGGATTTTCATCAAATTTTTCTAAGATTAATTTCGCATTTAATCTTTCTTCAAGAAGTCCAGCAAGACTAGTCTTCCCTACACCAATAACACCTTCTATAGCTACATAATACAAATTTTTCATTGCAATGGCCTACAAATAATTTCCACATCAGAATTATCATTACAACAAGCTAAAGTCTCAGTTATAGATTTTTTTGTATCAGGGCAAATTAATTCAGGGGAAATCTCACTTAAAGGTATAAGAACAAAACGCCTTTGAGAATAAAACGGATGAGGTAATTTTAGATTTTTTGTATTAAGAATAGTGTTGCCAAAAAAAATGATGTCAATATCAAGTGTCCTAGATTTATTTTTTTTCCTAATTGATGGTCTTCCATGACTCTCTTCAATCATTCCAAATTGATCTAATAATGGACCGGGTAAAAGTTTGGTTTGTAACAAAACAGCAGAGTTAAAATAAAATGGTTGAGATTTTGACGCAAAAGGTTCAGTTCTATAAATTGAGGAGATTTCTCTTACAAAAGTTTCTGGAATTTCATTTATTGAGTTTATAGCTGAATGTAAATTTTTGAGCCTTGGTTGGATATTTGACCCAAGGCTAAGGTAAACATCAGTCATTATTTCTTTCCTTTTCAAACTCAAACTCTACACTTTCTATCAAACCATTTACTGGAGCATGTGGTTTCCGTACAATAATTTTTATAGAATCTAATGGATAATCATTCATTAAAGAATTAACAATATGGGTAGCTAATGCTTCTAAAAGATGAAATCGTTTTTCAAAAAAGGAATCCCTGACACATTCATAAATTTTGCTGTAATCGATACTATCTTTCAATCGATCTGAGACCATTGATTTCAAATAATTTGCTTTAATTTCAAGGTCAATCTCAAAGGTTCCACCACACTTACGTTCAGATTCATCTACTCCATGGTAACCATAGAAAGTTATCTTTTTCATTCTGATCGTTCCCATAGGAAAGAATTTAGGTTTCTATCGATGGTAAGACAAGTTGAAGAAATGAAAAATTTAAATTTATAAAAAAAAAGAAGCCTTTCGCAAAAGCAAAAGGCTTCTCCAACAGAATTACTACTAAAAGAGTAGATTACATCATTCCACCCATTCCACCCATATCACCACCAGGAGGCATAGGAGGCATAGGAGGATCCTTCTCCGGAATATCAGAAATTACTGCTTCAGTTGTCAATAGCAATCCAGCTATAGATGCAGCCATTTGAATTGCAACTCTGGTAACTTTGGTAGGATCAATAATACCAGCTTCGAACATATTAACATATTGCTCACTATAAGCATCGAAACCATGATCACCTTTACCTTCTTTAACTTGTTGCAAAACAATTGAGGCTTCATGACCAGCATTGTTCGCAATTTGGCGAAGTGGCTCTTCTAATGAACGCAATACAATATTAACGCCAACCATCTGTTCATCACTAAGCTTCATTTTACTTACCTTATCCAAAGTACGAACTAAAGCAACACCACCGCCTGGAACGATACCTTCTTCTACAGCTGCACGGGTAGCGTGAAGTGCATCCTCAACGCGTGCCTTCTTTTCCTTCATCTCAACTTCTGTTGCTGCACCAACATTAAGAACAGCTACACCACCAGATAATTTGGCAAGTCTTTCTTGTAGCTTTTCCTTGTCATAATCAGAAGTACTTTTATCAATCTGAACTTTGATCTCATTTATTCGAGCTTTGATCATATCAGATTTTCCAGCACCAGAAACAACAGTCGTATTATCCTTATCAATCACAACGCGTTTAGCTGTTCCAAGATAAGAAAGTGTAGCATTCTCCAGTTTATATCCCTGCTCTTCTGAAATCACAGTTCCACCAGTAAGAACAGCTATATCTTGAAGCATTGCTTTACGACGATCACCAAAGCCTGGAGCTTTTACAGCTGCAACTTTTAATGTACCACGAAGCTTATTGACTACAAGAGTAGCAATTGCTTCACCTTCAACATCCTCAGCAATAATCAACAAGCTTTTACCAGCTTGAGATGTCTTTTCAAGAATCGGAAGAAGGTCTTTCATAGTACTGATTTTCTTATCGTGAATCAGAATAGCAGGATCATCTAAGTCAGCTTCCATATTATCTGAATTTGTTACAAAATAGGGTGACAAATAACCACGATCAAATTGCATTCCTTCTACTACTTCTAAAGAAGTTTCCGTAGACTTTGCTTCTTCAACAGTAATCACTCCATCTTTTCCAACTTTTTCCATTGCATCAGCAATAAGATTACCTATCTCAGGATCATTATTTGCAGAAATACTTGCAACCTGAGCAATTTCAGTTTTACCTGGAAGATCTTTACTTTGTCCCTGAAGACCTTCTACAACCACTGAAACAGCCGCATCTATGCCACGTTTTATCTCCATAGGATTTGCACCAGCGGTTACATTTTTCATTCCCTCACGAATTATTGCTTGAGCAATAATGGTCGCCGTTGTTGTACCATCACCAGCTACATCGGAAGTTTTTGAAGCAACTTCACGAACCATCTGGGCTCCCATGTTTTCAATATTATTTTCAAGTTCAATCTCCTTAGCAACAGTCACACCATCCTTGGTGGACGTAGGAGCACCAAACTTTTTGTCGATGACGACATTGCGACCCCGTGGCCCTAAAGTTACTTTAACCGCATTAGCTAGTTTGTCAACACCAGCTTTCAAAGCTGAACGGGCATCAGCGTCGAATTCAATCTGTTTCGCCATTATTTATTCTCCTCTGAATAGTTCTATTTTATAGGATTGCGAGGATATCACTCTCGCGCATTATTGAGTACTCATTGCCATCAATGGTTACTTCAGTTCCAGAGTACTTACCATATAGGACGCTGTCACCAGCTTTTAAAGTAGGCTCAACTAAATTTCCTGAATCACTTACTTTACCTGGTCCAACAGCAACGATCTTCCCTTGCTGAGGCTTTTCCTGAGCAGTATCGGGAAGAATAATCCCACCAGCAGATACCTCTTCAGCCTCTGCAGGTTCGACAACGACTCTGTCAGCCAAAGGCTTAATTTTCAGTGCCATTTCTTGTTGTCTCCTTTATTGTTAGTTAACATACCCTAACCAGATTGATTAGAGCGAACGAAATTAGCACTCTTTTTATATGAGTGCCAAACAATAATTAGCATAATGAAAAAAGAATCTTCATTGTCCTTTTCTATTAATTAAGCTTTAAAATATTATTAGGTACCTTCTTCCCAATGTTTAGAATACTCTACCTGTTGGGGAGTTGGTTTTTGAAGGTTAATCCCATGGGAAATAAGCGCTAGTCTAGCAACTTCCTCATCAAGCAATTCTGGAACATTATAAATATTAGGAGATAATTTCTCTTCTAATGTTGCTAGATATTCTACACAAAGAGCTTGCACAGCAAAACTGCCATCCATAATCTCAATTGGATGTCCATGTCCGGTTGGACGGACCAAATTTACTAGTCTACCATCTGAAAGTAGTATAACGCTCTTACCATTTTTTAATCGATAACGAACTAAATTTGTCATGATTTCTTTTGACTCTTTACACATATCTTTAAGACCATCAACATCAATCTCATTATTAAAATGACCCGCATTAGAAAGAATAACATTGTCTTTCATTAACTTGAAGTGGTGTCTCGATATAACATGTTTATTTCCAGTTGCTGTAATAAAAATATCTCCAATAATAGCAGCCTCTTCCATAGACATTACCCAATTACCATCATATAATGCCTCTAACCCACGATGAAAACCTGACTGACCTTCCTGCATACCCGATGATGCTGTTTCAACAACAACAACTCTAGCGCCCATCCCTTTAAGTCGCATAGCAATTCCCCTGCCAACCCAACCATAACCGATTACAACTATAGTTTTTCCAGCAATCAACATATTTGTCGCTGATGCAATAGCATCTATTACACTTTGACCAGTTCCATATCGATTATCAAAAAGATATTTTGAGTAAGCATTATTTACAGCTATTATTGGTATTTTTAATTCCCCATCTTCTTTCATAGCCTTTAATCTAATATATCCTGTAGTTGTTTCTTCACAACCCCCAAGAACTTCCTTTAATATAGATGGATATTTTGAATGTAGTAGGAAGTTAAGATCTCCACCATCATCTAGAGTAATATTTGGTGCTGAGCGAATAACTAAATCAATACATTCATAATATTCATCCTTTGTCTGTGTTGACCATGCAAAAATATTCATATTTTCACTTAGTGTAGCAGCGACTGCATCATCAGTAGTTAGTGGATTAGAAGAACTAGCTGTAATTTCTGCACCTCCACTATGCAATGTCTGAAGTAAAACCCCAGTCTTTTGTTCAATATGCATTGAGACCCCAATAGATATTCCTTTAAAAGGCTTACTTTCTTCAAATCTCTCTCGAATACTATTTAATATTGGCATATTTTCTTGAGCCCATACCAAAGCCTTTCGACCCTTATCAGCTAAATTTTTGTCTTTTATCTTACTCAAGAACCAGTACTCCCAAAGCCCCCACTACCTCTCCTTGTTTCACTTAATTCATTTACCAATTCAATTTCTAAAGGGACCCCATCCATTCTTAGTATTTGAAATAATCTTTGGCCACTTAATACTGTATAGGACTCATTACTAATGTTATCACAATATGCAATTAATTCTCCACGATAACCTCCATCAATTAATCCTATTGAATTAGATAATCTTAAAGGGGTTTTTGAAATACTCGAACGTGGAATTAAAAAATAAGGCCTACCATCATCCATTTCACAAGCAATTTGAAGATTAATTGGAGCGGTTTGTCTACCTTCAATAGTTATCTCATTAGGAACGAATAAATCTATCCCTGCATCACCAGGATGGTAGTGTTTATGATTCGAGTATAATTGAAAAATAGTTGAGTTAAATGGCTTTATTTTTAATTTCACTTAATCTATCATCTTATCTTTGTTAATAAAAATTATTGTTAATTAAGATTTGAACTATTACAGGCTCCAATCGCAAGAAAAATCCAGCCAAATAATAAAGAAAGTCCACCAATTGGAGCAATGGCACCAAAGGATTTTATACCAGTCAAAACAAAAATATAAAGACTACCTGAAAAAAGGATTGTTCCTATAATAAAAAACCAACCAGACCAAGAAAATAACGAAGAATGAAATGAATTCATTATTAAACCAAGACAAATAATGGCGAAAGCATGATACATTTGATAACGTGTGGCTGTCTCAAAAGTATTAAGAAGATCATTCCCCAACTTTGATTTCAAGCCATGAGCACCAAAAGCACCTAATGCAAGAGAAATAGCACCAAGTAAAGATCCTGAAAAAATCCAAAATAATGGCTTCATTTTTTGTTATTAAATGTTAAAAATAAACTTTTTTATTTAAATAGCTTGTTTTTGATAAATTGTTCGGATTGGATATGGAATAACAATACCCTCATCATTAAAACGTTTATGAATTTTTTTAATAAACTCATGAGTAATAGCCCACTGACCTGCATAATCCTCAGCACCCATAGATACTCGAAAATCTATACTTGACTGACCAAATGCTGTAAATATCATAGTTGGTTCAAAATTACTAATAGCTCCTTTAACAGACGATTGGACTTGATTAGCAACATCTAAAACGATTTTCTCTACATGTTCTAAATCGCTATCGTAGCTAACTCCGCATGACACTCTCGTTATTAGCTGTTTCACAGGCATATCAAAGTTTCGCATAATGGCAGTAGATAGCTTAGAGTTAGGTATTACTACTGTATTATTTCTTCTATCTTTGATAATAGTATTTCGCCAAGAAATATTTTGAACTGTTCCTTTTTGAAATGTTTCTAACTCTACAAGGTCACCTGGTACAACTTTCCGAGATAATAAAATATGTAAACCTGCAAAGAGATCTGAAAGAGTATCCTTTAAAGCCAGAGATATTGCCAAACCTCCTACGCCAAGAGCAGTGAGAACAGGTGTAATTGAAATGCCAAGAGTTTGAAAAATTACAAGAAGTCCAATCGTAATAATCACAATCCTAACAAGATTAGAAATCATCGTAGTTGAAGGGAAAGCATCATTTTTTTCAGCAAACATTTCTAACAAGCCAACAATTATTCTTGACAAAGATATTGTAATAGAAAAAATGAGTAAAACGACAACCACAGTTTGAATAATATTTACAATAGATTCATCAAAGGGGAATCTCTCTAAACTCATATAGATGCCGCCGAGCAAAAACCAAAATAAACTAGAAGTTTCAACAGATTCTAAAACTACATCATCACCTTGCCAATTAGTCTTTTCTGCAACTCGTTTTAGATGTTTGTGGACATAACGTTTAAATAACCAACCTAGTATAGCAGCTCCAACAATAAAGCCAGAGGCAATTATAAAATCAGTATAAGATTGAAGATTAAATGACATAAATATTTGTACCAGAATATACTATTGGAACTTTTTCTCTAAGAAGGAATCTTTGGTAATGTTTTTGTATTCCAAATTTGTTTACCTTTTAAACTAACTGTTTCTAATTGGAATTTACCTTTTTCATTCATTTTACGTTCATAAATAATTCGATTTCTAACATATACTTGAATAATTGATATTCTCCCATTATCGTGCCATTGAATCTCGACACCATGTTTTTTTTCTCCAATAAAATCAGACTCAACCTTTCGACCACCTAATTTATTACGTTCTCTAAATATAAAATGTTTGTCATGTAAAGGCTTACTTAAACGTCTACCATATTGATCCCAGTTAATATGCCAAGACTTTTCACCCTCTCTATAAGCAACAATCTTACTTAACTCACTTGAATCATGCCAAAATATTTCAACATGAGGAATATCTTCAATAAAAACTCTATGGGCAATTAATTTACCCTTAGGAGACCATTTACTTGCCGTTCCATTCCTTTTTCCTTCTGAATAATGAGTTAACTTGGATAATACTCCATTAGAATACCATTCAGCTACAGTACCATGTAATAAATCTTCATTATATTCAGATAATGATCTATTTTTTTTATCATCATACCAACTTCGCCAAACGCCTGTCTTTTTACCATTTTTAAATTCTTTATCATAAAAAACTTCACCATTAACATGCCATGCTCTTGATTTTCCATTGAGCAAACTATCTTTGTATAAACGGAGAGTATCTCTTCCTCCCTCTTCATTGAACCATAACCATTTACCATGAGGAACACCATTTTTATAATTCTTTATTATGCTTATTTCACCATTTTCATGATAAGAGGTCATTTTTACTATAATTGAATCACCTTTAGATACTTTTGAAGAAACTTCAGTCATTGTTCCATCTATTTCAAGAGTTGTCAAAGAATTCCCTCCTGAACAAGTAAAAAACAGTATAGAACAAAAAAATACTCCGTACTTTAAGTTCATAAATATATACCATTAAAAAATATCATTGAGTATTTTACTAATCCTTGACATTCCTTCTTCAAAATTTTGAGATTCACCATATCCTATCCTGATAAAACCTTCCGAGAAAAAAGCATAATTTCCAGGTACTAGGAGAACTGATTTTTCTTCAACTAATTTTTTGCAAAACTCATCTGTTTTTATTTTAGGAATAAATTTAGGGAAAGTAACTGGCCCTCCTTTGGGTTTGATCCAATGAAAAATATCCTGACGCTCAACCATCCATGCTTTTAAATAATCATAATTATTATTAATTATAGTTTGGTTTCGAAAAAATATTTTTTCTCGATTTCGATGAGCCTCAGTAGCAATTTTCTGTTCTAGAATTGGTGCTGAAACTGTTGTATAAAAACGAATATGGTATAAATCATGAATAATTTTTTTTGGCGCACTAATCCATCCTATTCGAAGACCGGAAAGACCAAATGATTTAGACATAGATCCAGTTGCAATAGAACTTTCATCAATATCCCTTATAGATGGAGTTACTGGCCCACCATCTATAGTAATTCCCCTAAATACTTCATCAACCCATAGTTGTATACCATATTTTTTTGAAAAATCAGATAAATATTTAAGATCTTCATATAATAAAATTTGTCCAGTAGGATTTTGAGGATTATTGATTAAAATAAGTTTAGTGCTATCATCTATAAGTTTAATTAGATCATCAAAATCTGGTTTAAATTTATTAGAATGTTCTAGATTCCAATATCGAACTTCTATTTTTTTATCCAATGCTAATTGATAAAGAGCTGGATACATCGGAAACATTGCGATTAAAGAATCCCCCTCAGATAAAAGTGACTCAATTAATAGGAAAATTGCCTCTGTACTTGATGATGTTATATAAATATTATTGATAGAACCTTTATTATACCATAAACTGATTTCTTTTCTAAGTTCCTCGGATCCAGCTCCGGGAGTAGCATTTAGAGAAATATTTCTAAAATCCAGTGGCTTTCCCGTAATATGAAAAAAATCATCAATTGTCATTCTAGCACAACTACTTGATCCAAGGTTATGGTCTACATTAAACTCATATTTTTCAAACCACTCTTCTAATCTGAAAACAGAATACTTTGTCATTATAAAAAAGTTACATTTTTTCTAAACCAAAAGACTTAGGAACAAGAGAAAAAACCTTTTATTGCTAGATATGGTATAAGTAAATAAAGAATACTATCTCGAATTAAATAATAAAAAAAGAATACGAATAAAACAGTCCACCCTTTTCTTTTAATCAGTAATTTAAAGCCTCCTTCTCGAAAGATCTCTCGCCAATCACTAATTTGTTTTGCAAGACGTTTAAACAAAATTTCTATTTTGCTTTCTTTTTCTTTCTCATAAGAGTATCATATTTTTCTAATAATGTTTGTCCCTTCATCTGTGAACGATCATAAGCATATTTAAGAGCTTCGGGAAAAGAACGTTCACGATATTCTTGGTGAGAATAAAAATCATCTACCCAACCTACGAACTTTGTTACAGCTATAGTATCAAGAAGATCAAAAATATTATATGCAAGTTCAGCACGATTATCATAATACCACTTAGTAAATTCACCCCGACCAGTCTCACTGATTAATGATTTATGAGTATCATAAACTTGAGTTAAATAACCAAACAAATATATCTCCTTCTCTTCCGATTTAAGTGTTTTCCAATAAAGAGGTATAGGTGAATAATCTGTTTGACCATAAATAAAACCCGTAAATAAAAAAATTAAGATGAAATCTCTAACATTTTTCATTTAGCCTCCTCATTTTTATGAGAATCTAAATTAGAATTTTTATTTTCTTCTAATTCAATCATATTAATTAGTTTATCAATTGCTTCTTCTTCGTCTACATGACCTACTTTCTTACCCTCTTTATATAGTAAACCTCCACCATTTCCAAACGCAATACCCATATCCGCATGAGTAGCTTCTCCGGGACCATTAACAGCACAGCCCATTAGAGCAAGGGAAATAGGTTTTTTTACATGAGACAATTTCTTTTCCATTTCACCAGCTATTTTAAAAAGATCTACTTCAAGACGACCGCAAGTTGGACAAGCAATAATTGTAACACCTCGACTAGCAAGCCCCAAAGATTTCAGAATTTCAAAACCAACCTTAACTTCTTCAACTGGATCATCAGTAAGACTTACCCTTATTGTATCTCCTATTCCCTTTTGAAGGAGTGCCCCAAGACCAACAGCTGATTTAATAGTACCTGATTTTGCTGGTCCAGCTTCAGTTACGCCTAAATGAACTGGATAATCATACTCTTTTGAAAAAAGAGTATATGAATCAATCATTAAGCGAACATCGGAAGCCTTAAGAGAGACTATTATATCTTCAAAGTCAAATGCTTTGCAAATATCTATATGGCGTTTAGCACTCTCAACCATTGCCTTCGGAGTAGGATATCCATATTTTTCTAATAGATCGCGTTCAAGGCTACCCGCATTTACACCAATTCTAATAGGTAGATGAGCATCCTTAACTTTTGTAAGAACCTTTTCAACCCTATCACGATTTCCAATATTACCAGGGTTAATTCTAATCTTATCAGCTCCACCATCAACAGCTAATAGCGCCATTTTATAATTAAAATGAATATCTGCTACAAGAGGAACTTTCATCCGTTTTTTATATTTAGGAAGAGCCTTGGCCGAAGCTTCATCAGGAACTGTTAAGCGAATTATTTGGCAACCCGCTTCTTCTAAACGATCAATTTCTTTAATTGTTGCTTCTATATCATCAGTCTTAGTAGTAGTCATAGACTGAACAGATATTGGAGCATCTCCTCCTACTGGTACATCTCCAACCATTACTTGACGTGTTTTTCGTCTATCTATTGGTTTTGTAGATTCCATTCTCTTGTAAAATTACCCTTCTTATTAAGAAAAACCAATTAAAGGCTATTTAATAGAATTCAAATAAGGTCTATTAAGATATTTTCTAGCTTCAACCATCGCCACTGTATGATTGTCTAAATTAATTGCCAAACGATAATTAGCAACAGCATTTTTTCTTTGTCCACTAAGATCATAAATCATTCCTCTCAAAAGATAGCTAAAACCTAAGGGAGTATCAAGTTCAGCATTAAAATGATCTATTGATTTCGTGACAAATAACATAGCACTATTGTAATCCTTTTTATGAAACGCTAATAATGCTTGTTGATAATTTAATGTAGGCACCCAACTTTTTTTTGATAATGGTGGAATATTTTCTACCATTATGTATGTTTTATCCAAATTATTTTTGGCAAGATCTAATCTATTTACTCGAATCAAACTTTCTGTAAATAAATGTTGATTATAAATACTTTCCGGCATTTTATTTACAAGCTCTTTGGATATATCTAAAGCCTTAGTATAGTTCAAATCCATCCAGAGGTAGATAAACACAAGTATTTGAGAGGCTTCAATCCATGCAAATTCACCTTTTTCAGAAGAAATATTAATTAAATGTAGGCCCAAATCTTTGTCCGCCTTAATACCAACAAACCCAGACATAAAACGAACAATCCCAGACATATTTCCACTATAATAATTAAGTATGCCTAATGGAAAATAAGCATCGTAAAGTTCAGGATGTTTTTTATAAACGCTTAATACCCCACTATAACCATTAATACCTTCTAATATAACACTTAGCCATTCCTTCTTTCCTAAATGAACCCTAGCTTTAAGACCTTTTGATGCTGCCTCATAAAGCCTATAATGCGGATCATCAGGTTTTATCTTTACATAATATTCATATAATGGAATAATTTCATCTAAAGCATCAAAAAGAGTATCATAACTTGCTTCAATTCCATTATATGCTTGAGCTCGAAGCCATTTTGATACAGCCCAAGTAAAATGGACCGTAGGATGTTCTGGATGATTAAGTTTTACTTCAGATAGGATCTCTACTGATTCATCAAATCTATAGGAATAAAAAGCATTAATTCCTTCCCATAATCTGCCATTTCCTGGACGCTCAGAGGCAAAAGACGTACAAAGAAAAAACAAGAGAATATATATAGACCTATTCCACATTTTGGAAACTTACAAGTTAAAGTTTTTCTCTAAAAAATTAATCTAAAGATCGATTAGCTAATAGGAGCCAACCTTTTGCAGCATTATCATCAGAAGTATAGGATAAACTTTTTTCCCAAGCTGTTACCGCCATCTGTTTTTCTCCCATATACCAATATGTAGCACCAAGCCCATTATAAGTATCTATATCAGAAGGTAGTAATTCCATCGCATCTTTATATGCTCTCAAAGACAACTTATACATACCATTCTCGCGATAAAACTCTCCAGCTGTCTTTAATGAATTAGCTAACCATGAAGAACTATTGGGATTAACTGATAAAGCGTTAGAAAATGATCGTCTACTTAAATCTTTGAATCCTGTTCTTTCATATTCAAGACTCATAATATAATAAACCTCTGGGAGAAGCATTCGAACTTCACCATGATCAGGTGCAAAAGTGAGCAGCTCCTCCCATGTTGAAGCAGCTTTCCCCCATTCAAATGCGCGGTAGTAGCTTAAACCAATTTTATTCCTCAAAGCAATATTCCTAGGATCCCTAGATAAAATATCTTCATATCTAATTGCAGCGTAAAGATAGTTTCCTTGGTTAAAATAAATATCACCGATAGCTATACCACCACGAGTATCTGATTGATTAATCTCCATACTGCTCTTATATGCCTCTTGCGCAGCTTCAAGGTCTCCTGTTGCTTCATGTGACTGACCCAACATATACGAAAGAGAGGAACTCTGAGAAAAACGACTAGAATGGTCATTAGCCAAGATAATAACTTTATCAAAAGCACCAGACTCTATGTAAGATTGAACTTCTTTTAGTAATTGGGCTTGCAAATTTGGTTTTTTTTGAATTGTTAACTCTTCAATAATTTCCCCAGCCATTCCCTTAGTATTCAAATTATCTCCATATCTTGCAAGAGCTTCAATAGTAGGACCATGATTGGCATCCAAAGACAAGGCTTCTCTAAATGCAAAACGTGCATTGCTTGTTTGACCTATTTTAGTGTATAGAGATCCAAGAAAATAATGATGGTCAGCTACTTCAGGTTCAGAAGCAATGAGACGGATATATATAGCCTTTGCTTCTGAAAAGCGTCCTTCTCTTTCATATTGAATTGCCATGTCCCTCTGAGCCCTTCGATCATTAGGTTTTTCTAATGCGTTAATACGTAAAAATTCCAATCTTTTATGATTAATCTCTTCCGGAGTTTTATTATCTATAGGTTTAAGAGACATACGAGCATTTCTCATTTTCCGTGTGGATGAATTCAGTTTATTGGATAAATCATAAATACTTTCTGAAAGTTTATAAGGACTTGTTGGCTTGACTTCAGATTTTGTTGGAAGGTTGGATTTTTTGCTTACTTGTTTTGATGCAGATTTTTTCGCTAATGGTGTCAGTTTTTTGATATAGGTTTGAGTCAATTTTGATGGAGCCATTTTATGAGCTCTTTTAAAATCACTAAGTGCACCTTTGTAATTTTTTTGTTTGACTCTTTGTTTTCCCCTTGCAATATATTTTTTAGATTGGGTTGAATTCGACTTCTTTTTTGAAGAAGATTTTGCAGATGAAATCTTTTTCTTCCTAGCCTGTTTTTTTTGCAATGGAAATGATGATGATGATGAATATAATATAGATGGAGACCCGCCAATAAAAATTGACAGCGCCAACAAAAGCAGTAAACCTCGGAAAATCGTTTTCAATGTTTTAACCTCGAACCACTAAATATACAATGTTATAACATTATTTTGTTCAATGTTTTTATATTCATTTATAAAGTTAGAAATGTTATTTAAAGATACTAAATCAATATTAATTATTTTACTCGTTTTATCCGTAAATATTAGAGGCGAAGAAAATATTGAAGTTAAAGGTTTTGAAATTTTTGAAAAAAGCAATGGTACTCTAGTTAAAATATTTCTTAACAAATATCTTTCAGAGGATAATATATCTGGTTGGTTTAAAGACTCTGGATGGTTTTATCTTACCCTTCATGGTACTATTATAGATACAACAAAATCTTGGCCATTTTCAAAAACTGGCCCTATTTCATCAATAGAAATATATCAGATAGCCGAATCATCACAATTGAATTTTCGAATTAAGGAGACTGTTGAAGAATTTGAAATTAAAAGTAATACTGATGGAGAAATTGTTCTTACACTCCGTCAACCTTTAACTGAATCATTTAATACAATTAAGGTCGTAGCAATGAAGAATCCGATAAAGGAAATAGAACTAGAGGATACAAAACAAAATTCTTGGAATGATGCATTACCTTTTGGGCTAATTTTTATTGGAGGAGGAATTGCCGGAAAAGGTATTCTTCGATCTGAAAGATCAACAACTACTATAGGATTGCTTACCATAATAACCGGATGGGTTCTTACAAATAAGGAAAATAAAAAAGTAAAATATGAGTAATTATTTTGCAATATTCTATGTCTTAGGGATTCTATTTTTTGCATTATTTATAAGAGCTAGATTTAAGCAAAAAAATGATGATTTGAAAAAAATATGTTTTCAAAAAGAATATGTGGACAAAGAATTAGCTAAAAAAATAGTCGAAGATGCTAAGAATCAACGAAAAGCAAGAGGAATAAACGAAGATTCGTGAATATTTTATTTATTTCCATATTTTCCACTGGAATTCTATGGGCATCTGGATTAGAGAAACTAAATAAATTAAATGAGAATGATCTGATATCATCAATACGTAAAATCACTTGGCGAAATGAAAATTTAGCTAATCTTAACAAAGAAGATTTTATTAAATGTGGTCTCCCAACTCTAATGAATCTGGCTAATAATTCCAATATGCTAAATGAATTAGCAAAAAAACGTTTAAATGAATTGGGGATTGATACATCTCGAAAAATTGCTGGTTTTAATCGACCTAAGGAATTAGAACTGAATTATGATACAAGTATTTTTAGAATTCATTATACCCTTTCAGGACCTCATGCAATAGACTCATCAGATACCAATCAAAATGAAATACCCGACTTTGTAGAACTGATTGCCAAAACGGCTGAAACAACCTATAAAATAGAAATTGATGATTTTGGTTTCAACAAACCACCTTCAGATAGATGGCTTTCCGATAATGGTGGAACTGATGCCTATGATATTTATCTTATGGATATTGGAGAAACGTTATATGGTTATACCCAAATGGAATATTTGGCTAATAATTTTTCTGGAGACAATGAATTTTCTGATGAAAAAGAAAAATTTGCATTAACTAGCTATATAGTAATGAACAAAAATTATAGTTTCTTCCCATGTGATGAAAATGAATGTGTAGAATTCACTTTTGCCCATGAGTTTTTTCATGCAATTCAATTTGGATACGATGCTTGGGATGAAATATGGATGCTTGAATCTAGTGCAGTTTGGATGGAAGATGAAGTTTTTGATAATATAAATGATAATTACTATTATCTTGATTTATGGATGAAGCAACCTCAAATATCATTAAACCAAAATCGTAGCCCTCACTGGTATGGAAGTTGGATATTTTTTCGTTATCTTTCTGAACATTTAGGTGGACCATCTACTATAAAAAAAATATTCGAAAGAAGTGTTAAAGATATTAGCAAGGGAAATAGTAATAATTCGATTTATACTATAGATAAAGTCCTCAGAGATAAAGGTAGTTCTTTCAGGGAATCTCTAAACAAAATGGCCATAGCTAATCATCTATTAACTTCTGATCCTGAAGCTGGTGATTATCGTTATGAAGAAGGTGATGACTATCGAAACTATGGAATTAAGCCTCATTTTAATCATGTAGTCTCCGTTTCCAACATCAAGGCTATAGTTGAATACACTGGGACTCAATTAATGCATAATGGAACCCACTATATTCAGTTTAAATCAATTGATCAAGATGCTGTTAAGTTAAACTTTGAAAGTTATGATGATAGCTTGCGCTTTAATGTTAGTGTAGTTTTTGAAAATAGTAAGAATTATTCCGTTTATAGAATAAGAGGTGGAAGTATAATACCAATATCTAAAACCTTAGATAATTTTTCTGTAATTATTGTAACTGACACTATTCCATATAAAAACTATAATTATAGAATTAGTATTGATAAAAATGTAATAATACCAACTGAGATTACTCTATCACCTAACTTTCCAAATCCATTTAACACAAATACAACATTGCGTTTTTTTCTACCTAAGCAAGAAGATATAAAACTATCTATAGTTGACTTGCTTGGAAGAGAAGTGAAGAAGCTTAATATTTACCCTTTACAAACTGGATATAATGAAATATCATTAGAAGGAAAAGATCTATCTACTGGCACTTATTTTGTCAAGTTAGATGGAGAGAATAAAACCGTTTCTCAAAAAATTATGGTCATTAAATAAATATCTTAGCTTTCAACTTTTGACATAAGTCTCATTAAAGAATCATATCCTCCGATTGGCGTGTTATTTATAACTATTTGAGGAACACTATATCCTTTAGTTAACTTCATCATTTCCTCTCTGCTTATACCTTGTTTTTCAATATTTATCTCTTCATAAATAAGACCTTTTTCATCGAAAAATCGTTTGGCCAAAACGCAATAATGACACCAGTCTGTAGTATAAATCTTTATGTTATTATTTTTTTTCAACACATTTAACCTTTATTGAATATAAAACCTCTTAATGTAAATCATCACTATTTATGGTTATTCGCATAGAGCTGGCCACATGCAGCATTAATATCTTTTCCTTGACTCCATCTAACCGTAATAGTCCTTCCTCCATTACTAACCTTTTCAAAAAACCTTGTTAATTGAGCTCTATTCGGCCGGTTAAAATTTTCACCAAGAATTGGATTATAGGGAATTAAATTTAGATTACAATTAATTTTCTTCATTATAGAAGAAAGATTTTTTACGTCTTCATCCCTGTCATTTATCCCCGCTATAAGAACATACTCTAGTGTAACACGTTTTTTTAATTTTTGATTATAGTATTTTAAAGCTAAAATACATTCTTCTAGATCAAACTTTTTATTTATTGGCATAAGAAAATTTCTAGATTTGTCATCAGTAGCATTCAAACTAAAAGCAAGTTTAAAAGGAACCTTGTCATCAGCTAATTTCCTTATTTTTTTTGCAATACCTACAGTAGAAATAGTAATTTTTCTAGAACTAATATTTAGTCCTCTATAGTCATTAATTATTTTTGCCGCTTTAATAACATTATTATAGTTAAGCATGGGTTCTCCCATACCCATAAAAACAACATTTGTTATACGTTCTTCTATATTACGTTTAACTGATAATAGTTGACCTAAAATCTCCCCAACACTAAGATTTCTAATAAAGCCCATTTTTCCTGTTGCACAGAACTTACAATCTAAAGGACACCCAATTTGTGATGACAGACAAACTGTTCGCCTTTTCCCCTCTGGTAAATAGACAGACTCAATTTTCATTCCATCATCTAATTCAAAAAGAAATTTTTGGGAATAAGTTTCAGTGGATTTAGTTATATCTATGATGTGTGGAGCTTGAATTTTCGCTTTGGTTTTCAAAGAATCACGAAACTGTTTTGTTAGTGTAGTCATTTGGCTAATATCTGTAATACCATGTTGTTGAATCCATGAAAAAATTTGATTCCCTCGAAATTTTTTTTCTCCTAAATCATTAACAAATGATTCAAGCTCTTTCGTTTCCATCCCCGTAAGATCCATTAAACTCATAATAATTATTTATCCTTTAACGGGTTAAGAATTAATTCTCTCTCTCCTTTAAAAAAGTCAAACACAACCCATCCAATAGAGCTAATTGGAATGATTGTAGTAGCAGTTTTGTAAGCTTTATTTCCTGTTTTAAAAAGTTTACTAAAATTCAAAAACTCCTTAATTGCTTTAAATTTTGCAAAAAATAATATTGCGGTCAGACTAGCTCCAGCAATTACACCTTTTTTAACAGCATATTCTGATACAGTATGGTTAAGTCTTACTTTATGAATTTCAACAAGTTGCAATTCAATTCGATCTTGAGAGCCTTTATGATTATATACTACCTTTGGTTGGAACATGAATAACTCTCTATCAAGGCTATTATAGTATATATCCTCTCCATAAATAGTAGTAATTACTCCGCCTCTACCCTTTGCTCTATTAAAAAACTGTCTTATGTCTGATGAAAGATAAAATAATTTTCCACTTGAATCATGAACATAAAGTATACTGTCAAGATCTAAAGATGTTGGAATGCCAACTTCAGGAATTAACTTAAGAGAATCATGTGTCATTTCAGAAACATATCCTCCAATTGCTTTACCCCCACGAAAAACTACTTCATGACGATTTGAACTTTTTAATATAACAAAGGATAAAAAAATAATAACTATATAGAACTTCATTTGACCTTGGCAATTCATGCTATAAATTAAACTGTTTATGATGTTTTCAAGAGAACCTTTTATTTACAGATTCTTAAGGAATATTATTATTCCTATTTTACTTGGGATAATATTAGTAACACCTATTTATTCGCAATATAAATTTAGCTATCGATTAGGTCTTGGTTTAGGTTTTACAAAACCTACAAAATTTAATGAGTCTCTTTCTGAACAGGAGCTATCTTCTATTGGTTCCATGTGGTTTCCAATTAACTATGATTTTTCGGTAAATGTATATCCTTCAATTAGACTAGGCTACAAAAAACTTTCTACAAGTTTAATCACATATAATCGTTCTTCTGAAAATTATATTCTCCCTATTATTTTTCGTGGACTGACTATTGAGTCCTTCTTCACTTTTAAAAAAAGGTTCGAAGCAAACTTTGGTATTGCTCCTATGTACGGTAATGTAAAATTCATGAATAAAAAAATAACGGTTAATGATGAGACCTTAGGTGTTGAGAGTTCAACAACATCAGAAATTTCAAACGGTACCTTGGGCCTATTTAATTGGATAGGAGTGAGAATGTATATTCTCTCCTTTATGTCAGTTGAAGGAAGTGCAGGTTATATTTATGCTAAATTTGATGATAAATGGAAAGCAAAAAAAGGAAGTACATCTATTTCAGGTGGAATTAATATGTCGAAACCCTTTTTTAGAATAGCAACTGTCATTGGTTGGTAGTAAATGAAATTGTTGAAATTAATCCTATTACTATCAAGTTTACTATTTACTCAAAAAAATGGAATTCCTTTAAGAGATGAAACAAAAAGCAATAATATAGTAAAAAACGTTTTCTTAGTTAGCTGTGAACATCCTCTTGTAAATAAAGCAAAAAAAGAAGGTCCGCAATCTCTTACTTGGAAAGAAACGCCAATTTTTCTTGTAATGAGTACAAAATGTAAAATTCAAGCAAGAAAAGCGGGGATTGAAGACCCAATTGCGCCTTTGTTTCAAAAAAAACAACAAATAAAACATGAAGAAGCAAAAACAATATCCGGTCCAGGATCATTTTGTATTACTGTTACAGGGCTTATTATTATTTATTCTTTCCTTGGTGTCGCCTTAGGCGGAGCCAAATGAATAATTAATATATTTACTCTAATTCATCCAAATCTTCAATAATAGCGCAGGAATAAAGAAAGCCCAGTTTCTGAAGACAAACTGGGCTTTCTTTGTTGTAGCGGGGACAGGATTTGAACCTGTGACCTCCGGGTTATGAGCCCGACGAGCTACCTCGCTATTATTGAACTTAAGTGCGTTCTGTCACCAAAACGTAACCATCCTGCCAACGAAAAACAGTTGATCCTACCCTCTTCTGGGGGTGGGATCAATCCTAATAAGAGTATTTCATGTGCTAGTATATTGATGACGTCAAAAGCTTCCTCTTATCCAAGGGATATTTCATTATACACCCCTCCCCCACATACGTTAGTTTTACTCTTATTTAGACTTATTTTAGAAATAATAGGATCAAATGAAAATAAAAACATATAATACTGGAATGTGGACACATTTCAATCTAAATCTTCAACCTAATTCTTTCAACCGGATCAACAATAGACCGGGGTACCTAATAAAATGAAAAGGTTACACGAATAGTTCTATAAAAATTTTGGAGTTTTGAGTAGTATTTTTAAAGAAAAAACAAATAATTAAGTAAATTCTGAAAATGGAGGTGGTTGGTTATTTATTCCAATCCCCTAAGGGACCACCGTATGCTCCCATATCATTTCTTGTGCCGTCTGTGTCGTTATACTGGGAATCCGGGTCTCCGGCGTCTATCGAAGGAGAGCCCGCCTGTAAACGGTAAGTGCTAGTATCAAGTAAAGGATCAGCACTAATATTTCCACCACCTACATATTCAGCATAAAGATTGCTATAAAGTATTGTAGAACCATCATCCATTTTAATTGGAATACTACCTCCATTAAACCAAATAATGCTATTTCTGACCGATAGTTCTCCAGTACTGCTAATTCCTGAACGATACCCTTCATTATTTACTATAGTAACATTTTCAATTGTATTATCATTTCCATAAATACCATAACCGGAAATATTAACTCCCCCCCCATCCCATGCTTTATTACCTATGATCAAAGAGTTTTTGAGTGCCAAACTACCTCTATTGACTAGAATACCGCCTCCATTCCCTACGGAGTTTGTACTCTCGTTGTTACTTATAACAACATTCTCTAACCTCAAAGTTCTATCTCTATAACTAAAGTAAATTCCAGCACCAGCCTCATAACCCCCTGCAATATTACCATCAATAATCAGGTGCCTTAATGTAGGAGTTGCATCTAGAATATATATACCTCCACCTGATTCACTGTATCCGTTCCTCAAAGTGAAACCTTCCAAAACGGACGATGTGGTTTCTGAATTAGAGAAAGTCACAACACTACCACTTTGAAAACCATCTATGATTGTCTCAGTGATGTAGGATCGATCACCAGTAGAATAATGTCCTGACAAAAGAACAATATTTTTCCCATTATAATTCAAGTTTTCAACATAAGTACCTTTTTCGACTAAAATAGTGTCTCCATCAGTAGAAGCATTAATAGCATCTTGAATTTTTGAATAATCCGATGGAACATTAATTATAAAGTCACAACTACCATCATCAAGATTTGCCTCCGAGTTATAATTAAATGCTCTCTGACTTGTACAGCCAGTAATAACATTTGCTACAATTTGAGCACTATTCAAATTTTGATAATATGCATAGACTCTATAAGAATAATCATTCGTTACTGAAAAGTTTGCATCAGTCCATAATTTTGAATCTTCTCCTAAAGTCACAATTTCTTCTTCCCAACTACCCATATTTACGCTTCTATCTATCTTGTAACCTTCCTCACCATTAGAATTATCATCCCATGTAAGTTCTAATTGATTATTTGATAATTTTTTGAATTTTAATTCTGAAGGAGACGGAAAAACATTATAATAACTCAATGTTAATGATTCTGATTCATATATATCCAAATAGGCGGATATCCTGTATTCATATACTGACAGAGGGACTATGTTAGTATCAGTCCATTCTTCAGAGTTAGCACCAAGAAGGATATATGGCTCTTGCCATTCATTGTCATCTATTTTCTTGTCTATAATAAATCCGTCTTCACCATCAGATTTATCATCCCATGTAAGTTTAATTT